>JBEKDT010000029.1:0-7754 GCA_050014195.1 Desulfomonilia bacterium | reverse complement strand
CAAAAATGGAGATATCTTCCCTTCTGAGCGTATATCGGACATATTAAAGGCAAAGAAGGGGATAATTCGACCCGTTTTCAGAGCGTTGGCTCTTTGTAAACAAGGGTTTCCGGATGGGCACTAACTATACTGCACTTTTGCTTCACTTATATAATTATCCCAAGCACAATTACAGTATATACAGATATTGAGTGCAAGGCAATATGCTGTTAAATAACATAAATCATAGCTTTCGTGCCATCAGAAACGATTTACCAATTTTGAAGGTTTCATTCGAATATCTCTACTCGCGAATCTGAGAGACAAAGTATAAATTCCAATAAGTGATCTGGAAATCATACCCATAGTATAAACTGTTTTACCCCTTTCGTGTGTCGCAAGGTCCTCGATAGCCAGTGGATGGGGTCCCCATATTTCCGGTCTCCCCCAGGGGGTCCTGCCCTGTCAATTTGTGCACTAATTGTGCAGCAGACAGGAAATAAAAAGGTGCAACACCATGTAAAATGGTTGCCCCTCATGTCTTGATTTGTTAAGCTATGCCTATCAACAGAGAACACTATGCATAAACTGGATATCCTTAACAGATAAATGGCATTCAAGAGGTCGAGGGTTCGATTCCCTTCGGCTCCACCATGAAAGATCAAATTGTTATTCCTTTATTCTGTTAAGCGATACCTCATCATATATGAGGACCCCGGATCATGGCCGTCACCTACAGACATGCGAAGATGGAAGACATACAGGCCGTTTCGGATGTCTACTGGGCATCCGTCTCGGAGGTATACCGCGTTCACGGGTTCGGAACAGAGCTCTCGGCCTATCATCCGGTAAACCCCTATTACGCCTTTGCCCTGAGGGAGGAACCCGAGGGCTTTTTTATAGCCGAAGATGCTCAAAAGGTTGTAGGCGCCACCATCAGCTGGGTGCGCGGGTCTTTGTGGTTTCTCTCCCACCTCTTCATCCTGCCGGAGTACCAGGGCCGGGGCCTCGGGAAGGTGTTACTCAACATGACACGTGAGAACTGCATCAGGGCCGGGGCCGACCTCTTAAGCGTTATCACCATGGCCTTCAACCCCGCATCCATTGCCCTGTATATGGCTAACGGCATGTATCCCATCGAAAGCATCTACCTCTTGAGCCTGGATCCGGGTTCGGCCAGGAACACTCCCGGATCGCCCCTTGGCACCTCTCGGGAGGTCTTGGGCCGGTCTTCCCGGCAAAGGGAGGATATAAACCTCATCGATGAGGAGGTTCTGGGCACAACCAGGGCAAGACACCATCAGTTTTTCCAAGAGAACAAGAAGGCTTCAGGCTATCTCCTCCGGTATAAGGGCAGAGCGGTCGCTTACGGCTACCTCTGGCCAGACGGCCGCATCGGGCCGCTGGCAGCCCTACAGGATGCACCGTATAAAGACGTACTGAAAGCCTTCATAAGGCTCGCCCGGGATCTCAGCCCCGAACTCACCATGATGGTTCCCGGGTCCAACAAAACCGCCCTAGGCGTTGCGTTCTCCCTGGGGTTCACCATACGTAAGCCCTATCTGCTCCTTTCTTCACGTCCCTTCGGGACCTGGGAGCGTTACATCTTCCATTCTCCGGGGATGATGTGATCGAGTCGTTCGGCATGAGGTGCCAGGGAATAGATTGTTGAGATGCGGTACAGAAAATGAGATATACAACCAAGACCTATAGGAGAGTTGAATGGGCAAGTATTTTTTGAGCCGTATAACTAACGTGCATATGGTGTTTGTATTCATCGTGAGTCTGCTGGCCCTCTTGTCATGCACAACGGTGCAAGCTAAAAAATTGTCGGAAGTCAAGATCGGGAATATACTGCCCCTTACCGGCCCCTCGGCCCAGGCAGGCATCCAGAGCCAGAAGGTATGCGAACTAGCCACCAACGATATCAACTCTGCAGGCGGTATAAAGTCTCTGGGCGGCGCCAAGCTGGTGAATGTCTGGACAAACAGCAGGGGAGAATCCTCTTTTGGCGTGACCGAGGCGGAACAGCTCATCAAAACCGATAAGGTGAGCATCATCTCAGGGGCCTGGAACTCTGCGGTCACCTACCCCACCACCATGACAGCCGAACATTCCGGCATACCATACGTGGTCCCCGTATCCGTCAGAGACACGATCACGGAACGTGGGCTAAAATACACCTTCCGCATTGCCGCAAAAGACAGCTGGAGGAACCGCGACCAGTTCAAGTTTCTCAATGAGATGAGCAAGGCTGCGGGCACAAGGATTGAGACGTGTGCCTTTGTCTACGAAAACGGTGGTTGGGGAACAGCCATGAAAGACCAATGGACAAAGCTCGCCGGGCAATACGGCTATAAAGTGGTCATGGCCGAACCCTATGCAAGCACCACAAGTGACTTCACGGTAACGGTTGTTAAGATCAAGAATGCAAGGCCTGATGTCATCCTTTTGGCCTCCTTTACATCTGATGCAATCCTGCTCGTAAACGCCATGGCACAGATGAAGGTGGGCGCAAAGGCCATTATTGCTACAGGCGGAGGCCATTCCAGCCAGGGGTTCATAAAGGGTGCAGGAAAGAATTGCGAGTATATCTTCGACGTATCAGAGTGGGAGCCGGACATGAACAGACCACATATCGCTCCACTGAATGCGGATATCAAGAAGAGATACGGTTTTGACCTTACCGCTGAGACAGTGGATGCCTTTGCCTCGGTCTATGTAATAGCCGATGCCTTGGAACGTGCGGCATCCTCTGACCCGAAGGATATCAGAGATGCCTTGGCAGACACCGATCTGTGCAAGGATAAAGGTAAACTTGGAATCGATATCCTTGCCTATAACTGCGTTGAATTCGATAAAACGGGACAGAACAAGAATGCCGGCTTTGTCATGGTGCAGTTCCGCAACATCAAAGGCACCATGGAGCGTGTAACCGTATGGCCTGCCGATGCAGCCAGGAAGGGTTTTAAGCCGGTATTTCCGATGCCGTAAAGACTCATGAACCCTCTTTCACGAGCTTCATAATCATTTTCACGCTCGTGTGGAAGCCGATCTTGCTTGAGTCGATGCAGAGATGATAATTCAACGAATCGGTCCAATTGACCCCCACCATGTCCTTTATGAACTTGGCCTTTCTCTGGTCCGACTCCAGTATTTCCGCCTGTGCTTCCTGGATATCTGCAATATTCTTCACCTTCATCAAACGTTTGGTTCGAAAGTCCAGGGGGGCATGGACAAACACCCGGATCACGCCCGGTCGGTTTCTCAGTGTATGAAAACCGCCCCGGCCCAGGATTACGGCACTATACTGATCAACAACATCGTTCATGATCCTGCATTCCAGGGTGAACAGCTCCCTATCGTAAACCGGTCTGCTCAGAGGAGATACACTTGTGGTTTCCGGTGTTCCCAGAGAAAACCCTCTTAAGATATTCGCGAGAAGACCCGAGGATCTTTCATCATAGTTTTCCAGCCAGGTTGCATCTGTTTTAAGGTGTTTGGCCGCCTGACGCAGGATCTCCCGGTCGATGTACTTGTAGCCGAGCTCTTTTGCCAACAGGTAGCCGATATACGTGCCGCCGCTCCCCATCTGCCGTGATATGGTGATCGCAGTATGAGTTTTGTCTTTCATGCGTCCCTCCTTTTCATCCATCAGTCAATGACAACCTCCGTACCTTCATTCATTCGTACATCTTTGATGAGGATGATCAATGGTATTGAGAATAGGAAGATTACTGCGATGAGAAAGAACACATGATTGTACGAGAGCATGCTTGACTGCCTCATGACCATTCCCTCAATCATCTTCAAGGCCATGCTCTTAGCGACCACAGGGTCTACACCCTGGGATATCAGGTATGACCATACCGCGCGCAGCGAATTGGATGCGGAGTCTCTGAAGATCGTCACATTTTTTACAAGCACTGCCCTGTTCCAGTTTTCTCCCTGGGTCAACAGCGTGGCGGCCAAGGCAATTCCTACACTGCCGAAAACCTGCCGGACTACATTGTAAAGCCCCGTAGCAGCGGTCATGAGGCTCTTTTCAATAGTAGAGAGCGCCGCTGTGCTCAATGCAACGAATATAAGCCCGAAGCCGATACCCTGCATGAACTGGGGAATGAATATATCCCAATAACCGACATCGAGTGAGAGGCGTGAGAATTGGTAGAACGAAACGGCGTTCACAAAGAGCCCCACACCGATCAACAGCCTTGGACCGAATCTGTTATAGAGCCTTCCTCCGATCGGCATTGAAAGCCCCATGGCTATGCTTCTCGGCAACAACGCCATACCCGAATTAAAGGCGGGGTACCCAAGGAGCTGCTGGAGAAGGAGCGGAAGCAAAAAGAGGCTGCCCATCAGGGCCATGCCGAGAATACCGCCGAGGAAGGTCCCTGAAGAGAAATTGATGTCCCTTAAAATTCTCAAGTTTACGGCCGGGAAATCCGTGGTTAATTCACGCCAGATAAACAGCAAAAGGCCCACGCAGGAGAAGACGGCAAGAGCAATGATGAAGTTGGAAGCAAACCAATCCTTCTGCTCGCCTTTTTCCAGCATAATCTGGAGCGAGCCGAGACCCACCATCATGAAGAAAAGACCCATGAAGTCCAATTTCCTTTTCTCCCTGACGAGGTAGGGCGGGTCTTCGATAAATTTGATGACAAGCAGCGTATTGAGGATGCCGACAGGGACATTTATATAAAAGATCCACGGCCAGGAATAATTGTCGGTAAGCCACCCCCCGAGTGTAGGCCCGATGGCCGGTCCCAGGATGACGCCGACACCGTAGATCCCCATTGCCATCGCCTGCTCTTTCGGCGGGAATGTTTCCCTGAGGATCGCCTGTGAAACAGGAATCAACGCACCGCCGCCGATGCCCTGAATAATGCGGAAGAAGACCATTGAACCCAGGCTCCAGGCAGAACCACACAGCATGGAAGCACAGGTGAACAAAAGTACGGATACATTATAGAACCTCTTACGTCCGAACCGGGAACTCAGGAGCCCTACGATGGGCATGATGATGACGTTCGAGAGGATGTAGCCTGTCGCAACCCAGGTGATCTCCTCGACAGAAGCCCCAAAGGACCCCCGCATGTGAGGTAGTGCGACATTCACGATGCTCGTATCAATGGCGGACATGATCGTCCCGGTCATCACCGTTATGGTGATAAACCATTTGTGATTTGGGTGGTTCTTATCCACAAGGCCTCTATTTTTTCATCAGCTTGGGGCCTGTCTGCCGGGTGATGTCCACAGAGGGAACAACGGACAGGCCGGGCCATAATGGATGGACCGGGTCAAACCGGGAATCAATGATGATCTTGACGGGAACACGCTGTACCACTTTGACAAAATTACCCGTTGCATTCTCCGGGGGCAGCAGGCTGAAGACCGCGCCTGTCCCGGGTTGTACACTATCGACATGACCCTTGAAGACCTTGCCCGGGTAGGCATCTACCTTAACCTCTACAGGCTGTCCAACAGACATTTTCTTGATCTGCGTCTCCTTGAAGTTGGCTATTACCCATGTATCCTCTTTTACAATGGAAAGAAGAGGCTGGCCCGGCTCCACATATTTGCCCGGATCTACATTCTTCATCGCTATCCTTCCCGACATGGGCGCTGTAACAACAGTTCTTAAGAGATTCAGTCGGGCTTGATCCCGAGAGGTTTCCGCCTCTTTGATCCTGAATCCCTGGGTGGTCAGCCGTGCCTTGAGCGTTTCGAGCGCCGCTCCGGCCTCGGCAACAGCAGCCTCTGCAGCTTCTCTCCGGGCTTGTGCGACCTTCCAGCGGGATTGAACGGTATCGAACTGACTTTGCGCTACAACCTTTCGTTTCAATAATCTTTCATAACGCTTCACATCTTTATCTGCCAGGTCTTCTTCGGCACGGGCGGCATCGAGATTGGCCTTGGCTTGTACTAATGCCTTTTTCTTCTCCTCCACCGATGCATGCAATTCGCTGTCCTCGGCCTTTACCTGAGAGAGGGTCTCATTGCTCTGAGTCAGCCCATGCGTGTAATCATCCCGAAAGATCTCGAGTAAAGGGTTGCCTGCAGTGATTTCTTGGTTGTCCTTAATATATACCTTCACAACCTTTCCCCTGACCTCTGCCGAAACAGGGACGATCACCCCGGCCACATAAGCATCATCCGTGCTTTCATAAGAGAGCGACCGGACGAAGTAAATGACTGCGTATATACCAGCCAGAACGATTCCTATAACCAGTAACCTGAATGCCCATTTATTCATATGCCAGTTCTATCCTTCAAGGTTATTCACGATGTGCTCAAGAATCCTGCGCATGGTCCGGAGATCTTCATCCGTAAGACCCTTGAAAGCACATGCATAGTGGTTCAGCACTACCGGTGTCAATGCCTCTTGAACGGCACGGCCGGCCTCTGTCAGAAAAAGATTATACGCACGCTTGTCCGTACCGTCGGGCCTGCGTTCAATATAACCGCGTTTATGCAGCTGGTTGAGAATACGCGTCGTGTTATGCCGGTCTTTATATGCCTTCTCCCCGAGCTGGCTCTGGTTCATTCCCTCATGCTCCCGCAGTCGAACCATAAGACCCCACTGCTCCGGTGTCAGGTCGTATCCTGCAGCATGGAAAGATCTCCGCAAGGTGGCAACCCCCTGGGTGTGCATGCGGTAAACCCAAAAGCCGGGTGAGTTATTGATGGAAAAGCTTGTATACTTCATGGTGTGCGATATCCTCCCGGACCGGGGAGGACAAACACGCCCTCCAACAATGTTGTCATGACAACTTATATGTCACCCCGTTATCTACGTGTCAAGCACAAGCCCTACACCTGGTGTGGAGGGTGTATCCTAAACATGGGTTGGATTCAAAAAGGTTACCCGGTTTACTTTTATCTCACACTGGTTACAATTGTGGTGATCACCCTTTATAATTTACCACCGACCACAATACCCCTCCGGCCATGAGCGCGGTAATACCCACCACTAAAAGCGCCTCCGGTTTCATATCATTTCCGGCAAAAGAGGACTCGTGAAGCGTTTCGATCCGGAAGCCGGAACCCGTTTGCTGATCGGGCATGCCCATATAATCGAAGTGAAATGCCGATAATATCAGAACAAGGATGATCGTCAGAAAACTCAAGAATACAGCGATGCGGTATTTTCTCTTCATCCCTTTTCTTCACCTCTGATTAAAAACAAATGCAACTTTCTAGCCAAGAATGGACGCCTCACGCCGAACAAGTTGCTTTATTTTTTAAACATTATTATATAGCTGTAAACTAATTGGGCTCTCCATCCGTCTACAAGGGGTTAAGGATTCGTTCAATGATCGTGAGGAAGGGATAGAATGCAATCATGTAATTAAAAGTGCTTGCATGTCACACCTGAGGTATATGACTAAATACAAAGGTCTTTTTGAATATTCCACTATGCCGGAACGATGGTACAAACAAATGATACGATGTTCATGGCTTTTCATATCATGTCTTTGCATGATTGCCCTGTATCCTCAAGGGCTCCGTGCAGCTGATGAGATAAAGCCCGGTGAGACCCTCGACCTTGCGCGGTGTATAACGATAGCGCTGAAGAACCACCCCACCGTCCTGGGGGCGGCCGGGAGCCTCAAGGCGAGCCAAAGCAGGGTCAATGAGGCGCGGGCGAATTATTACCCCCAGGTAGGGGCGTCTTCGGCCTACAGCCGGAACTATGCCCAGGGGGGAACGAGTGCTGCTGCCCCGGGAAGCAGCTACTACAACGAGTATCAGGATAGTCTCAATCTCAA
>JBEKDT010000028.1:0-15037 GCA_050014195.1 Desulfomonilia bacterium | reverse complement strand
AGGCTCAAATGAACCGGAAAGTGTTACCTATGTCCCTTTACTTTTTGTTACCTATGTCCTTGACCTGTACACCCCACTGAACCCGCCCTAAAGGGTCCGTTCGCTCGCTTGGAAAATCCGGGTCGCGGCGGAACTCGCTTCGCTCAGACAACCGCCGCTTTCTCCCGGATTTCCCTGCGCTCACTCACCGGGTTCAAGGGGGATAAAAAAACGAGTAGGAATCTTGCCTTTTCAAAGTCATTCATAAGACAGACATCAGTGCGCGGGCGACAGCCCGCGTCCGTCTGGAACCGATGGTTGGCCTTTTACTTCCACCCTGGAAGACGATTAATCTCAGATTTGAGTTCAAGAACCTCCAAGGGACAATCTACCCAGTTATGTTCCCAGCAAATAATTAGATTGCATCCTTTAAGTGGATGTCTGTGCTTCTTGTAGTCACTGCTCCGAAACTCAAACTCAATCAAGCACTTCTCGTAACGCTTTCTAATTCTATCTATTAGACGCCGAGCCTCACAATCAGGGAAAGCAGATCTTTGGGCGACGATTTCAAACCCGAGTTCGTCAGCTACAGACGAGAAAAGGGAAACAACCTCGGCCTCATAGGTTGGAGCGAACGCAAAAGCTCGGAAACCGAGATGCCGTCCCTTTGCATGAGGACGAGGCAATATTTCTGCTTCAAATCTATGTTTGGTTCCAAGGCTATCTAGACAGCTTTCTAAAACCAGACGTGCATCTGCAGTCAGCTTTTCATTTGAAAGGAGATACTCTATGACTTTAATTTTAAAGGCTGAGTAACTGCCGAACTTTCGCGTGAAGGTATTTTTCCCATGTCTTGATCTTCTCGAGATTTGATGAGCGGTTGGGACTTTTCCCTTAAGTTCATGGAAGACAATAAGGAACTCTTTCGCTAGTTCTGCAATAGGGATATTTTCATAAAATAAAGGATGTGTCTTAAGACCAGCTGCTTCTAGTGCTTTGTTCCATCCACCCCAGAGATTTGCTACAGTAGCTGCCTTAACTTCTGGGTTATGGCTGTTTAACTCACTTCTTGATAAAGTATCTGTACCAAGGATCGCTGCAATACGTTTTACTTCAGACAGAGCATGGTGTTTACCTTTACTATACCTGGGTGTGATGTTTTGGGGAGAAGCTTGACCTGGTGTTACATCAGCGTCTTTACATGCTTCAGTCCAAGAATCATAGTGACGCAAGATCAGACTCATTGGAATACCGGTAATACTTTTAAAGGTATCATATATTAAGTAGTTGCGATCAGACATCTTAGCAGCAGCTTTTAATATCTGTTTCAATTCATCACTTGATTTTGGTAACTGATTCATATTGAGTCCATAATAATTTTTAGGTTCTCAATTACTTTACTGCACTTTTGCAGTATATCACCATTGTTATCTGAAGCACACATGCAGTATATCCGTATAGTTAGTGCATACAGGTGTTGATGTTTCAGTGTTGGATGTTGGTGTGGATCAAAGGTGTATTGCCACTTCAAACAAATACTCTCTCTATTCAAAATTATCCAGATTAAGAAAGTTTATTCACTGTCATCGGAAAGAAACTGAGAAAGAGTTTTTTTCTCCCCCTTTGAACCCGGTGAGTGAGCGCAGGAAAATTCGGGGTAAAGCGGCGGTTGTCTGAGCGGAGTGAAACGGAGCGAGTTCCGTCGCGTCCCGGATTTTCCAAGCGAGCGAACGGACCCTTCAGGGCGGGTTCAGTGGGGTGCCTTTTCTTTGGTTACTTTCTTTTTGCACAAAAAGAAAGTAACAATAAATGTGGTTTAACAAAAGAGAGATGACGAGTCTTATTTAACTCTATCCATACTGCAAACCAAGACTTTGACGCTCATGCACGGAATACTTCTCTTATTACCCCTCATCCTGTCCTTCTCCCGCAAGGGGAGAAGGGACTAGAGGTGCATGCTCTGTCTGGATTCGAAGCTTCCGCGGGAATGACATAGGGAAGGTATTTCAGCCCGCAACATCTTCGGTTGGGGTCTTCTTTTCCCTGGTGAAGTAGACCACCAGGATGCTGAGTTCATAGAGGATATATAAAGGGACGATGAGCAAAAACATGCTCAACATATCGGGGGGGGTAAGAAAGGCGGCAGCACAGGCAATGATAAGGAAGGCGTATTTACGGGATTTTTTCAGTTTGGTGTGATTCACAAGGCCCATCCTGGCAAGGAAAAACATGATTACCGGCAGCTCGAAGGTGATGCCGAAGGCTATGATGAGACTGATGCACAAGCTCAAGTATTCCTTCATGGAGGGCAAGGCCTCGATGCGCTCCGTGGTGAAGCTCAAGAAGAACTTGAATGCAAAAGGGAAGGCCACAAAGAAGGCAAAGGACGCCCCCATGATAAAGAAGATGCATGCCGCGATCACAAAGGGTACCACATAGGTGCGCTCCCTCTTGTAGAGGCCCGGTACTATGAATTTCCAGAGCTGGTAGAAGATTACCGGTGCTGCCAGGAAAAGCCCTGCGAAGAATGAGATCTTCATGTATGTGACAAAGGCCTCCTGCAGCGAGGTGTAGATAAGCTTGCCTCCCTTCGGCATGGCCTTGACCAGGGGATAGGTCAGGAAACTGAAGAGCTGCTGGGAGAACAAATATGATATGATGAATCCTGCTATAACAGCGATAAAGCACTTGATGAGTCTCGACCTGAGCTCTTCCAGGTGATCGATTACCGGCATCTTCTCATCATCCACGCGGGAGTCCTTTTTTAAGATATCAAGAATTTTTTTCAGGAGGGGCTGTCGAGTCCGAGGCCGCAGTGTTATTCTCGGGCTTTGCTGCAGATTCCTCGCTCTTCACGTCCTTTTGCTCGGGATTATCCGCCGGTTTTGTCTCGGATGAGGTCCGAATCTCACGCTTGAGGTCGTCAGCGGCCCTCTGGAATTCGCCGAAGATCTTGCCGAGAGTCTTTGCAATCTCGGGAAGGTTCTTCGGCCCGATAACGAGCATGGCAATGACCAGAAGAAGGAGGATGTGCGGTAGGCTGAGTTCAAACATAGTATAGCTCTATAGTGCATTTCATGAAGCCCTGTCAAATGTGAGGCTCCACGTCTGACAGGGATATGGCGCCCAAACACAATAGGATTTGACTAATGGGTGAGCCTTACATAATCTAGGACCTGCCATGGAACGCAGGACCATAAAAAAAGAGCTGATGATCGAAGGCATCGGCCTCCACAAAGGGGATACAGCCTTGTTGCACCTGACACCCAATTCCGAAGGGATCGTTTTCATCAGCAATGGAAAGCGAATCCCCGCAACACCGCCCAATGTCGTAGATACGCGGCAGAACACGACCATAGGCAACGGGACTGTAGCCATATCCACTATCGAGCACCTCATGTCCGCCCTCTACGGCGTTTGTATTACCGATTGCCTCATCGAGGTAAGCGGTTCGGAGATGCCTTCCATGGACGGTTCTGCCCTGCCCTTTGTCGAGCTCCTTCAGGAGGCAGGCACCGAGGGCTTGGGTCTTGAGTGTACCCCAATCGAGCTTGCCTCACCTATCCGCATCGAGGAAGGAAGCGCCTGGATCGAGGCGGCACCGGGGCCGTTCAGTCTCACCTATGAGATAGACTTTCCCGACCCGGCCATAGGGCGGCAGCGGTTCATCTTTAACGGCCATGATTATGTACACCGGATTGCACCCGCCCGCACCTTCGGCAGACTCAAGGACGTGGAGATGATGCATGCCGCAGGGCTTGCCTTAGGCGGTGGGTTACATAATGCAGTCGTAGTGAACCACGACCGCATCATCAATCCCGAGGGTCTGCGTTTCCCGGATGAATTCGTTCGCCACAAAGTCCTGGATATCCTGGGCGATCTGTGGACCCTTCAAGCGCCCCTTCAATCCCGAATCAGCGCCTTTAAGGCAAACCACACGCTGCACATCCGACTTGCAAAACAGATTTTCTTAAGCACGCAGCAACAGTATCAGGAGTAGCCGTCATGTCCAAGAAGACAAAGGAGATGATCATTGTTGCAGCCATCATCCTCATGATGGTTCTCATGAGCATTGTAAAGACGAACCTGAGCAGCCTGAGCCTCGTGCCATCCAGCAATGCAGTCGTGTTCACCATAATCAGCCTCAATGTAGTGCTCCTCATCCTGGTGGTCTTCCTGGTGATCCGCAACGTGGTGAAGCTCATGCTCGAACGCAGGAGGGGGGTGTTGGGCACCAGGCTCAGGACCAAGCTCGTGGTCGCCTTTGTGACACTTACCATCATACCCACCACCGTGCTCTTCTTCGCAAGCGTGGTCTTCCTGAACCGGAGCATGGAGGGATGGCTCTCCAATGAGGTGGAGGACGCGATCGAGGAGTCCATGAATGTGGCGAATATCTACTACCAGGAAGCCTCGGCGGATGCCATCCATTATGCAAGCTCCATCTCGAAGGAGATCACCGAAGGCAGGCTTTTAAAGGAAGAAAACCTCAATATCTTAAAAGCCATGCTACAGGAGAAAATGGACTTGTTCAGGCTGTCATCCGTAGTGGTCTTCTCGGCCCAGGGAGAAGAATTGGCGAAGATCCTCTCGCCGAACCTCCGGGCCGAGGCCATGCCGACCACTGAATCCGGTACCGTCAGATCCGCCATGCAGGGCAAGGGCATGTCCATGGTCGTGCGAAAAGGCAAAGCAGACATTATTGAAGGATTCGTGCCGATCCGATCATCATTTAACCCGGCCGATATCGTAGGGGTTCTCGTGGTGGACTACTTTGTACCTGAGAGCCTCTCGGGGAGGCTCAGTCTTATCAAAGGCTCATTCAAGGACTATTCCCAGAACCTCAGGCTCAAGGGTCCCATCAAGACGAACTACATCATCATCTTAACCTCGGTGACCCTGCTCGTGATCTTCTCTGCCGTATGGTTCGCGCTGAATATCGCCAAAGGTCTCATCAACCCTATAGAAAAACTCGTAGAAGGTACTCAGAAGATCTCCAAGGGAGACCTGGGATTTAAGATCGATGTCCAGGCTACTGATGAGCTGGGGATCCTGGTCGATGACTTTAACGTCATGGTGGATGACCTCAAAGCATCGCGCAGAAACCTCGAGAGTGCGTACAACGAGATCTCCATGAGAACCCGTTATATCGAGACGGTCCTCAACACCATCTCCACCGGGGTGATCACGATCAATCGAGATGACCGCATCGTGATGATCAACCCTTCCGCAGAGACCATGCTCGGGCTTGCCTCCCCAAAGGCCATGGGTAAGGATGTAGAGGATGTCTTGTCGGGTGAATACCTGCCCATCTTTACCGAGCTGGCCTCCGGATTAAAGAACTCCAGACCATCATCCATCCAGAAGCAGCTGAGCGTGTCAATAGGCGGGAAGTGGCTGACGCTGCTGGGCCAGGCCTCTGTGCTCTATGGTGACAATAACGAACGGATAGGCATGGTCCTCGTATTCGACGATCTTACCCAGCTCCAGAGAATGCAGCGCATGGCTGCATGGCGGGAGGTGGCGCGCAGGATCGCGCATGAAGTGAAGAATCCTCTCACCCCCATCCAGCTCTCTGCCCAGAGGCTCAGGCGCAGATACATGGACAAGCTCGGTGATGATGCGGCGGTCTTCGATGAATGTACCCGCGTCATCATCAATGAAGTGGACATGATGAAGCGCTTGGTGAACGAATTTAGCGCCTTTGCCAAGATGCCCACTTCCATGCCCGTACCTGAAGACCTCAACAAGGTGGTAATGGATGCGGTAGCTCTCTATCGTCAGGCCCACCAGGCCATGGAGTACACCCTCGAGCTTGATGAGGGCATGCCCAAGATCGACATCGACAGCTCCCAGATGAACAGGGCCGTCACCAACCTCCTTGAGAACTCCACGACGGCCATCCTGGAGAGCAACAGCCCCGACAAGAAAATAACGATCAAGACCAGTTATGATGCGGAGGTCCACATCGCAAAACTGGACATCATAGATACCGGCCCCGGCATCCCCAAGATCGTCAAAGAGCGCATGTTCGAGCCGTACTTCTCCACCAGGAAGGGGGGTACGGGACTGGGACTTGTGATCGTGAACCGTATCATCTCGGACCATAACGGATTCATACGCGTCAAGGACAACGAGCCGAAAGGCACCATCTTCAGCATAGAGCTGCCCGTTAAGGAGTAAGAATGAAAAACACCATACTCATTGTGGATGATGAAGAGAACATCAGGCTATCGCTCAAGGGCGGGCTGGAAGACGAAGGATACAACACGCTGCTTGCATCATCCGGTGAAGAGGGTTTTAAAATCATCGAGAAGCAGGATGTGGACCTCATTCTTCTGGACATCTGGATGCCCGGCAAGGACGGGCTTCAGATTCTGGAGGAGATAAAGGCAGCCGGATTCACCATCCCGGTCATCATCATGACCGGCCATGGATCCATCGAGACCGCCATCCGCGCTACAAGGCTCGGCGCGCTTGATTTCATCGAGAAACCGCTGGACCTCAACAAGATCATCATCACCATCAACAACACCATCCACTTGCGGGCATTGGAGGAAGAGAATGCCCTCTTAAAGAAGAAGACCGAGAAGGACGATGAAATCATCGGGAACTCGCCTGCCATCCTCAGGCTCAAGGAGCAGATCGACCGCGTGTCCCCCACGGATGCATGGGTCCTTATCCTCGGAGAGAACGGCACGGGCAAGGAGCTGGTATCCCGCCGCATTCACAAGAACAGCAGGAGGGCAAGCTATCCCTTTGTGGAGGTGAACTGCGCCGCCATTCCTCAAGAGCTCATCGAAAGCGAGCTCTTCGGCCATGAGAAAGGGTCTTTCACCGGTGCAAGCGAGCGCAAGCGTGGAAAGTTCGACCTGGCGCACAACGGCACGCTCTTCTTGGATGAGATCGGAGACATGAGCCTGCCCACCCAGGCAAAGATCCTGCGTATCCTCCAGGAGCAACGCTTCGAGCGGGTGGGCGGCGCCCAGACCATCCAGGTGGATGTACGGGTGCTGACTGCCACCAACAAGAACCTGGAGCAGGAGATTGCAGAGGGACGCTTCCGTCAGGACCTCTATTACCGGCTCAATGTCATACCTATTTATGTGCCGCGCCTCATCGACCGGAGGGATGACATCCCTGAGCTGGTGGATCATTTCCTCAAGCTCTTCTCCCCCCTGAAGGGCGGCAAGAAGACTATGACCGAGGGGGCCATCAAGAAGCTCATGCAACACGACTGGCCGGGCAACGTGCGCGAGCTCAAGAACATTATCGAACGCCTGATCATCATGACCCCGGGCAATACCATTACTGCCGATGACATCATGCCGCTCGGAACCAGGACCACCTCCGAGATGGATAAGCTCTTTGATATGCAGGAACTCAAAGATGCCAGAGCCGGGTTCGAGAAGATTTTTATCGAGCGCAAGCTCCAGCAGTGCGGGAACAATATATCCAAGACTGCCGATTCAATCGGCGTTGAGCGGAGCAATCTGCATAGGAAGATCAAGAGCTTAGGTATTGATGTTGAGTGAATCCAAATTGCTGCCAGCTGGTAGTTTTTCCAGATCAAGTGCCCCCTCTCCCCGCCCTCTCCCCCTACCAGGGGGAGAGGGGAAGGGTGAGGGGGTTTCGCTTATTGAGACCTGCATATGAATGAGACCGGATCAGTACGCAAGGACCCGGGCGGCAAGCTGAATGTCGCCCTGGTCTACCCAAACACGTACTGGGTAGGCATGTCGAACCTCGGGCTGCAGCAGATGTACCGGTTGCTCAACAACCATCCAGGCATCCTGTGCGAGCGGTTCTTCACGGACAGCCCCCGTTCAGTGGAATCGGACCGGCCGCTCCAGGATTTCCACATCATAGCCTTTTCTATCTCCTATGAGCTCGACTATATTGAGGCCATAAAGATTCTGAAGGCGAACAATGTACCCGTATCGGCTCGCGACCGCAGGGGTAAACCCATTGTGATGGCAGGCGGGGCGACCATAACGTCTAATCCCGAGCCCGTGGCCGATGCATTGGATATCTGTTTCATCGGTGATGGCGAGCCGCTGCCGGCCGTCCTTCATGAATCATATGCCGCAAGTTCGGGATATGAAGATTTCCTTGACCGGCTGAGCCTTGTGCCGGGTGTGTACATCCCATCAAGGATGCATCCCGTCTACGAAGAGGGAGTCATCGTAGGTTTCGAGGGACCCATGCCGCGGCCTTCCCATATTGACCCGATGGATGACCCGGCCTGCACAAGCATCATCACAAAAGATACGGCCTTTGGTGACATGTACCTCCTTGAGATCGCCCGGGGGTGCCCCTTTACCTGCAAGTTCTGCAGCGCCCGCGAGATATATGCCCCCTACCGGGCAGTACCGCTTACGATACTTGAGCCTGTGTTCGACGAGGCGGCCAGGCATCGCGGCAAGGTAGGCCTGGTGAGCACCTCGCTCAACAACCACCCCGATGCCCCGGCCATCTTCAGGGAAATGCGCGATCGAGGCTTGAAAGTGGCCCCGCCTTCGCTGAGGCCCGGCATGATCGGTAATGACCTTCTGCAGGCCTTGGCCGAATCGCAGGTCAAGGGTGTGACGCTGGCCCCTGAGACGGGCTCTGAGGGGCTGAGGTATGCCCTGGGCAAACACATTACCAATGCCGCTATCCTTGAAGATATCCGGGCCCTGGTAGCCAGCGGAATAAGGGACATCAAACTCTACTTCATGGTGGGGTTGCCGGGTGAGACCCTTGACAACCTCAATGAGACCGTGGACCTCATCAAGCGCATCCGACAGATCTTCATCCAGGTATCCAAGGGCAACAGAAAAATCGGCAGTCTCAGTGTCAGCATCAATGCCTTTGTCCCCAAGCCGCATACCCCCTATGAGAGACAACCGATGACCGGGCCTGATGAGGCCAAGGCATGTATCAAACGGATCGAAAAGGCGTTGAAGGGGGAGAGCAATATCGCGGTGAGCTTTGAAGGGCCGAAGTGGGCGTTTCTCCAGGCCTTGATCGCCCGGGGTGACAGGAAGCTACTGGGGCTCATCGTGGAACTGGCCGGTCACGATGCCTCAGCATGGCAGCGCCTGTTGAAGCAGTGGCCGCTGAACCCCGATTACTATGCGTTGAGGGAAAGGGATGAAAATGAGGTTCTGCCGTGGTCATTCTACTCCACTGGGTGTGTAAAGGATAGTGGACATGACTGATAAGAAAAAGGACGGACAGAAGGCCCTTTACACCGGGCACAGGACCCGGCTGAAAGGCCGCTTCCGGAAGTCGGGCAGAAAGGCATTCCAGGACTATGAGCTCCTGGAGCTTCTGCTGGGCTATGCCATCCCCCGTCAGGATACCAAGCCCCTTGCCAAGGCTCTGCTTAAGCGGTTCGGGACCTTCCAGGCCGTTCTCGATGCACCTTATGAGCATCTTGAAGAGATCCACGGCATGGGCGGACATGCCTCCACGCTCATGGGACTCACCCGTGCCTGCGTGAGCCGGTATATGGAACCTGACGCCGATGCAGGCCGCGTGATCTCCGGGCCCGAAGACGTGGTGGGTTTCATAAGGGCCGAGATCGGCGGCGGCACAAGAGAGCAGTTCATGCTGGTGTGCCTGAACGCAGCAGGCCGTCTTGTTCATACCCAGGTCATGGCCGAGGGCACTGTTGATGCGGCCCATATCTACCCCAGGGAGGTCCTCAGGGTTGCAATGGATCATAATGCAACCGCACTGATCCTCGTGCACAACCACCCCTCGGGCACGCTTCACGCATCCGAACAGGACATGCGCCTCACCCGGCAACTCACGGAGATCTGCTCGCAGGTGGGCATCAGCCTGCACGACCACCTTATCGTCACCCGGAGCGGGGCCTACAGCATCATGCTCCAGGCCCCTATTCCAGCCACAAGACTTTAAGTTATGAACCACTTTAATCTTGTTTAAGCCCTCCTTACGTAAATCATATGCAAACGAATTGTAATTATAATGTGAAATCAAATAATTAGATTGTTAATATTGTTGATCCGGACGATATACCTCATCATATCTTTCCCCAAGGAGAACAACCATGGAAACAATGAGCCCAAAGCATCCGCTCGGATCACGAGCCAACATATTATTAACGAGCGTATTCGGCCCCTATGCCAGGGACGATGAGTATGGGAGCCGGAAGATCAACCCTATGGAGCTCTACCACAACCAGGTCACCCGTGAGCAGGGGCCTTTTTCACTCCGCATGTTTCATCGCTCATTCGGGTTGATGCTCCTGAAAGAAAATATCGATGCCCCGTGCACGCTCCTGGACTTCCCGAGCCTGGAACGATTTACCGATGAACTCACTGATAATTCGTATGACATCATCGGCATCAGCGCCATCATCCCGAACATCGGAAAGGTAAAAAAGATGTGCGAGCTGATCCGCACGCATCTGCCTAAGGCAACAATAGTCGTGGGGGGGCATATTGCCAACATGCCGGACCTGAAGCACACCATTGATGCAGATTATATCTGCAAGGGAGAGGGGGTGAGCTGGTTCAGAAAATTCCTGGGCCTCAACGAGAAGGCCCCTATAAAACACCCAATAGTATATTCCGGATTCGGCACCAGAATTCTCGGCATAAGCACACCTGATAAACCGGTAAACACCGCAGCAATGTTAATACCCTCGGTTGGATGCCCCATGGGGTGTAACTTCTGCTCTACGTCCGCCTTGTACGGGGGGAAAGGCAAGTTCATCAACTTCTATGAAACAGGGGATGACCTGTTCGCGGTCATGTGTGACATTGAGGCAAAGCTTAAGGTGAGCGCCTTTTTCGTGATGGATGAGAACTTCCTCCTGCAGCGCGACAGGGCACTGCGGCTTTTGGAACTGATGAAGCTGAACAAGAAGTCCTGGGCCTTGTTCGTATTCTCTTCAGCCAGGGTTTTGAAGTCATATACCATGGAACAACTGATCCGCCTGGGCATATCGTGGGTCTGGATGGGCTTGGAGGGTGAAAACAGCTCCTATGGAAAACTCAGCGGTGTTCAAACAAGAGATTTAGTGCAGGAGCTCCAATCCCACGGCATACGAGTCTTGGGATCAACGATTCTCGGTCTGGAGAATCATACCCATGAGAACATTGATCGGGTTATAGATTATGCTGTTCGACACGATACGGTTTTTCACCAGTTCATGCTCTACACACCCATTCCTGGTACACCTTTATATGAACGGCACAAAAAGGATGGGACCCTTCTGGGTGAGGATGAACGCCCGGCAGCGGATAATCATGGACAGCACCGTTTCAACTTTTCTCATAAGTACATCAAGGACGGCCGGGAAACCGAATATCTTCGCAATGCCTTCAATCAAGACTTTGAGGTAAACGGCCCCAGCCTCGCCAGGATGATACGCACCATGCTTGCCGGCTGGAAGCGATACAAGAACCATCCCGACCCATGCATACGCGCTCGTCTGAAGTGGGAGATAAAATATCTGAAGACCACCTATGCCGCAGCAGTATGGGCAATGAAGCGATGGTACAAAGATGATCAGAGAATGCACGACAAGATTGGATCCATTTTGCGTGACATATACAAAGAATTCGGATGGAAGACCAGGATCATCGCACCAGTGCTGGGGGTGTTCGCCCATTTTGCCATAAAAAAGGAGCAGAAGCGGCTCGCCTCGGGCTGGACCTATGAGCCCCGCATGTCTTATGAGAAAAATGCAAAGGCCCTGGAACTTGAAGCATTGGCAAAATCCAAGAATAAGACATACCCTACCTCACAAGGCACATTCATACCCCATCCTGCACGGAATATAATGTAAAAAATAAGGGTAACCCCTCTCATCATGCCCTGTGTCTCGTGCATGAACTTATGATCATGATCCCCTGGAGAATGTGCTTGTACGGGTCTGTCTGATGGAGCTATTGTGATACCAGGACGCATTCGGATAAACCAACTATACCCAGAGGGTCCCCTCCCCCATACCCTCTCCCCCTGGGCTTAGAGGGAGAGGGCCGGGGTGAGGGGGGCCATATTATGAATGCGCACATTGCATGCTTCACTATTGACTGGATGAGAGAGGGGTATCATGGAATACCTGCTTCTTGCAGTTACATTCATCATAGGCGGCATAGCCGGATGGTTCTTTGCCCGGGCCCAGTATTCGGGCGAGCTGAAGGCCGGAGAGAAAGCCGCCGCAGATAGCCTCACCTTGGAGTCCCGGCTCAGGCAGGAGCTTATAGAGGCGCGTGACCTCCTGGAGAAAGAGCGCCTGGAGCGTGCCCGCCTAGAGACGAGGCTTCAAGAGGCCCAGGCATCCCTCACTGAGCAGAAGGTTCTGCTGGATAATGCGGCCAGGCAGCTCACCGAGACCTTCAAGGCCCTCTCGCTGGATGCACTCAATCAGAACAACCAGGCCTTCATACAACTGGCAGGCAAGACTATGGAGGCGGTAGTGGCCGAGATGAAGGGCGACTTCGAGAAGAGGCAGGGCGCTGTTGAAGCGGTTGTGAAGCCGCTGGAGGAATCGCTCAAGCGATATGAGACCCAGATCCAGGCCATGGAGGGCTCACGCCAATCAGCCTACGGCGACATCAGCCGCCACATCGAGGAGCTGGTGAAGATGCAGGACAGGCTCACCGACCAGACCAGGACCCTGGCCTCAGCCCTGAAGGAGCCCCAGGCCAGGGGCAGGTGGGGAGAGATCACCTTGAAGCGGGTAGTGGAGCTCTCGGGCATGTCTTCCCACTGTGACTTCATAGAGCAGCCCGTTGCCGAAAGTGAAACGGGAAGGAAGCGGCCTGACCTGATCGTAAAGCTCCCCGGAGACAGGCAGGTGGTCATCGATGCCAAGGTTCCTTTAAGGGCTTATCTTGAGGCCTACGAGGCCACGGACCCGAGTATACAGGCTACATGCCTGGGCAGACACGCAAGATCCGTGCGGGACCACATGAATGCCCTTGCCTCAAAGGAATATTGGAAGCAGTTCACCCCCACACCCGATTTCGTGGTCCTGTTCCTGCCCGGCGAGGCCTTTTTCAGCGCTGCCTTGGACCAGGACAAGACCCTCATCGAAGACGGCATCGAAAAGAGGATTCTCATTGCAACGCCGGTGACCCTCATTGCACTGCTGCGCTCCGTAGCCATGAGCTGGCAGCAGCAGAGCGCATCCGAGAACGCGCACAAGATCTGGGAGACCGGCGTCGAGCTGTTCGACCGGCTCAAGACCTTTGTGAGGCACTTCGACAAGATCCGCGACGGGCTCCAAAAAGCCACTGAATCTTATAATACAGCGCTCGGCTCCTTTGAGTCGCGCATCCTCCCGTCCGCCAACCGCCTCAAAGACCTCACCGCGCCCGAGCACGGCGAAGCACTTGAATGCCCCGAGCCGGTGGAAGTGGCGCTCAGGAGCATTGCAGCACCGGGTGATGATCAGCCTGAGGGTGGGAACGTACAATAGATTCCCTAAGAGTAGGATCAAAGAGAGGTTTCTTGACCATTTTTCTGGCAACCTGTATAATATAATTTAGAGTTGATGAGTTTGTATCGGTTTAGTTGAAGGGGAGACGAAGATAAAACCTTCTAAATTTTTCTTAAGACATGAATATTGCCCTGACTTCCACTTTTCCACATTTGCTCTCTATTATCCTGTTAGATAATTAGGATTACATATGTTAACTCTTGACATTTTCTTAACTGTTGCAGCGATTATTATCTATGTTCTTATCTACTTTGCTGGTGTTCAGCGTGGCAAACAACTTATGAAAAAAGATATACAACGTCATGAAATAGAAAGAGAAGAGGAAAGGATAAAGAGAATACATGGTGTGGTCAGCCGATACAGAGATTTAGTTAATTCAGTAACAACATCCGACATGAATGGTATGTTAAGAGCGGGTGTACTTGGTCTTAATTCAAGTGAGGAGGTAGCAGAAGCATGTTCAATTATAGAAGCCCAGGGACTCACACCGGGCATTCAAAAAATATATATGGATGAACTTCAAGGAGCAGATCTCCTCTTGTTCTTTCGCCTTCTTCAGAAACGCCCTTTATATGAGTTATGTGATGATGGATGTGTGCGACGAATCATTAGGGAAGTCAAAGAAAAAAGAATCGCCTAACTAGCGCATGCAGGCGGGCGCGGGCTGCCGCCCGCGCCGCTGATGCGCAACGTTGTACCGCAAGGAAACAGGGAATTATGACGCAGGAGAGCAGACACCAATGGCAAGAGTAGCACGATCCGGCAAAGAACAACGAAAGCAGACTGATAGGGAGCTAATGCTGAGAGCAATAGCGCTCGCACGACAATCAAAAAGCGAGCCTGGTAAGGTCGTACCGAAAGTTGGTGCGGTTATCGCCCGGGCGGGCGGGTGGCCAGGATAGAAGAAGAAAAATCTTGGGTGGCACGGGCGAAGCCCGAAGGGCTTGCCCTTGGGACAGAATAGTTTAGCACCATTCCACGATCTTTTTCTCTGGAATGTATTCATAAACAAGGGCCATGCATTTCAATCCGCCCGGGCACGCCCATGAACCGACCTTCTCATGTTAAGTAAGGATGCCTCTCTTATCCTCCGAGAAATCATCTGGCTGATCCAGGCAATCGATTCAGACAGAACGGAGAGGGGCTTCTTCATGTATGCATTCGTCATATAATGGATAGTCTACCCTTGGAGAAATGTCCCACGGGCAAGCCCTTCGGGCTTCGCCCGTGCCACCCGGCCCTGGGGTTTTTTAAACCCCTCTGAACCTGGTGAGCGAGCGAAGAAAAATCAGGGGGAATAGCGGCGTTTGTCTGAGCGAAGCGAAACGGAGCGAGTTTTGACTCAGGACATCCCTGTCCCTCACCCTCCGGGCGCACGCAAGGTGCGTCAATTTCTTCTATCCTGAAGAAATTTGCTCGCGGCCCTGATTTTTCAAGCGAGCGAACGAACCCTTCAAGGCGGGTTCGTGGGGTGTACAGGTCAAGGACATAGGTAACAAAAAGTAAAGGGACATAGGTAACACTTTCCGGTTCATTTGAGCCTCTCACTCACTTCACCAAGTCTCAGAGGACCAAAATAAGTTTCCCAGATAC
>JBEKDT010000027.1:0-16195 GCA_050014195.1 Desulfomonilia bacterium | reverse complement strand
GATATATCACCCATTTTTACAACAGGAAACGGATACACTCGGGGATCAATTACTGTTCCCCTGTTGAATATGAAGCACTGGCAAGGTAATACAAATAGTGGTCCACTTTTCTTGGGGAACATCACGGGTGGCCTGGGTGAGAAATGATAGAAGGTATGTATTGGGTGGCACTGGCAAAGACGAAGTCTTGCCAGTGGGGTTCAACAGGAGTGAGCTAAATGGCAGAAAGCGAATACACATTTGCATTTTTCCCTTACCTCAAGACCTCGGGGCCGGTGCTCTATCAGAGTCTCGCGATTAAAAACAGTGACGACTTTACTGACCTACCGCCTGATGTGGTTCGACATCTCAAAACGCTTTGCACTATGTTCTTCCTGCGCGATCATCACCGAATACAGAAGATATCATATGCGTTTCACGCTTCAAGTGAGGGTTTTAGCGCTTCCGAGTTCACACAGCAGCTCCTTGAGTTCCAGGCACTTGCACGCTTCATCTATTCTTCGCCTCATCCCACATCTGGAGACCCCTTCTTGCGGTACGAACACGCGAGCCTCTACCTGCTTCAACCTAAGCAGGTTTCCAAATACCTACTCGTAAACGATCACAATGTAGAGACCCTAGCAGAAGGTCAAAATCTAGATTTCGACTCCAGAAGCGAAATAGAAGGCTATGAAGGCAGACTCAACAACGAATTGTATTTTTGGGTAACTCGTGGTAGTCGCATCTTCCCTCCAACGGTGAGTCTGTGGCTCAACATCTCCCAGGACTTAAGCGCCGACCTCAACTATCGTCTCTCTCAGTCTCGACTCTACCGACCAGTACTTGAGTATTTCACAGCGAGAGAAGAGAGAGACAATTTGAGCGAACGGATGCTCACTGCGCTTACTTGGTATAATAGAAGCATAGAAATCGATATTGATGAAAGTGTGGCTTTAGTCAATCTTGCAATTGCCTTCGAAAGCCTGCTAGACCTTGAGGCAGGGGAGAAAGTTACCGCACGCTTCAAAGAGGCAGTCGGTCTCCTTGTAGGAGATGTCCCCCGCCTCGACAGTTGGCTATCGCAGTTCTACGGAGCTCGCTCCCAGATTGTTCATAAAGGGCGGTCTGCCAGCCTAATGTTCGTCGCCACCGATGACCCCAAAAAGCCATCCGGGAGGCCTGAGTTGGAATATCGCTCATTGGTCTCTTATGGGCGGCAGGTATTCCAGGTTTGTGTCGCGACTATACTAACTGGTGCACAGATAGCCAAGCGACTGAAGTTGGACTCCTTGCTGGTGACAAATCAGCAGAGATTAGAACGGATTTGCCAGGCGCTTAGCAAAGGAGATGGAACTCCTACCGATCGAATAGTAGCCACGAGTCAAGATGTTCGCGACATTGAGACCTATCGGTTTGTCGCAGAAAAAGGGTTGAAGGTTGACCAATTGATAAGCACTGCTAAACTGATGATTCAGCAGTACCTCGCCTCTGCTCCTGATGAGTCTTCAGAACTAACCAAGCGAATGCAGGAATTCGCTGTGATAGATTCTGACAATTATTATGAGGCGTTATCGCTCTTGAAGGTAATCCAAGACAGCTTCAAATCAGGAGGCATTGCACGACCGTTTTCGCCAATCGACCTGCGTTCTACAGTAGCTTCAATGATAGACAGTGTATGGCATTACACCTTTATGCTTTATTTCAATCTAGAGCACTTGCAGAAACAGAAGGAAGCAGAAGAGTCTGCCCAACCAGTCGCTGCACCCGACCAGGCTAATCGTGCGCCGAATTAAGGCAGGGTTTCGTCTCACAGGTAGCCTCGAACAGATAGAAGCCTCATAAATTCGCCTGGCGGGTAAGCTACAAGCCGTTAGGTTTATCTCCTCGAAAGTTGGATAAACCGCGCTATTCCCATGGATGCGGTTATAAGAACGGCAACAGAAGTGATTTTTCCCAGGGTCTTGTGAATTACCCGGTATCTCTTGGGGTCAGAGGCAATCAGCCAACCCGTGGCAGGGGTAATGATGAGCATGATTAATGATATCACACCGGCAAAGGCATGCGGCGATTTCAAGTGCGGGTAATGCATGGCTGTCTTAAAGATGAACTCTGCAATGAACCCAAGAAGTGCCGACAATACTGACAGAAGCGCTATCCTGCGGTGACGGGCGAACCAGCCGGTTTTCTTTCTGCGGACGATTGCAAAGGCGGATATGACGAGCACTACTGCTGATGCCATGAAAAAAATATGCAGATAAAGAAGATATGCCATAGAATAAACCCCCGTATTGATATTTTGATGATAGCACGTATTTTATCATAAGTGCTCCAGTTTTAGAGAATACAAATAAGGAGGCATCATAAATCACCATGAATGATGAAAATATGAACAAACCAGTGAGGGCGGCGGCAATTCAGCTTGCCACGAAGATAGCCGACTCGGCAGCGAATATTGCAGGCTGCGAGCGACTTGCATGGGAGGCTGTTCAGGAAGGCGCCCAATGGATCGCGCTCCCGGAATTCTTCAACACCGGGGTTGCCTGGAACCCGCGGATTGCAGACGCCATAGAAACCGACAGCGGTCCGGCTGCGTCTTTTCTGCGTGATTTCTCGGCACGGCACCACATCGTCATCGGTGGTTCCTTCCTGTGCCGCATATCCGGCGGTGCCGTGAGAAACCGCTATATGGCATTCGCGAACGGCACGCTGATCGGCCGGCATGACAAGGATCTGCCGACCATGTGGGAGAATGCGTTTTATGAGGGGGGCGATCCGGGTGATACCGGTATTCTGGGGGAATATGATGGTGTCCGTGTCGGGGCTGCGGTCTGCTGGGAGTACATGCGCACCATGACTGCACAAAGACTTCGAAACAGGGTCGATGTCATCATGGGAGGCTCGTGCTGGTGGAGCATCCCTACCTATCTGCCGGGCTGGATAAAGGACCCATGGGAGACTCAGAACGCCCTTAATGCCCTGGCGTGCGTGCAGGATACCGCGCGGCTGGTGGGCACCCCGGTCATCCACGCCGCACACTGCGGACAAATCAGGTGCCCCATGTTCGGCCTGCCCCTGCTGCCGTATTGGGGATATTTTGAAGGGAATGCGGCCATCGTGGATGCAGCAGGCAGGGTGATCGCACGCCGCAGTCATGATGAAGGCCAGGGCATTGTCTGCGCCGAGGTTTCTCTGGGCGAAGTGCCCAGCCATGAGAAAATACCCGATCAATATTGGTTAAGGTCGCGGGGTCTATTGCCCATGGTTGCCTGGCATTACCAGCGCATGCTGGGAAGACGCTGGTATCGTAACCATGTGGTGGGCGGTCAGGCGCACACATGATGAGGGGCAATCCATGCGGACTTCGCCCAAGACATGTATATGTCCGGTTCATCACATAAAGCATACTCGGATCATTGAGGAGCACACAAAAGGGATATCTAACCACGAAGAGCACGAAGGACACGAAGAAAGGAAGCCTTTTGAAATAGTTGACCGGTTCAAAGAACCCACGATTGTCTGTTCTGAATTTCTTAGATCTTCTTCGTGCTCTTCGTGTCCTTCGTGGTGAAGAACACCAGTACCAAAGAACATGCGAACCATGCCATACACCTGACCCTCAATTCAATGCAAAATAAAGGGGTATTATCTTCAGATCTGTTGAGAGCCTCTTAAAAAGTATGCTTCAATGAGAAGAGCTTTATGTCTTGATCAGGCCTTCTTCTTGCCCATCAAGAACCCGAAGGCCATCCCGATGAGGAAGGTGCCTGAGACCACGATCCACTTGGGTGCGGTAAAGAGCGTCCAGATGAGGAACTGGAAGGAGGTCTGCTCGAAGTTCTGGAGGATGAAGATAAAGCCTAAGACCACGGCAATGCCGATAAAGATGAGCTTGGAATTTTCCCCGAAACCCTTCAACCCCATGAGCAACCCCGCCATGAATAACTCTTGGGGAATATGTCATGGGGGGCCATGCTGTGTCAACATCCTTGTGTGTATACCGCAGGGCTCATTGTTCTTACCACGAAGGACACGAAGGACTTAGCGCAGCATAGCCGCAACCAAAATGGAGCATGGGGTTCGAGCAGACATAGGAGTACCACCACGAAGAGCACGAAGATGATCAGAGAAAATCAGAACGGACACTCGTGGATCTCTTGCCTCAGTCGGAGATTTCAATAGGATTCTTTTCTTCGTGTCCTTCGTGCTCTTCGTGGTGGGATAGCCCTTTGTGTGCTCTCGAGGATGCATTACGGTGATGAGCCATCAATACTTGCCTTGATATATTGTCTGACAACTTATTATAAGCTTCCCTCTTGACAAAGAGGGAGAGGCGAATATTATATAAAAATAATCCGACCGGTCGGTAGAAATATCACATGGTCGGTTTATTGAGATAGCCGATTCCGCCGAGCAAAGATTCCCGCATCACGATTGCCATCCGCATGGGTGATACCCTTGTGCGCTCTCAAAGAATACGGGCATTATTATCCAAAAGAAGCCATAAGTTATAAGGAGGGTTTTTGATGCCGCCGAATGCGGAGCTTGAGGCGATTCGTAAGGCCCAGATCATCGATGCCGCCCTTAAGACCATTACCGAAAGAGGGTGTGCAAACGTCACCATGGATGACATCTGCAAGACCGCAGGCCTCTCCAAGGGCGGTCTGGCCCACTACTACAAATCCAAAAACGACCTCTTCAAGGCCGCGTTCCAGGAATTTTTTCAGCGCATCTTCGTGCGCGGCGATGAAACCATGTCCTTCTTCGATGACCCCCTGGAGCAGGTCCTTTCCTTTGAATGGCTCTATAATGCGCAGGACCCTGACGTTGATACCGGATACCCCATCCTCTATGATTTCATGTCCATTGCCGTCCACGACCAGGAATACCGGGAGATCTTCAGCGACTGGATCAACAACTGGGTCAAGCTCCTGAAAAAGGCTATCCTCCTGGGCCAGTCCCAGGGACGCTATGTTAATGTGGACGCCGAATGTGCTGCACGCACCATCTCGGCCATCTACCAGGGAATAGCCACACGCTGGTATCTTGCACGCGGCGAACATTCCACCCAGTGGGCCGTCGAGAGTCTTAAGCGGTCCGTCAGAGGCCTCCTGGATTCATATGAAGGCCCCGCAAAACAGGAAAGGAGGGAAGCAAAGACAAAAAAATTGCGGAAATAATAAAGCGGAATGCGGAAATGGCATCTGATTTGATTTTGTGAGCTTGTACTCACGACTTTTGAATACATGGGATTTACGGACGTTATTTTTGTCCCGACCATACACGACAAAAAGGAGGATTCTATGGCAGTATTTGCAAGTACCGACAAGATGTACGAGGTTCTGGGCAGTCTCTTCAATCTCCTCATGCAGGACAAGGGACTCTACGACAAGTACCTCGAGTCGAACATCGTCATCAAGTTCACCATCAGCGACCCGGAAGGCTTCATCTGGCTCACCAACGACGGCAAGGTCATCTGTGGCCCTGCGGATTACAAACCCACCATCGAGATGACCTTGAGCGGCGACACCTGCCACAAGTTCTGGCTCAAGGAGGTAAGCCTGCCAATAGCACTCGCCAAGGGCCTCATCAAGGCCAAAGGGCCCATGCCCAAAGTGCTCAAGCTCCTGCCCCTCTTAAAGCCGGCATACGCGAATTACCCGGCAATCGCCAGGAAGCACAATCTCCCCATCGCCGGGTGATTCTAGATGAAATGATAAGGAGGATACACTATGAGCGTTGAGAGAACCCTCAAACAGTTCGAAGAAGACAGGAAGGAAGCGGCGCAGATCGCGGCGCGGATGCTCCTGGCATCAGCCGTCACCTCTCCCAGGGTAGGTGGTGTCGGCGAGTGCACGGTGCATATCATTGACGATGAGTGCGACATCGAGGACCTCTGCCAGGCAGTCGAGGAGATGAGCTCTGAGAATAAGGCATGGGAATTCTTCATGCGCGATGCAGCCATGATCCGCGACGCCGATGCGGTGCTGGTGGTGACCTCGCTCAGAAGCCTTACCGATCCGTCCGACATCAACTGCAACCTGTGCGGCAAACTCACCTGCGAATACCTCAGGAAGGAAGACAAGCTCCCTTTGGAGCCTGGTGTGGCCTACACGGGCCCCCTGTGCACCTTCAGGGCCATGAACATCTCATACGCCGTCGACGGAATCGCGACGCTGGCACGCAACTTAGGCATCGATTACGGGGTGTACTGGTCTGCAGGTGCGGCAGCCATGAGGATGGGGATCCTGCCCAAAGCGACAGGATTCGCTCTGGCTGTTGCAATATCGGTGACCGAGAAGAGCCCGTTCAGGGACATCCCGGTCAAGTACGGTGAGATCAACGAGCGGACCATGAACGACCGGATCATCCGCAGGCTCTGGCCTCAGTTCAGGTCCATCTACAGTTAAGGACGGGAGGTGGATATGGCTATCAGAGAAATGGATGACATGTTACAGGCCGGCCTCGACAGGGCCGTGGAAATGATGGCCCTGGCGGCGCAAACGAGCTTCAAGTTCGGCAAGCGCAATACCATGAAACTCATCAAGATAACCAATGAGGAGATCGAGCAGCTGGCCGAATACTGCTTCTCGCTGGGTGACATGTCCCCCCTGGCGGCCCGTGACGGCAGATTCGCCGCAGACCTCATCAAGGAACCTGCTGCCGTGCTGCTCATCGGTGACAAGCGCCAGTCGCTCTTCAACTACAACTGCGGGGCATGCGGCTACCGCACCTGCGCCGAGCTGAACAAGGCCGAGATGGTGGAGTCGCTCACCAGTAACGGCCCGAGCTGCATCTTCCGCAACATCAACATCCACATGGCGGCCGATGCAGCTGCAGCCATGGCATGGAGGCTGGGCCTGCACTGCAGGGTGTTCTCCACCCTGGCCTTTGCGGCCAAGGCCCTGGAGATCATGCCTGATGTTGACATAATCGTGAGCATTGCCGTGAGCGCAGCCAAGGTCGACCCGTTCTTCGACCGGCACAAGTTCTGGACCCAGGACGTGTGGGACCAGACCTTTAAAAAGGAATTCCCGACCTTCACCAGGGGATTCATCGGTGCGGTCGAGGACGAGGACTGGTAAGGAGAACAGGAGGTATTCATGTCAACGAAAACACATCTGAACCAGGCGATTGCATCCCACCTGGTGGAAATGAAAGCGGACAGCATGCCAGACAGGCAGGTCTACATCTTCGAGCGGGGAGAGCACGGGGAGGATATCCTTACCTACGGCAAGCTCCACGACAACTCGAACAAGGTAGCCCGGATGCTCCTGGAAAACGGCATCGGGGAGGGCGACACCTTCGCGGTCTTCATGCGGAACGAACCGGAGTTCGTGTACGCGCTCCTGGCAGGAACCACCATCGGGGCCATCATGATCCCCATCGATCCCAGGTCCCGGGGGGAGCGGCTGAAATTCTTCTTCAAGAACTCCGGGGCCAAGGCCGCCATCATCTCGGACGAGTGTCTGGAACCACTCGGTGAGATCATCAATGACCTGAACGAGGTCAAGCTCGTGTCCGTGGCCTACCGGGAAGAGCATGGCATACCCGTGGACAGAAGGTTCCATGCCATGAACGAGACCCTTGAGAAGGACTCGTGGGAAAGGGTGGACCAGAAGGTCTTTGATGTGCGCCACCCCATGCAGATCATCTATACCTCGGGCACCACGGGCGACCCCAAGGGCGTGAAGATCAGGAACAACCGCACCGGGGTGTACAACATCCTCAACCAGCTCGTCTGGAAATACAAGCAGACCGACGTGCTCTACAACGGGCTGTCTCTCACCCATGGCAACGCACAGTCCGTCACGTTGTTCCCTGCGCTGTATGCCGGGATAAAGGCCGTCTTCAGCCCGCGGTTCACCAAGAGCAGGATCTGGGATATCTGCAAAAAATACGGATGCACCTCTTTCTCGCTCTTAGGCGGCATGATGGGGGGTATCTTTAATGAACAGGAAAAGCCCGACGATGCCGACAACCCGGTGGAGATGGTCATCAGCGCCGGCACCCCTCCTGCCATCTGGGAGGCCTTCGAGAAACGGTTCAATGTCAAGATCCTCGAGTGGTATGCCGCCGTGGAAGGCGGCTTCGCCTACAAGCCCATCGGCAAAGGACCTGTCGGCTCATTCGGAAAACCGATACCCGGGATCATGGAATTCAAGGTGGTGGACGAGAACGACAACGAGGTCCCGGTAGGTCAGATGGGTGAGCTCATCAGCAGGATGGTCCGGGGAGACACCAAGGTGGATTACCTGGGCCTTCCCGAGGCCTCCAAGGAGAAGACTTTAGGAGGCTGGCTCAGGAGCGGCGATATCGTGCACCGCGATGCCGAGGGCTGGTATTACTTCGACTTCAGGAAGGGCACCGAGCTCCGCAGGGCGGGAGATTTCATCCAGCCGGATCATGTGGAGCGCATCATCGGTGAGCATCCCGGTGTGAGCGAGGTGTGTGTATATGGGGTCCCCGCAGCATCCGGGGCCCCCGGCGAGAGCGACCTGGTGGCAGCCATCGCTTCCTTTGAAGGGAAGCCCATCGATCCGAAGGACATCTTTGAAACGTGCAGGAAAAGCCTCGAGGCGAACTTCATCCCATCCTATCTCCAGATTGTATCCGAGATCCCCAAGACGATCTCTGAGAAGGCGCTGGACAGGAAGCTGCGGGAGGATTTCTTGAACAAGATCGGGGCGATTTACTCATATGACGACTACAAGTGAGTGTTTGCCCATCCTGTGTTGAAAGTGATGAACAGGAGAACCATGAGTGCAGGGACACATGAACGGAACTAAAAAAGGAGGTTTCCATGCCCTATACCGAGTTGAATCTTGAAATGTCAGACGAGCACATTGCTCTCAAAGAAAATGCACACAAGTTCGCTGTGGAAGTCCTGCGGCCTGCTGCAATCGAGCTCGACACCATGACGCCCGAGCAGGTCATTGCCAAGGGCTCCGTCTACTGGGACTGTATGAAAAAGATGTATGAGAACGGCTACCACACCGTGCTCATCCCGGATGAATACGGCGGTCTTGGAGTCGATCCGCTGGGCATCCACATCGTGTTTGAGGAGATAGCCTACGGCAGCGTGGGATTTGCCGTGTCCATCGGCGTTGCCTGTTTCTCTGCCTTCTATGCATCACTCATTGCAGAGGACCACATCATCGATAAGTTCATCCTGCCGTACGTGAACTGCAAAGATGCGAGCATCATGTCGTGCTGGGCCATCACCGAGCCTGATCATGGCTCGGACATCCTCATGCCCTTCACGGGCAACTTCCACAACCCCAAGATCACCCAGCAGGTCAAGGCCACCAAAAAGGGAGGCAAGTACCTTCTCAACGGCCAGAAGGCGGCCTGGGTGTCCAATGGGACTATTGCCACTCAGGCCGCCCTGTTCGTCAACATCGATCCATCTTTAGGCATGTCGGGCGGAGGCATCTGTCTCGTCGACCTCACGCAGAAAGGTGTGTCCCGGGGCAAGCCGCTCAACAAGATGGGCCAGCGGGAGCTGCCCCAGGGTGAGATCTTTTTCGACAATGCCGAAGTCCCGGTTGAAGACATGATCATTGACAATGAGAGCTATGAGATGTTCACAGACATCACGCTTGCCACGGCGAATGCCGGCATGGGTGCTTTCTTCACGGGGGTCGCCCAGTCGGCCTATGACCTGGCGCTTGACTATTCCAAGGAGCGCATCCAGGGGGGAAAAAGGCTGTGCGACCACCTGACCGTGCAGAAGAAGCTCTTCGACATGTTCTCTAAGGTTGAGCTCGCCCGGGCCTACTCAAGGGCGGCATTGATCTTCAACCTCTCCACAACACCACCCAAGACCGAGTATTCCATCGCGGCCAAGGTGTTTGCAACAAGGTCGGCGTTCGAGGTGGCAAGCGATGCCATGCAGATCTTCGGTGGGAACGGCCTTTCCAAGGAGTACCCCATCGAGAAGATCTTCCGGGACGCAAGGGCCGGCATGATCGAGGACGGCTCCAACGACATCCTCGCCCTGGCTGCAGCAGGCCTGATCTTGCGCGAGGAATAATGACGGCTGACACGAAGGAGAACATGATATGAGCGATGTATTCGTAATCGGCACCGGAATGATCAGGTTCAACAAATACCCGGATGCCACCGTGCGCACCATGGCTCACCAGGCCGTGGATCTTGTGCTCAAGGATGCCGGGCTCGAAAAGGGAGATATCCAGGCCGCCTATGTTTCCAACACCTTCTGGGGCATGTTCGCCAACCAGCATTCCATCCGCGGCGAGGTTATGCTCTGGGACATGGGCATTGACCGCATACCCATCGTGAACTGCGAAAATGCCTGCGCCGGGGCATCAACGGCCTTATACCTTGGCTATACGGCAATCAAGGCGGGCATGTTCGACGTGGTGCTCGCGCTCGGCTCCGAGAAGATCACCCACGAGAACAAGGCCCTGTCGCTCAGCGCATACGCCACCTGCATGGACGTGGAGAACTTTGCGGCGCACCTCAAGATGTTCGAAGAACTGAGCAAGCGGTTCACGGTGAAAATGCCGGACGGCCAGTCACCCCCCGGTGAAGGCAGGAGCATTTTCATGGACGCCTATGCCATGGGCGCCCGCTGGCACATGTCCACATACGGCTCCACCCAGAAGCAGCTCGCCGTGATCTGTTCCAAGAACCACCTGCATGGATCTTTGAATCCCCTGGCCCAGTACCAAACCACCATGAGCGTAGAAGAGGTCATGGCAGACAAGCCGGTGGCATATCCCCTGACGCGGGCCATGTGCGCGCCCGTGGGAGATGGCGCCGCCGCGGCCATCCTCTGCTCGGAATCGTATCTCAAGAGGCTGAAAGCGAAGAGGCCTGTCCGCATCAGGGCCTCGGTCCTGGGCTCGGGCATGCACCGCGAAATCGAGGGGACAGACATCGGCGAGCGGCTCTCAAGGCAGGCATATGACATGGCCGGCATTGGTCCCAAGGACATCCACCTGGCCGAGCTCCACGATGCCACCTCATACGGCGAGCTCCACCAGACCGAGGCCATGGGTTTCTGCAGGCTCGGCGATGGCGGCATCTTTGCCGAGTCCGGCGCCACAACGCTCGGCGGCAAGCTGCCCATCAACACGAGCGGCGGCCTGGAGTGCAGGGGCCACCCCATAGGGGCATCGGGCCTTGCCCAGATCCATGAGGTCGTCACGCAGCTTAGAGGCCTTGCAGGAAAGCGCCAGGTGGAAGGGGCCCGGATCGGGCTCACCGAGAACGGCGGCGGAAATCTAGGCGTGGAAGAAGCCTCCATGACCATACATATATTCGAGAAGGTTTGACATCCTCATCCTTAAGGGGCCCTGTCAGCATGGGGAGGGCCCCCTTTCTTGAAAGGAGGATCATCCGGTGAAGCGTGTCTTCATCACCGGGGTTTCGGGCTATTTCGGCTCGAAGCTCGTGGAGCATCTGGGCAGCAAGGAAGATGTTATCGAGATCATCGGTATCGACATTATCAAGCCCAGACGCCCTTCAGCCAAGCTCACGTTCATCCGTCACGACGTACGCGCGGACATGTATCCCCTTCTCACGGACAGGGATATCGACTGGGCCATCCATGCCGCCTATATCCTGCCGCCCATCCACGACAAGGGGCTTATGGAGGATATTAATATAAACGGCACGAAGAACTTCCTTTCATCGTGCCTGAAGGCAGGCATACCACAGCTCCTCCAGTGCTCATCCACCACGGCCTACGGGTTCCATCCGGACAATGACATGCCGCTCACTGAAGAGAGTCCTTTGCGGGGTAATGCGGATTTCACCTATGCAAAGAACAAGCGGGAGCTCGAAGAGGTCTGCTCGCGGTTTCAGCAGGAGAACCCCGACGTCAGCCTGGCCGTGGTCAGGCCGTGCTTCGTTGTGGGGCCCGGATTCGACAACCCCCTTGCCCGCCATCTCAAAAAAAAGATCGTGATGCTGCCGAGCAACACGGTTCCATTCCAGTTCATCCATGAGAACGATCTCGTGGAGATCATCTATCTCCTGCTCAAGGAGAAAAAGACAGGGGCATACAATCTTGCAGCAGACGGAACCATGAGCTTCGATGAGATGATTCATATCCTGGGCAACCATCAGCTCAAACTGCCCTACCCCATCCTGTACGTGATGAACAACCTCATGTGGTTCGGGCGGGTTAATTTCATGACCGAATTCCCGAGTGCAGGGCTCACGATGCTTGTTTACCCGTGGATCGCGAGCAATGACAAGCTCAAGCGTGAACTTGGTTATACCTTTAAGTACACCACGCGTGAGGCCTTTGAGGACTTTGCGAGATATGTGAAGGAGAACAAGGCCACCCTGATTTCCCGTATATCCAATGCCTTTCGAAGTAGATAAGGAGGTCTGTCATGAAGCTTGATTTCAGAGGAAAGAAGGTACTCATCACCGGTGCATCCATGGGCATCGGCAAGGGGCTGTCAAGGTGCTTTGCGCGAGACGGGGCGCACCTCTTTCTCACAGACCTGCCATCCCGGGAAGAGCAGCTTGAAAAGTGGGCATCCGAACTGGAGGCGGACCACGGTATCCGGACCTGGACCACCTGTGTGGACCTTACAGCGCACCAAGGGCCCGAGACCCTGCATCATGAAGTCATGACCAGGGCACAGGGCCTGGATGTGCTGGTGAACAATGCAGGGATCTGCTCCTACGGGAAGTTCGACGAGATGAATAAGGACCGTCTTGATAAAATGGTTCTGCTCAACTGCCTGGGGTATGCCAAGCTCATGCGGCTCTTCCTGCCTTCCATGATCGAGCGTGACAGCGGTGCCATCCTGAACGTGTCATCGGTGGCGGCATTCCAGCCCCTGCCATCACTCGCCCTGTACGCGGCGACAAAGGCCTTCACCCAATCGCTGACTGAAGGGGTTGCAGGAGACCTGCCCTGGAGGTCGAAGGTAAAGGTGTCCACGCTGAATCCGCCCTTTACCCGCACCGACCTGATCAATGATGCAGGGGTGCCGGAGGACTTCATCCCGTTCACTATCTCATTCAAGACCGTGGACGAGGTGGTTGAGCTGGGCTATAAGGCATTCAAGAACGGCAGGCTGTTCTATGTGCCGGGCTGGCAGAACAAGGCGCTCCACCTGGGTATCATGAAGCTCCTGCCCCGTAGGGCCGTGAACCTCATGGGCAGGCTTACTATGAAGAGGTGGTCGGATTATCTGAAGATTTGATGCGATACCATAAAAGAATGACCAGTCTTCTTATATAAGATTCATCTTTCCGATTAGAGAAAAAAGGCATTTACAGAAACAATCTTCAGTTTTATTAATGCGTCATATCTTATAGTAACCTATCATTCTGTCCTGAGGACCACATTTTTCCATCTTCTGATGATATATGTACTCATGTTGAGCGTAGCGGAGCTGGTCGGTCCTTGTGCAGCCGCTGGTTATAAGTGGCCATTTATAAAGTCCTTGGCTAAATCTATAAAAGACGATGATACTTCTTTAACCACTCGGAATTCAGAATCGCCTCATGGTCATCATCTGCTTATAACATTCCGGTTCAGCGGCGGCGATACGCCGTCCGCTGGAACCTGTTGGAGCTGACCGTTTTTTCGGCCGCCCATTCAGAAGCCCTCGAAGACGTTTATCCTACGATCTGGCGAGGTCGAAACGGTCAAGGTTCATGACTTTGTTCCACACCGCTACAAAGTCGTGCAGGAACTTCTCCTGGGACTCCTCACATCCGTAGACTTCCGCCAAGGCCCGTAGCTGGGAGTTGGAACCGAAGATCAGATCGATACGCGTGGCGGTCCACTTCAGTTCACCCGTCTTGCGATCACGCCCTTCGAAAACGTCCATGGCTTCCGATACCGCTTTCCACGTCGTGCCCATGTCGAGCAGGTTCACGAAGAAGTCGTTGGTCAGCGCCTCCGGCCGCTTCGTGAAGACGCCGTACTGGGTCTGTCCGAAGTTGGTATTCAGGACGCGCATGCCGCCCACAAGAACCGTCATCTCAGGCGCGGTCAGCGTCAGCAATTGCGCCCTATCGACCAGCAGCTCCTCGGCCGATACCGAGAATTTGGTCTTGAGGTAATTGCGGAACCCATCCGCGACCGGTTCGAGTACGGCGAATGACTGCACATCGGTTTGCTCCTGCGAGGAGTCCATGCGCCCCGGCGTGAAGGGAACCGTCACCTTGTGACCGGCATTCTTTGCAGCCTGCTCGACGCCCGTACAACCGGCCAGAACGATCAGGTCAGCCAGCGAAACCTTCTTGCCGCCAGACTGGGCGCTGTTGAACGAGCTCTGGATGCCTTCTAGGGTTTTGAGGACCTTCGCCAACTGGGCTGGCTGATTGACTTCCCAATCCTTCTGCGGTGCCAGACGAATGCGGGCGCCGTTCGCACCGCCGCGCTTGTCGGAGCCACGGAAGGTGGACGCCGACGCCCAGGCGGTCGAAACCAGCTCCGAGACAGTCAAACCGGAGGCCAGGATCTTGGCCTTGAGGGAGGCAATGTCCTTTTTATCAATCAGTTTATGATTGACAGCAGGAATGGGGTCTTGCCAGATGAGCTCCTCCGCGGGAACCTCCGGGCCGAGATAACGAGCGCGAGGGCCCATGTCACGGTGCGTCAGCTTGAACCAGGCGCGGGCGAACGCGTCCGCGAACTGATCAGGATTTTCGTAGAAGCGCCTTGATATCTTTTCGTAAACAGGGTCGAACCGCAGCGAGAGGTCCGTGGTCAGCATGGCTGGCGCAATACGCTTTGAGGGATCGTGGGCATCCGGCACTGTGCCAGCGCCTGCGCCACCCTTCGGTATCCACTGGTGCGCACCGGCCGGGCTTTTTGTCAGTTCCCATTCGAAGCTGAACAGGATCCGGAAGAAGTTGTTGCTCCACTTCGTTGGCGTGTTGGTCCAGGTGACTTCCAGGCCGCTGCCGATCGTGTCACCGCCTTTGCCCGTACCAAAGCTACTCTTCCAGCCGAGGCCCTGCTCCTCGATACCGGCAGCTTCGGGCTCAGGCCCCACATGTTTCGCATCGCCGGCGCCGTGGGTTTTGCCGAAGGTGTGGCCGCCCGCGATGAGCGCAACCGTCTCTTCGTCATTCATTGCCATGCGAGCGAAGGTCTCGCGGATATCCCGCGCTGCAGCGATCGGATCCGGATTGCCGTTGGGGCCTTCCGGATTGACGTAAATCAGACCCATCTGCACAGCAGCGAGCGGATTTTCAAGATCCCGGTCGCCGGAGTAGCGCTTGTCATCCAGCCACTTGCCTTCAGAGCCCCAGTAGATGTCTTGTTCCGGCTCCCAGACGTCCTCACGCCCGCCGGCGAAGCCGAAGGTCTTGAATCCCATCGATTCTAGAGCGACGTTGCCGGTGAGGATCATCAGGTCGGCCCATGAAATTTTCCGGCCATACTTCTGCTTGATCGGCCAAAGCAGTCTGCGCGCCTTGTCAAGGTTGACATTGTCGGGCCAACTGTTGAGCGGAGCAAAGCGCTGGTTACCGCCCCCTGCGCCGCCGCGACCGTCGCCAGTGCGGTACGTGCCGGCACTGTGCCATGCCATGCGAATGAACAGAGGTCCGTAGTGTCCAAAGTCCGCCGGCCACCAGTCCTGTGAGTCAGTCATCAGCGCCAGAAGATCCTTCTTCACAGCCGCCAGATCGAGACTCTTGAACTCTGCAGCGTAGTTGAAATCCTCGCCCATCGGATTGGACTTGGAGGAATGCTGGTGCAGGATATCGAGCCGCAACTGGTTCGGCCACCAGTCCCGGTTTGATGTGCCTCTGCCGGCCTTGCCATCTTCATTCATAATGTTTACTCCTTTCGTTATGTGAATTGCTGAACAGCGCTACTATGAATAATAGTGTTTCGCTGCCCATATAGCTAACATGGATTAGTCCGCCTACTTGCAGTAATCATTTACCGCACCCATATATTCATTATGAAAAAGATAATAAGAATGGGATGGTAGCAAGTCAACTACGATAGTGTGGTAAATAATTGTCTCAATGGGATAAGAATGGATATAGATTTAGTCAGAAGATAATTTGATGATCCCCTTAGATATCCGGACGATATATGTACTTTTTTATCTCACGCGCAGAGTACACATTTTGGGTGCGCCAGGTAAGCTTGGCTCGAAAGGAAAGGAGGTGGTCTGTCTCTTTGAAATTCGAGGAAGGAACCCAGCAGGTGAGAGTCCTGCCCGGCCAAAGCCTAGCCAGCGGGCCGGTAGCGAGT
>JBEKDT010000026.1:0-29668 GCA_050014195.1 Desulfomonilia bacterium | reverse complement strand
AGTCGTTGTGCATAGTGCTCTCCGCCAGTAGCGAATCTGTTTCCTGAGGAGCTGGATGCGGGAAATCCGCACGTCCAGATCTGTAGAGGGGCCGGGGGAGGTAACTTCCCTGGTCTACTCGACCACGATATGTTTAGAACCATATCGGTAGAAACTGTTGATACTCTGTCAGAACTGCCGGTCAACCCAAACGGGTATTTCGCCTACAGATCCCTACCCACACTATGCCTCTCTAGTGGGTATGGTCTGGGGACAAGAAGGCCGGCCCTGTTTCAGGCACATTTTGTCCTTTCAATTTCTACAGGATTTCGGTAAATACACTGCTTTCTTATGATAGCCGGGTTCCGCCCGGAGCGCCGGCTTAAGTTCGGGCCTAAAGACCCGTGAAAGGGATAACGCTGATGGAACAGGCCATTCAAAGGGCAAAGGTCCTGGTGGAAGCCCTGCCTTACATCAGGGATTTCAGGGGTAAGAGGATCGTGGTCAAATACGGCGGCCACGCCATGGTGGACCCTGAGCTGAAAAAGCTTTTTGCCCAGCAGATCATCCTGTTCCAGTACATCGGAATCCAGGTGGTGGTGGTCCATGGCGGGGGCCCGCAGATCAGCTCGGTGCTTGAGCAGATGGGCATCAAGTCAACCTTCATAGAGGGAAAACGGGTCACCGACGCCAAGACCATGGACGTGGTGGAGATGGTCCTTGCAGGGGGCATCAACAAGGAGATCGTGCACCTCATCAACTCGGAGGGCGGGAAGGCCGTGGGCCTGTCAGGCAAGGACGGCGGACTCATAAAGGCAAAAAAGCTCTTTTCCAAACGCAGGCACCCGGACGGGACCGTGACCAATGACCTGGACATGGGACATGTGGGCGAGGTGAAAGAGATCAACACCGATATCATCGATGTCGTAGAAAAGTCAGGCTTTGTGGCCGTCATCGCCCCTTCAGGGGTGGGCGACGACGGGCTCACGTATAATATCAATGCCGACACGGTTGCTGCCGGGGTGGCGGGACAGCTGGGCGTAGAGAAGCTCATCATCTTAACCGACGAGCAGGGCGTGCTCGACAAGAAGGGGAAGCTTATCACCAGCATCAAGTATGCAGAGATCCCCGGTCTCATAAAAAAAGGCGTGGTCACGGGCGGTATGATCCCCAAACTCGAGTGCTGCATGACGGCCTTGGACGGCGGGGTCATGAAGGCCCACATCGTGGACGGTCGTGTACCCTATTCCATCCTGCTGGAGCTCTTCACCGATTCAGGCATCGGCACCCAGATCGTCAAGGAGTAGTTAACGTGGAACATGTCATGAACACCTATGCAAGGCAGCCCGTGAAGGTAGTCAGGGGGAAGGGGTGCCTGCTGTGGGATGATGCCGGAAAAGAATACCTCGACATGGTCTCGGGCATTGCCGTATGCAACCTGGGCCATGCCCACCCCGAGGTCGCCAAGGCCCTGAAGGAGCAGGCAGAGAGGCTTTTCCACTGCTCCAACCTCTATCAGATCCCCCAGCAGGAACTCGTGGCGAACTTGATCTCCGAGCACGCATTCCCTGCCAAGGTCTTTTTCTGCAACTCAGGGGCCGAGGCTAATGAAGGGGCAATCAAGCTTGTTCGGAGATACTGCAGCACCAATAAAAAGAGGGGTCCTTTTATCATTACCGCTGAGAACTCTTTCCACGGCAGGACCTTGGCGACCCTGGCCGCCACCGGACAGGCCAAGTATCGCGCCGGGTTCGAGCCGATGATGCCCGGATTCATCTCCGTACCGTTCGGGGATATCGAGGCACTGAAGGGCGCTCTCAGCGATGAGATAGGGGCCGTTATGCTGGAGCCCATCCAGGGCGAGGGCGGAATCAATATCCCTCCTGAAGGATATTTCAAAAAGGTCAGGGAGCTCTGCGATCAGGAAGGCATCCTGCTGGTGCTGGACGAGGTGCAGACAGGCATGGCAAGGACCGGCAAGCTCTTCGCATATATGCATGAAGGTATCACACCCGATATTATGACCCTGGCCAAGGCCCTTGGCAACGGCTTCCCTGTCGGGGCCGTGGTGGCCGGGCCGGAGATTGCCAAGGTCCTCGTCCCGGGTACCCATGCCTCTACCTTCGGCGGCAACCCGCTGGCCATGGCCGCCGCACTGGCAACGCTTTCGATCATGCTCAGGGATGACATTGCAGGCCGGGCGCATGAGAAGGGCCGATACCTGATGCAGAGACTTCATGATCTCAAAAAGGACCACCCGAAGCTGGGGCAGATCCGCGGCAGGGGGCTCCTGGTGGGTGCAGAGTTCGATGCCGACATCTCATTTATACCGCCAGAAGGGCTCAGGCACGGCATCATGCTGAACGTCATACAGAACCGCATCTTAAGGTTTGCACCGCCGCTCATCATCAGCACCGCTGAAATCGACCGGGCCCTTGAGATCGTCAAGGGAATCCTGAAGGAGAAAGGACTATGACGGAGCACAGAGATTTCTTATCGATCCGTACCCTTAGGGTTGACGAGATCATGGATCTCTTTGAAAAGGCCGCCCATTTCAGGCAGACACACCCGCATCGATCACTGGAGGGGAAATCAGTGGTGCTCCTCTTTGAGAAGGCATCAACACGTACACGGGTCTCCTTTGAAGTGGGTATTGCCCGACTGGGCGCCCACCCGGTCGTGCTCTCGGTTGAGGGCTCCCAGATAGCACGTGGAGAACCCCTGAAAGATACCGCACGGGTGCTTGCCGGATACTGCGACGCCATCGTCATGAGGACCTTCGGCCATGACCGCATCGAGGAAATGGCTTCTTATGCAGAGGTACCTGTCATCAATGCGCTCACCGACCTGCTGCATCCATGCCAGGTTCTAGCCGATTGCTTTACCTTGACGCAGAGGCTCGGTGAGCTTAAGGGAAAAAAGGTCGCCTGGATCGGTGACGGCAACAATATGGCCAATTCCTGGATCCATGCCGCAGCCATGCTGGATTTCGAGCTGATGCTCGCATGCCCGGAAGGATTCGAGCCCGACAGGAACATACTTGATGCCGCAGTGAAGGACGGCGCAAAGGTGGTAGTGGTCCGTGACCCGAATGAGGCGGCCCATGGGGCCGTTGCCGTGAACACCGACGTCTGGGCCAGCATGGGCCAAGAGGACGAGGCAGAGAGACGAAAAAAGGCTTTTGCGCGGTATAAGGTGGATGACGCCCTCATGGACGCGGCCGGTCCGGATGCGGTTTTCATGCACTGTCTGCCTGCCCACAGGGGCGAGGAGGTCACCGAAGAGGTCTTGGAGGGATGGCGCTCCATCGTCTGGGAGCAGGCGCAAAACAGACAATACATCCAGGAGGCTATCCTGGATTTCCTACTACGAGGATAAAAGGAGTTGGCATGGGCGCAAAGAATAAGGTGGTGCTGGCATACTCTGGCGGTCTTGACACATCGGTTATTCTCAAGTGGCTCATCGATGAGTTCGGCTATGAGGTGATCTGTTTCGCTGCGGACGTCGGCCAGGCCGAAGAGCTGGAAGGCCTGGAAGAAAAGGCCATGAAGACCGGAGCCAAGAAGATCTATATCGAAGACTTAAGAGAGGAGTTCGTGCGCGACTATGTGTTCCCGGCCTACCGGGCGGATGTGGCCTACGAAGGCCTCTATCTCCTGGGGACCTCGCTTGCCAGGCCGCTCATCGCCAAATACATGGTCGAGATCGCGAAGAAAGAGAAGGCATTTGCCGTTGCCCATGGTGCCACGGGCAAGGGGAACGATCAGGTCCGCTTCGAGCTTGGTTGCTGGGCGCTCTACCCCGGCATCAAGATCATCGCGCCGTGGAAGATGGATGAGTGGAAGCTTCGGTCCCGGGAGAAGATGATCGACTATGCCAAGAAGCACGGCATCGATGTGCCGGTGACCAAAAAAAAGCCCTACAGCATGGACAGGAACCTGCTGCACATCAGCTTCGAGGGCGGGATCCTGGAGGACCTCTGGAACGCGCCCGATGAAGGCATGTTCGTGCTTTCCTGCTCGCCGGAAAAGGCGCCGAACAAGCCGACGGGAATCGTGATCTCCTTTGTTAACGGCGATCCGGTGGCCATCGACGGCAAGAAGATGAGCCCTGCCAAGCTCCTGGCCAAGCTCAACGAGCTCGGCGGCAAAAACGGCATCGGCCGCATCGACATCGTGGAGAACCGCTATGTGGGCATGAAGTCCCACGGCGTGTATGAGACCCCGGGAGGGACGATCCTGAAGGCAGCGCACCGCGGCATGGAGCAGATCACCATGGACCGGGAGGTCATGCACCTGCGGGATGAGCTCATGCCGCGGTATGCTGCGCTTATCTACAACGGCTACTGGTTCTCACCCGAGCGGGAGGTGCTCCAGAGGCTCGTCGACGAGGCACAGAAGGGGGTAACCGGGGACGTGAGGATACGGCTCTACAAGGGCAATTGCACCGTCACGGGAAGGAGGTCGAAGAACTCGCTGTACAACCCCGAGATCGCAACCTTTGAAGAAGACGCGGTATATGACCAGAAGGACGCCGCAGGCTTCATCAAGCTCAATGCCTTACGGCTCAAGGTAAGGGCACAGGTTAAGAAATGACCGACAAACCGTGGTCAGGAAGGTTCACGCAGGACACTGACAAGCTGGTAGAGGCATTCACCCAATCCGTGGATGTCGATGCCAGGCTCTACAGGCAGGACATCGAGGGCAGCATCGCCCATGCGCGCATGCTTGCATCCGTAGGCCTGATCTCCCAAGAAGAGGGCAAGGCCATTGTCGACGGGCTGCTTTCCATCAGAAATGATATCGAGAACGGATCATTCAAATTCGATCCCGCCCTGGAAGACGTCCATATGAACATCGAGACCGAGCTTACAAAAAGGATCGGAGAGGCCGGCAAGAAGCTCCACACTGCACGGAGCAGAAACGACCAGGTGGCCACCGATTTCAGGTTGTATACGCGCAATGCCCTCATCGAGATGGCAAGGGAGCTCAAAGGCTTTATGCGCGTGCTGCTCTCCAAGGCGTCTGATCATGTGGATACCATCATCCCCGGCATGACCCACCTCCAGCACGCCCAGCCGGTGTCCTTTGCACACCACCTGCTTGCCTATTTTGAGATGGCGCTGAGGGATCATCAGCGCATAAAAGAGGTCTTGGCCAGGGTCAATGTCTCACCGCTCGGCAGCGCCGCCCTTGCAGGAACACCCCACCCCATCGACCGGGTCGCTACAGCTAAAGATCTCGGGTTCTCAAGCCCGGCCAGGAACTCCATCGATGCCGTGAGTGACCGCGACTTTGCCTGCGAGGCGGCATTTGTCTGCTCGCTCATCATGATGCACCTCTCCAGGCTGGCCGAAGAGATCATCATCTGGAACTCGCAGCCCTTCTCCTTTATCGACCTTCCGGATGCATTCTGCACGGGCAGCTCCATCATGCCCCAGAAGAAGAACCCGGACGCGGCCGAGCTCGTGCGGGGCAAGACGGGCGGTGTTTATGGGAACCTGACGGCCCTGCTCGTGATGATGAAAGGCCTGCCTCTGGCCTATAACAGGGACATGCAGGAGGACAAGAAGCCTGTCTTTGAGAGCCTGGATACGGCTGTCTCGTCATTGAAGCTCATGGCAGGTCTGGTAGCCGGCATGAGCCCCAAGGTCGAATCGTTGAAGAAGTCTCTGCTCGACGGATTCATCACGGCAACCGATATGGCCGACTACCTCGCGGCCAAGGGCATGCCCTTCAGGGAAGCACACCGAGTTACAGGCGAGATCATATCCATGCTGATAGATAAGGGCAGGAGTTTCTCCGACCTCAGCCTCGATGAGCTCAAATCGTTTTCCGATCTGTTCGGGACGGATGTGTTCGAGAGCCTTGACCCGGCATCCTCGATGGACAGACGGACAAGTTATGGAGGCACGGCAAGAGTCAATGTGCGTAATGCCCTCACGGATGCACAGGCCATCCTGGAGTCGCTCTCCCATGAGGAGTAGGGCCCTCTTCATCACGTTCTCAATCATCATTGCCTTTATGGGCTGCGGCAGGAAACTGCCGCCGCTGCCCCCGGCCAAGCCGGACCCTGTAGAAGTGATCTCCATCAGGTTCGTAGGCCCCGAGGTTGTGGCAAAGGTCAGGTGTAATATGCCCCGTGCCGATGTAGTGCTGCTGGGCAAGCCCAAGGGGATATGCCCCAACTGCACCGATGATCTTGTGGTGAAGCAGAAGATCTCCCTTGAGAAATCCGGTGAGGTGGTTTTGAAGGATCCGTCACCCATATCAGGCTACATGGTCTACCGCATAGCCGTGGAGCATGACACCACTAAATGGATCACCCCGGCCCAGATCGTGGTGAAATGACACTGACACATAAGAGAAATCCGCACTGGAAGGGATAGAGAGCCATGCATGATTTTGCCTATGACGAAACAGGGAAACTGTGCTGCGGGGCTGTGCCGCTCGAAAAGATCGCACGCGAGATCGGCACGCCATACTACTGCTACAGCCTTCCCACCCTCAGGCGGCATATACAGGCCTTTGAGGAGCCGTTAGCCGGGATAGACCATCAGACGTGCTTTGCCATGAAGTCCAACTCGAACCTTGCCATCCTCACCCTCATGGCGAATCACGGCCTTGGCGCCGATGTAGTCTCGGGAGGAGAGCTCTATAGGGCGATGAAGGCTGGGATTCCGGCTTCCAAAATCGTCTACTCGGGTGTCGGCAAGACAAACGAAGAGATCGATATGGCCATTCATTCCGGCATCATGATGTTCAATATCGAGAGCGAGCAGGAGTGCGAGGTCATCAACGAACGCGCAGGGGCGCTGCATAGGAAGGCGCCCATATCCATAAGGGTCAACCCGGATGTGGACCCCCAGACGCACCCCTACATCTCCACCGGCCTGAAGCAGAACAAGTTCGGTATCGACATCGAGGGGACCATTAGGCAGTATCTGAAGGCCAAAGAGATGGAGCACCTCGATATCGTGGGCATCGACTGCCATATCGGCAGCCAGCTTACCGACATCAGCCCGTTCATCGATGCGGTGGAGCGGCTCAAGGTGCTCATAGCAGACCTCAAGGATCTGGGCATCGGGTTCAAATACCTGGACCTGGGCGGAGGACTGGGTATCACCTATTCGATCGAGCATCCTCCTCACCCGAGGGAATACGGTGCAGCCATCATCGATGCTGTTAACGAATTGAATCTTAAGCTGATCTTCGAACCCGGCAGGGTCATTGTGGGTAATGCCGGGGTGCTGGTGACCCGGGTGCTCTACCGCAAAGAGACGGACGAGAAGACCTTTATCGTCGTGGATGCGGGCATGAATGACCTCATCCGCCCGGCACTCTACGGCGCCTGGCATGATATCATGCCCCTTGCCGAGAAACAGGGACCAAAGGAAAAGGCCGATGTGGTGGGGCCCATCTGCGAGTCCAGTGATTTCCTTGCAAAAGACAGGGACTTGCCGTATCTGTCCAGGGGAGACCTCATCGCAGTGATGAGCGCCGGGGCCTATGGGTTCACCATGGCCTCCAACTACAACTCCCGGCCCAAGCCACCGGAGGTTTTGGTGGATGGCAGCGAGTATTCTGTGGTAATACACAGGCAATCATACGAAGACCTCATCTCGGGTGAGCATGTCCCCAAGGGTCTGATCTAACTATGGAGGAGAGCGATGTTTTCAGGAGCAATCGTCGCCATTGTAACCCCCTTCAGGGAAGGCAAGGTAGACGAGAAGGCGTATAGGAATCTCATCAATTTCGTGATCAAAGGCGGAGTCAGCGGTATCGTGCCCTGCGGCACCACGGGCGAATCAGCCACGCTGTCCCATAAAGAGCACGAGCATGTCATCGACATTACGGTAGATGAAGTGGGCAAACGGGTTCCTGTCATTGCAGGTACCGGTTCCAACTCAACAACCGAGGCCATCCGCCTTACGAAGCATGCCAAGGATGCAGGTGCGGATGCGGCCCTGCTCATCACGCCCTACTACAACAAGCCCACCCAGAAGGGGCTCTACGAGCACTATAAGGCCGTGGCAAAGGCATGCGACATACCCCAGATCCTTTACAACGTACCCGGCAGGACGGGGGTGAACATGAGCTCAGAAACCGTTGTTGAGCTATCCAAGATAGACAACATCGTGGGCATCAAGGAGGCGAGCGGAGACCTAGTGAAGTGCTCCCAGATCGTCAGAGACACGGCCGATGATTTCTGCGTGCTCTCGGGCGAGGATGCCCTGAATTATCCTATCCTGTGTGTCGGCGGTGTCGGCGCCATATCGGTCACTGCAAACATCCTGCCTGATAAGCTTTCAGCCATGTGCAAGGCATGGGATGCAAGGGACATAAAAAAAGCGCAGAAGCTCCATCTTGAGCTCTTGGATATCAACCAGGCCTTGTTCATAGAGACCAACCCCATCCCAGTAAAAACCGCTCTTGCCATGATGGGCAAGGTGAAAGAGGAGTTCAAGCTTCCCTTATGCCCCATGAGTGAAGCCAATAAGAAGAAGCTTGCCGAGGTGCTGAAGCGCTACGGCTGCGTCAGTTGACCCCTGGAGGTTCCCCATGATCAATACCGGCGTTGTCGGGTTTGGCGGGAGGATGGGTTCACTCATAGCGCGGACCATCCTGGATAGCCCTGATTTTGCCCTTGCAGGCGCCATGGAAGACAAGGCCCACCCTTTTATCGGCAGGGATGCGGGTGAGGCCTTGGGATGCCCCAAGATAGGGTTCAAGGTGACCTCATCCATGGAAAAGGCATTCGCTCCTTGTGATTGTATCATTGATTTCACTTTCCCTGAAGTGACGCTTTCTACCGCAAAATACGCATCAAAGAACGGCAAGGCCATGGTAATCGGGTCCACAGGGTTTACTGAGGAACAGAAAAAGAAGATTCAGTCGTTCGCATCAAAGATAGCAATCGTTCTTTCGCCGAACATGAGCATCGGGGTCAATGTGCTCATGAAGGTAGTGAACATGGTGGCTGGTATTCTTGATGAAAGCTATGATGCGGAGATTGTGGAGGCACACCACAGGCTCAAGAAAGATGCGCCATCGGGTACTGCCCTGGCGCTGGCCCAGGCAGTGGCTAAAGGCAGGGCCATTGAACTGGCCAAGCATGCCCGGTATGAGCGCTACGGCATCATCGGGGTCAGACCAAAAGGTGAGATCGGCATACAGACCGTCCGCGCAGGCGACATCGTGGGCGAGCATGTGGTGATGTTTGCAGGCCCCGGAGAGCGAATCGAGATCACCCACAAGGCCCATAGCCGGGAAAACTTCGCGCGCGGTGCCATCAGGGCCGCCCGGTGGATAATGAGCAAAGGGCCCGGCCTATACACCATGATGGATGTCTTGGGTCTCAACTATGAAAATCGGTAGGGCCCTTTCAGCAACCGGCCAGCTCATCTGGTATTCCACAAAGGATGGCAGTGCGTTTAGAGAGTGGAATCCGGATACCCCCAGTCTGGGACGTGTGGTGGAGATTGAGAAACTCCTGGCTCCCGTATTACCGAGCAAGATCGTAGCCGTCGGCCTGAACTACCGGGACCATGCCCGGGAGATGGGACTGACGCTGCCTGAAGAGCCCATACTCTTCATGAAACCCTCGACATCAGTCATTGGTCCCGGGGACGACATCATCTATCCTGCCCGGTCGGAGCGGGTAGACTATGAAGCAGAGCTGGCAGTGGTTATCTCAAAGGAATGCAGAAATGTTCCTGCACGGGATGCAAGAGATGTTATCCTTGGGTATACATGCTTCAACGATGTGACCGCAAGGGACCTCCAGGCAAAAGACGTGCAATGGACCCGGGCAAAGTCCTTCGATACCTTTGCGCCACTGGGTCCGTGGATTGAAACCGATATCAAAGATCCGCATACCCTGGCTGTACAATCACGCCTGAATGGAGAGATCAAACAGTCATCAAATACGAATAACCTCATCTTCAATGTGTTTGCGCTCATCGAATTCATCTCTTCAATCATGACACTAAGAAAATGGGATGTCATCGCTACAGGGACACCCTCTGGCGTCGGTCCTATGGTACGTGGTGATGAAATTGCCATAGAGATAGAGGGTATCGGGACCTTGACCAACAGACTTGCATGATACGAGGATTTCTCTCTCTTGGATCAAATCTTGGGAATAGGGTGGCTTTTCTTAAAGAAGCATTGGAACGCCTTGTAAAAAGTGGTGTAAAGATCGTCAAGAGCTCATGTGTCTATGAGACCTTACCGGTGGAGGTTCATGATGAGCAGGGCAACTTTCTCAACATGGTCGTTGAATTCTCTTTTGAGGGTGATCCGATGAAACTCCTCGACCTCTGCCAAGAGGTAGAGGATTCTCTGGGAAGGGCCAGGCCCTATATCCACTCACCCAGAACAATCGATATAGATATTCTTCTTATCCATGGTGTGTCGGTTATGAACGAGCGTCTGATTGTCCCGCATCCCCGTATGGAAAACCGGGCATTTGTGATCTACCCCCTTGCAGAAATCGCGCCCGAGCTTATACTTCCTTCTGGAAAGATGGTGACACAAGTTAAGAAAAACTTTAAGAATGACGAGATGCTGAAGATTCAGGACGGGTAAAGTGGAAGAGCCTACACCAAAGAAATGGAAGATCATGATCGCCGACGATAACCGTGACCTCAACGAGGCCATGCGGGAGATGCTCTTTGAGCACGGATTCGATGTGGTGCAGGCCTTTGACGGAGAAGAGGCCTTCGATCTTTATTCCCAGGAGAAACCCGATCTCACTTTCCTTGATTACCTCATGCCGAAGATGGACGGGGTGGATGTCCTTGAAGAGATCGTTACCATAGATCCTGATGCCCTGGTGGTATTTATCACCGGCGAGGGTTCCGAGGACACGGCGGTCCAAGCCATGAAGGCAGGTGCAAAGGATTACGTCACCAAGCCGTTCTCCATGCAATATCTCGTACATATAGCGAAAAAGCTCATCAATGATCATGAGCTGCAGCTTGAGAACATCCGTCTTAGGGCCAGGGGTGATGCCTACAAGGATTATATGGGCACCATCACCGAGACCATGGGCGAGGCAGTGATTACGATCGACGCCAGGGGGACCATCCAGTTCATGAACCATATGGCCCATAAGCTCTGGGGAACGCTGGAAGATATGAAGAATAAACCTGTAGATGTGCTCATTCCCGATCCGAGTGTGGATATCTTTGAAGACATCAAGCAGGCATCCTTTCAAGGCGATGAGTATTTTCAGAATGAATATACCTTCCGTAAGGCCGACGGGAGCATATTCTCAGGGCTGTTGAGCGCCTCTTTTCTCAAGAGTGAGCAGTATGCGAACAGCATCGTGCTTGTTATTCGAGACCTCACCGACATAGAGATGATGCGCAGACAGGTTATCAATGCCGAGAAGCTGGCTTCCCTGGGCAAGGTAGTGGAAGGGGTGGCCCATGAGATACGCAACTCACTTACATCGCTGGGTGGATTCTCCAGGCGCCTGAGTAAGTCGGTGGACGCTAATTCCGCTGAAAAGGTGTATGTCGATTACATCATCGAGGACGTCAAGAGGCTGGAAGCCATGATCTTGGATATAGAGGAATACGTAAACTACACCAAGATTCACCGGCCCAACTTCTCCATGACCCATATTGAAGACATCATTAATGATGCCCTCATAAAAACCTTCGGCTCAGGCAAATTCAGCGGGGTCGCCTACGAGGTGAATGTACCGTCCGGCCTGGAAGAGATCCATGCGGACCACGTATTTCTCGTGGAGGCCTTCTGGCACCTCTTCATGAATGCCTGCGAATCCATGGACGGCAAGGGCTCGCTCGTGGTGAACGTCAGCCTCCACCCGCATTATTTGATCGTAGATGTCATTGATTCCGGCAAAGGTATTCCGAGTGATGAAATCAAGGACATCTTCAACCCATTTTATACCAGCAAGCCGAGAGGTGCCGGCCTTGGGCTCTCCAAGGTCTATATGATTATTGAGGAGCACGGCGGCTTCATATCCGTGAACAGTTCGGTGAACCAGGGAACGAGGATGAGGGTATTTCTCTCCAGGAAACGAGGGGTTAAGCCCCTTCAGCCGCAAGATACTTGAAACGAAAGGCTTGCATTGCGTATAATAACATGAGTACAATAATGAAATATTTGAATAAATCATTTCATGTGACGATATAGACTAATATGAAGAGAAGAATAGTAGGTTTTCTTTGTTTATTTGTCGTTGCTCTCTTATGGACAAGCCCAGTGCATGCCGATATCTTCATGAGGCGTGGGCCTGACGGCACGATGCATTTCAGCAACTGTCCCATGGGTGCCGACTGGAAGCTCTACGCCAAAGAGAAACAGAGGAAATACCAATATTCACAATATCAATACCCACAATACTCTTCCAGGAAGATCTCGAGATCGCAGTACGACAACCTGATCAGCATTATTGCGCGAGGCAATGGGATGAGCCCGACTATTATTAAGAGCGTCATCGAGGTTGAGTCCGGCTATGACCCGATGGCCAGGTCGTCCAAAGGGGCAATGGGCCTGATGCAGCTCATGCCGGAAACGGCCCAGGTGTTAGGTGTTAACGATCCGTGGAATCCTACTGAGAACATTACTGCCGGTACGAAATATCTTTCATGGCTTCTGAGAAAATACAACGGCAACCTCATGTTGGCCCTTGCTGCATACAATGCCGGCCCGAATGCGGTCGATTCATACCGCGGAATTCCACCCTACCAAGAGACCACTGATTATGTTAGGAATGTACTTGCGAGAATACATGGGGGAGGATATGCAGGGGAATGAACATATCAAATGCTCTGACCGTCTCGCGGATTTTCATGGTCCCGGTCATTGCACTTCTCATCATTCATGACAGCCTGATCCAATCTGTCATAGCCGCGAGTATCTTTGGGGTCGCAATGATCACCGATTTCCTCGATGGATACTTTGCAAGGAAGTTTCATATAGAATCCGACCTTGGAAAACTGCTGGATCCCTTAGCTGACAAGTTTCTGATCGCCACTGTCATGATCATGCTCATTCCGTTGAGCAGAGTACCCGCTTGGATGGTGGCGGTTATCGTCGCCCGGGAGATTGCCGTAACGGGTTTACGGAGTATTGCTGCGGAGAAGAACATTATCATCGCAGCGGACTGGATCGGCAAATACAAGACTGCGTTCCAGTGCGCTGCTCTTATTCCCCTGCTTGTGCACTATCCGATCTTTGGGTTGCAGTTTCAGCTTGCAGGTGAATTCTTCATGTGGATTGCCCTGTTCTTCACCACGTGGTCGGGTGTGGATTACTTCATCAGTTATATCAAAGTCGCCGCATAAGCCTTTGCTTTAAGACGGTCTTATTGCGAATGCCAACCCGGCAGTTATTCTCCTAGTCGTTCTTTTTCGAACAAATACCCAGCTGGGTATAAAGCGGGCATACACCTGATGTTGCGCTCGAAAGCAGCATGCCGCCGGCAACCAGCGAGATGGCCGTCAGCAGCGAAATCTTGCCGCTCTTGACCAGAACAAGGATGATGATGACCGCCATGCCGGCGCGTACAAGCCTGTCAATGGTCCCGACATTTTGCTCCATGGATTCCATGAACAACCTCCGCATTTATGTGAAGCTCATTCTCTGATGAAAACGTATTCCTGTCAAGAACACCGGTATTGAATCCGTGATATAAAACCATTATGTAAATAAGAATAGGGGGAAATTGATAATGGATAAGACAATCAAGATCTATACGCTGAGCACCTGCAGCCACTGTAAGGCAGCGAAAAAATTCCTGAATGATCTGAATGTACGCTATGAATTCATCGATGTGGATTTGCTCGACACCGAGGAAAAGGCAGCCATCCTTAATGAGGTAAGGAAGTACAATCCACGCTTGACGTTTCCCACTATCCTATGCGGAGACAAGGTTATCATCGGGTTCCAGGACCGTGAGATCAAGGAGGCCCTCGGCCTATGAGTGAAGTGGAAAAACTCTTCGAAATGTTAAAAAAAATCCAGGAGCCAAAGGGATATTTTTTCAACAAGGATAGGGAACGGGTATTTGACCTGCTGGAAGCATTGCTCATTAATAAGAAACGCTATGGTTATATGTGCTGCCCGTGCAGATTAGCCTTGGGTGATAAGGAAAAAGACCGGGACATCATCTGTCCATGTGTTTATAGGGTCCCCGATGTAGAGGAGTATGGGAGCTGCTACTGTAATCTCTATGTCTCTCGAGACTGGAACGAGGGAATAATCCCTGTAGTGTACATCCCGGAGCGGCGACCCCCGGAGAAGTATCTCTGAGCCTTAAGGGTACAGTCCTCATCAGAAGTTTAGGAGCGTAGTGATATCATCATCGTTGGCGTATGTGAACTTGATGGCCATCCCACTGGCGTCGGTGCGTACGACAAGACCCTGGAGGTAGACGGTTTTTCCGATGAGGTTTTCGCTGTTGAGTCGCATGGTCACATAGGCATCCTTATCAAGGACTGCTTCTGTCAACATGAACATTCCATTGGTACTAATGTTTCCTATGGGGCCTCCCGCAACCTTTTTCAGTGCATCACTATAAGTAATGGTTGCATCCATTTTGGCCGGGAGATGAATTCTTTTATCTCTTCTGCGGTTTATCATTGCCCGTCCCCCCACTCTTGGGATGAGTTTTTTTGTAACCATGAGAAGGAAATTGGTCCTCTCATGGTTCACCGGGAATACATGACAAACGTGAGTACAGGTGGCGCATCCCGACAGAGAGAAATGATATATTTTGCAATAGACAATGATAATCCTGATTCCAGGAATGTCAATACGGAACAGAACAAATACGCAAAAGAACAAAGGAGGATCGTTTTCATTTAGCGGGATGAATACCAAAGATTTTGTCCATAACCCTCTTTGATATTCCGTGTGATCTTCGGGCCATACATGATGTTTAGGGTTCCCATAGTTCCATGTGATCCGGCCCAGTTTTCATACCCTACTTGCAGACAGGTTTTGAGCCGGGCTTAAGGCCGGAGAGGAAGCCCACCACCTGGGGTATACCCTCCTTGTCGAGTGATGCCCCCTTTCCAACCATCCTCGTTACGGTCATACTCCAGGTATCCTTGTCCTTTTTTCCCAGTGCGTCGCAGATCCGCTGGGTATCATGGCAAACCGTGCATGCCGTCATGACCGTATTTCCGGTATCGCCCATAGGCTCTAATCGTGACTTTGCACATGAAGAAAAGCCGGAAAGGGAAAGATACAAAAAAACAGCCAAGGAGATACCAAACACCACTGCGATACCCTTTTTCATGAAATCACCTCACAATTTTTTGATGATCGTTTACCATATAAAATATAAGATATTGTCAAACCCTCATTGTCTTACCGGGGCCCTCCATCATCAATGAGCGGTTTGCCGGTTATCGGCATGAAGGATTCTTTAGTCTTTGAGTTTCACTATAAAGCAGGTGATGAACCGTTGATCGAGTTGATCCAGGTCTTTCAGACCTCCGATCTCCTCCTCCATTCGATACGTGAGAGATGATGCGATGTCTGCTCTATAGGCTTGATCCAGATTGCTGTTGAGCTGAGATAGGTATATCTCAAGGTCTTTCATGAATGTAGATGCTGCGATACGACGAACGCCCTTTCGACGTGTTGCATGGGAGAGAAAGGTTGTAAGTTCTGTTCGGAGCAAAGGTCGGAATTTTGAGTGATGGTCAAGGGTATTAACAGCAAGTGAGGTTAGGATGACGGCTTCCATGTCGAGGTTTGCCCCCGTATTGGTTCCGAACAGGTTAGGTATCTGGTCCTCCCACTCCAAAACGGACATGATTCCAGCCATGGTCTCGATCGTATCAATGGCATGCGTCACCTCCTCGAGTTCTTCGAGGAGTGAGAATTCTTTGTCTTTAAAGAGCGGCCTCTTCTTCAGAAGTCCTTCGGTGTACCCTTTGAGTCTTTCCGGTATCATGGTTGCTTCGATGGAATTGAGGAGAAGCTTCAACCTGCGCTGTTGCACATAGACCATGTTATATCCGAGAGAAAACAGGGTCTCGGCATTCATCGAGCTTAAGACCGCATCTCCCGTAACGGCTTTTTCTTTCATGGCAACACTCAATCCCAGTGTGACCAGCGAGCTTGCCTTTTCCATACTGTGCTTGAGCTCCTGCATCTCATTGAGGGGCTTGTAGTCGGCCATGATGATCTTGTTGGCCAGGTAGATCATCTCATAGAGGAAGCGTTCTTTTGTCTCGGGCGAGGTCTTTTGCAGCGACCTCACGAGGAACCCCCTGCCTTGGGAGAACTGCTCCAGGTAGACCGTGGGAAGCATGTGGAGGTGCTTCGTGATAATGGGGGTCTTTTCTTTGATGATGCCCTGATCCAGGAGCTTTTCGGGCCGCACATGCTGATAGACGCTTATGGCTTCGTCCGGCAGGGGGAATCCCATCTCCATAAGACGCAACGACCTCCGCTCGTAGGTGGTCTCCTCCATACCGGATCTAAGCTCACACATGACACCTTCAAGGATGGAGTAGTAGAGATCACGATAATTGGTAAAGAGGATACTCAGCATCTCTTTGATGAAATGGGAGCGATCGTCTTCTTGAATGATGCGGTAGAAATACATACTGTCAAGGCTCTCGAAGCCCTCATCGATGAGATCGGCAATATGCTCGTCGGTCGGCCGTACGTGCACCACCTCGATGTAGGTCTGGAAAAGGAGCACGAGTATCTCTATGTCGAGGGTTTCAAGGGCCTGTGCAAGAGATTCAAACGAAGCATTGTAGATCTCCCACAGCCACTCCATGAAGGAATCCACTGAAAAAGTATCCCTCTCCCAGCAGTCCAGATCGATAAAGTGGCTCACCGCCTCCGGCGGTACATACTGGAGCAGGATCTGGCTGTCGGTGCCCCAGGATTCCTTGATGATGAGGTAAGACTCCTGAGGAGGGAGTTGCTCGATGATCTGTTTGGTGTATGGGGAGTCGATGATACTGCGTGCGCGATCTGCGAGCGTGCACGCAAGTACTTTCGAGATCTCGGTCTTCAGTGCGGGCTTCTTCGTCATGCGGGAGTGGTTAGCATACTTCAAAGCGCACTATCAAGGCCGGCCTCTCCCCATACACTATAAATGCGGTGCTCCGGGCAGAGAACTATGATTAGAGGGTGCCCATGGAGGCGCGCAGCGCCGCCATGGCCCTGGCGTGATCCGCACGTGCATTTATATAGTTGTTCTGCGCCTGCACTAACAGGGTCTGGGCCGTCAGCACGTCGGTAGTTGTCGCCACCTGGACGTTATACCGGTCTTTTTCTATTCTTACATATTCTTCTGCCTGAGCAATGGCCTTCTCGGCCACCTGCAAACGGGCCTGCGCCTCCTCTATATTGAGGTAAGAGTTCTTGACCTCGAGGGTAACCTGGTCTTTCAGGCTTTCCAGCAGGTACACGGCCTTGCTGTTCATATAGTGCGACTTGTTGTAATTCCAGTAGTCGGAGCCCCCCGAGAAGAGGTTCCAGGTAAGCCCCAGCCCAGCCTGCCAGGTATCGTATCGCATGGAGGGATTCTCACCCTTCTGCTTTTCATAATCATAGGTTGCAGCCACACTCGGCATGAAGGGTGACCTCGCGAGGTCGATCCCTTTGGTGGAGTTGTCAACCTGCAGTTTTGCAGTCTTGATCTCCTGCCTGTTGTCCATGGCCGTGGCAAGGGATTGATCAAAGGTAATTTCCAGCTTGTTCACGGGTATCTCCGAGTCTATGTTCACATCCTCTATAAGGTTCCTTTGCACAAGGATATTCAGGTTCGACTGGGCTATCTTCACTGCATTATCGGCAGTGATAAGTTGCTGCTCACTCTGTGCGTATTGCACCTGAGATTCAAGCAGATCATTTTTCGGGATCATTCCCTGGTTGAAAAAGGCATTGCTGACATCGAGGTGAGACTTTACGGAAGCGACATTGCTCTTTGCCACCTCCCGCTGCTGTCTTGTCCTTATCACCCCATAGTAGGCGTCGATGACCATAAGCTTCAAGTCTCTGATATAGCTCTGCTGTGCGATCTGGGCTGAGATCAGATCGTTCTTTGCAATGAGGTAGCTGTTGTACAAGGCCCCCCCGGCAAAGAGCACCTGCTTGGCCTTAATATCCGTGCTGTACAGAGTTTGCGAGCTCAGGGGGACTTCACCAATAGGTGGGGGGAACGCAATCGTTTGGGCATCCTGAAGCCGTGTATACCCGTAGGAGAGATCCACAGAAGGGAGCATCTTGGAGAACTGGGACCTTTTGTCCATATCCTTCCCGAGAACGTCCTGGTCCTGGGCCTTCACGCCGGGGTTACGCTCAACGGCCATCTTGATCGAATCTTCAAGCGTCATGTAATCGGATGCATGTGCGCTTGTTGCCCCCATGAAGAATAAACCAATCGCGATTAAATACCTTGTCTTCATCACTGTGATAACCTCCCTAGAGCTGAATTCTTGAGAAAAAATAACTACCGACAAAGAGTAAGATAGCTGTAAGAATGCTCAGGACGATAAAGTCCGTCCCTAATCCGAAAAGGAATCCTTGACTCATGGCTCCACGCAGTCCATCGACTCCGTAAGAGAGCGGGTTGATATCAACAGCAATCTTTAATGCCTTCGGCACGTCCTGAACCGGGAAAAGTGCTCCTGAAAAGAAAAAGAGCGGCATCACGAGAAAATTCATGATGAGGGGAAAGGCATGCAGGTCCTCAAGAATCGAACCGACTACCGTGCCCATAGCCGTAAAAAGGATGGAAATGAGAAACATAAAGATAAATGCTATCGGCAGGAGTGTCATATCCTGAATTCGGAAACCTGCAACGATACAAACCAGAAAAACAATGAACCCCTGGATTAGTGCAACCGTTGCTCCGCCGAGAGTTCGGCCCAAAACGATCTGAAGGCGTGACACGGGTGCAACGAGGGTCTCCTTCAAGAATCCGAACTGTCTATCCCAGATGATTTCGATTCCGGAGAAGACAGCGGTAAACAAAATCCCCATTGCAATGATACCGGGTGCCAGAAATTGGATATAATTTCCTCCTCTGGCTTTTTCATACGTTCGACCAAAACCAAAACCCAAGGCAATAAGAAACAAAATGGGTTGTCCGAGCGAACCGATGATCCGGGCACGGGCACGCAGGTAGCGTTTTAATTGTCTCAAAGCCAGTATGAATATTACATCCATTAACGCCCCCAAACCTTTCCAATGGTTCTCATTCGATCCACGGGAGAGACCTCTTCATCGCGGATCGCATATCCTGTTAAGGCGATGAATGCATCTTCAAGAGATCGGGTATGGGTTTTCTCCTTCAGTGTGACAGGCGTACCTTGCGCTATGATCTTTCCACGATCGATCACGGCGATTTCATCCGCTACACGCTCTGCTTCCTCCATATAATGTGTAGTAAAAAAGACCGTGATATTCTGTTCCTTGTTTAAGAGCCGGATGTAATTCCAGATATGGTTGCGTGTTTGAGGATCAAGGCCGAGCGTCGGTTCATCAAGAAAAAGGACCTTCGGCACATGAATAAGCGCACGGGCGATCTCAAGCCTTCGTTTCATGCCGCCTGAGAAATTCTTTACAAAATCTTTTCTTCGATCCCACAGCTCGACGAACTTGAGCAACTTTTCAATCCTTTGTTTCCTTTCATTCGATGAAACGCCATAGAGTACACCATGGAGATCAAGGTTTTCTAATGCCGTTAATTCACTATCAAGACTTGGGTCTTGAAACACAATCCCAAACGAGCTCCGTACTTGGTGTTTCTCATGCACGGGATCATGTCCATCAACCCTTATGACACCACTGGTCGGCTTTAATATGGTTGTAAGCATTTTGATTGTAGTCGTCTTACCTGCACCATTCGGCCCGAGAAAACCGAAGATCTTTCCTGCAGAAACCTCAAAGGAAACATGGTTGACGGCGCAGAATTCTCCGAAGTTTTTAACAAGATCAAGTACTTCGATCATGATAAGCACAGCTCATTTCTCATGTTTGACCTCTCCTTTGTTGGAATTATACATGAGCGCTTTAGGTAAATATATCCTGCAATGAGTCCTAATCCAATTACATATTTTTCAGAATAGCGGATTCGAAAAGGCCTTACTACGAAAATAAAATGAAACTCGGCTAAGGTTTCTTGGGGAGAGCTAATGAGCCGATACGGTAAATGCCCTCGGTTCCTTCAGGGATCTGAAAAGTCACGGTCCCCATCCTTGAAGATTCATCCGGTCGTATCTCGTAGTTCCCCGGTTTCAGGCCGAGAAGCTGGAATTGTCCCTTTCGGTTGGTGAACGTCTGGAGAGGCGCTGCCTTTGGATCGTTAAGGGACACAATTTCAATTGACTGATGTCCGAAAGGTTCTCCGCTTGTTCCAACAACGAGGCTGCCGATGACGACGACCATGGAATCCGAACCCACATAGAGTGCATACCCACATTTATATGTAGGGAACAGGGTGAAGAAAGGTTTTTCCACAAGGTAGCCCGGTGGTGGGTCCAAAGGCTGTACCTCTACCTTTTTCACATTATATGGTGTGAGTGATGGGAGCACCGCAGGGTCGTATCGACCCGAAACAGCCTGATATCCATCAGAGCTCGGATTTATGGCAATCTCTGAATCTTGAAGGTTCTTTACGCCTTTCACCAGGACGAACCCCTGGCTCACTGGGCGTGATAATGCCCAGTTTCCGTCTACATACACCAGGGCGCTCTGGAGGGTGATGTCTGTCTGATTTGTATGATAACGATTTTCCTGATAATGGAGATCTTCATGCGTTTGGGAAAGCTCGACTATGCCGCGATTCCCCACATACCCCAATTTTGCCTCGTATTGATCCTGGGAGGAATCATGGTTCTCAGAAGCAGTGGCGTATACTTTCTCGGGCACAGAGGAAGACTGATTGTAATCCCATTGCATGTTGTGTCTTCCCCCTGAAGCCATGCTGACCGCTAAGCTTTGGTTTGAGAACATCCAGACTAAACCGAAGAAGACATCCGTGTTTATTTTCCCATCCCTGTCACGTTTATATTGAACGGTTAGGTTGCTGTTCAGGTTTTTACACCAGGTCTTATTTAAACTCCCGGAGAGCGTATATTGGTTGGATGCATCATCCCCCCGGGCAAAGGTATACCCTGCCCCTATGCCCGAAGAGAAACCGGACCCCAAGGGAATGATCATATAGCTCGACAGGTTCAAGGAGGCAGTGTCATTCGGGCATGTGTCGGTAATACGGGTGAAGCCGTGCCCAAGATATTCTATACCGAGCTGCCAGCTGACATCCGAGCCTGTATGGTTGGGGTTGGGCTTATGGGTAAAGGTGAATTTACTTGCCAAGCCTTGGTCTTCATCTTTCACCGCGCTCAGAGCAGTATCGAAAGTGAATTCCCCCAATGGTACCGCATAGACCCCTTCGAACCCGGCCAGCCCCTGATCTGGAATACCCTGCAGGTATCCACCCATGGTAAAAACATCACTATACCCTTTCCGATAAAATAAGGAGAGGGCCGGCTCATCTGTTGCATAGCGATAGGAGTTGTCTTTGATCGTACTGCGGAACCCGGCATTATACGAGAATTGTGACAAACCGGATGCCAGGAGCGATGTATCTTGTATGAAGGAAAACCTTAAGACCTGGATCCTGTTGTAGATATCCGTGATGACGATCCTTACGTCGTTTTGCCCATTGGAGAAAGGGAAATCCCTGATATCGTGCGTACCGGAAGCCAGGTGCAAGGAGCCGGTCAAAGTCTCATTCACCCATACGTCCACTGTTGCCGGGGTATCAAGGTAGAATTCGAACTGACTCACCGGATAGGCATTGATATAGGGCTGCAAGGAAAAATCCCTTGATACGCCTATGCCTCCCATATTGAAGGTAGTCTGATACCCCTCGACAGGATATTTCAGATCCCCGGCACTATACCTCAATAAATCTTTCGGGTTATCATACACGAGCCTTACGTCGCCGCGCTGGAGGGGATGTTCATATGATTCCAGGTATGAAGCCGAACCCTCCAGTACAAGGCCGTGCCAGTTCCATGCACTGTCGAAATCCACCACCATAGGTGCCCGATGCTCATCATTGATGTCTGATTGTTGCGGGTAGCACCAACCTTCCTTGGCATTCATGTTCACATAACCCGAGAACGGATTCGGGTGGAGTGCATCAACCGCTGCAGGGTCGATCATGATCCCGGTTATATGATGAATCTGCATGCCCTGCAAATCATCGGGCACCAGGATCGACAGTGAGAATCTCCTCTTATCGAACGCTGCTGAGATGCCTGTTTCTTCCAGAACTCGTTTTGAAAGTCTCCCTTGGGGATCGATCTTTTTCCCAAGTTCCTTGAAAATGTCGGGTTTGAGGATTTCGGATAGAGCAACCATCACGGGAGAGCTCGGGAAAAAGAAATCGGTACGGTCATCAGAAAAGCTCATACTTATCTTGCCGAAGCTCTTTCCCTGTACGACCAGAGAAACTGCCATTTCAATGGGGACTTTTGGGGGAGGTTTTTTGAAAACCTCCATGAAAAGCTCGTCCCGGTTCTTGGGGCTGGAGATATCTGCAGGTGTGAGGGTCTGAGAAGGTGTGTCAGCAATATTGGGCGATTTGGTACTCAGTGTGGGATCGTCCGGATCAAAGCCCCAAACATAAGAAAGATTCAAAAGACAGAAAAATATCATGCAGGGAAGGCATCGAGCAATCCCGGCATGTCTGAAAATGCCGCCAACATAACTCTGTGCGTGTTTGATGTTTTCTCGTCTCTTTCACGGCCCTCTACTCAAAGGTAACGGTTACCTTCACAGGCCCCACCGGCACCGATTCCGGCCAAGGCAAGACGCATTGGCGCTTATATCCGGCATACAGGCTGTGGGTTGTCTGTTCTTTCGGCAATGGCGGCTTATAGGTAATGGCCTTATCGACTTCAGCGTGATCCCCTTCAACAGGGGTAACGGTAAGGTTCATTCCCGTGATTTTTTGGCGAGCAGAACCTCGATTGAATAATACCACACTAAGCCTGGGCTTCCCCGCCTCATCCATCTCGACATTTGCCGATTCCACAACAACATCAGGTGTTACCTTAGGGGGACGTACAAAGATCAACCCTTCATATCTCACCAACGTCCGTATTTCTAACCGTGCTTTATCTTTTATTTCTTTATCGCTTTTTGCCGATTTCAGCTCGATGGGTATATTTTCAGCGATTAAGCTGTAGACTTGCTCCTTGTCAGGTCTCGTGTTTCCTGCCCATTGAATATAGACCATCTGCATCTCTCCAGGGTAAAGGATTATCTGGGCAGGATAGATCACGAAATTCTCATCCGTCTCATCAGAGCTATGGAATACCCGGCCCGAAATATCCAACTCCCTCTTGATGACCCGCATCTCAATGGCTATGGGCAGATCACTGTCTCCGGAGTGCATGATTGACACCCACTCCTGTGACTTCCTGCCGGTGGGCTCAAGGGTGATGATCTGAGGGGAAACGGAAAAACTCGCATATGCCCATGAAAAGGGCACAGCTGTTGAAAAAATCCCCATACATATGATCAAATATAATATCAATCTGCAGCGCATTCAGCTAACCTATGAAAGAGGGGACAATTTCCCTCCTCACCCTTTTAAGATTTCCATTCATTACCTAGCTTCCATCACCTACGGTAAGTGTTGCTGTGATTGATTCCCGGTAAGTCCCCTGGAGAAGGGCAGAGCTGGTATGCCAACTGCATTGGATGCCCATTTCATAGCCCACTGTGGCCGTAGATTGTGTGCCACCGGCATTCCATGTAAAGGAAGCTGGTCCGGAACCTGACAAAGTGATAGTACCTGGAGCGGAAAGGCCTGACCCAAGCGTACCTGTACCAGTTGGATGAAATCTGATGGCAGTCATTGGTATTTCAGCACCACTTCCTGACACCACGGCAATGCCATCTCCATTAGAGACACTGTACCTCTTAAAAACGCCGTCGTTCGCAAAGTCTAACTTTAGATCCCATGCGTTCTCCCAATTATTGGAGACAACAATGGTAGCTATCGTAGTGAAAGTTCCGTCGTTATCAAAATCAAGACTTGTAACAGCGGTAAAACTATCAATATTACTATTCGGTGTAACAGTGCCGGACGGGTATACAGGATTTGCCAGGCAGATCCCTGTGAGTGCAAGGCAAATGGCCGATGCCACGCTAATAACTTTTAATACCTTCATTATTCTTGCCCCCTTATGCATGTATTGGTCTCGTGATGTTCACCGACACCTTTTTCCTTAACGACTATTGAGACTTATCGGTTATAATTGTATTTGAATTAACTAAAAAATTACGAGATGAGGGGTGTCGGGTTGTTGAGCCAATTATTTGGGATGCGAGAACATGTGCCTCCTCGCCCTTGATCTTTTTAACTCCCGGAATATCTTATTAAAAAGCACCACATTTTGTTGTTGCATGAAGAGAGAAACTGCATGGGGACTTTTCTTAGAATATGACCAACATGACAAATATTGGGTAGCTATAGGTAGCATGACACATAAAAATAAAAGCCGGAGAGCTTGTAACTCCCCGACTTTCATTGGTGGGCCATCCTGGGCTCGAACCAGGGACCTACTGATTAAGAGTTATTGTAATAGCATCTATGGGATATATACGGTCATGGTTATTGTTTGATATTACTCGAAAATAACAGATTCAGGGGTAGGCCATTTATACGGTTCTACCCCTTGTTGTCTCTTGTCTGGTGCACAAAAAGTGCACAGAGTGACCAGGGGGGGAGAGAGCAGATTCATGGGGACCCCATCCACTGGCTATGAATGACCTCGCAACACACGGAGGGGGTAAAACGGGTTATAATATGGCTTGCTCTATTGCTCTGCATTTCATGCATTACAATTTCTGCCGAGTGCATCAAACATTGAGAGTAACACCGGCAATGGAAGCAGGGATTACAAATTATGTATGGAAAATTGAGGACATACTCGCTTTAATCAAATAAATACTTGACAAATGCCCAATAATAGTGCCATCCCTTGTGCGTGGCCAATGGAGTAAAGTTCAAAACTCTTCAATTGCTCACATATATAATTCAAAATAGGCCAAGTACATCTATAACAAGCTTGATGAAGATTTCGTATATAATTGATCTAGTAGCAATCAAGAAAAATCAAAATAAGCTAACCGACTTTGAATATATTAGATATAATTATGGACCATTTGATAAAAAAATATATGAATACCTTAAAAATCTAATTAAACAGGAAATTGTCTCAGAAGATTCCGAATTAGCCGAAACTGGAGATGAATTCATAATCTACAATTTGAAAAAGAAAAAAGGTGATATATCCCTCAACAAGCTCAGTGATGAAGAAGTGGAAACAATTAATGAAGTATTGAGAAGTGTTAAGGCTTACGGAGCAAAAGCATTAACAGAACTAACCTACCAAACAAAACCAATGAAAAAACTTGGGGCGAAAATCGGGAACAAAAAAGGCTTAAATGAACGACTAGATCTTAACGCTTAAAGTTGAAACAATCAAATTACGATCTACTTTCCAACATCAAACAGCAAAATCTTTATCTTGATAAACTATCAGTTGACCCGGCCACTGATCAACCAAACCCTAAATATAAATTGGCTGGTAATTCTATTCTTGATCATTATTTCTTTCATATTCTTACAACCAGAAAAGATGCTTGTAAGTTGGTATGCACCCTTGAAATATGTTTGAGCGAATGGGAAAATAAAATACCTAATCATGGTTTAGCTCCGATTGGTTATTGTGATCTCCGTGGTATTGATCTGATAAGGCAAAAGGTATTATTGAGTAAAATAAAGAACCCCTATAATGGATTCCCATACATTGCAAGATTGAGCAATAATAAATATCAAGAATTTCAAAAATTAATTGAAAAAGCATATAAGCTTCCGTGGATCACATCTGAAACAAAAGAAATGTTGAAAGACGGCTTTAAATCTATAGTTAAAAAGATGGCATCTGAATTAAATCTTAAATAAATCAAACTGACCCACCACCCAAAATTGAGTATACTGGATTATTTCATGCTCATATGATAAATAAAGCTCAGTGTCATGACATCTCATCTGTGATTCCCGGCAAGACACCGAAGAAAAACGAGAGTGATTAATGCATTCATTATTTATTAGCCATTACCCAACAGAACAAGAGGGTTGCCATGAGTGAAAATCATCCTATAAATGCAACAACTTCAGCAATAGTCTTTCACGGGTATACATCTTCTTCAAAATCAATACCAACACTGGCAAATATCAACCCTTCAATGCTGTATGACGAAAAGCTAATATGGTTTAAAAGTTGTTTCCGTCCACATTTCGACGAAATGATCTTTGAACCAATAGATCGCTTAGTACATTCTCAAGATGCTTTAATTGGATTCATTATGATGGCATGTGTTATTGATTATCTAGCTGGCTTCTGGTGTGGTGAAAGTAGAGAAAAAATGGGAGTAAAGTCTTCTTATATTGGATTTATCAGAGAATATTTCAACGACAAGTATAATGCAGAAGATTTATACTACAGCCTACGAAATGGACTGATTCACATGTTTACAATTCAGAATGGTAAATATGCACTAACACACAAAAACCCCGAGCTACATTTGACGACGCTAAATGGCCAGACACTTCTAAATGCAGGTGACTTTTTAGAGGACCTTAAAGGTGCAAAGAATGGTTATTTTGATGAGGTGCAGAACCAAAGTGATTTATTAGATAAATTAGTGGAACGCTTCTCTAATAAAGGGTTTCTCTATGTCGAACCATTGTAATAAATAGAACTTGATAACAAATGCTCCGCTTATTCCGAAGGGTTGAGTGAATAATCCTCTGTTTCATTTCAGTTCCAAACTGGATATCAGGAAACTGAAGATTTTGAGTTGAAATATAGAAAGCCTATCACTTCATATCAGAGCGTGAGGTATGGCACGAGATCTATACTTTTAATGTTAATAGAGCGTGTCACAGCAGTTATTAGCCGTCTGCTGTATCCTCTGGTTAGACGAATCGGTCAGGTCCTCTTTTATGCATTTGCCTGGCTTACTGCTAAATCGAAGTAATCTACGGTTAGCGAGGGTGATAGCCGGAAGGTGATTAGTCAAAGTCTGAACGCAAATCTCTCGTTTTTTAAGATATCTATGATTAGACTGAAGGACAATTTGTTACTCGTGGTGAGTATCTTTTCACTTGGGCTAAAAAAGTATGGTGTTATCTTGAAAGTAAGGTAGAATGAAATTCAGGAAAAAATGAATTTAGCATATTTTATCATATTTAAAAGGATGATTTCCTGATGAGGTCTTTGAATGAAAAATAGCAAATCTTTATCTCAAAAGACGTTAAAGCCTTATTCTGATTCCTTTGAAGATATTTTATATTCATATTATGAGCAGATAGTAGATGCGATTAAATACAATAAACACCATGATCAACGCAGAAACTTACTTATAGATTTTTTCCGTAGAGGGTTAAGCCTTGATCCTGTCGAATTCGAATTGGAACATAAAATAAAAGTCCATGAAATCAGAGGCCGTATAGATGCTTTTTTTAGGCATCTAATTATTGAAGTTAAGACAGATCTTGAACATGAGAGAAATAAAGCAAAAGATGAATTGATAAAATATTTTGAATCACAGTCAGAGCCCAACAATTATGTTGGAATAGTTACTGATGGAATTAATTTTGAAATTTACATTTATGAAGATAACTCAGTTTATTTAATTCGCCAATTTAGGATTGATCCGGATAACCCCCTTTCAACTTTTCTTCAATTGGATGAATTGTTCTATACTTCAAGAAGCCTAACTCCTTCATCATCTGATATAATTGGTCGGTTTGGCTTAACTAGTACAACTTATAATGCATTGCGAAGATCGTTAACAGAAGCGTTTAATGTTGTTAAGAATAATAGCGCTGTTAAAGTGAAGTACAGTGAGTGGAATTCATTGTTATCTAAGGTTTATGGAAGTGAAATTGGGGATCAGCACTTATTTATCACACATACATATCTTGCGATGCTTTCAAGAGCTATTGTAGCTTTAACTCTTTTCCCTAAAAAAATTCGTGATCATGCTATGTGTAAAGGTATAATCGATGGCGCTTTTTTTAAACAAAATCGTTTTAGTAATTTGGCGGAACCTGATTTCTTTTCTTGGCCACTAGATACTACAATAGAAGATAAAATTGTTAATGATGTTGAAAATCTATTTAGGTGTCTTGCTATCTACAACTTTAAAACACTAAATGAGGATATACTAAAAGAGCTTTATCAGAAACTAGTTGATCCTGCATCAAGACACGAATTAGGTGAGTATTATACTCCAGACTGGCTAGCAGAATTAATCCTAGATAAAATTAATTACACAGAAGGTCGTTTACTTGACCCATCTTGTGGATCAGGGACATTTTTATATGCTGCAGCAAAACGCCTCAAACTAAACTCAAGATTAAAAAAAGAAGATCATGTTCAGGCAGTTGTTGATTCTATAATCGGTATTGATGTTCATCCAGTAGCTGTTCTCATGGCAAAAGCCAATTTACTTCTAAGTCTAAGAGATGAGATACTATCTTACAAGGGGGATATACACTTACAGGTATATATGGCTGATACACTAATGACAGGAGAAGATAGTCGCAAGAATTGCCTTGCAATACATGTGACGAAAAAGAAGGAAGCTTTTCTAATTCCCTACACAACTCTTAACCGAGGCGCAAAAGCTACAGACGCTATTATTGACATGCTTAGTGATTTTGCAAAACGAGGGTCAAAAGAAAAAGAAAAAGAAATTATTGCAAGAAAAGGTTTTAAAACATCTCTTAAGAAAGAACTCTCTAATGATGAAATCACTTTCTGGTCACATAATTTTACTTTATTTTTAAATCTAGAAAAGGAAGGAAAAAATACTATCTGGGCTTATATTTTAAAAAACGCTTATAGACCTTCCTATCTGCGTTTAGACAAGGTTGATTTTATTGTTGGGAATCCGCCATGGCTTGCTTATGCATTTGTCAACAATGATGCTTACAAAGCACGTATAAAAGAATTGGTTTTTGCACATGGACTTCTGTTACCTTCTGACAGGAAATTATTCACAAGAATGGATACCTCAACATTATTTTATGATCATTGCCAAAGAGATTTTCTTAAGACTGATGGTACAATTGCTTTTGTAATGCCCAAGACAACAATACTCCCTGCAAAGCAACATCTGCGCTTTCAATCACAAGGATTCACCGAGTTGCTCGATTTCGAAAGTGTTAAGCCTCTTTTTAATGTTCCATGCTGTGTTGTAGTTCGACGTAATGCAAATTTACAAATATCTGAAATACCCATCACGCGCTATTTTGCAGATTTCAAAGGCAAACGAAACATTTGTCTTTCTGAAGCAGAACAATCTTTAACAAAGGATCTATTGACTCACAATATGATACAAGAAAATGTTGATTTTTCTCCATATCATCCAAAATTTTACCAAGGTGCAACTCTAACCCCACGATCATTTTGGTTTGTTGAGCCAGTCGATCCCCAAAATACTAATATAACTAGTGCCCATCCGGAAAGTATAGTTAGTTGAAATAATTGAGTAAAAGAGCATTTTCTCATTGGAGATTTAGAGAATATCTGCTATGGTTATCATGCAACACACTGATATTCCAAATCAATCTT
>JBEKDT010000025.1:0-32827 GCA_050014195.1 Desulfomonilia bacterium | reverse complement strand
TTCAAGGCACTCATACCCCAAAAAAAGTGTTACCCATGTCTCTTTACGAAAGTGTCACCTATGTCTATAGACTGTACCGGGTGCCCTTTCTTTGGTTCATTTCTTTGGGCAAGCAAAGAAATGAACATAATAGAATAATGAGGTTTGATCTTCAGGAGCGGGTAACCGTACATGTTCAATCAAGAGAATACCTGGATTCCCGCTTTCGTGGGAATGACATCTGATTTTGGTTTAAAGAGACAACAATTAGTATGTACTTGCCCATCGCAGAGATGCTAACTATCCTGGAAAGATCATGAAAAATAAACCATCCCATTCATACGATTACGAGCTCATAGACAGCGGGAACGGCAGAAAGCTCGAACGCTTCGGCCGCTACACCTTGATCAGGCCCTGCGCCCAGGCCATCTGGGCCCCACAGAAAGATAATGAGTTATGGGATGATGCCGATGCCTCCTACGAGCGCAAGCCGGGAAAAGGCTGGCAGCAGCGCACCCGGATGCCCGAGTCGTGGCGCATAACCATGGATGGGCTTCACTTCAGGCTCGCCAGGACCGACTTCGGCCACCTGGGCATCTTCCCCGAGCAGCAGGGGCTCTGGAAATGGATAAACTCTATCCTCACGCAGTCAAACATCATGGGCCGCACCCAGGTCTCGGTGCTCAATCTCTTCGCCTACTCGGGCGGGGCCACCCTTGCAGCAGCCCGCTGCGGAGCCCAGGTCTGCCATTTGGATGCATCCAAGGGTATGGTGAGCTGGGCGAGAGAGAACGCGGAGCTGAACAACCTGACCGATGCCCCCATCCGCTGGATCGTGGACGATGTGAACAAGTTCCTCGACCGGGAGATCAGGAGGGAAAGGCGCTATGACGCAGTGATCCTGGACCCGCCCACCTACGGCCACGGCAAGAACGAAGAGGTCTACAAGATCGAAGATGAGCTGATCGCAACAGTGAAAAAGTGCTGGTCCCTGTTATCGGACTTGCCCTTGTTCCTCCTGGCGACATCCCATACCCCCACATGCACCCCGCGGGTGCTACAGAACATCCTTTTAAGCACCATGCCCCCAAAGGTCGCATCACAGTACGAAAGCGGTGAGATGCTGCTGGAAGGCAAATCCGTGGTTCTGCCTGTGCCCAGCGGGACATATTGCCGGTGGGTCTCTGAGACGATATCTTCTTAAAAAGAGGTGATGGAACCCGGCCATGTCTGCCATCGAGATCCTTCACGAAGACAACCACCTTCTGGCCCTCAACAAGCCCTCGGGCCTGCTCACCCAACCGTCGGGAAAGACGGGCGACTGCCTGGAGGAGCAGGCCAAGGCATGGATCAAACAGTCCAAAGACAAGCCCGGCGAGGTTTTTCTCCATGCCGTGCACCGGCTCGACAAGCCCGTAAGCGGCGTGGTGCTCTTTGCCCGAACCAGCAAGGCCTTGAACAGGATGAACGATCAGATGCGTGAAAAAGGCATTATCAAGGTCTACCATGCTGTCATTACCAATGAGCTGCCGGGGCCTCACGGGGTCCTGATGCACCACCTGAGGCACTCGCGTATGAGATCGGTGATCGCATCATCTCAAGAGCCCGGGGCCCGTATGGCACTGCTGACCTATCGCATTGTCGAGCAACGAAATGGCATGTCTCTGGTGGAGATCATTCTTGAGACAGGCCGCTACCACCAGATCAGGGCCCAGCTTGCTGCATCCGGATGCCCGGTACTGGGTGATACGCACTACGGCGGAAAGAAGTGGCCGTACATGGACAGTATCGCACTGCACCACAGGAAGATGGAATTCAAACACCCCACGCTGATGACATGGGTCGAGATTGAAGCCCCCTATCCGGCGACCTGGCCGATTTTAAGTGATCAGTGAGAGTTATAAGAAAAAGATTATGGAGAGAAAAAATAAGGTAGGCATTTTTCCATGAAGCGCATGATCGCATTCCGGGGTATCCCCCGCTCAGTCTGGATGCTGGGGCTTGTGAGCCTGTTCATGGACATCTCATCCGAGATGATCCACAGCCTGCTGCCCATATTCCTGGTAGTGGGTCTGGGCGCATCCGCCCTGTCGCTCGGTATCATCGAGGGTATCGCCGAATCGACGGCGCTTATCACAAAAGTGTTCTCCGGGTTCTTGAGCGACCGGCTCGGCAAGAGAAAGGTGCTCGCGGTCATCGGCTATGGCATGGCCACCCTTACCAAGCCGCTCTTTGCAATGGCGAACGGTGTCGGGATCATCTTAACCGCACGCTTCCTCGACCGGATCGGCAAGGGCATCCGCGGGGCACCGCGGGACGCGCTCATCGCCGACATCACTACTGCCGAGCAGCGCGGGGCCGCCTTCGGGCTCAGGCAATCCATGGATACTGCAGGCGCCTTCATCGGTCCTGCATTGGCCAGTGTTTTGATGTTCGCTACCTCAAACAGCTTCCGGACCGTATTCTGGGTCGCCGTACTGCCGGGCATCGTTGCCGTGACCTTTCTTGTCCTTGGCGTCGAGGAGCCCGTGCACAAGCAGGGAGAAGAAAAGGGCCGGCCTATCCGGTTTGCCGACGTGAAGATGCTCGGACATGCGTTCTGGTTCATCGTTGCCTTCGGCAGCATCTTCACCCTGGCGCGTTTCAGCGAGGCATTCATCCTCCTGCGTGCACAGGGGGTCGGCGTGCAGGCATCGCTTGTGCCCTTTTTCATGGTCCTGATGAATGTGGTCTACACATTCTCTGCATACCCCGTGGGAGTACTCTCAGACAAGCTCGGCAGAATGGGGATGCTCTCTGCCGGCTGCCTTGTGCTCGTTGCCGCTGATGTGGTATTCGCGTTGTCCTCAAGCTATGCCCTCGTGGCACTCGGTGCAGCACTCTGGGGACTGCACAACGGCCTGACCCAGGGGATCTTCTCGGCACTCGTGGCCGACACCTCACCTGAGAATATACGCGGCAGCGCCTTCGGCATCTTCAGCCTTGCAACAGGCATCGCCATGCTGGTTTCGAGTATTCTGGCAGGTTTGCTCTGGGATATAATCGGCCCTCGCGCAACCTTCTGGGCCGGTGCATGTTTTGCACTCGTAGGTTATTTAGGATTTGTGATCAGGAGAAGACACATCGGCTCGTTGCCGGCGTGAAGCAACGGATTTTGGAGAAGAACATGGATAATGAAAATAAGATGAATGTGAAAGAGGCGCTGTTTGAAGCCATTCAGAACCAGATCGACAATGACAATCCCAAAGAGACAAAATTGACGTATGACAGGCTGGTGGGTGAAGGTCATACACACCATGAGGCAATGCGATTGATTGCCTTTGTGTTGGTCAACGAGATGAATGATATGCTCAAGGCCAACAGGCCCTTCAATGAGGCCAGGTACATCAAGGCATTGAAGGCGCTACCCAAGAAGTTGCCAAGAGAATAATGGCACACCATAAAAGGACGGCACAAGGCCTGCCCCTATAATCATGTCGGGGTTCGCTATCGCTCACCCCGACCTGCGATCTACAATCGCGGCTAAAGCCGCTCCTACAACAGACATATTATTGAGATGTAGGAGCGCCTTCAGGCGCGACCCGTTCTGGGATGTCGCGGCTAAAGCCGCTCCTACAGCAGTCACGAGTCACTCTTATCTCATCACTGGTCACTGATCACCCTTTGATGATAATATGCACAGCCAGCCAACACGAACGAGGGAGGTAAGCCATGCTCAGCAGGAGTGACGTGATAAACAAGGCCCTTGCGCTGGGTTTTGCGGATATCGGATTCACCACGGCAGAACCCTTCGACACGCAGAAAGGACTGCTTCTGGAGTGGCAGGAGGAGTACGGGTGGGTGGGAAGAATGGGGCTCGATCTCATAGCCGGCACCGACCCGAAAAATATCCTTACCGATGCGGCATCCATCATTGTCCTGATAGAATCTTATTTCAGGGAGGCCTTCCCTTCGCGGATGGAGCGCCATTTCGGGCGCTGCTACCTAGACGACGACCGGGTCACCAAGGACGGGCTTGCAATAAGAATCAAGGCCTTCAGGTCTTTCCTTTCGCAGGACGGGATCGACAGCAAGGTCCCCTTTCACCTCCCCCACCGCGTGGCTGCAGCAAGGGCGGGCCTCGGGACATTCGGCAAGAACACCCTGTTCTACTCCAGAAAGGCGGCGCTCATGGGCTCATGGGTACTGCCCGTTGCCCTGGTGGTTGACCGCGGTTTCGCGCCTGATACCCCCAGCTATGAGGTGGCCTGCCCGGACTGGTGCAGGAACGCCTGTATTTCCGCCTGCCCCACGGGCGCCCTGAAGGGCCCCCGCAAGATCGACCCTCGCAGGTGTATATCCTATCTGAGCTACTTCGGTGACGGCCTCACCCCAAGAGATCTCAGGGAGCCCATGGGCATGTGGGTCTACGGGTGCGACCGGTGCCAGAATGTCTGTCCCCGCAATGCCCCGTGGCTCGGCCTTGAGCGTCCCATGAACAAGAAGGTAGAGGCCATTGCCGATGATTTCGACTTGAGGAAGCTGCTGCACATGGACCTCGGTTATTTCACCTCAAAGGTCTACCCCCACATGTTCTACCAAGGGCCGGAAGACCTATGGCGCTGGAAGATGAATATCGCCCGCGCCATGGGCAACAGCCTGGACCCCGGATATGTGACCGACCTCGTGCGTGCCTATGGGGAGAACGAAGACTTCAACGTGCTCGCCATGATCGCCTGGGCCTTGGGCCGGATCGGCGGAAAGGATGCCTGCAAGGCACTCGAAACATTCCTTTTGCAGGGCAAAGGTGAACTCAAGAAAGAGATCGAGGTCGCATTACAGCAGTGTTCGAAAGGTTGAGCCCGGGGGATTGATTTATCATCATTTTGCCGGTGCATGGGGCTCAGGTTTATTTCGTAGAATCACCCTTGCATTTGCACGCCCCGATGCTATGATTAGTGCTTAAAGTCGGACAGTAACGTGCATGAAAAGTGTACGCTCATAAGAATCGGAGGATTTATCCATGGGGAAATACCGTAGGATCCTTTTCACCACAATGATTGTCATCATCTCCTGCCTCACCATAATGCAAGGAGCAGCGAACGCAGTTGATCCGAACCAGGAGGGAACACAAAAATCGCAATTCAGCACTGACCTCAGATTCATCTTCACACAAATCGCCAAGGCCACCATCCCGGCAGTTGTGCATATCGAGGTGACGCAGCAGCAGATCGTCCCTTTCTCTCCATTTCTCGAAATCCCGCAATCCCCGTTCTCCGACAAGCCCCAGGCACCGAAAAAATTCAAACGTGAACTCAAAGGGCTTGGAACCGGCATTCTCATTGATGAGACGGGTGACATCCTTACGAACAATCATGTCGTGGATGAGGCTACGAATATAAAGGTCATACTCTCCAACGCCAAACAGTATGAAGCCCGCATAGTCGGGAAAGACCCGAAGACGGACCTTGCCGTGATCAAGATCAATCCCGACTCAAAACTCCCCTTTGTTACATTCGGTGATTCCGACAAGGTGGAGGTGGGGGAATGGGTAGTGGCCATAGGCCATCCCAGGGGGCTGGATCAGACCGTGACCGCCGGCATTATCAGCGCCAAACACCGCCAGGGTATTACAGATCCGAGCTCATATCAGGACTTTCTCCAGACCGATGCCGCCATCAACCCCGGCAACAGCGGCGGACCGCTCATCAACCTCAAGGGTGAAGTCATCGGGATCAACTCGGTGATAGCCTCCGAGTCCGGTGGCTCAGAAGGGATCGGCTTCGCCATCCCCAGCAACTTCGCTATCTCCATCTCCAAGACTTTAATTGCCTACGGCAAGGTCAAGAGGGGTTGGATAGGCGTTACCATCCAGGAGCTGGAGCCGGAAAAGGCAAAGTCCCTCAAAATGGAGGCGCCTCGAGGTGCATTGGTTGTGGATGTGGTTAAGGGGGGACCTGCGGACAAGGCGGGCTTGAAGAAGGACGACATCGTGATAAAAGCAGGCGGAAAAGATGTGAATGATCCCGGATCACTGAGAAACCGGGTGGCCGCAACACCTATCGGCACCGGGATTCAGGTTGTCGTTCTCAGGGACGGCAATGAAAAGAACATCGAGCTTGTGGTCGGGGACATGGACGAATCCCTGAAATACCTCTCTTCAATTGTTAAGGACCGACTAGGCGTTGAGGTACGGCCCGTTAAAACTCAAGAATCGGACAACTATGGGATTGATTCAGGGGTGGTTGTGAAATGGCTTGACCCGAAAGGCCCCATGGCGGAAGCAGGGTTCGAGGTGGGAGACGTCATTCTCGAGATGGACGGCCAGGCAATACACAGCCCGGAGGATTTTGCAGGGATGGTGAGCGTCCTCCAGCCCGATCAGGACTCGGTGCTGCTGGCCTTGGACCACAGGAGCGGGCAGAGCACCTATGTGCAGGTGAAAACACACTAAAGGCTCTTGAAGGGTAATGCCAAGGCCTGATTATCCCATTACCCAGGCAATCCGCATGCTGCGGGACAAGAAGATCGCATTTACCCCCCACCTCTATCCCTTTATAGAGCATGGGGGGACACATCATGTTTCTGAATATTTTCTCATCCCCGAGAACCAGGTGATCAAGACCCTCATCATGGAACCTGATGATAAGAAGCCGTTGATCGTGCTCATGCACGGCGATTGCGAGGTGTCCGTCAAGCAGCTTGCACGGGAGCTCGGAGTGAAGCGTGTGAGTCCCTGCGAGGAGAACGATGCCCAGAGGTTCACCGGTTACCTGGTGGGGGGCATCAGTCCCTTCGGAACACGTGCCGGACTACCCGTTTATGCTCAGTCCACCATATTCGAGCTGGATCGTATCTTCATTAACGGCGGGAAGAGGGGCTTCATGGTGGAGATGAGACCGGCAGACCTTGAGAAGGCATTCATTGTGACAAAGATCAACGCGGCGGTTAAAGAGCCTTAATCAACCCGTTGCAATCATGCACATCTGTTATTAGAATACATAGAAGAATTCTTATGCCCGCATGCATTCATCACTTGAGGAGGAAGCAATGTCGGATCTTATTGATGCCAAGACCAAGAAAGAGCTCCTGCCGGTCTTAAAACAACTCAAGGCACCGGTCCGGCTCGTGTTCTTCACCCAGGAGCACGCCTGCGTAGCGTGCAGGGAGCAGGAGAGCCTGCTCAAAGAGCTCGAAGTGCTGTCGGACAAGATCATTTTCGAGATCCGGGATCTCCTTGTCGATGCCGATGTTGCACGCGGCTATGGGATCAACAAGGTACCGGCAACCGTCGTCATCGGTGAAAAAGATTATGGTATCCGCTTCTACGGCATGACCATGGGTTATGAATTCAGTTCTCTTATCGAGGCTATCCTCATGGTATCCGCCGGAAAATCGGGGCTGGCGCCCGAGACCCTGCATCTCCTTGAACTCATCGATATGCCGGTGCACCTGGAGGTTATGGTGACGCTCACCTGCCCCTATTGCCCCCATATGGTACACCTCGCCCACCAGATGGCCATCGCCAATGAGCATATCAAGGCGGACATGATCGAGTCCTCCCAGTTTCCCCAATTGGTGCAGCGTTATGAGGTGAGCGGCGTGCCCAAGACCGTCATCAACGAAGGTGCATCCTTCGAAGGTGCCCTGCCGGCCCCCCAGGCGATCCTGGAGATCCTGAAGGTGGTGAAACCCAAAGAATATGAGCAGATCGATGCCCAGATGCGCGAGGCGGCCGGCCAGCGCTTTGTACTTCCGGCGAAAACGGATCATATCTACGATGTCATCATCATCGGTGCCGGCCCGGCGGCCCTCACAGCCGCCATCTATGCAACCCGCAAGAACCTTGAAGTAGCCCTGATCGGAGAGTCCTTCGGCGGGCAAATCACCAATACGGCAAGCATAGAGAACTGGCTCGGCATCCCCAACATAAGCGGCAAAGAACTCACGGCAATATTCCGGGTCCATGCCGAGCGCTACGCCATTGCCGAGCAGATGGATATGAAGGTGGCATCCGTCGGGAAAAAAGACGTCATGTTCGAGGTCAATACGGTTTCCGGTCTGACATACAGGGCAAAGTCCGTGATCTATTGCGCCGGCAAGGAGTATAGGACGTTGGGGGTTCCCGGTGAAGGCCGGTTTCTCGGCCGGGGCATCGCCTTTTGTGCAACATGCGATGCCCCTCTGTACCGGGACAGGCGTGTGGCGGTCATCGGCGGGGGGAACTCGGCGTTCACGGCTGCCAGGGACCTGATCAGCTATGCAAAGGAGATCCATATCGTCAATGTCCTGAAGGACTTTCAGGCTGACCCGGTACTCTTCGAGGAGGTGATGAAGGCCCGGCATGTTACCCTCCACAGCGGCATGCGGGTCGTGGAGTACCTCGGCAAGGAGAGGCTTGCAGGTGTCCGCCTTGAGCCGGTGAAAGGGACCGACCGGCTTGACCTGAACGTGGACGGTGTCTTTCTTGAGATCGGGCTTCTCCCCAACTCATCTCCGGTCAAGGACCTGGTGAAGCTCAATGACCAGGGAGAGATCGAGGTCAAACGTGATCAGTCAACCTCGGTGCCGGGCTTCTTTGCCGCAGGAGACGTCACCGACGAGACGGAGAAACAGATCGTGGTGGCTGCAGGGGCAGGGGCAAAGGCAGCGCTTACCGCCTACAACTATCTCCTGGATCACAAACTGCTCAAGGTGAAGTAGCTGCGATACACAAGATATGGGCTATAAAAAAATATTGATACTCGACTATTCAGCAAGGAGAAGCGAAGCAACGTTGATAAGACGATGGTTGCCGAAAGACTCAGAGGCTACCTCACTTTTTATTGATTCTGCGGAATCGTTCCCGGATCAGCTTATTGAAAGAGATTATACCTATGTAATTCACAGCGGATCAGAGCTTTCTGTTACCAAGACCGCGCCATTCACTCAAAAAGCTCTAAATTATATCCAAAGCCTAAAAGACAAACAAATCCCTCAAATGGGAATCTGTTACGGACACCAACTTATATGCCGTGCCCTCTTGGGGCCTCACGCAGTCAGGAAATCATCACAGGGACTCGAAGCAGGGTGGTGTAAGGTCTCTTTTATAAATAATACTTTAAGAATTGCTGGCGTATCAAAGACTGAAACACTATGGCAACACCATTTGGATGAGGTGATTGAACTACCCAAAGGTTCGCACATCATTGCCACCAATTCCCACACCCGAATCCAGGCATATGTTAATACTGAACTCCGTCTTTTCGGTACCCAGTTTCATCCTGAATATGATAGAAAAAAAGGGAATGAATTTTTTCTAGAAGACAGAGATCTGTTGGAATCACACAATTATCATGTTGATGAAATAATAAAACACGGACCATCCATCGAATCCGGGAAGATATTTTTTAATTTTTTTCTCGACTATTTTCAAGAGAACGTGGATTAATTCTTAGTGGGGGGGTGATATTTAAGATGCAATCGAAAAGCGCACTCACCAGATCTCTGGCCTTTGTGTGCACCATCTGCCCTGTGTGCAAGACTGCACGGAAGAATCAGAAAGGCATGCTCTACTCCTTTGTCAAGACCATCGAAGGCAGATTCTGCCCGTTCTGCATGGCCTATGAGAAGGTCTATGGCAGGAAGGCGCACGAGCCGGCGAAATAAGATGAGTGATCATTGATCAGAGGTATCCGCGTCTAAGGGTCTTGGTCTTAACTGATCTTTGGTAACTGATCACTCATCACTAATCACTCTTGTGAGGAGGAACACCATGGTATTTTTCAACGACCTGCTCGAGGCCGACAATTTCACTCTGGCGGTTTCTCGCCTCGCCAAGGATTTCAGGGACAGATACGAACTTCCCCCGATACACCAGCTCGGCATCGTCGTACCTGACGTGGAGGCTGCAGCAGCAGAGCTGGAGGCAAAGGGCATAGGCCCGTTCTTCATCGCCTCGGGCAGCCCTGTCTTCTGGAACGAGCGCAGGCATTTGGGACAGTTTAAGGGCAAGATGGGCATCGCCTACCACAAGGGCTTTGAGGTTGAACTCCTGGAACCCGGTGTCGGCTCAAATTTCTACAAGGCATGCGTCGACCAGGACTGCCGGATGGTGGTGCAGCATCTGGGCTTCCTGGTAAAGGATGTAGACGGCTGGGCAGCCCGGTTGGAAAAAGACGGTTATCCCACCTGGATCAGAGGCACGCTCAAGGCATTCCCCAACACTACGGAATTCGCCTATATGGATACTGTGGCAGAAGCAGGGATCGTCATCGAATTCATCTGCTGGAAGCTCATGGGCATACCGATCAAGGTACCTCAGGCTGTCTTCCATGCCATCGGCCATGTGGAAAAGGCCATCGGCATCAGGTGCCTGCCACTCTAACTTTGTCGTGTTCCGTGAACAGTGATCTTCAATATATCCTTAAATTAATGGGATTTATTCTCAATGAGCGCCTCGCCAAGCCTTATCTGCTTGAGCTTACTGACCCGCCCTGCAAACCGCCCGATATGGTCAAGATCATGGGTGAGTACCTGATATGCCCCGGATGGGATTATCCTTGATAACGAAGCAACCTCTTCAAGTTCCTGATGTATCTGAGCGTTAAGGCGCCTATATGCGAGTATCAATTTGAGGAGTTCTTTCGGATTATCTTTGTCCTCAAGTCTTGTGCAGGCATGAAGTGCTATGACATCAAGGGCGTTTAATATGCTGCTTATTCCACCAAGCCGGAAGGCAATATCCTCAGCAGGGATAACGACCGCCCCATGCATGGCTGATACGATCCCGTCAAGCCTGGCCTCCTGGGCACCGAGGATGGGCCCCATCATCATGATGTCTTCGATCTCCCGGAAGGGGAGCGCCATATCCTCATATGCTTCGCCCGGGTTCCCGATCATATCTGCCGAGGACACAATGCATCCATTCAGGATGATGCCGCCATGAGGACACGGCCGCAAGAAGCCGAGATCCGACGGCTCGGTCAGCCGGAGCCCCGGGTTATCTTTGGTTACCATAAAGGCACTGTAACGTTTCCTCCCGCCTTCCTGAGCGCTTATGGCAAAAACTATGAAAATATCGGCAATGGGTCCGTTCGTAAGAAATGTCTTCTCACCCGTGATAAGATAACCGGAACCGGTTTTCTCTGCTGTGGTCCTTAGGTGTTTGGGGTGTCCGCCGACCCCCGGCTCGGAGATGGCAATGCTTACAGTGATGGCGCCTGTCGCTATGCCCGGAAGGAGCTTATGCCTTTGGCCCTCAGAAGTAAAAGAACCCAGGAAGAATCGGGCCGTGATCTGGTGCATGAGCCAGGAGAGGGTAATCCCCAGGCATAATCCGTGTCTTGCAAGTGCCCTGCCCGCTATGAGAATTCCTCTATAGCCTAATCCCTGCCCCCCAAAATCCTTGGGTGTACTGATACCGAGCAGGCCCGAGCTTCCCAGGGAATGCCAGAGATCCATGGGGAATTCAGTGTTCGAAGAGAGCTCGGAGCGCACGGCAATGTTTTGTGCCGCAAAATCTTGTGCCAGTTGCCTCAGATTATCTAGTTCATCTCTCAGAGTGCACCCCATGGGCATCAGAGCATGAGCTCCTCTATGAACTCGATGAGCTGGTTAAGGTTTCTGCACGGTCTCAACTCGTGACAATACTGCTTATAGGCGTACATCTCGCTGTCCCCGGTATTCCAGCTGCTCATGGGCTCCGGGTTGAGCCAGATGACCCTCCTGCACCGCTCACGCATCTCTCCTAAAATCCTGTCTTCCGGATGGAGGTAGTTTGTCCGGGCATCCCCCATGATGATAAGCGTCGTCCGTTTGGTAAGGACGTCCATATGGTCATTTCTAAACTGTCTGAAGGTCTCGCCGTAATCCGTAGATACATAATAATTGAAATCAAGATCCTTCAGGATCATCTCAATGGCATGGTTGGGCTCGTTATCGTCGAAGATATCCGTTACTTCCTTTACCCCGGAGACAAAGACAAAACTGTTCACCTTTTCAAAGCATTCATTGAGAGAATACAAAACATTGAGCATAAACCGGGCCGCAGACCACACAGAAGAAGATATGTCACATAGGGTAACGATCTTGGCCTTCTTGGGCGGACGGTTCTTAAACACGATCTCCACGGGGACACCCTGATACCGGGCAGCCCTGCGCAGGGTCTTTTTCACATCCAGGACACCCCGGCGGTTGGTTGCATACCGGCGCGAGATGATGTCCTTAAGCTTTCGGACAAGTTTGTCCAGAACCTCCCGCACGTCTTCGATCTCTCTGGCGGTAAGAGAGGCGAAGGGCCTTTCACCCAGCTCCAGGAGATGCTTCTCATGGGTCTTGAAACCCCGCTGGTCATCGGTGTAAGGTCTTGGCTCTTTGAGCAGCAGGGCATAGGCGCTCTGGAGGTATTCAGAGAAATATCTGGCCAGATCACTGCGCATAGATGAATTGATCTGAAACGGATTGCGCTGAAGAAACTGATCGATCTCTTCCTGGACCCTATTCAGCGTTACCATGACCTTGAGCCTGCTCGCCAACGGACCAAGATTGAATTTCATGCCGAAGCTTGATGTATCGCTCTCCGTTTGGATCTGTCGCATCATCTCCAGGAACATGAGGGGGTCGCCCGAGAGAAACTCAATAACTGCATTGTGTGACCGGTCGCCGTTTAATTGCTCTCTTAAGGCTTCGATGACCTGGCCGGCCTTTTGTGCGATTCCCTCTTCTTCGGAAAGGTCGCCCCGCAGCTCATGGAAAAAGAGGTGATAAAGGCGGTCGAAGTGTGCCTGGTCACGCCTGCTCTTGGCAAAGTTCGCCCGGAGGGCCGCCCTGAATTCCACCTCATCGAGTACATCGACGAGTTCAAGCTGTTCGATGCAGTCAATGACCTCTGCGGTGGAGATCCGGTATCCGGCTGCCCTGCAGCACTCCACGAACTTCAGGATGGGGCTGATCATTTAAGAATGGCCTATTACGATCTCCTGTGCCTTCAACCTCACGGCCTGGGAATCGGAGCGGTACTTGCACAGCATGTTGAGCGTCTCAAGGAGGACATCGGGTGTGAGATCCTCCACGTTCAAGGCAATGAGCGAACGTGCCCAGTCAATGGTCTCAGATATGCACGGCTTCTTCTTCAGATCGACGTTGCGGATGTTGCGCACGGCATCGACCACCTGTCCGGCTAGCCTATCCGAGATCCCCGGGATCTTGATGGTGACAACGCGCATCTCCAGCTCACGATCCGGATAATCGATATAGATATGGATGCAGCGGCGCTTCAGGGCATCGCTCATGTCACGGTAGTTATTGGAGGTGAGCACCACAAAGGGGATGTTCTTGGCCTTCTGTGTCCCGATTTCAGGGATGGAGACCTGGAAGTCGCTTAAGAGCTCAAGCAAAAAGGCCTCGAACTCCGGATCGGACTTGTCCACCTCATCGATGAGCAAGACCACCGGTTGATCCGATGTAATAGCCTTCAGAAGCGGCCTCGGCTGAATGAACCGCTCGGAAAAAAAGGCGTCCTCCTGATCGGCGATCCTGTCAACCGCATCGGAAAGTGTCTTTGCCCCTACAATGACATCGCTGATCTTTTCTTTCACCATCTGGGTGTACAGGAGTTGCTTGGCATATTCCCACTCATAGAGGGCCTTTGCCTCATCCAGGCCTTCATAACATTGGAGCCGGATAAGCTCACAGTCAAACGCCCGGGACACGGCCTTTGCCAGCTCCGTCTTTCCCACGCCTGCAGGCCCTTCCACGAGGATGGGCTTTTGCGTGGCTGAGGCGAGGAACACCACGGTTGCAATCTCCCTTGAGGTAATATAACCGACGTCCTGCAATTTGTCCTGAACATCAGAAACACTTTTAAACATCATGGGGTTGATCCTTCCTTCCAAGACACTATTGTATACACCAAGTGCCATGAGAAGGGAATATCATCATGGAAAGGAGAAATGTATGAGAAGGTTTGTTGTCTTGGTGGGGCTGGCATTCATCTTCATGGCGGCTGTTTCTCAGGCTGAGAACCTGAAAATAGCTGCTCTCGACCGGGAACCCTATGTGGGTCAAACACTGACGAACTACGGCTTCGATTCGGAGATCATCACCGAGGCATTCAAACGTGCCGGGCACCAGGTGACGATCGAGTTCATGCCAAGGGACAAGGCCATCGCGGATGCCGCCAAGGGTAACTATGATGCGGTATTCCCGGAGTATTATTCTAAAGAGCGGGCACAGGACTTTGTCTATTCATACGTCTTCTCCAGCAGTCTGCTGGTTTTTTACAAACGCACATCATCCAACATAACCTATAAGACCTTGAAGGACCTCACTCCCTATAAGATCGGGGTCGTAAAGGGTAATATCAACACTGATGAATTAGACAATGCCGCCTACCTGAAGAAGATCGAGGCTGAAAGTGACGAAGAGAACCTGCATAAACTCGCCAGGGGTGAACTGGACCTCATCGTGGTAGACAAACTCGTGGCCCAGTATCTTATCAAGACAAAGGTACCCGAGGCTGCGGGTAAACTTGAAGCAATCGAACCGCCGCTCGCCATTCATGAGCTGTTCGTGATCTTTCCCAAAAAGCTGCCTGACTCGGAAAGGCTGGCCAAGGAGTTCAACAAGGCCTACGAGTCCATGGAAAAAGATGGGACCATAAAGACGATCATGGCGAGAACGGGCCTCGCCAGGTAGATATACTTAACTAACAAAGTAAACGCCGGGCTAAGCTGTGCGGCCCGGTAAGAAACAGATCCGATTATTGGCTCCAGGCGAGATCGCTTATTGCATTCGGATATTGATCACGGCCCAGGAACCCGATACAGCTGGCATTCCCTTCTGTAATATATGCTTCTACACTGTCTGTATTCGGATCGGGTGCTTGTGCAAGGAAATTGATTATCGGCTGCAAGGTACCGTTCTCTAGATCATTCAATGTAGGGGTGATATAGTATGTACCAAAATCCGATGAATTATCGTTCTGATCATTGCGCGCCATAAAGGCCATCTCGCTCGTGGATGATGCGATGCCCCCGCCACCCATGACCTCCCAGTTGGAATCTGGTGTTGATGATGCATTTGTACACTCACTTATGCTGAAGGATTTTTCAGCAGTGTTCCCCTCCCACATGATCTGGACCTTGCTCGCAGTACTTTCAGTAATGCTTGCACACCATATCTCAACATCATTTCCTATTACACGCGCGAGGAATACACCCGATTCAGTTGTCCCGATCGTGTACTGTTCCACAATGGTCTGATTGCTTCCATTTTGTGAAAAGGCCATGTGAATCGTAAGATTTTGATCCGGCACGCTCAGGGTGACAAGCCTGTCCATGGGGTCCAGTGTACCTAAGTTTAAGGCGAGAAAGGGGATAGTTACTGTTGAGACGGTTGTATCGACCGTAGCAGTGCTGCTGCCTTGGGTATATACACCCGAAGTAAGCCACTTATCCGAGAACTGGTTTACCAGCTGGATATGAGAATCGAGTATTTGGACCTGGCTGTATATGCATTCATGCTTGCCGTTCGCCGGATCAAAGAGTTTGCCCAGGACTGTTCCGCTTAAGTCGGGATTCCACGCAGGCCAGGTATCCAAATTGGTTGTTGCCCCGGCTGAATTGCCTCCATTGATGTTTGGGGTGCATGCATTCACCTTATCAGTGAACAGGCTCAGTGCTGTCCCGCTCGACCCACTGCCGTTACCACTATTGTCCGAGCTGCCACCACCGCCTCCACCACCACCGCACCCTGCAAGGATCATGGAGAATATGAGTGCATTGGCGAGTAAGTTCAACAGTGTTCTATTCATGGATATCTCCCTTATGGTAACAGATACTATTTTCACTATTCGGCTATCGAGATTGAAAAGATTAATGAAGGTAATTTTTGTAATTTATCTACCATATTGTTATTCTTGGCTTTTCAAGTTTTCCTTTCGCATGCCTTGACTTGTCTGCGCTCAACCCTATTATGTTCCTTTAATTTTGTTATGGAAGGATGTTTCCATGGTAAAGGTCAGATGGGTTGTGTGGTGTGTCGTCTTGTCCCTGTTTACGCTGAACATCCCCTTGTACTGCGCTCAAGGCGTTATCAACATAAATACGGCAACCAAAGAGGAGCTCATGATGCTGCCCGGTATTGGAGAAAAGACTGCAGCGGCCATTGTGACGTACCGGCTGGCAAACGGTCAGTTCAAGTCACTCGATGATATGACAAGGATCAAAGGCATCAGCAAGAAAAGGATTGATAAGATTCGGCCATATCTCGTCCTGAAAGGTCTAAACACCTATATACCTTCTCAGACTCAGGGGCCGGCAAAAGAAAATCGCATCAAAGACCGACCAATGACACTCAAGAAAGAATAATTCGGAGTTTTTGAGGAGCCGCTTCAGGCGGCCGTACCGGCTCTTTTGGGTTCATCACAGTAAAGCATACTCGGATCATTAAAAAGCACACAAAAGGGATATATCACCACGAAGAGCACGAAGAAGATCTAAGAAATGCAGAACAGACAATCGGGGTTCTTTGAACCGGTCCACTATTTTAAAAGGTTTCCTTTCTTCGTGTCCTTCGTGCTCTTCGTGGTGAAGGACTTCCATGTCTGCTCAGATCCCAAGCTCATTTTGGTTGCGGCTATGCTGCGCTAGGCTCTTCGTGGTGAGAACAATGGGCTCTGAAAAGGATGCAAACTATAAAAGTATGCTTCAGAGAGAAGAACCCTCATTTTTACTCTGCCTTGAAGGATGAGACCTTTTTAAGCTCGGCGAAGAGTCTTTTCTCCTCGCTGCTCAGGCGCTTGGGTGTGACGATCCTGATTTGCGCAAATAGGTCTCCCTTATGGGCCAGGCCCTTGCCCTTGATCCTCAACCGCTGGCCCGAAGACACGGCCGGGGGTATCTTAAGGCTGAGTTTCCCATCCAGGGTTTCCACCTCGATGGTGGTCCCCAGGGCAGCATCCCAGGGAGTCACGGGTATGTCAACGACGATATCGGAACCTTCCAGTTTGTACCTGGGGTCAAGATTAACCTTGATCTTAAGATACAGGTCTCCCGATCCGCCAAGTCCCCTGTTGCCCTGACCGGCCAGGCGGATCTTCATGCCGTCATAGGCGTTCTCGGGTATTTTCACATTCAGCCGTTTTTCTCCGCCGGGCCCCTGCAAAAGTATCTCCTTGGAGCCGCCCCTGTGGGCATCCTGCAGCGAGATGGTTATCTCCGACTCCAGGTCGCTCCCCTTTGGAGAAGGGGAATGCTGCTCGAACTGCCGGTCTAACCCTGAGTCGCCGAAGAGAGACTCGAAAAAGTCGGAGAATGCACCTCTTCCCGCACCGCCACGGGCTCCAGGGCCGAACTCGAAACTGAACGACCTCCCTCCGGTGCGGCCTCCTTTCGGAGAGAACATGTCCTCTGAGAAGACGTTTTCGAAACCCGGAGGCGGCCTGAAGGACTGGCCTTCCTGCCAGTTGTTTCCCAGGGCATCATAACGCTGGCGTTTCTCAGGGTCTCCTAAGACCTCATTGGCCTCGTTGATCTCCTTGAAGCGCTTCTCTGCCGTAGGATCATTTTTACACATGTCGGGATGACAGGTCCGTGCGAGTTTGCGATATTTCTTTTTAATCTCTTCCTGGCTCGCATTACGCTCTATGCCGAGGATCTTGTAGTAATCTTTATATTCCAACAATATACCCCTAAAAAGCTTATGGATCTTAAGGTAGGGATTATGGAGCAAAAAATCAATAGATTTCAGGAACAAAGAAAAGGTAACACAACAATGATCTTTCCCTAGAAGCGGGCCTTCACCTGGGCGATAATCTGATGAGGAATATCCGAAAGCTCATCGGTGAGGTAGCCTGACTCTTTCAGGATTTGCAGTGATTTATCGAGATATTCCTGCGCAATTGTCCTGCTTCTGCACAAGATGTCCGTACCCAGCTCGGATACGATATACCCCTTTTTCTCCTCAGGGCCCGGTAGTAAAGCTATCTCCCTGAGCACTTCAGGCCGCTGCTTGAACAGGATGACCAGGGGGAGCGTTGATTTACCCTCCAGTATGTCGTTAAAGGCGTCTTTATTATCGCTTTCATCCGGGCTTACATTGATGATATCATCCACGATCTGGAACCCCATGCCGATAAACCTGCCGAAAGAAGCAAGCGCATCCAGAGTCTTCTCTGAAAGACCCGCAATAATGCCGGGGCCAAGGCTGCAGAGTTCAAAGAGGGATGCGGTCTTGAGATAGATAATCTGAAGGTACACTTCCATGCTGTCATGAAAAGAATGTGAATGCTCAAGCTCCTTAAGCTCGCCTTCAGCCATCTTTTTTATGGTCCGTACCACGCTCAGGGCAAGGCGTATGTCTCCCAGTGTACACATGGTCTCCATGGCTGATGCCGAGATGAAATCGCCCGCGAGAAGGGCCGGCTTGTCGCCGAAGACCTGATTTGCCGTGGATCTGGAGCGCCTTATCTCTGTGCCGTCCACAACATCGTCGTGGAGAAGGCTTGCCGTGTGCATAAGCTCAACGGTATAGGCAAAAGGCATAAAGGTGGAAGGCGGCAGGCCGATGGCACTTGCCACCAGCCCGACGATCCTCGGCCGTAGACGTTTTCCTCCGGAATCCAGGATATATTGTCCGATCTGAGAGGTATACGACGATGAGCTGTCCAGGATCTCCTTAAGGTGTCTCTCAAAGTCGCTTTCCATCCTTAGAGCTATAACAGACCATATTCTCAATGGCAATGACAACATCGCCTCCTGTCCTGCACACATCCTCCTTGAACACCTTCAATATTCCCATACATTCGTTGAGAATTCGGATATTCATTAAGCATTACTCCTGTCTTATCCTATCGATTATGGAGGTCGTGGAGTAGCCGTCTTCAAAAGGGATGGTGAGCACACGGCCTCCCGAAGACCTGACAATATCCGCCCCAACGATTGTGTCTACATCCCAGTCGCCGCCCTTGACCAGCACATCCGGCCTTATGCGCTCGATAAGCCCGTACGGCGTATCCTCTTCGAAGATGACCACATGATCCACGCATTCGAGCGCGCAGAGTACGGTTGCGCGTGCGACCTCATTGTTGACCGGCCGTCCCTCCCCTTTAATCCTCCTCACCGATGAATCGGAGTTGAGCCCCACCACGAGGGAATCACCAGATACCCTAGCCTTGGCCAGGTAGGTGACATGGCCTGCATGGATAATGTCAAAACAGCCGTTGGTGAAGATCACCTTCATGCCCCGGGTACGTTTTGTGATCAAGGTATTGCAAAGTTCATCGAGACCCTTGAGCTTGGCCTTATCGAGGAGATCTTCAGGGAAGTGCTGCCATGCCATGCGGGCGGTGTAGCGTCCGAGTTCACGGTAGGAGGATACAAGGTCAGGAAATGTATCTTCAAGGGCAGTAATGTGGGCCTGCACCGTGGCCCAATCACCTCGGGCAATCGGTCCGGTCAAGGCTTCTGTGCCATACTTCCGGATGTTTGACAGCGTGCCCTTCACCAAAGGCATAAGGTGCTCAAGCTCCATACCCACGGATGATATGATCTGGGACGCCTGGTCCATGAGCGCCACAAGATAATTCGATGCCACAACGGCAGCGGTGTGATAGAGCACTTTTTGCTCACTGGAGATTACCCTCATGACTGCGCCGATAGAATCAACGATGTCTTGGGCGGTCTTCAAGGCTTCCTGCGTGCCCTCGAAGGTGAAGAGGCTCCCTTTCAGGATCTTCCTGGCCTGGGCGGCATCGGTAATGGACTGGAGGGGGTGGAGACTGCCGGTCTGTGCCCCTGCCTGTAAGAGGGCTGCAAGCTCATCCGAGGTCAAAAGTCCGCTGAAGTGGAAGAAGGCAATCCCTTGGCATGACTGCCCCCATGCTGCCTTGATCTGCTCGGCCAACTTACGGATGTGACTGTCGGGTACTGCGATGAAAACAACCTGGACCTCTTCCGGAGAGCCGGGGATCTTCGTATGAACAGGAACGCCTTGATGACGGGCTTTGGAGGATACGGCCCACACCGGCACATGGCCGGCTTCTTTGAGGAGTGTGAGCATGGCCCCCCCCACCCTTCCAAGGCCGATGACGCCGAATCTATACCTCATCAATCAACCCGTGGGCCTTCAACTGTTCGAACCTCTCCCAATCCATGGCAAAGGCATGCTCTTCAAAAGTCTTCATGACGATTCTCTTATACTCCTTATCTTCAACATAGCGCTGGAGCTTCTTGGAGATGGGGTAGATCTGTTCGGATGTCCTCCACTTGACCCGCTCTAAGGTGTGTGCGTCACATAGGCAGTCAAAGGCCACGGCAAAAGAGATGTCTGCCAGAGGCCTGCCGGTGAGGTCTCTGAGCATTGCCTGCATAATCCCGGCTTCAACAGGGGAGAAGAAGGCATACATACGGTCATAGATCTCGGTGTACAACCGGGAATAGATGGCAGCAGAATGGAAATATTCAGGGACGTCTACGATAGCATCCTTACCGGATGATTTGCCGAGATGATAGAGAAATTCCTGCATATTCTTGAGCCCCCCGATTCCAGGGTACTGCTGGCCGGGCAACCTTGGCTTGTCAGGGCTGAACCGGGCCTTAGGATCCTGCAGGGCGACCCATTCTATGAGGAGCATGGAGAGGCCTTCCGAAAAATCATAGGAGTCAACGAAGACCTCCCTTGGTCTGAATATGCCCTCGCGCACGATAAGCTCGATGAGCCGCGTATCTTTCTCCTGCGAGTCGAAATTCACATAGAGCCTTGATGTATAGTCATCCTGCCGTATGATGCTCACTACAAGGTTTCGGTATCCCCTCTTGTGGAGGATGCCGATAATACCCACACGGTCGAGCATCGCCATAAGCTCTTTATCATCATATCTGCCCATGAAGAGGTTGGACGAGAAGGGATCATCAAGATTTAAAGGTTGTGTCGCAACAGAATAAGTGATGTCCTCCAGATACCTGGGGTCCTTCTTGCCCGGTTGCCTTAAGGGGCTCATTGCATGATCCTCCCAACGCTTAGAAAGAGCACATAGCTCGCGCCCGCCTTCTTGAGGGCCTTTGAGACCTCAGAAGCGGTCTGCCCTGTCGTCACTACATCATCAACTACCAGGACCGTCTTGCCTTGAACCCCGGATGCATGGAAGACACCCCTGATATTCTTCTTGCGCTCTTGCTTGCGCAGTCCAACCTGCGGGGGTGTGCCACGCGTCTTCTTCAGGGCATTATAGCTGACCCTAACCTTAAGAAGGCCTGCGAGTTCTTTTGCAATGAGGGCCGCCTGGTTGTAACCGCGCGCAATCATCCTTGTCCAATGCATAGGAACAAAGGTGATCAGGTCACATTGCAGGTCTTCAGCTTTCATCATATCAAACAGGACCTGTGCCAGATATTTTTTATGATAGGTGGCGTCGGTATATTTGAAGGAATGGATTATGTCCTTGATGGGTCCTTCAAAATTGAAAGCACTCATCATCCTGTCAAAGGGCGGAGGATCAGTCTGGCACAGGAGGCACACCCCTTCCGTACCTGTCGGGCTGCCGCAAACAGTGCAGATAGGCTTAGGTACAGGTCTGATTTGACCGGTGCACATGGTACATACCCCGAGTCGAACGTTCGGCTCATTACCACCACAGACAAGGCATCGGGGCGGGAAGAGGTGGAATAAGATGCCTTTCAGCATTCAAGGAGTCTACCATATACCCTTGAGCTGCCACAACACTGGATAAGGGTACCAACAAAAGTTACCTGTTGTAATAATTATTGTAGTTCTTGTACTTGTTATACTTATACTTCTTCACAGGCAGTTCATCAACGGCGTTTAATACCGTGCCTATGATCTTATCTTTCGGCAGGGCCTCGAGGGCCATCTTAAATTCCGACTCCCTGGCGTACCGGTACCTCACCACTATGATGATCCCATCCACCACATCAGCCAGGATTCTCGGGTCCACCGTAGCTTGTATGGGTGGTGTGTCAATGATAACGAACCAGTCACCGTCGCGGTCTGCAAGCTCTTTAATAAGGGCCCCGGTCTTTTTCGATTCGAGCAGTTCCGAAGGGTTTGCAGGCAGTTCTTTTGCCGCCGGCAGGATGGTGAGTTTCTCAATGGAGGTTTTAATGAGACACTCAGACACATCAGCCCTGCCCTGAATAATGTCGCCCACGCCCTTGGAGAGGGGATATTTAAAAAGTTCATGCAGTGATGGTTTCCTCAGGTCGCAGTCCACGAGCAGGACCTGCTGGTCTTCCCCCTTGGCAATTGCAATGGCAAGATTTGATGAAATAAGAGTTTTACCTTCACCGGGTAAGGCGCTGGTAACCATGATCACCCTCGGCACAGGCCTGTCGGCCAGATGGAAGATAAAGGTCCTGAGCTTCCTGATCTGCTCTGCCGTATAAGAATAGGGCATATTGTACATGTAGAGATGATCATCGAGCGGGCCCGAGGTGCCGCTCTCCTTAACGAATTTCTGATCCTGTTTTTCCAATGCCTTTAAGATGTGCGCCATTTATCCCTCCACACTCACCTTGACTGTTTTCGCATAGAGAAACCCTTGATCCTTGAGCTTCCGAGTAGATTCTTCCGCTTTGTCCTGGGTCTTAAATGTGCCGATGGTGACCCGGTACCAGGTGTTCCCCTGGGAATCCAGGTGAGGATAGATTGTTGCCTGAAAACCTTTCTTCACCAGATCGAGGAACACAGCCGTGGCCTCGTTGATGGAATGGTAAGATGCCACGCTTATCGTGAACATGACTCTCGTAGTGTCTGTCAAGGGTGGCAGATGGATCTTCTGCCCCTCATAGATCAGGTCGATGTTTCCCAGATTGCTATTAGCCTTTCGGACGATATCCAAGATAACGGAATCGATCCTTCCATAATGCTTTGCAGCCAGTTTGGCGACTGTATCTCCGGGGCCGACTACCACGGTAATACCCATAGCCTTTTTCTGATCCCCTATGCCCGGAGGAACAGCTTGGGCATCACCTGACTGGTCCTGTATGGTTACCCGCGGCAAACCCTTTGATATCGCACCTTCGGGAGCTTGTTTTTGAAGCGGGGTTGAGGTCTGTTGAGTTATATCAAATGAGGATAATGATTTATGTGTTATCCCTAACAGGGCCTTGGATCTGTCCATGAGGCTTTGACCTTGCGGAGAGAGCAACACTAAGAACAGTACTACAGCAAGAATAGCAATAACAGCCATCGATGCGGCCCCGACCAAGAATTTTTGTAGCCCCTTTCCCCTGGGCAATTGATGGACAGGAGTCTGGGGCACATGCTTCACATAGGTCTTTTCCATGCCTCCTACGATCTTTTTAACTAGATTGGCATTCACCTGGTTAAAATCATCGCTGTAAGCAGCCAGCAACACATTGTCGCAGACGATATTAATGAGCCGCGGGAAACCCCTGGTGAACCGGTATATCTCCCCCAAGGCGGAAGAGGTAAACAGCGGCTCTTCCCTGGGCTCATACCCTGCAACCCTGAGTCTATGGTCTATGTAGTCTTTCGCCTCGTTGCTGTCCAACGGCGGGATGTGGTATTTTACACCTATCCTCTGCTTGAGCTGCCTGAGCTGGACACTATTCAGTTTATCATTGAGTTCCTGCTGACCGATCAGCATGATCTGCACAAGCTTTTCGTGAACGGTCTCAAGATTAGAGAGCAGCCTAATCTCTTCGAGCATCTCTAAAGAGAGCCCCTGGGCCTCATCGACAATGAGCATCGCCCCGCCGGTGGTCTTGAGCATGTCCTCGAACTCGTTGATATAGTTACGGGAGCGCTTCTCTTCCGGCATGCCGATGGCTTCACCCAGGAGGTAGTAGAGATTGTCGGGTTTGATGTGGGGGTTCTTGATCACAACCTTTGGTATGCGTAGAGGGAGCTTGAGCAGAAATGCATTCAAGATGGTGGTCTTGCCGGTTCCGACTTCACCGGTAATCACAACAAAACCGCTCCCTTCCTTCAGTCCATACAGCAGATGTGCAAGGGCCTCCTTGTGGCCCGGGCTCATATAGAGAAATTTCGGGTCAGGGGTGATGGAGAATGGCTTCAGCTTGAGACTGAAATGTTCTCTATACATGGATCATCCGCTAAAACGGAAGGGGCACCGGCAGGTTAAGGACAAGGTTGCTGAATTTTGAGATGATTATTATCGTTGTGCCCGCCAAGAAGATGGCGCCGTTTATGCCAAGGAACATAATATTCATGAGCCGTTCCCTGCGCTTGTCGCTTTCGGTCTGGGCCAGAGGAATCATCGTGATGCACGGAATGTTGCCGGACCATAGCTCAAGCTGCTTGACCCCCTTGACGGTAGTATCGAGCATTTCGAGCATCACGATGATCCCGGCACCGGTTCCCAACCCAAGGGCAATAAATATAAGGGCAATCCTCATCGGATCTGGGCTCACAGGCGTTTGGGGGGGTACGGCGAAATCCACAATCCTGAACTGTTCCCCCTGCTGTCTCTTTTCCATGTCCTCCGCACGCTTGGCCTCATAATATCTATCCAGAAGCTTCTGGTAGTTCTGTTGTGTTATATTATAGTCCCGGGTGAGCCCGGCGATCTCCTGCTCTCTCTTGGGCGTGTCCTCCACCCGGCCCTGATAGTGTTCTACCTGCGCCCTTATCCGGTTTACATCATTGCGGATCGTATCTACCTCCATGGTTGCATTGTTGAGCTGGTTTTTCAGATCAGCCACCCGTGGGTCTATCAGGACATTCGAGGCTTTTTCAGGATGCTTCTCGAACTCAGATATCTGATTTTCAAGTCTCTTGATCTCCGGATAATCGGATGTGTACTTCGACCTCATCTCCTCAAGCTGGTTCCTCAGATCAGCCAGACGTATGCCCCTCTGTGATGAGGTGCCCGGTGTGCCGGATTCGGCTTGGGAGAGTTGGCTCTGGATGGTAAGTCTCCGGTTCATGGCCTCTGTGAGCGAGGTCTGGAGTGATTCGAGACGCATCTGGAGGCTCGTGATTGTGGAGACGTTGCTATTAAGCTGGTCCGGGAGCTCACCAAGGTACCGGTTCCGGTATTCCTGCACCTTGGCCTCCTCCTGGCTCAGCAGGACCTTCAGTTCTTCGAGCTGCTTCTGCAGAAACTCTGTGGTCTCGGAGGCCCGCCGTGCCCTGAGCTTGAGATTGCTGTCAATAAAATAAGAGGACAGCCGGTTGGTCACATCAGCCACATTTTTTTGGTTTTCCCCGCGGTAGGTTATAGTAAACGAGCTCGTTGCGCCCCTTTGGCCCTCATTGGTGGTTATAGTGATCATCCTGCGCAATGAGGCGATGAGGACATCCATGGGTGTACCCCTCCTCCTCTCCAGGGCGAATAAATTCATCTCCTTGATGACGGACTCAAGGTTCGACCGGGACAGAACCTCCTGGGATAAGGTCCTCACCTGTTCTCCCGCCCCTTCGCTTACCGTTGCCTGCACATAGCTAGTCGGGATCTCCTGGGGCTGCACAAGGATTAACGTAGTGGCCTCATAGGCCTTTGGCAATACAATAAAAAACCAGATCCCCGCCAGGATGAAGAATACCAGCGGCATGCTCACCCAATACCACTTCTTAATGAGGGCATTCGTGAGATCCTGTATGCTTATGGCCCTTTTCTGTTCCATCAATACCGTACCTCCACCATCGTCCTATATCGGTTTTCGCGAGCCGTTCCTGAAGTCTCGTATTTTGTCTGAAGATGATCATACATAAGATTCGCTGTGAGATACTTAATGGGTGCCCAGGTAAGGGTTAAATTGGCGCCGGAAATCGTTTCATTCTCACCCTGTGTACTGCCGATGGGCCTTTCATTGTCCAGGCTCATACTCATTTTGGTAGACAATTTCTCAAGCCAATGTCTTTCCCAGAGAAGCGACGCGGTAGTGCTGTTATAGTTACCATAGAGGTTCTGGTCCATGGCGAACTCAGCTGACAACTGTTTTGATACCTGCAAGGAAAACCGATTTTTATCCACCACCTTTTCAAGGGATGCATTTGCTGAGTATGCTGTATGGTCATGGCCCACCATTGATAGCCAGCTGTAGCCACCCCCTACAATCACGGTTGTGGATCGGTCAATCGCATACTGCCCGGAAAGTTTGGCATCATATCGATCTTCATCACCCGGCAGCCCACCCTGGTTATCAATATTACCCGGAGTCTCCCTTTTATAATTATTATACACGATGTCAGAATTAAGACTGAATGAAGGCGAGATGGAGTGAGAGACGTGGAGCCCGCAATTGGTTCCAACAACATCAGGACTTATCTGATAATTATATCGGTCTTGACGTGCCGTCAGCGATATCGTGTCCCGTGGAGTCAACTGATGGATGATGCCCACATTCCCGCCAATGGTTGTTTCATCTTGATTAGCAGAAGTTGTCGCCTTCTCATGGGGAACGCTCCAGGTTTCAGTCACAATGTTGCAGCCGGCATTCATGCTGGTATTCTGGGTAAGTGCATCTGTGTATCCGATGCTCCCGGTGTTACTCTTTTCCTCGCCTAAGGGCTCGGTCAGGAATTCCCGTGTCTCTGTTTGCGCATATCCGTATGCCATCTGGATGGTCTGCCCAGGCATCGTGAACGATGCATGGGATGCAAGGTCAACCTCGGGGTAGTCATACTCAGAAAACCGCTGGTGGAAGCTCTTGGTATAATGCCCGGTGAGGTCGATGTTCGCATCAGGGGAAGCACATAATAACTCCAGGCTCGGCCCTACATAATAGATGCTGTCACTCTTTGCATCACGTACAGCCCCAAGGTAGTTGTCCGTATACTCATAGGATGTATAAAGGCCGGGATGAGCCTCAAAGGTATAGGCCATAAGATCAAGGCCCGGCGACAGTACTGAAGCCATGCCAAGTATACCAAGGATTGAAAGCTTCTTCACGGGACTATAATGGTATCTCCCGGTTTGATGGGGACATCTTCGGCCTTACCCTTAAGGATCTTTTTATAATCTACCTTTATTCTCTGTTCCTTGTCCCCTTCTGTCCGGAGAATCACTATATTGCCTTCATCCGACCATTGGGTAAACCCGCCGGCTATTGGTATCACCTGGGTTAGGCTAAGGCTTTGATCAAGGGTAAATTGTCCCGGATGGGATACTTGGCCCTGTACGTAATAGCGTTTACTCCTGGGTTCCAGTACGATTACTGCGCAATGTGGGTCCTTGATGAATTTCGATAGCCCGGATTCCAGATCAGATTTAAGTTGGGTTGGTGTCTTCCCGGCGGCCTCGATATCACCAATAAGCGGTAAAGATATAAACCCGTCCATCCTCACGGTGACCTGTCTCGAAAGGTTCTGCTCACCCCAGACTGATATCTCCAACAGATCGGATGTACCGATTAGATAGGCCGATTCCTTGGCCATCACATGTAAAGGAAGCAATATACACAAGAGCAGACACCAGACATGCCTTTTCATTACCAGCCTCCTTTCATTTCTCAATCCCGCATTCCTTGATTTTGTAGAGGAGTGCCTTATAGCTCACCTGGAGGAGATTTGCAGCCTTTTTCTTATTCCAGTTTGTCCCACGCAATGCCCTCAGGATCATTTCCCTCTCAGCCTTCAGCGTAGCCTCCTTGGCTGCGACTTTGAGCGGTATGATCTCGGCCGGGTCGCTCGATGCAACCATTTCAAGACCCCGGTCCTTGAATTCTTGCGGCCGCTTCTCTACAACCGGAGTGACGCCGCCTTTCAGATATTGTATCATCTCCTCAATGTTACCAAGGATCACGAGGCGTTTGACCTGATTCTTCAGCTCTCGTACATTACCCGGCCATTGATAGGACACCAGCATGGGATAGATATCCTCCTTGTTGACCTGGATATTCTTGCCGTACTTCTCGTTGTACGTATCCAGAAAATACTCAAACAGGTACGTGATATCCTCTCTGCGTTCGGTCAGCGGAGGTATATGAATATTCACGACATTCAGCCGGTAATAGATATCCTCCCTAAAGGTCCCCTGCTCTATGGCCTTCTTCAGATCTCTGTTTGTGGCAGCGATCACCCGGACATTCACCTGTACGTCCAGTTTGCCGCCAAGACGTGAAAAGCTGCCTTCCTGGAGTACCTGGAGAAGCTTGGACTGGATACCGAGATCCATCTCGGCAATCTCATCAAGAAAAATAGTGCCGTTGTTGGCAAGCTCAAACTTGCCTGGTTTGGAACGGTACGCCCCGGTGAAGGCACCTCTCTCATAGCCGAAGAGCTCAGACTCCAGGAGTTCATGGGGCAAGGCGGCACAGTTGACCTTGACAAAAGGTTTGTCCTTAATGCGTGATTTATAGTGGAGTGCTCGTGCTACAAGTTCCTTACCTGTGCCGCTCTCACCCTCGATGAGTACGCTCACATCCGTCTCAGCCACCTGGTCGGTGAGCTCTTTGACCTTCTGCATCTTGGGACTGTTGTAAATAAAATCGCCCTTGAGCTCATCCACCCTGAGCTGCTTTCTCAGACTTGATATCTCGGAGAGCAGCTTCCTCTTTTCCAGAGACTTGATGATGGCGAGATCGAGCTCTTCTTCCTCGAAAGGCTTAACCAGATAATCGGTGGCGCCCGCTTTCATAGCCTTTACGATAATGGTGGTCTGTCCCAGTGCGCTGAGCATGAGGACCGGAAGGTCCTTGGATATCTTCCTGATTTCGCTGAGTGTCTCCAGCCCGTCCATATCAGGCATGAGGATGTCCAGGATGACCAGTGAGAATTCCTGGCCCGCCCTCAATTCCTGCAGGGCGTCCTTGCCGCTTGCGACTGCATAGACATCGTACCCGCCCTGGCTGAGTAACTTGACGACATACCTTCGTATGCTTTCGTCATCGTCTACGACAAGTATCCTGATATTTTCTTTTATCATCATTAACCCTAGAGAATACCTGATATAAAATACATTAATAATCCTGCCACTTCAAGGGTATTGTGATGATGAAATGCCCTCCCGTATCCGAGGCCTTGGCCTCCACCTGGCCTCCGTGGGCGTGTATGATCTCTTTGGTGATGGCAAGCCCGAGCCCTATGCCGCCCTTGGCCCTGCCGCTGGTACCCACGAAAAAATCATTAAAGAGCTCTCGAGCCTCTTCGGCCCTGATGCCCGGGCCCTGGTCACGCACGGAAATGACGGCGCACTCCTGGTTCAAGAGCATCCGTAAGGCCTCACTATCGAATTTTGCCTTGGCAAGACTCACCGTTACCACAGATGACTCAGGCGAGTGTTTGACGGCATTGTCGATGAGGTTTGTAAGGGCCTGTTCGAATCGGATGGGGTCAATATCCAGGGTGTCAACCCCTCCATGGTCCTCAAAGCTGATGGTTATTTTCTTTTCGCAAGCGCTGATCTGCATGTTCCGCACGATTCCACGAATAAAGTCTCCGACTACGACTTTCTCCCGGTTCAGGCTGAACTTCTCGGAATGGATTTTGGCAAAATCCAGCAATGAGTTGGAAAAGCCCAGCAGCTTCTCGCACTGCTTCTCAATCTCGTCGATACACTCCTGCTGCCCATCGGTAAGCACGCATTCCTTGTCCCGGGCGAGCATCCTGCCGTACCCCCTGATCACGGTCAGGGGAACCCGGATCTCGTGGGATGCCACATTCAAAAACCTGGTCTTTAAGGAGAGGAGCTCTTTTTTACTGGTAATATCGCGGACCACGCCTACATAACACTCATCGTCATCTATCATCAGCCTGCCGATGGAAATCTCAAGATAGATCTTCTGGCCGTCCTTGCGTATTGCCTGGATCTCAAGATTGGGTACAAAGATATTCCCTTTCTGGGTCCGGAGAGAATCCGCAAGGGTATGGATAGAGTCTCTGGTCACGATGCGCCTGAAATGCCTGTTCAGGATCTCGTCCTGCTCATAGCCGAGCATCTCCTGAAACTTTCTGTTTACGAGCAGGAAACGGCCGTTCTTGATGATATAGACTGCATCAATAGCCTTTTCAACCATGTCCTTATATTGGTCTTTGACACGGACAAGCTCTTTTTCCTTGAAACGTTCAACGGTCACGTCCCTGATGCACGCCACCACCTGCCAGGCTGGTTTCAGCGGCAAGGGTGAGAGGTCAAAGCTGAATATCTTCCCCCTTAACTCAACATCAAGCGTCGTCCCCTCTTTGTCGGACACAATCCTTTGAATCACTGAATCGCCTACAATATCGGCCAGGCTTTCCCCCGTTTTCTTACCGATCATCTCTGATGCCCTTTTGTTCATGGTGGTGATGATACCCTTCGGGTCAGTGGTCAGCATTCCCATGGACATCCAGTTAAACACCTTTAAAATGCTCCTGCCGAACTCCAGCATTGCCTTGTCGGTCATGGAAAGCTCTGCCTTGAGCATTTTATTGATCTCATCGACTTCCCTCATGAGCTTGGCATTGCGCAACGCCAGGGCTGCAGGCGAAAGCAATGCCGAAAGCACGCGAAGGTCATCGTCTTCAAAGGCATGGGCCTTGGGATGGCTCAGATTGAGCACACCCACAAGCTCATCCTTACTGTAGATAAGCGGCAGGCTCAAGATGGTGCCGATTTTGACCTTGTTATTCCCGGCCTTGAACCTCATGTCTCTTGAGGTATCGTGGATAATGACAGGCTTGCCTTTTTGCGCCACCACCCCGGCAATACCTTCGCCGAGCGTAAACACCTGGCCGAGCGATTTCTCCGAATAGCGGCTTCTTTTGTCTTTCCTGCCCTTGGCAGCCTTGATCTCGAGTTTGCTGTTATCTGATGTTGCCATCATGATAGAGGCATTTTCTGCAGGCGTCTCATCGATGACGATATCCAGGATAGCCCGTGCCACAGCCTCAACATCAGGAGAAAGGGAAATGGCTTCGTTGATCCTTCGGAAGATGATCAGTTCCTTGCTCTCCATGGTCTCCCATATCCCTTTCAGCGGTTTCGTTTCTTCGCCTTCTTTGCCGACTTCTTTCTGTTCTTTCGTTGCTTCAGATCCACAAGATTTTTCTTCGGCAGCTTAGGGGCTCCCTTCTCCAGGAGGTTGCCGATGTTCGGGTTCACCCCGAGCCTGCCCAGGACTTTTTTCTTGCCCGAGCCCAAACCTTGCATAATCTGCCTCATGGTATTGAACCTACCGATCAAGTCCATAATCCTCTGCTTGGGCTGGCCGCATCCCTTGGCTATGCGGCCGATTCGGCTATCGTTCAGGCTGTCCGGGTTTTCCCGCTCATAGGCTGTCATGGAATTGATGATGGCTTCCACCCGCACGATCTCCCGGTCATCAACCTGGACACCATGGGGCAGCCCGAACTGACCCAGAGGCAGCTTACCGATGATATCGGTAAGCGATCCCATCTTCTTCATCATCTTGAGCTGTTTGAGAAAATCATCAAAAGAGAAATCTCCGCGCAGGAGTTTTGCAGCGTCTTCCTCGGCTTTCTTCTCATCAATGACTTCTTCAAAGTCCTTGACCAGTCCCACAATATCGCCATGACCGAGTATACGCGACGCGAGCCCTTCAGGCCGGAATTCCTCAAGCTTGTCCAGTGACTCGCCGATGCCGAGGAATTTCACAGGCTTCTTGGTGACCTCCTTGATGGACAGCGCTGCGCCACCCCTGGCATCACCGTCGAGCTTTGTAAGGATAAAGCCCGATAAATCGAGCCTCCGATCAAACTCCCTGGCTACATTTACAGACTCCTGGCCGATCATGGCATCCACGACAAGGAGGATGTTTTCCGGGCTTGTAGCTGCTTTGATCTCCTCCAACTCCGACATAAGGGTGTCATCAAGGATGGTCCTGCCGGCCGTATCAAAGATTACAACGTCGCAGCCCTTGATCTGGGCAGCCTCCATGGCATCTTTGCAGATCAGCGGCGGGGTCTTGCCTGCGGCAGAGAATACGGGTATATCCAGACGGTTCCCTAAGACCTTCAGCTGGTCGATGGCGGCGGGTCGGTAGATGTCCGCAGCCACCATCATTGGCCTCTTGCCTTTCTTCTGTATGAATCTGGCAATCTTGGCAGTTGTTGTGGTCTTGCCGCTTCCCTGGAGCCCTACCATCATAATGGCGTTCACTGTCCGGCCGGAGAGTTTCAGGGAGGTATCCACCGGCCCCATGATACCCACGAGTTCGTCGTAACAGATCTTGACGAAGTGTTGCTCAGGGGAAATCTTCAGCTTCTTGCCGCCATGGGCGACTTTTGTATGAACAATCTCACCGAGGGCCTTGTTCTTTACGTTGTCGATGAACTCTTTGACGACATGGAATTCCACATCTGCTTCCAGCAGCGAGATCCGGATCTCTTTTATGGCGTCCTCGATGTGCTTTTCCTGGATGGTAACCTTGCCCTGAAAGATATTCTGGGCTTTGCGAAATCCATCAGAAATCAGCTCTAGCATGCTCGCTCTCCCATAAGATCTAAAGAAACTCTATGCTATCCAATATCTGCTGCACCGTCAATGTGGGGCGCCATAAACACACTACGGTATCAAACACATATCAGACACACTATGCTGCTTTATAAGACAACATGCGCCATGTTAAGCACAGGGGCAACCAGCCCTCAATAGAGTCATTTCATAGGCTTTGTCAAGGACGGTCATGGCAATAGGTTTACCAATCAGCAATGAGCGGCTGGCAAGACGATACTCAGGTTATTTAACCTAAGAATACATGAGTTTTAGGTTTTAAGTTTTAGGTTTGAAGTAATAGCTCCAATACACCTAGGTAAACGTGTCCTTCTTAAAACTTCAAATTTAAGACCTAAAACTCCATGACCTACCCCTCTTCACTCAGCTTCAAGATCCTCTCATAATCGTGGCTGACCTTGGCCTGTATCTGCTCGATCTCCTTGTCGGTGAGGTGTCTGAACCTGCCCTGTCCGTTTAAGTATTCCGAGACCGGTATAAGCTTCTTTT
>JBEKDT010000024.1:0-45787 GCA_050014195.1 Desulfomonilia bacterium | reverse complement strand
AATCAAAGAGTGTTTTCCCTTTGACTTCTTCCAGTGTATACCCGGTAATCTTGCAGAAGGCATCATTCACATAGAGATATTTGGCATCCTCAGTTTTTATGATACTCACAGCATCCGGCATGCTCTGGAGGGTAATGCGATATCTTTCCTCGCTCTCCTGAATCGAGTTTGCCATTTCAATGCGCTCTGTGACGTCCCTGGCTACAGAGATTACCCCGGCCACCTGACCCTCGCGTATGAGGGGGACACCGCTCACCTCACCAAATTTCCTTGTCCCATCCCTGGTGATAAACTCATAGATTGAAGAATAGATTGTTTCACCGGAAAGAACATGCATGGCGTTGTCGACCGCTTCGCCCATGTAATCAGGGTGCAGGACATTGAGATCTTGAAAGGTCTTTCCTATCAGTTCCTCAGGCTTGTAACCAAGGAGCCTCTCCACATTAGGTGAGACGCTGAGGACCCTGTACAGGTGATCGTAGGAGAACATGACATCATTGGCTAAAGAAAAATGGATGCGGTATTTTTCTGTACTCTCGCGTAGTGCTTCTTCAGCCTGTTTGCGCTCTTGTATTTCCTTTTTCAGCTGCTCATTTGCTTTAACAAGTTCAGCTGTGCGAGCCTTAAACAAGTCTTCAAGGTCATCACGGTGTTTCTTTAGTTCCTCCTCAGCCTTTTTGCGCTCACTGATGTCGCGAGTTATCCCAAGAATCCCTGTTGGATTACCTGCTTCATCATATATGAGACTTATATTTACCTCAGTCCAAACTGTGGATCCATCCTTACAGATCAATTCGAGTTCAAGGGTCATTGACCAACCAGGAAGATGCCTATTGCCGCTCTTCTCAAGCTCAAGCTCTTTAATAAATATGTCCATGGCCGTTTGGTAAGAATCCGGGGTAAGGACCTGATCTATGGTCTGAATCATCGCTTCTTCCGGTGTATATGCCCTCAGTTTCTTCACAGAGGGGCTCACATACTTGTATCTCAGGTTCTCGTCGAGGACCCAGATGACATCCCGTGCATTTTCAGCCAGTAACCTGTATCGTTTCTCACTGTCATTCAAAGTCTCTTCAACCCGCTTACGCTCGGAAATGTCACGGGTGATCCCCATAATACCTTTGATCCTACCGGCCTCATCATGGAGAGGATTCATGGTGATTTCTACCCAGAAAGTAGAACCGTCCTTGTGGATCATTTCAAACTCAGAGGTGAGTGACCAATCAGGGCCGTGCCGATGTCCTCTCATCTCCAGATCCCGCTCTCCCCAAAACATTTCCATGGCCTTCTTATAGGACTCGGGCGTCAGGACTTGGTCGAGTCGCTGTTTCATAGCCTCCTCAACGCTGTGTCCCCTTAGGCGTTTGACTGATGGGCTTACATAGGTATAGCCTAGATTGAGATCAAAGACCCAAAGCACGTCATGGGCATTCTCTACAAGTTTGCGGTAGCGCTCTTCGCTCCCCTTGATTGCCTCCTCTATGCGTTTATGCTCTGATGCCGAATTTTTTAATTCAGCATTTAATTGGTGCGCCATAGCCAACTCTTCTCTGAGCTGTCCTTTTGTCTTAGTGACATCTTTCATGAGATATCCCCATATTAAAGAATTGAGTAAATGTTATTATTATAATCACCTTTGGAATAATGTGAAGGATAACGTAAAATAGGTGAGACTAAAATGTCGTGACTGAAGTTATTTTGTATGTCTTAATACAACATTGATTGTAACTTACGTGCCAAGGATATCCGCTCAGCCGATATTGAATAGTTTTTAAGGTGATCTCTGACAGGTTCCTTGGGGGATTTGGCTGGGTTCTGAGCCCGTCCGTCTGAAATATCTCTCCTGTTATCGGTCTGCCTGGTAGAAGAAGATCACATCAGTATATCCCGCACGGGTCTTGCCTGAGAATATGATGCATCTGGGACAAACAAGGCAGCCACCTTTCGGACAAAGTAGTCCTAGGGGGGAATGAACTTGACATATTAAAACGACCGGTCTAATTAATAGATAAATTCATCTCCTTGGGACATATGAAAGAGGATACAAAACAAAGACTCATCATGACGGGTGCACGGATCATGCACCTGAAGGGTTTCAATAATACCGGCATACAGGAAATTCTCGATACGGCCGGAATCCCCAAAGGATCATTCTATAACTTTTTTAAAAGCAAGGAGGATTTCGGCCTGCAGGTCATCGATTATTTTGTCGGGTTCTTTTTGCAGATCTCCAATCAGTTCCTTGGGGACAAATCACATCCACCCTTAGAAAGAATACGCCTTTTGCTCGGATGGTTCATCGAGTTCTTCGAGTCAACGGATTACACCCTGGGGTGCCCGATCGGGAACTTTGCCCAGGAGATGGGTGACGTCAACCCTGCATTCAGGGAAAAACTCAAGACCTCCCTTGATTCAATGGCCCGGCAGTTTGTGGATGTTCTCCTAGAAGCCCGGGAGTCAGGCCACCTGTCAAAAACCCTGAATGCACAGGACACGGCCCGTTTCATGATATCCAGCTGGGAGGGTGCACTCATGAGCATGAAGGTGGAGAAGAGCACTGAGCCGCTCGAAACACACGCAAGGTTTATTTTTGACTACATCCTGAAAGCAGAATGGAAAACCCTGGAGAGGGTAACCCATTAAACAATGGGGCAGGTAATTCGGAAGACCTGTCTGGATTATGAAGAGGTGATGATTCAAATTCTCCGCCAAAGGGGTGCGTATGGACAGCAGAAAGACTCTGTATGAAAACCTTGCCAGGCATTTGCACCAGGGCATCATTGGTGCACCCATGTCGCCGTCGCTCATGGGTATCCTTGAGATCATGTTCCCTGAAGAGGAAGCAGAAATAGCATGCAAGCTTCCCTTTGAAAACAAGTCACTTGACGATCTCAAAAAATTATATCCGGATAAATCGGAATCCCTGGAATCTATCCTGACCGTCATGGCAAGAAACGGGACGGTATTCACCCAGCAGAAACCCGGGAAGGACAGGAAGTATCGTCTCCTGCCCACGGTGGTAGGTATTGCGGAAGCCCCTTTTTGGGCCGGTATCGATACGGAAAAGGCCCGCAAGCTCGCACCGCTCTGGATCAAATACCGCGATGAGGGCTTCGGCAAAGAGCTTGCCCGGAACATCCCGGCCGTACGGGTCATTCCCATTGACCAGTCGCTGAAGAACAAGTCACAGATCCTCCCGTTTGATAAGCTCAAGGAGAAATTGATCAGTCTTTCCTACTTTGCCGTGAGTAAGTGTCCGTGCAGGCAGATGATGTCCTATGTGGGAAAGGGATGTAATCACTCTCTTGATAACTGTCTGCATTTCAATGAAATGGGGCGCTACGTTGTTGAGCAGGGGATGGGCAGGGAGATAACCCGGGATGAGGCGCTGTCAATACTGGAAGAAGCGGATAAGGAGGGGCTGGTTCATTCCTGTGAAAACCTTGATGGGTATTTATCCATGATCTGCAACTGCTGCGGGTGCTGCTGCGTCTTCCTCCAGACGCAGAAACTGCTCGACCTGAAAATGATATCTTCATCCAGTTATGTATCTTGTGTTGATGAAGAGGTGTGCATCGGCTGCGGCACGTGCGAAGAGAGATGCCCGATGGATGCCATTGCCGTCGGGGAAGATGAACATGCGCAGGTAGATCCCGGCCGCTGCATCGGCTGCGGCATCTGTGTCCCGACATGTCCATCGACGGCGGTTGCTCTTGTTCTGCGGGAAACCATCATACCACCGCCCGACATCAATGAATTTTTTACAAAACGATACCTTGCCCCGGAGGCATGATATCCCTAAGAATCGGGTGGCGCCGCGGCTACATTTAAGGAGGGATTATGGATTACCAGTGCATTGAAGTCAGAAAGACACCGGAGAGGGTGGGAATCATCACCCTGAACCGTCCGGAGAGAAAGAATGCGCTCTCCATAAGGCTCAGGCAGGAGATATCTGACTGTCTCAAGGACTGGGTCAATGCCCCGGATGTAGGCTCTGTCATTTTCATAGGGGCAGGTGGGAGTTTCTCAGCAGGTTTTGATCTGAAGGAATTCAGCAAGCCTGAGCTCATGGAGGAGATATACACATCATCAGCCAAATACCACCGGGATGTATGGAATTTTCCCAAACCGACCATCGCTGCCGTGAAAGGACATGCCTTGGGCGGGGGATTCGACCTGACAACCCTGTGCGATATCAGGATCTGTTCGGAATCGGCCGTCTTCGGCCACCCGGAGATAAAGTTCGGGCCCCCCCGCTGTTCACGCCCTTAAGGTGGATCATCGGACACGGCATGGCCCGCGACCTCTGCCTCACCGGGAGGAGGATCGATAGCTCTGAGGCATACCGCATAGGCCTCGTGAGCGAAGTGGTTCAAGAGGACAGCCTGCTGGACAGTGCCCTCCAGATTGCCAGGACAATCCTGGAAGCCCCCCAGGATACGTTATCCGTGACAAAACGATACATGATCCAGGATGCAGGATTCGGGTTCGAAGAGTCGTTTGTAAACGAACATGACAAGCCTTTCCAGGCGGTTTTGCCTGGGAAATGAATCTGCCTCAAATCTCAACTGTTCAGGCAACTATTTATTAAACAGAAAGCTTAATCTCAGTGAAGGGGAAAAAGAGGATTGACATGTGCAGATGTGTGCATATATAATCATAACATGATTGCTCTGAAGAGAAACAAGACCAAGCTGGTGGAGGATCTTGCAGGGAATCTCGACTCCAAATTTTTCAAATCCTTGAGCGAACCCGTCCGGCAGCAGCTGTTGAAATACCTGATGCTGAACGGACGATCCGATATCGGCACGATTGCACAGCACCTTCCTCAGGACCGCTCGGTGATATCCCGGCATCTTCAACTCATGCAGGAGGCCGGGATTCTGATCTGCGAGAAAGAAGGCAGGTTTGTGTATTACTCCATAAACGGTCCTGAATTCCTTGCAAAGCTCGAATCTTTGGTCGACCAGGTCAGGGCCTGCATCCCCATCTGCTGTCCACCCGGCTGCTGTGGAAAGTGAAAAGAATGGATAAGACCGGTCAGGGAGGTATGTCATGACTGTAGAAAACGTGAAGATCCTGAAGGCCTGTGTCAAGAAAGCGGATATCCCGAAGGTCTACCGGAGCATTGCCCCCATATATGATATCTGGGGGATGCTGACCGAGACGAAGGCACGGAAGAGATGTCTGGAACTGGCAAAGATACAGGATGGTGAGAAGGTCCTGGAGGTGGCGGTAGGAACCGGGTCTGCCTTTGTCGAGATCCTTAAGAAAAACCCTCATGGCTGGAATGCCGGAATGGATCTTACTGTGGAGATGTTGAACCGGGCGAGGAAGAAGGCTGAAAAACTGGGCATTGGAAACTATTCTCTTGAACCGGGTGACGCCTATGATCTTCCCTATCCCGCTGAAGAGTTCGATGTGGTCCTGAATAATTACATGTTCGATCTTCTGCCGGAACAGGATTTCCCCATGATACTGGGTGGTTTTTTCAGGGTTCTCCGTCCGGGGGGGAGGCTGGTCATGGCGAACATGACAAAACCCCTTCACTGGTATAACGCCCTTTCGGAGCTCGTGTACCGGATACGTCCTTCATTGCTTGGGGGATGCAGAGGGGTTTACCTGCTTCCCTATCTTGAGTCTGCCGGATTTATTGACACACAGAGGGAATACGTCAGTCAGATGACATTTCCGACAGAGGTGATCCGGGGATTGAAACCGAAGGCTGTGTGACTGATTTCTGTGTAGAGACGACACCTTCAGTAAACCAAACACGGGAGAGGGGGCACAAAGGACATGATGAAGGTAACCTTCAGCAGCTATGATGTATTCCCCAATGTCGAAATAAGGAGCAGGGGCATCTTTTCAGATCAGTTCATAAAGATCGGGATGAAAACATTTCATGATGCATGCAAATGGGTCAATGATCTGCCCTATGACTATAATTCCGACATGGTCGATTCACAGCTCATCTTCACGGAGAAAAAAGGCATCTGCCTGACAAAACACGGGGCCATAGCCAGGCTCGCGGAAGAACTCGGAGAGCCGATCCGGAAGAATATCGGTTTCTTCAGGCTGAACAATGAGATCTATACGGGCATAGCGAATCTGCTGTCAAAATACGGCCTGGACTACATTCCCCAGATCGATTGCTTTTTGCAATACCAAGACCACTGCATCGATTTGACCGAAGGGAACTGCACAGGGAAAAATAAACCCATAGACGAGTTTGATTTCATTGTACCTGTCGCGGCAGAGATAAGCATGGATGAGAAGATAACCCTCTACATGGAGTATATCGAGAAATATGCCGATTTTGAGCCGAAGTTCAAGACCGCAGGAATCGATAAGATCCTCACGGCCCTGTCCGAGTGCACTGCCGAGATGCAGGCCAGGTGTTGTATAACAACAAGCTAAAAATCAGTTCCCTCTCCCCTGTTGCATGGGAGCAGGGACAAACCACCCGGCCTGTCCTTCACGATCGTTTTACCTGGTATCGGTCTGCCCCGCGCGCCCGACTTCGAGTTAGTAGGGATATGCCCGGTATAAATTCAATCCATATACAAGGAAGCCCGGCTGAAGTGCCGGGCTTCCTTGGTAGGCATGTCATCTATCCTGTGTGTGCTTATATCTTATCCTCAGAATGCATACTGTCCGCTCAACACGATCCCGTCTCCCAACCCAACCCTGCTTATTGATTTCTCGTCCCCGGCATTGACATAGGCTGCAACGAGGGTAAGGCTCTTGTTTACAAACCATGCCGTATGGATGTCGTAATAACTGGCATTCTTGAAGTCATCAAATCGGGCGCCCTGTTTATATTCGAACCCTGCGGCAAGTTGCGGGACAGGGATGACGTCTATGTTGCCGAAAAAGGTCTGATCGCGGTCTTTGTCAAACCCGAAAACACCCGTCACCAGTTCTTTGGTGGAGAGCACGCCTGCGGAGATGAGAACAGGTGCCGGTAATGAGGTGATGAGCTTCGTTGCCACCAGGTAATAATCAAAGTCCGAAGAATCGACGCCTTCAGCGGCACCTGAGGTCTTTTTATATATGGTGCCTACGGAGACTGCGGGGACGAAATCCAGGCCGTTGGAGTTCTCATTCAGGAGCAGGAGCTTGCCGCCGATGTTGTTTTTGTGGATGTTCTTACCGTCAGGCGCCACCGCCTCATACCCATAGGAGACCTCAAGGCGCTTGAAGAATGTCTCCGCAATACCGATGGCGGTCCAGTCCACGCTGACATCACTCAGGCTCACATACCAGATACCGACCTGGGGTTTCGAGATGACGTCCTGATAGGAAAGTCCGTCATGCTTTCCCGCATCGTGGTCGAAGCCGGTGCCGGCGGTATAGGCCAGAGGATTGAATGCAATGCCCCCCACGCCTTCAAGGTTGTTGAGCGGCGGACCTGCAAAGGAAGGGGTAAATTGGATTAATACGAAAATACCGACACCGAGTACTATGATTGCTATTCTTTTCATGATGGTTCTCCTTTCTTGTTTTAGCCGATTCCGCCGCCCTGGAAATGTCATGCATGCTAAACCGCATGGATCGTATCTCGGGGCTAACGGGCATTCCAACTGACGTTTCCCGAAAAGCGGAATTCCCATTTTCCTGATTCCTTATGATGCTTGCATTAATTTCCTGACCTGGTGCTCTCTCCACCTTCCGGATCACCGGACAAGCCTGCATGTTCAAGATACGTGAGACGGGCGTTCACATTTCTCCCGTTGCCTCTTATGACAGCTGTCTCGATGGGCTGTTCAACACCAGGATCGAGTAAATGAAGAAGTTCGCGGAAGGTATCCTGGCCGCATTTCCTCAGTACAATGTTCGGGCGTCTGAACTCGCGCACTGCCTGTTTTGCAAGCCATACCGCCTGATGAGAGTTGATGGTTGTCAGGATGATGACGAATTCCGAGCGCTCTATGATACCCCTCAGCTCCCTTGCCCAGCGGCCGTTCATCTCTCCGTTATGGGATTCCAACTTATGGCCTGCATCAGCGGCTATCTTCGTCAACTGTACCTCGCTGCGGGTCAGTCCTCCTATCAATCCAATACGCATCTGTATTCTCCTATATGAACTTATGCCTGCTTAAGAAGTCCTGCCCCTCGGCCAGGAAGATCTCGGCGTGGCCTATGACCGAGAGATATCCCACCTTGAGCTTGTCCGGAGGGTTCGCCCCGGACGCCCTCGGCGGAAACAAGCCCCAGAGGATGGCTGCTGCCAGATAGACAAGCACGATCATTAAAACCCTCTTGCCCGGTTTCATTGTTACCTCCTTGTGAGTCCTTTTGAGATATGCGTCATAAGGGTATTAGCTGAACCTATGATTCCCAGAGACTCAATAAGGGGGTCCTGAAAGAATGGCCCCCATGATCGCAAATCCGGTATCATGCAGCCGCCTTTACCGCCTGCTTCAGTGCCTGATCGATGTCTGCCTTGATGTCTTCAACATCCTCCAGGCCGATGGAAAGCCTGATATAGTCTTCGGTGACCCCGGTTGTCTCCTGCTCCTGACGGGTGAGCTGCTGGTGCGTGGTGGATGCCGGGTGGATGACAAGGCTCTTGGCATCGCCGATATTGGCGAGATGTGAGAGCAACTGCACCGAGTTGATGAACTTTTTACCGCTCTCCAGGCCGCCCTTGATGCCGAAACCCACCAGTGCCCCGAAATTGCCCTTGTTGAAATACTTCTTTGCCACTGCGTGATTGGGGTCATCTTCCAATCCAGGGTAGGTGACCCAGGTGACCAGCGGGTGGCCCTTCAGATACTTGGCAATGTTCAGGGCATTGTCCGAATGCTTTTTCTGGCGCAAGGGCAGGGTCTCCAGACCCTGGAGGAATTGGAATGAATTGAACGGGCTCAATGTTGCACCGATGTCGCGGAGCAGCTGGACGCGGGCCTTGAAGATGAAGGCCACATTGCCGAAGTCACCGAAGTTCCCGAAGACCTCCCAGAACTTGAGCCCGTGATAGCTCGGATCAGGCTCGGTGAAACCGGGGAATTTGCCGTTGCCCCAGTTGAACTTGCCTGCATCGACGAGCACGCCGCCGATGGAGGTGCCGTGACCGCCGATGAACTTCGTTGCCGAGGTGGCGAGGATATCGGCGCCGTAATCGATAGGTTTTATGAGGCCGACCCCCACGGTGTTGTCCACGATCAAAGGAATTCCGGCGTCATGGGCAATCTTAGCAATGGCCTCGAAGTCCGGGACATCCAGCTTGGGATTTCCCACGGTCTCCACATAGATACCCTTGGTCTTCTCCGAAATGGCCTTCTTGAATGCCTCGGGCTTGCGTGAATCCACGAATTTAACGGTCCTGCCCAGCTTGGGGAAGGTGTAGTGGAAAAGCTGGTAGGTGCCCCCGTAGAGGTTGTCGGCTGAGACGATCTCATCGTCCACATTTGTGATGTTCAGGATGGCATATGTCTCTGCCGCCTGCCCGGAAGATACGGCCAATGCCCCTGTGCCGCCCTCGATGGCAGCGACCCTCCGCTCGAAGACATCCGTGGTGGGGTTCATGATCCGCGTGTAGATATTCCCCAGTTCCTTCAGGGCAAAGAGATTCGCCGCATGGAGAGTATCCTTGAATACATAGGATGTAGTCTGGTAGATGGGTACCGCCCGTGCGCCCGTTGCCGGGTCAGGGGTCTCCTGACCTGCATGAATCGCCAATGTGTCCAATTTTCTGTTACTCATTGTTCTCTCCTTTTTGGTGGTGTTTGTTTTGAATATAAAAAAACCATTCGCGGCCGTGCTCCTTGCCGGGAATGGTTTTGTTTGCTGCGTGTCTGCAGGACTCTACCCTACATGGACACCCCCCATCCCCTTAAGCGGCACATACACATGCAGCAGCACATGTTCGCGGATGCATGTGCAATATGATGAGTAGGTCTTGACAACAGCATACATCTCCTCGACTAATTTATTCACTACTAATACTATCGATATACTAGATAATAAAAATAATAGAGGCTGTCAAGCAGAAAAATAAATTCTTTTGGTGACGGGTTGCCATGCATATGAAGTGTGCATAGAGTCTATGCTGTCAGCATCAGATCTTTGTTCATAAGGGCAGGGGAGTTATTTATGAGTAACGAGGCAAGTTGATGTAATAACATCAGGGGCAGGTGAATAACCTTGACAAGGTTTCATGCATGATTATAACCTAGTTAATCGATAGTAATTCAAGTAATTAGATTAATAGATATTTTCGATTCGGCAGGAGGTAACAGTATGAAATTCGAGACACGTGCAATTCACGCAGGACAGGGTCCTGACCCGGCCTACGGCGCCGTGATGCAGCCCATCTACCAGGTGTCAACGTTCGCATACAAGGGCGTGAAGCAGATGGGTCCCTTTGACTACTCGCGTTCCGGCAACCCCACACGCAAGGCACTGGAGGACTGCATCGCATCACTGGAGGGCGGCGCGTACGGCTTTGCCTTCGGCACCGGCATGGCGGCAGAGACCACGGCGCTTGCACTGCTTTCAGCCGGAGACCACATCATCGTGCACGACGATCTCTACGGCGGAACCTACCGGCTTTGCAAGGCAGTTATCTCACGTCAGGGGGTGGACGTTCAGTTTGTCAATCTCAGGGACGTGGACGCCCTGAAGTCAGCAATCAAGCCTCATACAAAGCTCATCTGGACCGAGACGCCGACAAACCCGTTGATGAATATCTTGGATCTGGCGGCTATCGCAGAGATAGCCAAGACGAAAGGGGTGTTGACGCTGTGCGATAACACGTTCCTGTCTCCCTATTTCCAGAACCCGCTTGCCTTGGGGATAGACATGGCACTGCACTCCACGACAAAGTATATCAACGGGCACTCTGACGTGGTGGGCGGGGCCATCGTGGTCAATGATCCTGAACTGGCCGGCCGGCTGGCCTTCCATCAGAACGCATTAGGCACTTGTCAGGCCCCCTTTGACTGCTTCCTCGTGCTCCGGGGGCTCAAGACCCTGGCGGTGCGGATGGAGGCCCACAACAGAAACGCCCTCGAGATAGCACAGTGGCTTGAAAAACATCCGAAAATAGAAAGTGTCCTGCACCCCGGCCTTTCGAGCCACCCACAGCACGACTTGGCATTAAGACAGGCCCGCGGGTTCGGAGGTACGTTCTCGTTTAAGGTCAAGGGCGGTGAGGACGAGGCCTTCCGGCTGCTGGCGAATGTGAAGCTCTTCATTCTCGCCGAGTCACTGGGAGGGGTGGAGTCGTTGATCGAGCATCCCTGGACCATGACGCACCTGTCCATGCCCGAGGAGGTGCGTGCAGCAGCCGGCATAACCGGCAACCTGATACGCATCTCCGTGGGCATCGAGCACGTGGACGATCTCATCGCCGACCTGGAGCAGGCACTGGAGAAGGTCTAGTACTCTGTCAGCATTGAACTTGTGGGAAATGTTGCTACCCTGGCAAATTTCCCCTCACCCTGTCCCTCTCCCGCAAGGGGAGAGGGGACCTGTTTTGTCCGGCAGGTGCTGAAATAATATGGTCAACAGGAGAGAGGCGGACAATAGAAGCGGATGCATTGAGCTTTATCAGATTCAGAAGGATAAAAGTTACTCCCTCTCCCCTGGAGGGAGAGGGTCGGGGAGAGGGGGATAGTTCATTGTCAAGAGCAGCTTGAATGGTAATGGATAACTAAATACGCATGGCTGCATCAGATCTTGGGCAACCCGGAGTCGTCGAACAGCCCTTCGAAGAGCACCCCGCTCAAATACCGCTCACCGGAGTCCGGCAGGATGGCGACAATGGTCTTCCCTTCGAATTCCTTGAGCCCGGCTAGCCTGAGGGCCACTGCAATGGCTGCACCGCAACTTATCCCCGAAAGGATCCCTTCTTCGCGTGCCAGCCGCTTGGCATAAGAGATGGCCTCCTCGCTGGTTACCTTCTCCACCCGATCCACCACGGAGAGATCGAGGGTATCGGGGATGAACCCTGCCCCGATGCCCTGGATCTTATGGGGCCCCGGTTTGATCTCCTGGCCAGCCAGGTGCTGGGAAATGACAGGGCTCTCAGCGGGTTCGACAGCCACGCTGATGATCTTCTTCCCCTTCTCGTGCTTGATATAGCGCGAAACACCCGTGATCGTTCCGCCCGTGCCCACGCCGGAAACCAGCACGTCGATCTTGCCTGCCGTCTGATCCCATATCTCAGGCCCTGTGGTCTTGAAATGGATATCCGGATTGGCAGGGTTTTTGAACTGCTGAGGCATGAAGTACTTGGGGTCTGAAGCAGCAATCCGCTCCGCCTCCGCAATGGCCCCTTTCATGCCCTGGGGGCCCGGTGTCAGGATGATATTCGCCCCGAAGATCGAAAGGACCTTGCGGCGCTCTATGGACATGGTCTCGGGCATGGTGACGTGCAATTTATACCCGCGTGCAGCTGCCACATACGCAAGGGCGATGCCCGTATTTCCGCTCGTGGGCTCGATGATCTCCATGCCCGGTTTAAGCGAACCGTCCTTCTCCGCCGCCCAGATCATGTTGGCGCCGATGCGGCATTTAACCGAATAGGCAGGGTTGCGTCCCTCTATCTTGGCCAAGACAGTGGCGCCCAGCCCTTTAGCCAGCCTGTTGATCTTGACCAGCGGCGAGTTGCCGATTGATAAGGTGTTGTCGTCAAAAAACGTGCCCATAAAGGTCTCCTTTGGGAAGCTTATTTTTCTTTTGATCCTTTAAGAATAGTCCTTTAATTTCTTTGCTCATTTTTAATGTCTACTAATACTATTGAAATAATAGTAATAAAAATATCGATAGCTGTCAACTAAAAAAACGTTATGAACCCCTAATCATGGTGAACGAGAAGCAATGCAATGGTCTTTATAATCTCCTTGTCATGGCAATCAAGAGACAGTTCATGAATATAACCGTGGAGTATATCTGTTTCGGTAAACCCCCTTGACAAGTGTTGCAGGTGGTTATACACTAGTCAATCGATAGTAATTAAAGTAATTCGAGGGGATCCTATGAAGCTATCTACCAGGTCAAGGTATGGTGTGCGGCTCATGCTCGAGCTGGCACTGAACAGCACCAGGAGCTCGTTGTATCTCAGGGAAATCGCCAAGGAAGAGGAGATCTCGGAGAAGTACCTGAGTCTCATCATCATCCCCTTGAAGGCGGCCGGGCTCGTGAATTCGCAGCGCGGGGCACATGGGGGATATACCCTGGCAAAGCCTGCTTCGGAGATCACCTTGAAGGAGATAGTGGATGTACTCGAAGGCGATACCTGCCTGGTGGATTGCGTGAAGAACCCGTCAGCCTGTTCACGCTCGGATACCTGCGCAAGCAGGGATCTCTGGACAACCCTTAGCGACAGCATTTCCCAGACCCTGGGCTCCTTTACCCTGGAGGACCTGGTCAGGAAGAGCAGGGAAAAGGGGGAGCGCGCCGCGATGTATCACATCTAGGCTGCGTCTATCAATATGGACAGGATATACCTCGACCATGCAGCAACTACTCCGGTAGCCCCTGAGGTCGCTCAGGCCATGCTGGCGTATATGACTCAGAATTACGGGAACGCATCGAGCCTCCACTCCTTCGGCCAGGAGGCAAAGGAGGCTGTAGAAAATTCCAGGGATCATGCGGCATCCATCATCGGTGCAAAGCCTGAAGAGATCGTGTTCACCAGCGGCGGTACCGAGAGCGATAACTTCGTCTTCAAGGGTGTGGCGCTTGCCCGTAAGGACAAGGGCAACCATATCATAACCTCTGCAATCGAACATCATGCCGTGCTTGAGACATGCAAGTTCCTTGAGACGCAAGGATTTTCCGTGACATATCTGGGCGTTGATGAATACGGCCTTGTAGATCCGGATGATGTGAAAAAGGCGGTAACGGACAAGACCATCCTGATCTCTATCATGCATGCGAACAACGAGATCGGCACGATAGAGCCCATTGCAGATATCGGGGCTGTTGCCCGCGATCACGGCATTTATTTCCATACCGACGCGGTACAGACCCTCGGTCACTGTCCCATCGATGTCGATGCGCTGCATGTGGATCTGCTGAGCGCATCCGGCCACAAGGTCTATGGTCCGAAGGGGGTGGGCATGCTCTATATCCGCAAGGGAACGCGCATTGCACCGCTGCTCCATGGCGGGGATCAGGAGCGCCGCCGCAGGGCCTCGACAATCAATGTCCCGGGCATCGTTGGTTTCGGTAGGGCTGTGGAGCTTGCTAAGGGCGAGATGAAGGAAGAAGCCGTACGGCAGTCAGCACTGAGGGACAGGCTCATAGAAGGCCTGCATTCCTCTATCGAAGATAGCCGCCTCAATGGTCACCCCGCCAAGAGACTGCCTAACAATGTGAACATCTCCATAGCATACGTCGAGGGGGAGGCCATGCTGCTCACCCTCGACATGAGTGGCATAGCGGTCTCCACCGGAAGCGCCTGTACCTCATCGAGCCTGGAGCCCTCGCATGTCCTGGCCGCCATTGGTCTGCCCATTGAGCTTGCCCACGGCTCGCTCCGCCTTACCCTCGGGAGAAATACCACAAACCATGAGATCGAGCGCGTCATCGAGGTTCTGCCTGCAATCGTGAGGAAGCTGCGGGCAATATCCCCGCTGTATCAAAGGAGGGCTTAAGTGATGGGCGATCAATTGAAGATATACAGCGACAAGGTGATGGATCATTTTCTTGCCGAGAAGGCCCTGCGCTGCCATCGATGACTAGTGGAAAAATCGGGACAATGTCCTTAAAGATAAGGAGAATGAATGGGGATCGTTGATGAAATCCTGAGACTTAAACGGGCGAAGAATGCTGTCATCCTCGCACACAACTACCAGCTCCCCGAGATACAGGACGTAGCAGACTTCGTGGGTGACTCTCTTGGATTGAGCATCCAGGCCGCCGGCACCGATGCCCAGGTGATCGTGTTCTGCGGGGTCCACTTCATGGCGGAGACGGCCAAGATCCTGTCCCCCAGGAAGACCGTGCTTATTCCCGACATCAATGCCGGGTGTCCCATGGCAGACATGATCAATGCAGATCAGTTGCGGGATCTGAAGGCCAAGCACCCGAAGGCAAAGGTTCTGTGCTATGTGAATACCACCGCAGAGGTGAAGGCCGAGTGTGATCTGTGCTGCACCTCGGCCAATGCCGTGAGCATCGTCAAGGATGCCATGGAGGACAGGGAGGAGATCATCTTTGTCCCGGACCAGTACCTTGCGGACCATGTGATGAATGAAACGGGGTATGAGCTCATTACCTGGAAAGGGTACTGTCCTACCCATGCCAGGATCCTGCCGGAGGATATTATGCGGCAGAAGGAGCTGCACCCCGAAGCAGTGGTCCTGGCCCATCCCGAGTGCACCCGGGGGGTGAGGGAACTTGCGGACAAGGTCCTGTCCACCGAAGGAATGTGCTGGTATGCCCAGGAGATGAAGGAAAAGGAGTTCATCATGGCCACCGAGGTGGGCATCCTCCACAGGATACGCAAAAATAATCCCGACAAGACCTTCTATCCGGCTTCTGATAAGGCGGTCTGTCCAAACATGAAACTCACCACCCTGGAAAAGGTGTTGTGGGCGCTCGAGGAGATGCGCCACGAGATAACCCTGCCCCGTGAGACCATTGCCAAGGCAAAGAAGTGCATCCAGAAGATGCTCATATACAGGTCGTGAATTATGGAAGGCATCGAGATACTCAAGTTTCAGGATGATTCTTCCAAACGGGTCGTTGAGGACATAAGCGAAGAGGTCCCCCTTACCATCGAGGTCAACGGCCAGGAGCTTGCAACGCTTTTGTGCAGCCCTGACCATCTTAAAAATCTTGTCACGGGCTTCCTTTTTACCTCCGGTGTCATACCGGATTACACGGCTTTGAAGTCCATCCTCATCGACACGGAACGCTTCAATGTATCGGTTGCGATCGAAGGCGACGGGAGCGAGTTCGTGTTCAAGCGTGTCTATACCTCGGGCTGCGGGAAAGGGGTGATCTTCCATAACCCAATGGATGTCATCCACAAGACCAGGCTGGAAGATGGTTTTGTCCTGAATGCATCCGAGATATCAGCACTCATGAAGGAATTTATCAAGGGCTCTCCCGAGCATACAAAGACCCGCGGCGTGCACAGCGGGGCCCTGGCCACACGGGAACGCATCCTCATCTTCAGGGACGACATCGGCAGGCACAACGCCCTGGACAAGGTGATCGGCGAAGCACTAACCCAGGGCCTGAATTTCACCGAGACAATCATGCTCACCACGGGCAGGATCTCTTCGGAGATACTCTCCAAGGTCTTACGGTGCCGCATACCTGTCATAGCGGCCCTCGGCTCACCCACGAACCAGGCGGTGAAGCTGGCCAGGGTGGCGAATCTCACCCTTGCCGGTCATGTGAAGGGATCGAGGATGGATGTGTACAGTGGGGAGGAGCGATTACTCTTAAGATAAAGGATACCTCTCATAATGCAGGGGATTTCATATTTTAAAAGATAACAGAAGAGGAGTGATACTATGAGTAAGATCGACGGGCAGTTGAAGACAGAATCGCTGGTGCTCCACGGCGGCCAGGACCCGGACCCAACGACCGGGGCACGGGCGGTCCCCATTTATCAGACCACATCGTACCAGTTCAAGGATACGGACCACGCAGCCAACCTTTTCGGTCTCAGGGAATTCGGAAACATTTATACACGCATCATGAACCCCACCAACGATGTCCTGGAGAAGAGGATGGCGCTCATCGACGGCGGCATCGGGGCGCTGGCCGTTTCCAGCGGACAGTCGGCAACAACCCTCGCACTTTTGAATATTGCCAAGGCCGGGGACGAGATCGTGTCCATGGACAATCTCTACGGCGGGACCTACAATCTCTTTCACTACACCTTTCCCCGAATGGGTATTGAGGTGAAGTTCATCAAATCAAACGACCTCGATAGCCTGAACAAGGCAATCAAAGAAAAGACCAAGGCGGTATACGCCGAATCCATAGGCAACCCGAAACTCGATGTGGCCGATCTCGAAGGCATTGCAAAGGTTGCACATAGCAACGGCATCCCGTTTGTCCTTGACAATACCGTGTCTCCGTACCTTCTGAAGCCGTTTGATCATGGGGTGGACATCACGATATACTCCGCCACCAAGTTCATCGGCGGACATGGGACCTCCATCGGCGGCATCATCGTGGACTCCGGGAAGTTCGACTGGACGAGTGGGAAATTCCCGCTGATAACAGAACCCGACCCCAGCTACCACGGCCTTAACTTTCATGATGCCCTGGGCAGCCAGGCCTATATCATCAAGGCCCGCGTCACCCTGCTGCGCGATCTCGGACCGGCCATGTCTCCCTTCAATGCCTTCCTCTTCCTCCAGGGCCTGGAGACGCTGCACTTGAGGATGCCCAGGCACTCGGAGAATGCGTATGCCGTGGCGAAATACCTGGAAAAACACCCCAAGGTCGCATGGGTCAACTATCCCGGCCTCACAACCAGCCCGGAATACGAGCGGGTGCAGCGGTATCTCAAAAAGGGTGCCGGCGCCATCATCGGTTTCGGTATCAAGGGAGGGGCCGAGGCAGGAAAGAGATTCATCAATTCCTTAAAGCTCATATCCCACCTTGCAAACATCGGGGATGCGAAGACGCTGGCCATTCACCCGGCAACGACCACCCATCAGCAGCTCTCTGAAAAAGAGCAGCTCGCCACGGGCGTTACGCCGGATTTCATCAGGCTCTCCATCGGTATCGAGCACATAGATGACATCATCGCGGATATCGAGCAGGCGCTGAAATAGTGACCAGTGAATAGAAGCGAGAGTAAAATGTAGGAGCGGCTTTAGCCGCGACATCCGAAACGGGTCGCGCCTGAAGGCGCTCCTACATCTCGATAATATGTTTGTTGGAGGAGCGGCTTTAGCCGCGAGCGAATAAAAAAGGATGAAACCATGATCTATGGCGACATAACAAAGACCGTAGGCAATACGCCACTGGTAAGGATCAACCGTCTGACCGAGGGAGTGAAGTCGACCTTGCTCGTTAAGATCGAGTCCTTCAATCCGCTAAGCAGTGTGAAAGACCGCATCGGTGTGGCCATGATCGAGGCGGCGGAAAAGAAGGGTCTGCTGAAAAAGGATACGGTGATCATCGAACCAACGAGCGGCAATACCGGCATCGCCCTGGCGTTTGTCGCTGCGGCAAAAGGCTACCGGCTCATTCTCACCATGCCCGAGACCTTCAGCATGGAACGGCGCCAGCTCCTTACGTTCCTCGGGGCCGAACTTGTCCTTACGGAGGGGGCAAAAGGGATGGGCGGGGCAGTACAAAAGGCGGAAGAGCTTACCCGGAAGATGAAGAACAGCTTCATGCCCCAGCAGTTCAAGAACCCGGTAAATCCTGAGATCCACAGGAAGACCACGGCCCAGGAGATCTGGAAGGACACAAACGGAAAGGTGGACTATTTCGTTGCCGGGATCGGAACAGGAGGGACCATCACCGGGGTGGGCGAGGTCCTGAAATCAAAAAAACCCTCAGTAAAGATCATCGGGATCGAGCCTGCTGACTCGCCCGTGCTTTCCAAGGGAAAACCAGGGTCTCACAAGATTCAGGGGATCGGCGCGGGATTCGTGCCTGATGTGCTGAATAGGGACATTCTGGATGAGGTCATCCTCGTGTCCAACGAAAATGCCGGGGAGACGGCACGTGCACTTGCCAAAAATGAAGGGATCCTGGCGGGCATATCGAGCGGTGCGGCCCTGTGGGCCGGTCTTGAGGTGGCGAAAAGGAAAGAGGCTAAGGGCAAGACCATCGTCGTCCTGCTGCCCGACACCGGCGAGCGGTATCTTTCCACATGGCTGTTCCACACAACCAAATAATAACTTAATGATTATAGATAGATGAACGGCAAATAGCCCTGAAGATCTTGACCCGGGGCCTTTAACCCACCACTTAATAGTGCAAGGTAATAAACATACCTCGAAGTAAAGGAGTGTTGCATGAAGAAGGTATTGATTGTGAGCATTATGTTCATCCTGGCCTCTGGTGTCGTCCTGGCAAAAGACCTGGAATTTACAAAGCAGGCAGGGCCATATTCCGTTTTGATCAAGGTGGAAAAGAACCCCCCTTCCCTTGGCGAGAACAATGTTTCCATAACCATTAAGGATGCTGCAGGAAAGGTGATCAAGGACGCCAAAGTCGTTGTGAACTACGAAATGCCCGCAATGCCCGGCATGCCTGCCATGCGCTATAAGGTCACCCCTCAGCTCAAGGGCGAATCGTATGCAGGTACGCTGAATTTCTCCATGGGCGGGTCTTGGGGCCTGAACATCAAGATTACCCGCAGCGGGAAAACAGAAACCGTGAGATTTAATGTTGATGTATCATAGACAAAGATATGCCCATGTCGAGAGTCTCAAAATCACTGTGGAGTGTCTTAGGGCTTTTCCTGGTGCTCTCTACCTATGCCCCGGCTCAAGATCCGCCGGTCTCACTGAAGGACCTCGTTGATGAGGCATTGAAGAACAACCCTGAAATCCTCTCCGCCGAGGCAAAAGCGATGTCTGCATCGGAAAGGATATCCCAGTCGGCTTCTCCGGCTGACCCGATGCTATCGGTCGGATACCAGAACGGTGGCTTCAACGGGTACACCTATGGCAAATCCCAGGACTCCTGGTGGACGCTCTCCCTTGCCCAGACCTTCCCCTTCCCGGGAAAGCTCTCTCTCCAGGAGGATGCATCCGCCTTTGAGGCACAGGCTGAAATGGCGACTGTGGAAACCATGAAACGAGAGGTGGCGGGCAGGGTTTCGGAGGCCTACTTTGACCTTTTCCTTGCTGTCAAGGAGCTCGATCTCATCCAGTCACGCAAACCATTGCTGGCACAACTGGAGAAGGCAGCTCTGGCTCGCTATGCAGCAGGCGCGGGGCCGCAGGAAGACGTGATCATGGCCCAGGCGGAGAAGTACATGCTCATCGAGAAGGAGGAGATGGCAAAGCGCAGGGTGGAATCCATCAAGGCCATGCTCAACCGGGAGGTAGGCCGTGAAACCTCGGCCCCGATCGGAAGACCGGTGGAATCTCCGGCCACACCTTTTCATTATACCCTGCAGGAACTCCTGGATAAGGCAAGTACCCAGGCGTCAGAGCTTGTCATACAACAGAAGATGATCTTGGCATCGGAAAAGAAGCTGTCCAGGAGCAAGAAGGAGGCCTGGCCTGATGTCACCCTGGCCGCCTCATATTTCAACCGGGGAAACGGATTCGACAATATGTGGGCTTTGACCGCGAGCGTGCCTTTACCGGTCTTTTACAAGAGCAAACAGGGTGCAGGCATTTCCGAGGCCACATGGAACCTCGCTGCAGCCCGCAAAGAGCTGGATGCTGCAAGGTTCAAGATTGAAAGCGATATCAGGGACAACCTCGCCATGGTCAATGCATCCGAGCGGGTCATGGAGCTCTATAAGAATGCCCTGATCCCCAAGGCCAGGCAGGACATCGATGCCGCTCTTGCCCAGTATTCATCGGGAAAAATGGAAGCTGCATCAGCCCTGGCAAAGTTGAAGGTGCCTTTTGACTACGAACTCACCAGCTGGCAGCAGTATGTGGAGCACGAGAAGGCCATAGCACGGATCAAGGTATATACAGGGGCTATGGAGGACAAGTGATGAAGATGAAGACATGGATCATCCTAAGTGTGATCCTTCTGGTCGCAGCAGGAGCATTGCTCTGGTTTGCCGTCCTGAGGGGAGGGGGGGATAACCGGATACAGGCCCAGGATCATGTGCACGGGTCCGCACCTGCTGTATCCGAGCCCGCTACCACTCAGGAGCAGGAGGCACCCACGGTGGAGATACCCGGAGACAAACAGCGCCTCATCGGCTTGAAGACTGTACCTGCAGCTCTTATCCCTATGAAGAAGATCATCCGTCTGAACGGGCTCGTCGAATCCGACGAGCAGATGCTCTTTACCGTGAACACCAAGGTGGAGGGCTGGGTCGAGCGTCTTTATGCGGACTACACCGGGAGATATCTGAAAAAGGGAGATCCGCTTCTTCAGATCTACAGCCCCGATCTCCTGGCAGCCCAGCAGGAGTTGATCAATCTGAAATCCTGGCGGACATCCGACAGCAAGGGTACTTCCGGGGCCTTGCTTCCTGAAGACTCGGAGCGGGTGTATGCTGCAGCCAGACAGCGGCTCAAGCTCTGGGACATCACGGATGCCCAGATCGACCAGCTGGAGAAAACAGGCAAACCCGTAAGGACACTCACCATCTTCAGCCAGGTCTCCGGGTATGTGGTGAAGCGCTATGCGACACAAGGCATGAAAGTCATGCCGGGCGAGCCGCTCCTCGACATTGCCGACCTGTCAAAGGTATGGGTCGTTATCGAGGTGAGCCAGCCTGATATCGCCTTGATAAAGAAGGGTCTTACCGCACGAATCAGCTTTGATGGCATGCCTGGTAAGGTCTTCACTGCGCCGATAGATTTCGTCTACCCCGATATCAACCCCGATACCAGGACCTTGAAGGCCAGGTGCATGCTTGCAAACCCCTCGGGGATCTTTAAACCCAAGATGTTTGCGACCGTGGAAATAGCCGCCGACCTGGGCAACAGGCTTGCCGTTCCCGGAGATGCCGTTCTGGACACGGGGGAAAGGCAGATCGTCTACGTGGATAAGGGCGAAGGCAACTTCGAGCCCCGGGAGGTGACTGCCGGTCTGCGATCGGACGACATGCGGGAGATCGTTTCAGGTCTGAAGAACGGGGAGCGTGTCGTGGCATCGGCCCTCTTCCTGATCGATTCCGAGGCCCAGCTCAAGGGCGTGGCGCCGTTGTCCAAATGAAAGTAAAGAATATTTGAATGAAGAAGAGACCATTCAGATGGACCCCTCACACCGACCCACAATTCGGCAGGATAGCCGAATTGGACGCACTTCACGTGCGCCCGAAGGGAGAAGGCCATGGATGGCCTGAGTCACTCCCCATAGAGAAAAAATGGGGAGAGGGGGGCGGAGATTGCGGCGTTATGTCCCTTCTCCCCTGGAGGGAGAAGGAAAGGATGAGGGGGAATATTTTGAGGCATCTGCATGATTGAGAAGATCATAGGGTGGAGTTCCAGGAACGTATTCCTCGTCCTTCTCCTTACCTTCTGCACCTTTATCTGGGGCATCTGGGCCCTGAACAGAATGCCTCTGGATGCCATTCCCGACCTTTCCGACACCTAGGTGATCATCTACACCGAGTGGCCGGGCAGGAGCCCCGATCTTGTCGAGGACCAGGTCACCTATCCCATTTCGTCCACGCTCCTTGCTGCACCGAGCGTGCAGGCGGTCCGGGGGTTCTCCTTCCTCGGGTCTTCGTTCATCTACGTGATCTTTGATGAAGGCACGAATATCTATTGGGCGCGCAGCCGCGTCCTCGAATACCTTGAGGCGGTAAAGAGCCGGGTACCTCAAGGAGTCAACCCTGTACTCGGACCTGATGCCACGAGCCTCGGCTGGGGTTTCTCCTATGCCCTGGTCGACGAGAAGGGAACCCATACCCTGGCAGATCTCCGGACTATCCAGGACTACACCCTCAAGCTGGGATTGGAGAGCGTTCCCGGAGTCTCCCAGGTTGCATCCATAGGCGGATTTGTAAAGCAGTACCAGGTGAACGTAGACCCGGTCAGGCTCAAGTCCTATAACATCGCTCTTCCCAAGGTCATGGAAGCCGTCAGGAGGAGCAACCTCGACGTGGAAGGCGGGGTGCTCGACCTTACCGGGGCGGAATACATGATTCGCGGCCGGGGCTATCTGAAAGGCACGGCCGATCTGGAGAAAGTCCCGGTAGGGACGAACATCAATGGTACCCCGATTCAGCTGAAGGATATTGCCAATGTCCAGCTCGGACCCGAGATTAGAAGGGGTCTTGCCGATCTTGACGGCAAGGGGGAAGTGGCCGGCGGAATCGTGGTCGTACGATTCGGGCAAAATGTGCTCGATGTCATCGAACGGGTCAAGCAGAAGATCTCCCAGGATATCGCCCCGTCACTGCCTCCGGGGGTAAAGGTCGTGGTCACCTACGACCGGTCCGATCTCATCTACCGAAGCATCGATACGCTCAAGAGCGAGATCGTCAAGCTCGCACTGGCAGTGGGTGTTGTGTGCCTCATCTTTCTCTTCCACCTCCCCAGCGCATTCGTGGTGATCCTTACCTTGCCTGTGGCCATCATCCTTTCCTTCATCCTCATGTACTATATGGGCATCACATCGAACATCATGAGCCTAAGCGGCATAGCAATCGCCATCGGCGCCATGGTGGATGCATCCATCATCATGGTGGAAAACGCCCACAAACGGCTCGAGGAATGGGAAGCCGCGGGAAGGCCGGGTAACCGGACCGAAGTCATCGTGGGCGCCGCCAAGGAGGTGGGTCCCTCGCTCTTCTTCTCGCTTCTGGTGATCACGGTGGGATTCCTGCCGGTCTTCACCCTCCAGGCCCAGGCAGGAAGGCTCTTCAAGCCTCTGGCCTACACCAAGACCTTTGCCATGCTCTTCTCGTCCATCCTGGCCGTCACGCTCACACCGGTGCTCATGACCCTATTCATCCGGGGAAACATCAGCCATGAAGACCGCAACCCCATCAGCAGGTTCTTGCGATGGATCTACGAGCCTGTTGCCAGGTTTGCCCTAAGGTTCCCTGCCGGTGTCATCATCGCTGCGCTCATCATCATGGCAATAACCGTCTATCCGATCATGAAGCTTGGCAAGGAGTTCATGCCGCCGCTGAACGAGGGTACGCTCTTCTACATGCCCGTGACCGTGCCTGCGCTGTCCATCTCGGAAGCAAAGAAGCTTCTGATCATGCAGGACTCCATGATCAAACGCGTGCCCGAGGTGGCTTCGGTCTTCGGCAAGGCGGGAAGGGCGGATACAGCCACAGACCCGGCACCCATGGAGATGTTCGAGACCGTCATCAACCTCAAGCCCGAGAACCAGTGGCGGCCGGGTGTGACCATCGAGACCCTCAAGGACGAGCTCAACGATGCGCTTTCCATACCCGGCGTGGCCAACTCATTCACCATGCCCATCAAGGCAAGGATCGACATGCTCGCAACCGGGATCAGGACGCCTGTAGGCATCAAGATCCTCGGGAGCAACCTGTCCGAGATCGAGAAGATCGGCATTGCCCTTGAAGGGACCCTGCGCTCGGTGCCGGGCACCAGAAGCGTCTATGCGGAGCGCGCCACCACCGGTTATTTCCTCGATTTCGACATAAGACGTGAGGCTGCCGCACGGTACGGCCTGAACGTGGATGATGTGCAGGAGGCGGTGCAGTCCACCATAGGCGGCATGGACCTCACCACGACGGTGGAGGGCAGGCAGCGCTTCCCTGTCAATGTACGGTACGCCCGCGAGTTCAGGAATGACATCAGCAAGCTGAAGAACGTACTCGTGCCGGTAACCATGGCTGCCTCCTCGGGCGATGCCGGCATGTCCGGACAGACACCAGGGTTCACCCCGTCCAGGATAGCCTGGATACCGCTCTCGGAACTCGCGGATGTTCGCATCATACGCGGGCCCACCATGGTGAAGAGCGAGCAGGGCCTGCTTACGACTTACGTATATATCGACTTCACGGGCAGGGACGTGGGCGGATATGTTGCCGAGGCCAAGGAGAAGGCGGCCTCCGTAAAGATCCCGCCCGGCTACCGCCTGGAATGGAGCGGGGAGTACGAATACCTCCTCAAGACCGAGAAAGCCCTCAAGGTGGTCATCCCCTTCACCCTGTTCATCATCTTTGTGCTCATCTATCTCAATACGCACTCAATCACGAAGACCGTCATCGTTCTGCTGGCAGTGCCATTCTCCCTGGTAGGCTCGTTCTGGTTCCTGTATTTCTTGGGCTATAACATGAGCATCGCCGTATGGGTGGGCATCATCGCGCTCGCCGGCCTTGACGCGGAGACCGGCGTGGTCATGCTCTTATACCTGGATCTCGCGTATAACCGGTGGATGGGTGAAGGGAGGATGACAGGCCTTAGTGCCCTGAAGGATGCCGTCATGGACGGTGCGGTCAAGCGCATCCGGCCCAAGATCATGACCGTGAGCGTCATCCTGGCAGGCCTTGTTCCCATCATGTTCAGCAATGGCACAGGCGCCGACATCATGAAGCGCATCGCAGCGCCTATGGTCGGCGGTGTAGTCACATCCACCATCCTCGAGCTGATCATCTATCCGAGCATCTACTACCTCTGGAAGGGCAGGAGCCTGGGTAATTGATCTGAGGGAATCTTCATCAGGTCATGGCGAGGAGACAATCTTCAGGTTGCCGATGCGGCAATACCCATTATAATGAGGTTATCTCACGCCTCGTGGCTGATTGGAGGCTGTGGCGGGTGATTGTGGAGATGTGGAACGGGACTTATCGGATTCATAACTGTCTCGACCCGATCAGCAACCACCTCCAATATTTGACGGCGCCCGCTCTCAAGACTGTATGCATAATCATTGTATGCCATCAGGGTGAGGATGGTGGATATCCTGACGCTCTTTTTAAATACCTTGGGCAATATCTTCATGATGAACCTTGAGCGGTCTTTATTACGTGAAAAAAGCAGGGTGGCCAGCCGCAGCGCAAAGATGAGCCGCCAAGAGAACTTCACCGGGTCGAGCTCATTGGAGCGTTTCCAGAAGTCGATATCCCAGTAATAGTTCAGCTTCTTCCAGATAGAGTCAAAAGAGTACACCGCCCTCACGATTCTCCCATATCCATCAGAGATCTCCTCGGCGGATAGGCTGGGGTGCTTAAAGACAACATGCTTTGCGTCATACCCGCTCCAATCCTTGTGGAGGAGCCGACCCTCTTTTTCGAGACGCTTGAAGAGCTCTGTTCCCGGGAAGGGGGTGAGGACATTGATGAGCGGCATGAGGAGGTTGGTATCCTGGATAAAGTCGATCAACTCATCGAAGACCGCTTCTGAATCAAAATCATAGCCTACGATAAAGGCACTGTGAACCATTATCCCATATGACTGTATCTTCTTTATTGCCTCGGCATAATCATACCGCTGATTGATCTCCTTGTGCATTGCCTTCAGGTTTTTTTGGGAAATGGATTCAAACCCGATCAGGATGGCCCCGCACCCGCTGTCTCTCATCAGGCCTAAGAGCTCATCCTCTTGGGAGATATTGATTGAGGCCTGGCACGACCAGTTGATATTGTGTGGCCTGAGGGCTTCAAACAGCTCCCGGGCGAACTTTTTGTTGGCAATGATATTGTCGTCGGCAAAGAAGATGGCGTTCTTCTTTTTATATCTGGATCCGGTGATGTTGATGTCTTGAATCTCTGCAATTACCTGCTCGATGGTCTTACTCCTGATCTTTTGACCGTCAAAGGCATACACCGAGCAGAATTCACAATGGAACGGGCACCCTTTCGTGGTCTGTACGATATTCTGCAGGTATTTCTCTCGTGAAAGGGATGATCTGTCGATAGCGGGAGAAGATTGCAGGTTCGTGAATGCATCTGCCTTGTAGAGCCTCTTCAGGGTTCCTTTTTCGGCATCCTTCAGGAGTGTGCCCCAGACATCCTCTGCTTCGCCGATAACCACGCTGTCGCAATATTGGAGGGCCTCTTCCGGGCACATGGATGGATGTATGCCCCCTAAGACGGTCCTTATTCCTCTATTCCGGAAATTCCGGGATATCGCATAGGCCCTATTGGCATACATGGTCCTGACACTGATCCCTGCTAGGTCTGCACCCCAGTCATAATCTATCTCTTCGATGTTTTCATCGAACACCCTGATCTCATGGTGTGCCGGTGTTAATGATGCCAGGGTGGGGATAGCCAGGAGATATGAGATGTATCTCTTGGATAGCAGAAATTCCGCATAGAACTTATAGTCGTAGAAGCTCCTTGACCCATCGGAGCTGTTCTTGGGTATAACGAGTGCGATCTTCATTATAAAATATGCATCCTTTACCGGTATTACGAGGACGCGTTGCCAGACTATCAAACTATGGTTTTGGGTGGCAGAGTCTTGTCTTATCAGGATTCATCCAGGCACGTATGAGTTATGATAAATCAGTGACCCGGCACTACCCTTATAATCCCATAGCAACATGTCCAGGAAATTCCTGAACTTGACCTCGGGTGCGACATTATGCCCGTTCTTTGATAAATGCAATCAACATATGACCCATACAGGTCTATTTTACTGAACTTTTACACGCCATCTGACATTGGCCTGCTGCTTATGACTTCAGCAGGCAATAGGCCCTAGCTTGGGGGAGGCATATTGCCTTGAGGAATATAAGGATCATTTCCCTTTCTTCATGGATGAGACTTACCTTGTGAAATGGGTTTGAATGTATCGGCTATCTCTTGGCTGAAAGCCGAGAGTACTCGACTATAGGCATACGCAAGTGCATGGTAATCTTGTGATCTGATAGGCTCGCTGTATCGTGAATTCTTTGTGATTAAAATCTTTTGAGCCCGTTCATCAGATATGGACCATTGTACTTCAAGAAAAGCCTGTCCACCAAGGGTGCCATCAAGGCGAATCACCTCAGCGGAAAGTCTGTAGTCGAACTGTTTAAATCCTGCCCATGGAAAGATCACCGTATCGGCACACAGCAATGTATTCAAGTTTTGCGCGATTATACGAGGGATAGAGTTCTTTAACGGCTCGGCCCATAGATTAAGCTCAGAGAGCTTATACTCATTATCATTGACCCTTGTGATGATTTGCGGCCGGTCAAGATAGCGCGGCAGATTTATAGGATTGATCCCTATCGTGATGATGCTCTCATTTTTACAGGCCTGAGAGTTTTCCATCTGAGGACGTTCAAGGACATTCAAGACATAAAACCTTGAAGGTTGTGAAGTTGCACATCCGTTCAGTAGAATTGAAATAATGCAGATGATGATTGAAGGTATCAAGCTCCGTGCGTTCATGATCTTATTCTTCCTTAATTTTTTTCTTGCCGCGTAATAACGCCTCGGGATGGCGGTTGAGATAGTCGGACAGGGTTCGGAGTGAGTCGGCGGCAGCAGATATATCCTCGAGGGTTTGGGAGAGTTGATGCACTACAGACGAGTCTCCCGAACTCGCATGTTCTAAAGCCTTGAATGTCTTCTCGGCCTGCACCATGGCTGCACGGGCAGCTTCGGACGTTTGCTCGATACTGGCCTCAACTGATGATGAGTTCTTGTCGAATTTCTGCACCATTTTTCTTGAATCATCCAACGTCCCTTTTATATCAGACGCTATGGGTGCAACGTTACTGTTAATATTCTCAATAAGCCTTCGCACATCTTCAAGGGCTAGGTTCAGAGAATGGATGCTCTTCATCAATTCCGGTGATGTCGCAGCACGTTCCATACCATCGATTGCCGATGTCAGTTTATTGATAAGCTGTTCGAGGGGCAGCTTTTCAACTGTCTTGGTGAACTCTTCCAGGCTTGAAGGTATTGTCGGGATCTCGGGATAGGGTATATCGGTCTTGACCAGTTTCGCTTTTTTCTCCGGGTGAAAGTCGAGTTCTACAACAAGCTGGCCTGTCAGCAGGTTCTGTAACTGGAGTTGGGCTTTAAGCCCCTGCCGCAGCAGGAGTTTGAAAAAATCCTGCGCGTCGATCCTGCCTTGGGTCCTTGTTATACTGTGTGTGTCAAGCTCGGCAAGGACCGATATGATGACGGACTTCGAATCGGGATTTAGACGCAGACTGATGTCAGTGACCTTTCCGACCTTCACCCCTTTGAACACTACAGGGGCACCCACATTGAGTCCCTTTACCGACCCCTCGAAAAACATGACAAAGGTAGGCTGCTTGATAAAATACCTTCCTGCACCGAACGTCATAACCCCGATCATGACGAGGATGACCGCACCTAAGACAAAAGCGCCGATTAATGTTCTGTTTGGTTTTTTGATCATCTCGTCTTATCCTTTTCTCTCGATAGGTAATGACCTCAGCATCTCGAATAGTACTTGGGATCCGAATGCCCCCGTGTAAGGAATGTCTGCACCCTGGGATCTTGAGAATTATCCATCAAATTCTTGGGGTTTCCGGAAGCTATGATCGTCTTTGCTTCAGGATCAAGGAAAATGGAGTTATTCCCTATGGCAAATATGCTTGAGAGATCATGAGTGATGACAACCACCGTAGTCTTTTGACTTTCACTGAGTTCAAGAATCAAATCATCCAGGAGGCGGGCGTTTAAAGGATCAAGCCCTGCTGAAGGCTCATCAAAAAAAAGGATCTCAGGGTCAAGGGCCATGGCCCTTGCAAGAGCCGCCCGCTTCTGCATCCCGCCACTTATCTCAGATGGATAATAATCTTCGAAACCAGTGAGCCCGACGAGTGAAAGCTTGAGGGATACAATTTCACCGACCTGTCTTGAGCCGAGCTCCGTATACTCTTCAAGCGGCAGCGCAATATTTTCCGCCAGCGTCATGGAGCTCCACAGCGCATTTCTCTGATAGAGAATCCCGACACGTTTCAATATGCGATTACGGACATGCGGATCTGCATCCCAGAAACTGATATCATCATAGAACACCCGTCCTTTTGCAGGGGGTTTCAGGCCGATCATGATCTTCAGCAACGTGCTTTTTCCGCAACCGTTACCGCCCATGATGATAAATATATCTCCGCGGGCTATGGTGAAGCTCAAGTCTTTCAAGACAAGATAACTGTCATAGGCCAAGGTGACATCGTCAACCGTGATGTGAACATCATTCTTGGAAAGCTCTTTTTGGGCGTGTGTCATATCTCGTGTGTCATATCTTATATACCAAGAACACTCGTGATGATGGCAAAGATACCGTCTGTAACCACGATTAAGACAATACCCGTGACGACAGCCCTGGTTGCTGCATACCCTACTGCAGAGGCGCTCCGGTCTGCACGCATCCCATGGAAACAACCCGATATGGCAATGAGGATTGCAAAGGCTATACTCTTGATCACCCCGATTGAAAAATGGGTAAGGTTGAGCGCGGAACGTGTCTGCTCAAAATACTGGGAAAGAGAGATGTCGTACATGCCCACCCCCACGAATGCACCCCCCATAATCCCCACAATGTCCGCATATACACACAGCAGCGGCATCATCAAAATCAACGCGAGCATGCGCGGCATGACCAAGAATTCCATGGGTGAAATCCCCAGGGTCTTCAACGCATCGATCTCCTCGCCAGCCTCCATTGTGCCGAGCTGGGTGGCAAAAGCAGCGCCGGTTCGACCCATCATAATGATTGCCGTCATCATTGCGCCCATTTCCCGAGCCATTCCGATCCCAACGAGATTTGCAATATAGATCTGGGCTCCGAATATCCTTAATTGGACCACGCCTACAAAGCCAAGGATGAGGCCGACAAGCACACTGATAAGGGATACAATAGGCAGGGCCTGCGGCCCACATTCGTAGACTAAAAGGCCCATATCTGATCGGCGGTAGCGGGCGCTCCCTGTGAGAAGCTTGAGAAAGGCCACAAAGGCTTCGCCTATGAACTCAAGAACGCTAAGAAAATAACGAACCGAACTGAATGAACGCTCTCCGATAGAGGCCAGGAAGGATACTTGGGCCCTTTTATCAGGCAGGCCTTCCAGCTCTTTAAACTCCGAAGCAAGTTTTAAAAGACGCACGATCCCTTGTGGAAGACTCTCAATTGCCAGCTTGATCCCGGTGAGTGAACAACGATTCTGCACATGAACGATGAATGCCAGAAGGCTGCTGTCCCAGGCATCAAGCCCTGAGCAGTCGAATGTTATAAGGTGTGTAGTGGGCCTCAGGGCAGCATTATCCATGACCTCATTTGCAGAAGGCAGTTCCTTCCCGATTTTCCAGACTCCTTTCAGTTGGACAAGCAGGGTCTCATCATCTACCCGGCTGAAGCTGACTGCTCCTGGAGAGGGCATCATCTCATTTTGTGTGTTCATGTGCTTTTATTATAATAATTCCGATCCTACCAAAGACCACTCATGTGCATATCTTATCTTAGAATGCACTGATGACTACAACCCGACCTTAAAGATGAAATTCGCGAAGCCTTCCCCTTCATGGGTCTTGTACCCGGCCTGTATTCCGAATTCAACAGGCAGGAGCGCAAAAAGCACACACTTGTTTGTCAATGTCGCACCCACAGATGTCCTGGCCATTCTGTTCCATGAATCCCAATCGAACCCGCCGTCCCATCCTGCACCGTAGTCTATAAAGAGAGAACCTTTCAAAAGATCGCTATGGTATGCATAGAGACCCACCCCGCCATCGGTATAGATAATCGGGAAATGATACTCGGCGGACATCAGGAGGTTCTTCCGCTTATCAAGATCCCCCTGCGAGTCGTAATCATGATACCCCCTGGGGATGCTCAGATCCTTGTTATAGTAAAGGAGGCCGTTCTGGGCTTGGTGGGTGAGCGTCAATGCCAGACCCTGGTGTTCGAAATAAGACGGCACATATTGTGTGAGTGAAACAATACCATTATAGCCCGGGATCTCCCCGCCCAGGTTTGACAACCCCTTTTCATAGGAAAGGGAGAGATCTTCCCCCCAGGAAGAAACCATGTCCCTTTGCGCCGAATCCGGCATCCTGGACAGCTTGAACTCACCGAAGGCCCCGACCGATTGATCCTCGTCATCAGGGATATTGATCTTGTCATCCAGGCTGCTGAAATACCTTAAGCGGGGTCCTATGCGAAATGATGATGTGATCGTGCTCGGCACTATCTGATGGATGAGATTCATGCCGACAGAGAGCTCACCGCCCCTCTCCCGGTACCAGAAATCTTTGCCGTTACCGATGGTGTTGCCTTCAACCGATGTGTCATATATCCGTGCCGTGAAAGTAGGCCAGAACGATTTGTTGGTGAGATTGATGTCATACCCGGCCCGGTCTGATTTAAACCCATACAGGAGGTTCACCATATAGGAATTTATCCCGACCGGATCGGCCCCCATGAGGAGTACCCCGGCCTGAGTCCCCTTTTCATCAGAGCTTACATAGGGGACATGGATAAAGGGCTTGTAAGCCTGCAAGGGGATGCCCTTGGTACCGGTGAATGTGACCTCCGGCTGCAGGCGTTTCAGGTCGGGCTGTTCGATAACAGACGCCTGTTTCACATCCACCGGTTTGCCTGCCGATGGATTGAAGGGCAAGGTACAGACCTGCTTTACTCCTCGAATCATGTTTGAGAATGACAAGCTCTTCCCATCCGGAGATATGTGGGGGTCTCCTGCCACATAGGGGACCGATGTCAGCTGGAAGAGCCTTTTTTCTGTCAGACTCCATGCATAGATATTCCAGACGCCGCTGCGGTCTGATGAGAAGACGATCCATTTTCCATCGGGAGAGAAGGCGGGTTCGTTGTCTTCAGAGATATCGGATTTGAAGAGCAGCTCCATGGCCCCGGTTGCAGGGTCCACAAGAACGATATCCGAGTTTTGCCCGCTCTTCACCACGGCTGCAATACGGTTTCCGTCCGGGGACCAACATGGGGCGTCAAAATACATCCCGGGCTTAGAGATAAGCGGCCTGATGTTTGTCCCGTCTGCATTGAGGAGCACCAGATCGATCCACATGGCGTTTCTTCGTGTTGCAACAAACGTCTTTCCATCAGGGGAGAGATCTGCGGAATAGATGTGCGCATCCCTTGTCATGCGTTTGTGTTCTTGTGTCTTCGGGTCGAAGATCACGAGGTCGGTGGTATCGATGCTGCCTTCCCCCAGGGGGTGGTAGAACACCTCGGGCAAGACAAGGCGCCCGTCAGGGAGCCTCCGGGCCGAGAGGTTCGCCAGGATGCCGGTCTCGATCTCGGAGATGGTCTTCCCGCTGCCGGGATCTACCTCCACCAAGGCGGTCTTCTTATTATAGCCTCTCCTGAGGCAGACAATGGTTCCTTTCTCCGTCCAGAAATGGGATTCAAAGCTGTCCAGGCTCCCGGCTTCTGTGAGCACAACCTTACCCTCCGGCAGACCTGCGGCAAGGGCCTTTTCTCTAACCGTACGTGCATAGGCCAGGTAATCGCTTAAGAAATCAAGATAAAACTGTTGCGGGGATTTCCCGGTCACCTGTTCCAGGGCCTCCGCCGTACCCCCCAGGGGGTGCCGGGCCTGGTACCGGCTTAAGCGCGCAAATGCATCTTCCCCATAGGTATGATTCAGATAATCAACCATGTAATACCCGGCAAGGTATATCCTTGAGCCGGGGGGTGAGTAGGGGGACGATACCGCTGCAGAGTTGAGGCCCCAGAGGCCCTCCCCTTCCGTGAAGGACATCATCTCACCCCTGAAAAGGGAAGAGCGCCCTCGACCCCCATCGGTGAACATGGTCTCGGTGTTGGTGGTGATACCCTCGAGGACCCATCCGGGGGATACGGCATTTGATATGGAGAGGCCGTCCCCGAGAATCTTGGTCAATTCTCCATACCATCCGAGCCGGGTTGTAATATGCACATAGTGGGTATATTCATGGGTAAATACGAGATCCATAAGGTCGGAGCCCGGACCGAAACCCCGCACGGTATAAAGCGGAGTTTCAAACAAGGATATCCTGCTGGGAAATACATCCATGAACCCGTTAAAGATATCAGTGCCGGGATCAAGGACAATCGGGCAGGCCCTCGGCTCAACACCTAAGTATCCGGTGATATCATTATGGACCTTTTCACAGAGTGATAGTACGCGCTGGGCCAGCAATTCATGGCCTTCAGGATAATAGATGATGAAGTTATCCGTCTGTATCGTACACCACGTTAGTGCCGGATCATACCGCGCCGAAGCCTGGAATGCCGATATGAGAATCATTGCCGCACATGCCAGGAATGCAATGATATACTTCTTCCCCGAAAGGCAAGAATAACTCAATAGTGCCTCCTCTTTTGTCCGGCCGACTACACTGCAACAGGCATGATGGGGAGGTTATACATGGATACCATAAGAATGTGAAGTTTTGGTTGGCCCATGTCAGCGGTTTATGAGGAGCAAGGCGGGCATCAACCCGACCTTGTTTCGCTGTCTTCCAGGGCCTGTTGTGCCATGATCTTTCTCTTTACAAGGTACATCTCGATGCCGGTTATGCAGATGCTCAGCCAGAAGAGGCCGCCCACATAACCTGCAAGGACATCACTTAAGTAATGTACCTGGAGGTATATTCTGCTGAAGCCTACAATGAACACGATGAACCCGGCCAGTGCCACGAAGAAAGTCTTAAGTCTCAATGAATCTACAGCGCGCACCAGCAGGTAGGCAGTCATGCCGTAGAATAACACGGAGGCCATTGCATGGCCGCTCGGGAAGCTCCAGCCGCTTGCCGTGATCAGAGTAGTTGTGCTGATTGGCCGTGGCCGGTGTATTATTGTTTTCACTACGGAGTTAAGCAGGTTGCCCCCGGCGATTGCCGCGGCAAACACTGTTGCCATGTCTAAACGCCTTTTCAGCAGCAGGTATACAATGACCATGAGGGCCCCTGGTGCTATGAATCTTATTCCCCCAAGCTGAGTAACCACCTCCATCACATTCGTAGCAAGCGGCGACCTGAAGTACAGGACCTTCTCCACCACCCATTGATCCACCACCACGAAAGGCTCACCGGTGAGAATATCCTCGGTGATAGTGCCGAATATCCAGATGAGAACTATGCTTATGCCCATGCCTACGGTGAGATGAAGACCCAGGTACGAGTTTGGCGAGAGCCTCCGTGCAATGAAGGCCACGACCTTGGGATGCTGTTGCTCGAATCTTGTTACGAAGGGCGATGATGGCACCCCCTTGAACCATCGGATTATCTCTTCCCGGTTGTCAGAGAGCTTCTCATAGAGATAACCGAACCCGGCGACCACCAGAAGCATGAACAAAACAAATACCCCGGCCCGGCCTGCCCACTTTTCGATGAGCCGCCAGCTCTGCCCGAAGAAATATCCCAGGAGGGTGAAGGTTACCGCCCAGACTATGCCGCCTGCCACATTGAAAAAGGCGAACCTTTTATAGGGCATGGCCGACATGCCGGCTGCAAAAGGGGTCATGGCCCGGAGCAGGTGGACAAACCTGCCCCAGAATATGGTCTTGCCCCCATACTTGGCGAAATAGGCCTCCACCTTCTGCAGGTGTTTTCGTTTGAAGAGGAAGAGCCGCTCGTGCCTGTCAAAATAATCCCTCCCCATGGCCTTGCCCAGTGCATACCCGGTGCTGTCGCCCAGGACCGCCCCCAGTGCGATCACCACGATGCAGTCCCCCAAGTCGAGGTACCCGTGTGAAGCCAGGAACCCTGAGAGAACCACGATGCTCTCCCCGGGCACGAGCAGCCCCAGAAAGGCGGAGCTTTCGAGAAAGGGGGCCAGGAATATGAGCACATAACCCCAATGGCCCAGCGCGCTTATGGTATTGAGCAGTTTATCGAGCATTAGCCCTCAGTGAAGATGATATCCGCATACGAGTCAAGAGATAAGGAGAAAATGTGTGAATCAAGCAAAGAAATGAACAGGGCGCCTTGAGTGCGTACAAAAAGAAAACCCACGGGGCAGGATTCTTTTTCAACCCTTGTGAAACCAATAAAGTCTTAGCGACGCGAGAAGAACCTCTCGATGAGCATCTGCCTCAGTTTGTCCACTGTCTCGGGGCTGACGCAGCAGGGCTGCTCGATCTTTTGAGAGAGCCGGATGGTGAGCGAGTAGGTCTTGAAGCAGACTTTGCATTTTTCACAGAGTTGAAAATTGTTGTTCATCTCGTCGATGATGTCTTGGGAGAGCGTGTTTTCCAGGTAATCCTGGAACAAGGAGGAACAGATCATGCATTTCATACGCCTTCTCCTTCAGGGAGTGTGTATTTCCTGAAGTAGTCGGACAGGACATCCCTCAGGATGAGTCGCCCCCGGTGAAGTCTGGATTTTACGGCGGGGACACTGAGGCCTAAGGACTGTGCGATCTCTTCGTTGGATAAACCCTCTATGTCTTTCATGATGACCACGGTCCGCATGTTGTCGGGCAGCGAGTCGATGGAAGTCTGGAGGATGGTCCTGCTTTCCTCGGACAGGAGGATGTCGTCCGGCAGTGTCGACCAGTCGTACTCGTAGTCTATAGACGGTTCCTGGTCGGCCTCTTCAATAGGGGTCTGATCGGTAAATTTCCTTTCTTTGCGCAGGAAGCCGTACGAGGCGTTTGTTGCTACACGGTAGAGCCAGGTGGAAAAGTACGCGTCATTGGTTAAGGTATTGATCTTGGAAATGATGGTGAGAAAGACCTCCTGCATGATCTCTTCGGCAGCCGATGCATCACGTGTGAGATGGTATGCAAGATTATATACCTTGTTCGAATATCTCCTCACTATCTCCTCCATGGCGGTTGCATCGCCATGTTTAATACCTCTTACCAGGACTGCATCGGAAACAATATCCTTCTTCTTACCCATTTAGATACCTGCTTTATTCTGATGGATTCAGATCTTTCCATGTAAGAATGAGGTTCCTTGCAGCCCAGACCTCATCGACGCGCTTCACCGGCATGCCCCTGGGGCTTGTGCGCAGGTCGTCAGGCGCGGCTGCAGCCTTTTTAGCGATGTCTTCCATGGCACCTACGAACCGCTTGAGCTCGCTCATCGGTTCGCTTTCAGTAGGTTCTATCATGATGGAACCCTGCACCACCAGGGGGAAATATACGGTGGGCGGATGGAAGCCGTACTCCATAAGGGCCTTTGCCATGTCGATGGTGGTCACTCCAGAAGATTTCTGCTTCTTGTCGCTGAGCACGAACTCGTGCATCGTCGGGGTCGTGTAGGGAAGATCAAAGAGGGTAGACAGCCTGCTCTTAAGATAGTTTGCATTCAGGCATGCCCTTATCGATGCCTCTTTGAGGCCCTGCGGGCCAAGGCTCAGGCAGAAGACATAAGCCTTGAGCAGTACCGCCACGTTGCCATAAGTAGAGTGGATCATGCCGATGCTGTCAGGAAAATCATCCTGCAGAACTAAATGTCCCGATCCGTTGCGTTCTATCCTGGGTACGGGAAGGAATGGGGCCAGGTCTTTCTTTACCAGGACCGGCCCGCTCCCGGGGCCGCCGCCGCCGTGGGGGGAGCCGAAGGTCTTATGGAGGTTGATATGCATGCAGTCGACCCCGATATCGCCCGGCCGGACAATGCCCATGACGGCATTCAGGTTTGCACCGTCCATGTAGAGGTATGATCCGTTTTCATGGAGCACACGGGCGATCTCAAGGATCTCCTGTTCGAATATACCTAAGGTATTGGGGTTTGTGATCATGAGGGCCGCCACGTCTTTATCGAGGTGGTCTTTGAGATCTGCTGCCCTTAAGAAACCATCGGGCCCCGACGGGATGTTCACCGTCACGAAGCCTGCAATGCTGCATGATGCAGGGTTGGTGCCGTGGGCGGTGTCCGGGATGAGCACCTTGGTGCGGCGTTCCTTTTTTTTCATAATGGCCTGCTTGATGACGAGCATGCCGGTGAGCTCACCGTGAGCGCCTGCAGCCGGCCACAGGCAGCACTCATCCATGCCGCAGATCTCTTCAAGGATGCCTTTTAGACTAACGAGCCACTCCAGAACACTCGCACGCCCCGTCTCATCCCCCGGATGGACTGCAGCGATGGTGCGGGCGATCTCCTCACTGACCTTGGGGTTGTATTTCATGGTGCACGAACCCAGGGGGTACATGCCCGTCTCTATGCCGAAGTTGAGACGGGAGAGCCTGGTGAAGTGACGTACCGTCTCCACCTCCGAGAGCTCGGGAAGCTCCGGCATGCGGGTATGTGCTGAGATGCCATTACACAGTGCGGCATCAAAGGGACTTGGTACGGCAATGCCGTTTTTGCCTTCACCGCTGAGCTCTGCGAGCAAGGGCTCAATGATCACGGGGAAGCTCCTTACAGCAGTTCCGTCAGACATCTTATGTCCTCATTCGTATTCATCTCGGTCATGGTCAAGAGCACGGCGTCTTTCATCTCCGGATAGTTTGGTCCGATAGGGATTCCGCAGGCAATACCGCTGCCCTGCAAGTTCTTAAGGGTATCCGTGTCCATGGGGATGACGAATTCATTGAAAACCTCTCCGGTAAAGACGGGCTTTATGCCTTTCTTTTCCAGTGCGGACATGAGGGTTCTCGTCCCTGCGGCGCACTGAACGGCCACATCGCGCAGGCCCCTGGGCCCGAGCGCAGACAGATAGATCGTTGCCCGCAAGGCACACAGCCCCTCGTTGGTGCAGATGTTCGAGGTGGCCTTTTCCCTGCGGATGTGCTGCTCGCGCGTGGAGAGTGTCAGGCAGAAGGCGCGATTGCCTGCGGAATCTCTTGTGAGCCCCACGATCCTGCCGGGTATGCGGCGTATATGTTCCTTCTTTGTACAGAAAAACCCCAGGAGCGGGCCGCCGGCATTTGCAGGGTTGCCGAAAGACTGTGCCTCGCCTACCACCACATCGCACCCGAAGGAGCCGGGCGGCTGGAGCAGGCCAAGAGATGCGGCCTCGCCCACCACCACGCCCCAGAACCCTGCTTTGGCCGCGATGCGTGAAACTCTCCCCATGTCCTCAATGACGCCGAAATAGTTCGGCTGTTGAAGGAAGAATGCAACGCTACCATCCACGAGTTTTTCCAATGCCCCTGCATTCACCTTTCCGGTTGTGGGGTCAAAGGGAACTTCTACGAGTTCAACCTCATGGTTATTACGAAAGTATGTCTTGAGCACGAAGCGGTATACAGGATTCGTTGAACGGGAAATCACTATTCTCTTGATGTCCTTAATGCGCGTGGCCATGATGGCAGCCTCTGCAAGAGCGGTGGCGCCGTCGTACATGGAGGCGTTCGATGCATCCATGCCGGTGAGCGCGGCCATCATGCTCTGAAATTCAAACATCGCCTGCAGGGTACCCTGGCTTATCTCCGGCTGATACGGGGTATATGCGGTCAGGAACTCCTGCCGGGAGGCAGTTGAATCCACAACAGCAGGGATAAAGTGATGATAGACCCCACCACCTAAAAAGACCACCCTTAAGGGAATCACCTGGAAGCGTCTCCGGAGCGTCAGCTCATCGAGGGGGCCTTCCACCTTAAGCGGGCCCTTGTGACGTGCCTCTTTCGGGATAGCACTAAAGAGCTGTTCGACATCCTCGATGCCGATCACAGAAAGAAGATCTTTGAGGTCTTCGGGGCTGGTGGGGAGGAAGGACAATTTATTTTGCCTCTTTCGCAAGGTATTCCTTGTATGCCGCGGCATCCATAAGGCCGGAGATCTCTTCAGTGGATGTGACGGCAATGATGACCATCCATCCCTTGCCGTAGCAGTCCTGATTGACGAGCTCGGGGCTCGTCTCCAGATCGGGGTTCGCCTCGGTAATAGAGCCTGTAAGGGGTGCATAGACCTCGGAGACCGCCTTTACAGACTCGATGGTACCCACCGAGTCACCCTTGTCGACCTTGGTGCCTTTTGACTTCAGGTCTACAAATACGATGTCTCCAAGCTCATGCTGGGCGTAATCCGTGATTCCCATGCGGACTTTGCCGTTCTCGATCTTTGCCCATTCATGATCTATCGTATAATACAAACCATCCGGAATATTCATCTGTGCCCTCACTTGTAAAATGATTTCATTTACGGCAAGGTCCCGTTCACAAAAGGGGGCCTCTTGATACGGGACCGTAAGAGTTTGTCTCTCACCCGAATAAAAAGCCCATCGCCTTCTTTGATGAAGCCATCCACATAGCCGAGAGCAATGCCGGATCCTCTCACCGGAGATATGTTCCCCGAGGTGATGATACCCACCTCATGGTCATTCTTAAAGCACGTGCAGCCCTCGCGGGGTATGCCCCTGTCCAGTACCTCCATGCCGACGAGCCGTCTTTTTATACCCAGCCTTTGCTGATCAAGAAGCGCCTGTTTCCCGATGAAATCGTCCTTCTTCAGATCTACGGCAAAGCTTAAACCAGCCTCCAGCGGTGTGACGGCCTCGGTGATGTCGTTGCCGTGCAGGGGGTAGCCCATTTCGAGCCTCAGCGTGTCGCGCGCACCCAGCCCGCACGGGGTTGCACCTGATGCCAGGAACGACTGCCACAGAGGGGAGGCGGCCTGAGGAGAGAGGAAGATCTCCACCCCCCCGGCACCGGTGTAGCCGGTGCGGGAGATAATGAGCCCTCCGTAATCCTTTGTGTCGATGACGGCAAAAGTGTGGGGATTGATGAGGGCAAGGTTGAAGGCAAGGCATGTCTTGAGGATTTGACCAGAGGCCGGGCCCTGGAGGGCTATCATTGCATAGAGGTCGCTCATGTCTTCGATGATGGCGCCCTTTGTGTTCTGAGCGACCATCCAGTCATAATCCTTGTCTTTGTTCGCGGAGTTGACACAGAGCAGGTAGCGGCTCCCGGGCTCCATGCAGTAGATGAACAGGTCGTCGATGATGCCGCCCCTTTCGTTTAAAAGGAATGTGTACAGGGCCTGCCCCTGATTCATGGAAGTGATGTCCCTGGTGAGGAGGTGCTCAAGGTAGGGGGCGGCCATCTCGCCTTTTACCTCGATCTCGCCCATGTGGCTCACGTCGAACAGGCCTGCATGCCTCCTGACGGCCATATGCTCTTCCTTGATGCCGGTATACCAGACAGGCATTTCCCAGCCATGGAAATCCACCATCTTTGCATGCAGCTTCTCATGTTCGTGATGAAGCGGGGTCTTCATGGGAACCTCTCCATTCATATCATCACTGCTGGGCGGTGAACGCCCCCTCTTTAGCATGCACCAACGAGACGTGCAACCCAGGAGCGAATCAGCTTAAATTCTCGTTTAAGGGTTTAAGAAACGTGGTTCATTGCCGCCCGCAGGGTATTATCCAGCAGCATGGTGATGGTCATGGGCCCTACACCGCCGGGAACGGGCGTGATAAGGGATGCACGCCCGGATGCCCCCTCGAACTGAACGTCGCCTTTCAATCCTGCCTCGGTCCGGTTCATGCCCACATCAATCACCACAGCCCCTTGCTTGATCCATTCACCCCGGATCATTTCCGCCTTGCCGATTGCCGCAACCACGATATCCGCTGCCTTTACTTTTTTATCCAGATCGAGTGTGCGCGAATGGCAGATGGTTATGGTGGCATGCTCCATCATGAGCAGCACGGCAATGGGCTTGCCCACGAGATTACTCCGGCCGATCACTACTGCGTCCTTGCCCTTGAGAGATACACCGTATTCGCGGAGCATGCACATGATCCCGGACGGTGTGCAGGGCACGAGTGTCGGTGTGCCCGAGAGCAGCCTGCCCAGGTTGTAGGGGTGCAGTCCGTCCACATCCTTTTTAGGGTCTATGGCAAGCTGGATCTCCTGCGAGTCAAGATGGGGCGGCACGGGGAATTGCACCAGGATACCGTCCACGTCAGGGTCGGCATTGAGATTTTTTACCAGGGCCAGCAGCTCATCCCTGCTTGTTGCCGCATCGAGGTGAAAATCAAAGGAGCGTAGTCCTGCTGTCTCACAGGCTGTCTTCTTGTTCCTTACATAGATGGCGGATGCCGGATCTTTACCCACAAGCACGACTGCAAGCCCCGGAGGACGGCCGTACTTTTCGGTAAATATGGTTGCCTTAAGGGCGGTTTCATGGCGCTTCTTCTTTGAGAGTGCGTTGCCGTCGATAATGGTCGCCACCTTCTCTCCTCCTTGCACCGTTTCAGCCTTTGTACACCCACTTGACCTGGAGCGGCCTGTAAGTACTGGCGTCCGTCTTGGGCAGCACCATCTCCATATCCAGCACAAGCCAGGAATAATCGGGCCTCAAGATCCTCAATTTATTATCAGCAGGCGGGGTTCCCCATTCAGTATGTTTGTAGATAACGAAGAGCAGGACGTCAAAGGCATTCTCCGATTCACCCAACACATATCCCTGGCGGAAGCCCGATTCCGTGATGCCGTTGTTCTCCATGACGATCTTTGCATACTGTTTCTCAAGCTGGATAATGGCATACCTGCAGGTGCCCTTTTCCGAGTAGCTGGTCAGCGTCTTGGTCTCAGCGCTGGATACGTATACCGTAGCGAGGTATGGCACATTCTTGAGGTACTGGGCGGCGATCAGCGCTGCCGAGCGGCGGCCGCCCGTACCCTGGTGGTGGCACCCATAGAATTCAAAGAGCTTCTGCTGGAGGATCTCTGCATACCGGTCTCCCTTTTCATAGAGGTTTTTGGAGATGTAGCGGAGTTCCTTAGCCAGGCTTTCCGCCGCATCCGCAATGGGCCAGTCGATCTTCACATGAAAGTGCGTGAGACAGTAGCGGTTCTGCTTTTTATAACGATTATCGCGCTGGATGAGGAGACAATAATCGACATCCAAGAGCTGCTCGATAAGGTCAAAAAACGAATCCCGCTCAAAGAAGCGTGCCGTTGAGTACAGGGAGCGCTGCATCTTCAGGTCGGGGATGAGCGAGAGGTTATCCTTCCTGACCTTGTTGGAGTCGGAGAACCGTATGTATTTTTGACGGACCTCATCGATAGTGTCCTCGCAGAAGATGATGAAGAATGGCTGCGCAACGAATGAGTCCTTCAGGAACTCCTTCTTTTTTGGCTTCAGATCACCGGGTTCCACATAGGGGTAGGGGATCTCCTTGACACGACAGAGGCGGTAGGGCGTCTCCAAGGCGAGGGAGATGAGCCTCCGCTCGATCTGATCACGGAGAAAGACGTATATGGATCGTCGGATCTTCTCGATGTGGCCCAGCTCAAATCGTGATTTCTTGTCCATAAGACAATCCTGTGCATTCCTTTATCATAAAACAAAGGGTTGAAGCAGCGCATAAGCCGGGTCCTGTTGCCCGGATCGCATTCCTGTGAGCCGGGCGGTAATCATTCATCTAGGGTAACAGTTGCCTGTTACCTCAAGCGACCTACCCAGGGGCGGGACGGGCAGCCCTTATAGCCCCTCTATTGGTCTTGCTCCGGGTGGGGTTTGCCAAGCTTCCCCGGTCACCCGGGGAACTGGTGAGCTCTTACCTCGCCGTTTCACCCTTACTGCCTTTACTGGCAGCGGTTTGTTTTCTGTGGCACTTTCCCTGGGGTCACCCCCGGTCGCCGTTAGCGACCACCCTTGCCCTGTGGAGCCCGGACTTTCCTCTCGCGCCAAAAAAAGGCGCCAGCGATTACCAGCACTCCTTCAACCTGAATTCAGGATGTACAGAAGATATGATACGAATTCAAGCAGGAAAAGATAGCGATGAGAGATGATATATAAAGGATGAGTGGTAAGTAGAAGGAAGTAATAATGTGCACTAGTCAGGATCACATATTGCGAATAGAGAATCAACGTCAGCGCACAGCCTAACAGCCACGATCTCATTTGAAGCTTTAGGCTGCGTAGGTTCTTACTGTAGATCATCGGTTTTGTGTGTCACGAATGCTGAGAGGCAATGCTGTGTAGGAGATGAGGGTGGGCCCCTCGGAGTCGGTTTACAGGAGCAGGCTTCAAACCGCCCTAAGCTGCGATGGTAAAGAGCCATGGTGGTGAGCGTTAGGGAAAAGGCGCAAGGAATGCGTCAGGTGAGTATCGGAGAGACCAGCGAAAGCGAACCAATCGATGAGGCATCGAAAATGATCACAGATGATGTCAAAACCAGGGTCCAAAACTAACTCTGGGAACAGCTCAGAGGAAACCTGTTTACTGTCTGAGCGGCATCCGGTGTAGAGATGGTGTGAATCCGATACGGGCTTTTACACGGAACGTGAGAACCTGTCGTCTGGATGAGAAGGGAGAAATCCAAGGAGAGGCCCCCCGAGGATGAGAGTACCGATGCCAGGCACAGGGGCGGGACAGCTCGTAGTAGAGAAGAAGCTCCTGTAATGGGAGTGGAGCGAAGGGGCTGTGTTGTTCAGGAGGTATTTATTGATCAACCAGAAATGGGAGGAATCAATGAGTATCGCCAAGCCAAGCTATACGATTGGCTGAACAATGGGAGCCGGATGAGCTGAGAGGTTCACGTCCGGTTCTACGAGCAGCTGGGGGTGAAATTCCCCCGGCTGACTCTCCCAGGCATCTTAAAACCGTTAATCTATCGAAGTAATCTTCAATCAAGGTTAATCGTAATGAATGGTATGTAATCTATGATCTTCAATGCCCATCTTTTGCGATGATTATAAAAAGAAATCTATGCTCTGGAATAACCATTGGACTTGGCACACGATATCATTATTCTGGGAAGAAGTTGTTTTTGATAGGTTGCGTGTCATAAGCCGCATTAACAGATGAGGTGTCAACCTGTGTCGATCTCTTCAGGAGACCTTGAATAATGTGGGTCTATGAAAGCTCTCAGTTATCTCAGGAATCTACTGTCTAAGTGATGAGTGCCCTGGACTATATAAGGGGAAAATGTAATCTTTTATTCATTTATGACGAAATAAACTCATAGCATCTATTCAGGATGTCAAACATCTACGATAAAGGTGGAGAATGATCGACAGTGGTAACCGTTCCAGGTTTTCAGAACACCTGGTTTATCTCAGCATTTTAATCGGGATTGTCTTCTGGATCAGTGAATCAATGGTTCACGTTCTTGTTTACCATAACCACGGACTCATTGAAGAGATCCTGAACCTGAATCCATATGAGGTAGCTGTACGGACAGCCTTTCTGGCAATCATCGTCCTCTTCGGCTTACATGCACAAATACTGATGTCAAAGAAAAAGAGGGTGGAAGCGTCTCCTCAGGAGAGTGAAAGAAAGTATCAATTAATTTATGATACCCTTATAGACGTCATCTTCTCCCTCGATATACAAGGCAGATTCACATATCTCAGCCCCCAGTTCGAAAAACTCACCGGATATCGTACCGATGATTTCATTAGCCGTCCCTACATTGACATCGTCAGCCCTGATTTCAGGGAGTTCACTTTGGATATGTTCAGGCGAGGGCTATCAGGAGAAGACACCCCTTTGTACGAAACCGTCGTCATCGCAGCCGACGGCAGGAAGATCCACGCCGAGGTCAATGCCAAGACCATATGGGATAATGCTGGCAGACCTCTCGGGAGAATCGGGGTTGTCCACGATATGACACAGCGCAAAGAAGTTGAGATGGCCTTGCGCGAGAGTGAAGAAAAATTCAGGGTCCTCGCAGAATCCACACCCACAGCGATCATGCTCTATCAGCATGACAAATGGACCTATGCAAATCCGGCAGTGGAAAGGATCAGCGGTTATTCTGCCGATGAGCTTAGATCCATGAATTTCTGGGATATCGTACATCCCGATTACAAGCAATTGATCCAGCAACGCGGGCAGAAACGCCAACAGGGAGAGTCCACAATCCAAAGATACGAATTCAAAATCATATCCAAGCAGGGAAAGGAATTATGGGTGGATCTCTCAGGCGCCTCCACTATGCTGGGGGGAAAACCCGCAGGGATCATATCAGTCATTGATATTAACGAGCGCAAACTCGCGGAGGAGGCTTTAAAGGAGAGTGAGCACCGCTACCGGATGATCGCTGAAAACGTACACGATACCATTTGGGTCATAGACCTGAACTTACAATTCACTTACGTGAGCCTATCAGTTGTGCGGATTACTGGGTATACCCCGGAAGAGATACAGAACCTGCGCCCTGAACAACTGCTTACGTCCTCATCATATGCCCTTGCAGCTCAGGTCTTATCGGAAGAGCTGGCCAAAGAAAACAGCGGGGAAGCTATTGATCCGGACAGGCCAAGGACTATGGAGTTTGAATTGATCCGCAAAGACGGCAATACTGTCTGGATCGAGTTCACAGCAACCTTCAGACGGGATGATGAGGGTAAGCCTATGGATATTCTCGGGGTTTCTCGCGACATTACTGAGCGCAAGCAAACAGAGGAGTCGCTGCGGCAAAGCG
>JBEKDT010000023.1:0-46687 GCA_050014195.1 Desulfomonilia bacterium | reverse complement strand
AAGCGCCAGGCTATGAGGTTAAGGATACTGCGGGCTACCAGGACTACCCCATCGACCTTGAGACTGCGTTGAAGCGGGGATATGAAGCGCGTCCCGACCTTGCCTCTGCCAAGGCGAAGCGTGAGGCGGCGGGGCGGTCGATAGACCTGGCGCAGACGGGGTACTACCCGGTGCTGTCCGGCAATGCGGCGTATGGATGGGGCGGGCTTAACTATCCTCTGGACAAGGAGTGGACGGTAGGGGCCACGCTGAACTTTCCGCTGTTCAGCGGGTTTCTGACCAAGTCACAGGTGGAGGAGGCCAGGGCCAACCTGGAGGTGGCAAGGGCGAATGAGGAATTCATCCGGCAGGGGATCCGGTTTGATATCGAGCAGGCCTATTCCAACTTCACGCTGGCAAAAGAGGGGATCGTGCTGGCGGAGGTCACGGTGAAGCAGGCGAAGGAGAATCGGGAGCTTGCGCAGGGGCGTTATGCGGCAGGGGTGGGGAACACGATTGAGGTGACGGATGCGCTGGTGACGGATATCAACGCCAAGACCTCCTATATAAACGCCCTGAGTGACTTCCACCTTGCCGTCGCAAGCCTGGAAAAGGCCATGGGAGTAAAGCAATGAGAAGGATTCTCATACTTGGACTGCTCGTGATCATCGTCGCCGCCGGCGCATGGTATATGATGAAGAAAGGGGACAAGGCTCCGCAGTATAAGACAACTGCGGTTCACCGAACGGACCTGGAGGCGTCTGTGACGGCCACGGGCACGGTCAATGCGGTAACGACCGTACTCGTGGGGACCCAGGTATCAGGGACGATCAGTGCCCTGTATGTGGACTACAATTCACCCGTAAGGAAGGGCCAGCTCCTGGCCCAGATCGACCCGGCCACATTCCAGGCCCAGGTAGACCAGGCACAGGCGAACCTCCTCAATGCCGAGGCCAATCTCGGGAAAAGTGAAGCCTCTCTTGTGGATGCACGGCGGACATATGAGCGTAACAAGCAGCTCATAGCAAAAAATTTCATAGCCCAGAGCGATCTGGACACCTCGGAAACCAATGTACAGACTTCCAAGGCACAGGTTGATGCTGCAAGGGCTTCGGTTCTCCAGAACAGGGCGGCCCTGAATCAGGCGGAAACAAACTTTCGCTACACGAAGATCCTTTCGCCGGTAAACGGCACGGTCATCTCGCGGAACATCGATGTCGGTCAGACCGTGGCGGCAAGCTTCCAGACACCCACACTTTTCACCATTGCCAATGACCTTACCAAGATGCAGATCGATACGAGCGTGGATGAGGCCGATGTGGGCAACGTTAAAGTCGAGCAAGAGGCCCGGTTCACCGTGGATGCCTACCCCGACACGAATTTTACCGGGAAGGTTGCACAGGTCCGGAATGCGGCAGTGATGGTACAGAATGTCGTCACCTATGACGTGGTCGTGCAGGTAAACAATAGTGATCTGAAACTCAAGCCCGGCATGACCGCCAATGTCTCGATCATCACGGCCCGCAGGAGCGGTGTGCTCGTGGTGCCCAACAGCGCCCTGCGATTCCATCCGGAGAAACAGGGAAACGGATCGGTAACCCCCCAGAAGAAGCCTGCCGCAGGGAATAAAGGGCCTGCGGTCTGGGTCCTTGAGAATGACACACCGAAACGTGTCAAAGTGGTTGTGGGTATCAGCGACGGTTCTTCCACCGAGATCGTCTCCGGGCCTTTGAAGGAAGGCCAGGAGGTCATTGTCGCAGCCCTCGGGCAGAACGAAAAGCCGCAACAGGCAAGCGCGACACCGAGGTTCTTCCGCTGATGGCGCTGATTGAAACGGATAACCTCTATAAGATTTATGATGTGGGTGAGAGCCCTGTCCATGCCTTGGATGGAGTTACCTTAAGCATTGAGCAGGGAGAGTTCGTCGCCATCATGGGCCCGTCGGGCTCCGGAAAATCCACCTTCATGAACGTTGTCGGCTGCCTGGATAAGCCGACCAGCGGGATGTACCGACTAGATGGAATGGATATCGGGCACTTAAGCCCCGATGCACTGGCAGACATCAGGAGCCGGAAGATCGGCTTCGTCTTTCAGGGGTTCAACCTCCTTCCCAGGGCGAATGCCCTGGAGAACGTGGAACTCCCCATGCTTTATAATGGTATTCATGCTGCGCAAAGAAGGAAGCGAGCCCTTGCGGCCATGAAGTCCATGGGGCTAGATGGCAGGGAGCACCACCACCCGAACCAGCTCTCAGGTGGGCAGCAGCAGCGGGTGGCCATTGCCCGGGCCCTTGTCAATGAGGCCCCCCTTATCTTTGCCGACGAGCCCACCGGCAATCTCGACACCAAGACCTCCATGGAGATCATGAACCTCTTTGTCAAGCTCAACCGTGAATCGGGCATCACCATCATACTGGTCACACATGAAGCGGATATCGCGGCATACAGCAAGCGGCGTATCCATTTTTTGGACGGGAAGGTGATAAGCGATGAGGTGAAAAGCGTATGATCAGTATACCTGCTACGGTCAAGATATCGCTTCGTGCGCTCTGGGTGAACAAGATGCGTTCGTCGCTTACCATGCTGGGTATCATCATCGGCGTGGCGGCCGTCATCGCCATGCTTGCCGTGGGCACCGGCGCGAGCAGGAAGATCGCACAACAGGTTGCCAGCGTGGGGAGCAACCTCATCATCGTCGTCCCCGGCAGCACCACCCAGGGCGGATTGCGCATGGGGTCAGGCTCGCAGTCGACGCTCACTATGTCGGATGCTGAGGCGATTGAGGCGGAATGCTCAGCAGTTCAGACCGTGGCACCGATCCTGAACGGCTCCGGCCAGGTGATCTTCGGGAACCAGAACTGGGCTACATCCATCACCGGGACCACATCGAGCATTCTTACCGTCCGTGACTGTGCCATCGTTGAGGGAAGAAACTTCTCGGATCAGGACATACGCAATGCCACCAAGGTCTGCCTTATCGGCCAGACCATCATAGAAAATCTATTTGAGAACGAGGACCCGGTGGGCAAGATCATCCGGGTCAAGAATGTCCCCTTCACCGTTATCGGGGTCCTGGAAGAGAAGGGTCAGTCGCTCGGGGGGCAGGACCAGGACGATGTCGTATACATCCCCATCACCACCGCCCAGAAGAAGATCATCGGCACCGCCTTCCCCGGGATGGTCCGTACCATTATGGTGAAGGCGAAGAGCACCGATGAGCTGCCGGTCGCCGAGACGGAAGTGAATGATCTCCTGATGCAGCGTCATCACATCGGGCCGAGCAGGGATGTGGATTTCACGGTACGGAACCTCACCCAGATGCTCCAGATGGCACAGCAGTTCACCACCGTCATGACCTTGCTCCTGGGTGCCATCGCCTCTGTCTCGCTCGTGGTCGGCGGTATCGGCATCATGAACATCATGCTCGTCTCCGTGACGGAACGCACCAGAGAGATCGGCATACGCATGGCCGTGGGGGCCAAGGCAAAAGACATCCGCTTCCAGTTCATCATCGAGGCCGTGACCCTTTCCCTCATCGGCGGCATTGTCGGGATAATCGTGGGCACCATCGTTGCAGCCACCATCTCGAAATTTGCAGATTGGCCTACGGTCGTCTCTCCCCTGGCGGTGCTCCTGGCCTTCGGATTTTCCGGGTTTATCGGGATATTTTTCGGATTCTACCCGGCCTACAAGGCATCGCTTTTAAACCCCATCGATGCCCTGCGATACGAGTAAATTCAGTTCGAAATTACGCAATCTGATTCTCATGTCGCGGCTAAGGCCGCTCCTATGCACATTCACTGTAGGAGCGCCTTCAGGCGCGACATGAGAAAATATTGTGTAGCGGGGGCTTTATACCCAACCTGGGTTGTCGCGGCTAAATCCGCTCCTACAAAGAACTAGAACCTAATGGCGAGCAACTTTTGCCTGCTTTTTTTAAAACCTTCCGAACAGCTTCTTCTTCGGATCTTTCACATCATCATTGGTGATCTCGGCGAACTTGCGCAGGAGATCTTCCTGTGCCTTGGAGAGCTTCTTGGGGATCTCCACCTTGATGCCGATGTGGAGCGAGCCATAGCCGCTGTGTCTGAGGTGCTTTATCCCCTTGTCCTTGATGGTATAGATCTCGTCCGGCTGTGTGCCGGGTTTGATCGTGAGATCCGTCTCGCCGTCCAGTGTAGGTACCTTGGCAGTAGTGCCCAGCGTTGCCTGCACAAAGCTGATGGGCATCTCGATGTACAGGTCGTCGCCTTGCCTGACAAAGGTATCGTGCTGTTTGAGGTTGATGAAGACATACAGATCGCCCGGCGGCCCTCCGAGGTCGCCTGCCTCTCCTTCACTGGGGACCCGCATGGTGGCCCCGGTGTCGACACCGGCAGGGATCTTGACCTTGAGGTGCTTCCTCCTGCTTATATGACCTGAGCCCTTGCAGACCTTGCAGGGCTTCTTGATTACCTGGCCTGCCCCTCTGCAGCTTGGGCAGGTGGTGCTGATGGTGAAGAAGCCCTGGGTCCTATAGACCTGGCCCTTGCCGCCGCAGGTCGAACATCTTTCGGGCGATGTCCCTGCTTCGGCGCCTGTTCCCTTGCATTCTTTGCAGGTCTCCGTCTTGGGGATATCCAGCTCGATCTCAGTGCCTTTTGCCGCCTGCTCCAGGGTGATGGTGGTGTCATACCTGAGATCGGCACCCTTGGTGGGACGCCTGCGGCCTCCCCTCCTACTGCCCGGGAAGCCGAACATATCGCCGAAGATGTCGGAGAAACTGCTGAAGATGTCGTCGAAGTTGGTAAACTCGTGGAAATTGGTGCGCGAGAGTCCTTCATGACCGTATTGGTCGTAAAGATGCCTCTTCTCCGGTTCGTGGAGCACCTCATAGGCCTCGGCCGCCTCCTTGAAGCGCGATTCGGCTTGATGGTCTCCGGGGTTGCGGTCCGGATGGAATTTCAGTGCAAGCTGGCGGTAGGCCTTTTTAATCTCGTCCGGGGACGCTAACTTCGGTACTCCAAGGATCTCGTAGTAATCCCTTTTTGTCATGAACGTTCGTGCAGCGTGATCTTCCCTTCGGCCAGCTCGCGCAGCGCAGTGACCACAAATTTGTTGTCCTTGCGCCTGCTCAAGGGGACAGAGCCCTTCATGAGCTGCTTTGTGCGCTTCGATGCGGCAACAGCCAGGGAAAAGCGATCCGCTACTTTTTCAAGACAATCTTCTACGGTGACTCGTGCCATTATTACCTTCCTGGATTTTCGAATGAGAGCAGTGCCCTCATGCCATACAATTTCCTGCCAGTCAAGGGCCATAATGCCCTATCAGTCGTCGTAATTTCCGGTCCCTGCCCCTTTCTTGTGCAGTGCCTGCCCGCGGGCCATGATCTTTTCTTTTGTCCACTCCTTGGGATCTTCGATGTGGTTCCCCTTGGGCCCGAGATCGTAGGAGCCCTTCTCGATGATTGCCTCTATCGCAAGCGGTGCCGTGCCTTCGGCATTGAACCACTTTACGAGCAGGTCATAGACAAAGTCCTCCACGCCCTTGGCCATGCGCTCACGGACCATTTTGGGCTGGGCCAGAAGCTTGTTCTCGAATGGCAGGTTCAGGTTCTTGTAGTCGCCGGCCTTAAGCGATTTACCCTGGGCATAGGCCACCATCTCGGCCCACAGATCATCGGTTACCCCCTCATCTTTAAGCTTGATGAAGTTTTTCTGATCATCCAGGAAGGCGTTTCCGAACTCATTGACCTTGACGCCCCAGGAAATCATCTGCAGGGCAGTGGCCACATTGGCCTTGGTGGTACGCGTCTCTGTGGCGATCCTTTTCAACCGCTCATAGCTGTTGCCGGATGTGCCGTGCTGGGCGCCTGAGATGCCGTATTTTGCAAGCTCCGCATGGATGCGTTTGGTTAGTTCCACATCGATCCCCGAGTCCGTGGCTTCGATGCCGTGGGTGGTGCCGTTGTTGAGCGCGATCCAGTCCGGGAAGATACCATTGGCGTTCAGGCCCTGGATAAGGAAGAGGGCTTCCTCAGGGGTGGAAAGGCCTTCCTTGCCCTTGATCTCGCCAACCTCGGTCTCATAGCCGGCCCACGATGGGATAAACGAGTTCAGTTCGAGGTTGGTGAGCAGGTTCTCATCGTCCACCATGTGGGATGCGTCGATGGCAATGGAGGTGATGCCTGCGTCGAACATGGACGGGATATCCGCCTTGGCCTTGCCCACCTCGGGCTGCTTCTTCAAGCCGAAATGGTCTGCATGGATGGCAACGGGAACGGTGATGCCGAGCTCATTGCAGATGGTATCCGCAAATCGTGCAAGATTCCACATGCTGATGGGGCAGTAGTTGGCCTCGGACTTGGCGATCTCGAGGATGACGGCTGCATCGGCGCGCTGGGCCGCCTGCAACACACCCCGGATAATAATGCTGTTGCGGCCGTTGGCTGCGATGGTCATGGCCTTGCCCTTCTTGATCATGGCCCGGTCGATAACCTTGCCGCTTACAATGAGCGCTTTTGAGTTGGGGAAAAGCTTAACGATGTTGGGTGGACGGCCTATCTCAAGGGCCTTGTTGAAGTCCTTCTTGCTCGCCATGGTTTGCCTCCTCATTTTGTTTTATTGCCTGCACTTAATTCTTCTTTGCAAACTGCTCGTACTCCAAAACATCGTCCTTGGAGCCGATGATGAGCGGCACTCTCTGGTGCAAGCCCGTAGGCTTGATCCCGAGAATCGGCTCATATCCTGTTGATGCATACCCGCCCGCCTGTTCGGCGATGAAGGCCAGAGGGTTGGCTTCGTAAAGGAGCCTGAGCTTGCCCGTGGGTTTCTTGGGGTCTTTGATGTCTTCCGGGTAGAGGAAGATGCCGCCTTTTAAAAGGTTTCTGTGGAAGTCGGCCACGAGTGAGCCGATATAACGAGACGAATAAGGCTTCTTCAAGGTGTTGTTCTCGGATTTCAGGTAATCGATGTATTCCTTGGTCCCCTGCTTCCAATAGGGACAGTTACCCTCATTGGTGCTGTAGATCTTGCCGCGCTTCGGCATCTTTATGTCGGGGTGCGACAGGATGAACTCGCCCACACTCGGATCAAGGCTGAAACCGTTCACCCCGTTGCCTGTGGAATAAACCAGTATGGTGCTGGAGCTGTAGATGATGTAGCCTGCCCCGTAGAGCTTGTGACCCGGCTGGAGGCAGTCGTCCAAGGTTCCATCGCCGTGGTCGGTGACCCGCCTATAAATACCGAAAATGGTGCCGATGGATACATTTACATCGATGTTGGTGGATCCGTCCAGGGGGTCGAACATCACCACATACCCGCCCTTGGGGTAATCATCGGGTATTTTGATCATGCCCTGCTCTTCCTCGGAGGCCATGACGCAGACCTTGCCGATGTAGTTCAGGGCGTTGATAAAGACCTTATTGGCATAGACATCGAGTTTCTGCACCTCTTCTCCCTGGATGTTCGTCTTGCCGGTCCTCCCGAGGATGTCCTCCACGAGCCCCGCATGGGCAACCTGTGCCGCCACGACCTTGGCGGCAAAGATGATCTGGCTCAGGATGGAGCTGAAATCGCCCTTGCCGCCGAACTTACGCTGCTCCTCCATGATGTGACGGTCTAAGGAGATGATATTGTCGTTCATAGTGCCCCCTTGTGCGTGAAGGTGATGGTGGTAAAGGTTGTTGCAAACACTGATTATGATATCGTTCAGTGGAGAAAAAATCAAGTCGATACACATGGGTGTACCTTTATTTTTTTGTATTAAAGAAAAAGGGTTGACAGCCGAAATGTTTCTATGTATAGAAACACCATGAAGAGAATAATGCCTGTGCAAAAAACAATCAGGTGGTGGTGGCGCGCCATGGTTAATGGTGTGCGGGGAGGTTTGCCTTAGGGCTAAAGGTTTAAGCCACATGTAAAAGCGGCAAGCTTCCCATGAAAGCTTGCCGCTTTTTTTGTGTGTTGGAGAAAAATATGCCGGATCAATTGAAGATTATCAGAGACGTTACTGACCAGGGGGTCGTGGTGATTCAGAGCATGGCCTGCGACACAGTTACCCCGGTGGGTGCCTACAAGGCCCTGGTGGGAGATGACCAGGGCTTTCTGCTGGAATCGGTTCCTGTAGCCTACAGCTTTGCCGGCCGTTTCGATGAAGACGGGGTTGTGGTGGTCCAGGAGGGAGAGAAAGACCCCTGGTCCAAGGTTCCCAGGATTTCTCACCCGCTTTCCTTTGAACATAACGGCCTTCCACCCTTCATCGGCGGGTATGTGGGCTATATCGGCTATGACATGGTAAGAGGGGTGGAGGTGCTCCCTCGACCACATCAGCCGTCGGGTTTCCCTGACGCACTGTTGGGCAGCGTAAGGACACTCCTGGTTTTTGACCACCTGAAACAGGATCTCAAGCTCCTCCATGCCATCCCTCAGCCGGGGATCACCGACGAGGAGGCCGTTTCGCTTGCCCGTCAAGGTTTCTCCGAGATTGAGGACAAGCTCTATTCCGGCAGTATCAATGAAAGGCCTGAGATGCCGCGCATCCGCGGCGTTCAGGAGGTCTCCCTCAAGGATAGCGAGTTTATTGATGCCGTACTTAAGGCTAAAGATTACCTGCACAAGGGCGATATCATGCAGGTGGTCCTTTCCCGGAGGTTGAGGCTCGATCTCGATGGCGATTCGTTCGACATCTATCGCAGGCTCAGGCGCATCAATCCCTCTCCCTATCTCTTCTATATCAGGATCGCAGATGTGACCCTCATCGGTTCGTCTCCTGAAGAAATGGTGAGGCTCCAAGGCGAGACTATCACCACGGTCCCCATAGCCGGTACCAGGCCAAGGGGCAAAAGCGAAGCGGAAGACGACTATCTCATGCAGGACCTGTTAAACGACGAGAAGGAGCGCGCCGAACACCTCATGCTTCTGGATCTGGCCCGTAACGACATAGGCAGGGTCTGCACCCCCGGCACGGTCAAGGTAATGCAGCGGGAAAAGGTGCGCCTCTATTCCCATGTAATGCATATCGTCTCGTGTGTTGAGGGCACAAGGCTCAAACATGTGGATGCCGTAGATGTGCTCAAGGCATGCTTCCCCGCAGGAACCGTCTCGGGCGCCCCCAAGGTGAGGGCCATGGAGATCATCGACGAGCTGGAAGGCAGGTGCCGGGGCCCCTATGCCGGTGCTGTGGGGTACATTTCATATAACGGCAACATGGATACCGGCATCGCAATACGAACCATCTTCATCCGGGGAGACAAGACATACGTGCAGGCAGGCGCAGGCATAGTGTGGGATTCCGTCCCGGAGCGGGAGCTCAAAGAAATCGACAACAAGTTGAAGGCCCTGCAGAAGGCCTTGGGGGGTATAGCATGATACTCATGATCGATAACTTTGATTCGTTCACCTACAACCTTGTTCAGGCTGTTGCCGCAAGAGGCTGCGAGGTGGTGGTCAGGCGGAACAATGCCATCGACGTTGATGGCGTAAGAAGGCTTAATCCTTCCTCGATCATTATCTCGCCGGGGCCCGGCACCCCTGACGATGCGGGGATATCTCTGGACCTGATCAAGAACCTTGCCGGGACTATTCCCATCCTTGGTGTCTGCCTCGGCCATCAGTGCATTGCACAGGCCTTCGGAGGCAGGATCGTCAATGCCAAGAAGGTTATGCATGGAAAGCTCTCTCAAATCTCCCATGACGGCTCGGGGTTGTTTGAGGGGATCCCGGATAATTTTTCGGCTGTCAGGTATCACTCGCTGGCAGTGGACGAGTCAAGCCTGCCTCAGGGGTTTCGGATAAGCGCCAGGGCCTATGACGACGGCGAGATCATGGCCATCTGTCATGAAAAGATGCCCATCTTTGGTGTTCAGTTCCACCCCGAATCCATTGCGACCGACTTTGGAACGCAGATTCTTGACCATTTCATTTCCCGGACAAGGAGACAGTCATGAAGGGTATAATTGAAAAATTGATTGCCGGACAACACTTGAGCGCCGCAGAGATGGAGCAGGCCTTCGACCGGATCATGTCCGGTCAGATCAATGACGTGCAGATAGGAGGGTTCCTGACCGCCCTGAGGATCAAAGGGGAGACCCCCGAAGAGATAGAGACGGCGGCGCGAGTCATGCGGAAAAGGGCGCTGGAGGTGAAAACCGGGTATGACACGGTTGTAGATACGTGCGGAACAGGCGGAGACGGGGCCTCTACATTCAATATCTCTACGGCGGTAGCCTTCATCATCGCCGGGGCCGGTTACAAGGTGGCCAAGCATGGCAACCGGTCCGTGAGCTCGTCCTCGGGGAGTGCCGACTGCCTGGAGGCCTTGGGCGTACCAATTAATCTGGGCCCGGAAGAGGCCTTAAAGGCCCTTGATGCCAATGGGTTCTGCTTTTTGTTCGCCCCGGCATACCACCCCTCCATGAAGCATGCCATGCCTGCCAGGAAGCAGCTCGGCATCCGCACTATCTTCAATACGCTGGGGCCGCTGGCAAACCCTGCCGGTGCGACCAATCAGGTTATCGGGGTATATGCATCGTCGCTTATTGACCCCATAATCGAGGCCCTCAGGAATATGGGACTCAAGGGCGCCATGGTAGTGCACAGCGGGCTCGATGAAGTATCCATATCCGGGCCTACACGGTATGCCAGGCTGGCCGATGGACGGATCGTCAAGGGTGAGATCACACCCGAGGCTGCAGGGCTTGCCCCCATGTCTACTGAAGAATTAAAGGTATCGTCTCCCCAGGAATCCGCCCGGAAGATCCGGGATCTCTTTGAAGGCAGGCTTGAGGGCGCCTGTCTGAACAGCCTGCTCATGAACGCGGCCGCGGCCTTTATGGCGCTGAATGGCGCCGTCGGCATCAAGGACGGTATGGCCCTTGCGAGAAAGGTGATCAGCAGCGGGCAGGCACTTTCCGCCCTTGAGAGGGCCAGGGCATAGATATGGATTTTCTGGAAAAGATGTACAGGCTCTCGCACAGGCGTGCAAAAGGGCTTGCACCACCTGCAGGATATCCCTTCCCCGTGAGGCCTTTTAAGACCGCACTTAAAGATATGGCCGTCATAGCCGAGGTAAAGTATGCCACCCCCAAGGATGGTATGCTCGGGGTTAGCGATGATCCGGCAACCATTGCAAAAGAGTATGAGAGGCTCGGTGCACGGGCCATTTCATGTCTGACCGAGCCCGAATATTTTGCAGGCTCACTCGAGTACATCAGCGCCATCCGCTCAGGCTGCTCTCTGCCCATTATGATGAAGGACTTCATCGTGGATGAGCGCCAGATAATGGCTGGTCGGGCCTTGGGTGCGGATGCCTTCCTGCTCATCACCGAGATGTTGAGTATAGAAGAGCTTAAGGTATTGTATGCCTGCGGCAAAGACTTTAGTATGGACTGTCTCGTGGAAGTCCATGGTCTCTCCGGTCTGGAAAAGGCCTTAAATCTGGGTGCAGATATCATCGGGGTTAATTCCCGGGATTTGAAAACCCTGCAGGTAGATCCTATGAGGCATGAGGAACTGGCGGTGCATATACCCGACGGTGTCATTAAGGTGGCTGAGAGCGGGATCACGTCGGGCAGAAGGCTGATGGAATTGAAGAGGGTGGGTTACGATGCAGCCCTCATCGGCAGGGCATTAGCCAATGAGGCATTACGGGAGGAGATCTTCCATGTGGGTCAAGATCTGCGGCATAACCAGGCGTGAGGATGCCATGATGGCGGCACGGCTGGGTGCGGATGCCCTGGGGTTCATATTCACGAAGAGTCCACGCAACGTTAGGCGTGATACCCTATCGCAGTGGATTCGAGAAATAACTGTTGTGGAAAAGGTGGCGGTATTCATGGATGAAAGTGTGGATGAGATCCTTGAGAGCTGTGAAGACCTCGGGATCGACACGATTCAGCTTCATGCCGCGCCATCGAGGGATCACGAACGCCTGGTCCCGGTCTATGACATCATCTATGCCATGGATGATTACAGGCCCGGCACGCTGCCGGTATTTCCCTGTCGTATCCTCATCGATGCAAGCAGGGGCCGGGGCTCCCGGGGGGTGTGGGAGGAGCGGGATTTCCCTTACATTCTTGCAGGCGGGCTCAATCCGGACAATGTCCGCGAGGCGGTCAAGCTCGCACGGCCTGCAGGTGTGGATGTTTCATCCGGGGTGGAACTTCAGCCCGGCATCAAGGACCCGTTCAAAACGGCACAATTCATCAGGGAGGCCAAGTCATGAAAGGATACTTCGGAGAATTCGGAGGTCAGTATGTCCCGGAGACGTTGCTGAGCGCACTTGAGGAACTCGATGCCGCCATGGGAAAGGCCTTTGATGAGACAGCCTTCTGGGATGAGTTCAACTCCTACATGGTGCACTATGTAGGCAGGCCCACCCCGCTCACCCATGCGAAAAGGCTCTCGGAGCATCTCGGGCTCGATGTATGGCTCAAACGGGAAGACCTGAACCATACGGGTTCCCACAAGATCAACAATGCCATCGGCCAGATACTGCTCGCCAGGCGGATGGGAAAGAACCGCATCATCGCCGAGACCGGGGCGGGCCAGCATGGCGTGGCAACAGCCACGGTGTGTGCGCTCTTCGGTATGGAATGCCACGTATATATGGGCATCACCGACATGGCCAGGCAGCAGGTGAATGTGGAGCGCATGAGGCTTTTAGGGGCCGAGGTGGTCCCGGTGGAAGGCGGCAGCGCCACCTTGAAGGATGCCACCAGCGAGGCCATCAGGGACTGGATTACAAATGTCGATACTACCTACTACCTCATCGGGTCCGTGATCGGGCCGCACCCCTACCCGAGTCTGGTGCGGGCATTCCAGGAAATCATCGGCCGTGAGGCAAGGCAGCAGATCATTTCACTAAGCGGATCACTGCCTGATGCCGTAGTGGCGTGCGTGGGCGGCGGCAGCAATGCGATCGGGATATTCAGTGCCTTTCTCGATGAGGGCAAGGTGGAATTGATCGGGGTGGAGGCCTACGGACAGGGCAACGGGCACCACGGCGCCAGCATCAACTTCGGGACACCCGGCGTGCTCCACGGCACGCGGTCTTTCCTGCTTCAGGACAAGGACGGCCAGGTCATGGAAACCCATTCCATCGCAGCCGGGCTTGATTACCCGGGCGTAGGGCCTGAGCACAGCTTTCTTGCAGCCACGAAAAAGGCTCGCTATGCCCTGGTCAATGATGAGCAGACTCTTGAAGCCTTCAAGCTGTTGAACAGGCTGGAGGGGATCGCCCCTGCTTTGGAGAGCGCCCATGCCATCGGGTATCTCGCCGAGTACGCTAAGGACCATGAAGGCAGGAAGGTCCTGGTGAACCTCTCAGGCAGGGGAGACAAGGACATCCACACGGTGATAGGGAGTTGACCATGATAGCCCAATCGATAAGAGATCATAAAAAGGCGATTATTCCTTATATCACGGCAGGCCTGCCGAACCTGGATACTACGGGCAAGATCCTCCTGGCCCTTCAGGATGCAGGTGCTGCCGCCATAGAAATCGGCATACCCTTCTCCGACCCGATGGCGGACGGGCCTGTGCTGCAGAAGGCCTCTTTCATGGCTTTGCAGGCGGGCTTTAAAATGGGCGAGCTTCAGGATTGCCTCAAGGGGTGGAGCACTATGCTGGACATACCGCTCATCGTCATGTCCTACATCAATCCTTTGATGCGCAATGGGCTCAGGCAGACACTTATAAGTCTTAAGGACAACGGCGTGAAGGGTACCATCATCCCGGACCTGCCCCGTGATGCGGATACGATCTACGCCGACTGCAGAGAGATCGGGATCGACCTCATCCGCATGGTAGCGCCTACCACTGTCCCTGAAAGGATGAAGGAGGTTATTTCACAGTGCAGCGGTTTTGTGTATGCAGTATCCATCAAGGGGGTAACGGGCATGAGGAATGACATGCCTTCAGATGTGTGCTCCCAGGTACTGGCCATCAAGGAGATGACCGATCTGCCGGTCTGTGTCGGGTTCGGGGTGTCGAGTGCAGCCCAGGTAAATGAACTGCTTACCTTTGCCGATGGGGTTATTGTAGGCAGTTATCTGATGGGCAAGATCATGAATGCTCAAGACCCGGCAATGACTGCTCATGATACGATACAGGGGCTCCTGAACGGGAAGTAGCCGTTAAGCCTCCAGACGCGCAAGATGCGTTCAAGGAAAGATATTATATAAAAGTGGTTCTTCTCTGTGAAGCATACTTTTATGGTTTGCATCTTCTCCCAGCCCATTGTTCTCACCACGAAGGACACGAAGAGCACGAAGTAGATCATAGGACAAAACGCTTAACGCCCGTCCGAAGCACCTTCACATTGAAGTTGATCAGCAGGCCTGTCTTAACACCTGCCAACTTCATATACGTAAGCAACTGGGCTTCGTGGATGCCCTTGACCTCCTCGACACTCTTCAGTTCTAAGATCAGCTCGTCATTTACCAGCACATCAACTCTTTTAGCCGCAGTCCAGTCTTGTTCCCTTGTACTCCACAGGCAATGGATGTTGCAGTTTGAAAGCTATCCCAGCCCGATGGAGCTCATGTGCCAGGCATTGCTCGTATGTCGATTCCAACAACGAGAGGGCCAAGAATACGATTTACCTCAATGGCACAGCCAATGACCCGGGTCGAGAGTTCAAAAAAATTTCATCCTTCGTGTCCTTCGTACTCTTCGTGGTGAGATATCCCTCTGTGTGCTCCTCAATGATCCGAGTATGCTTTACTGTGATGAACCATAAAAGGATTGTTGGAGCGGCTTTTTTTAGTTAAGTGATTTTCACTGACCCAAATCTGCCGGCTCGAACTTCATGACACCACTGTCCTTATGAAGCATGATGAAGAGATTGCCGTCTTTAACCATGCATGATTCAGCAGACTCAAGGGCCTTGGTGTATTGGTCGAACAAAGAGTTCTCCAGGCAGATCATATGGGTATAAGCAAGTTTGCGCATAGCAAGCGATGCGCCGGCCAAGAGATATCTCCCCATACCCCGGTTGCAGTCCGCATGCACCGTCACCGTACCGTCCTGAGACAGGATGAGGACGTATTTCAATGGGTCTTCAGGGACCACAGCCGTGTTGTTTGCATACTGGATCTGCACAAGCCGCCAGACTGTACCGGCGGCAGCCGGATTCCGGGCCAGGTGCGGAACCTCATCTCCCCAGATACCGCGGTCGTACGTAACGGCAGTGAGGATATCCGCATCAAAAGTAAAGATGAAGACGTGAGGCTTCTCATAGGCAAGGTCCTTCCTCCCGGTAAGTGTAACCGTCACCTTTAAGCCATCCTTGCATTCCCATTGTCCGGTTTCGATAATGGCCGGTTTCTCATCCAGGTTATCGGTGAGTAATTCCGAGCGAAAGTCGGGGGAGAGCTTCAAGCGGATCATTCTATCCGGGGTGTCTGATGCGGAGAGCTTGGCACCATACAGACCCGCAATGCCTTCCGGCGCAACCTTACAGGGGATCTCCTTTTCCGCTTTACCCTGCCATGAAGCGCATCCGGATGCGAGAATGATATAGAGTACGAGTGCGGATAAGAGGCCCATAGAAAAGAAGTCATCTTTCCGTCTCGATAAGATCCGTTCTTCAGTTTTATGATTCATAGTTTTCCGTTCTAAGTTACAAAAATCGGGATTGCAAGAAGCAAAGCAATCGAGCTGTCAAGCTTTTAGGTGATAAACAAAGATTATCAAGAAACAGCCCATTTGCTTGACAACCCGGCCGCTTAATTGCTTTATCCCACACCACTCTATTATCGAAGTATTAATAATCAAACCATCACAGGACTTGACTCTTACCTGCCAAGTGTTGTTAGAATGTTGCGACCGCGGTGTGAACGAAGGTGGTTTATTGAAGGATGCACCGTACAGTGGAGAGATGGCCGAGTGGACGAAGGCGTTCGCCTGCTAAGCGAATGTAGGGTCAAAAGCTCTACCGAGGGTTCGAATCCCTCTCTCTCCGCCACATTCCTCGATCTACAGGTAATATCCCAGCCTTCATAATACCGATATATTCGTCTTTTTGACTCATAATTTGTACTGCTGGGGCCACTTATTTCAGGAATCGACTTCTTGACGTGCTGGTATGTTTATAAAAAAAGAAATTGTTGACGACAAACACGAACCGGAGATCCCCGAAACCCCTATCACCGTGAAGGGCATGGTGTGGCTCCTGGGCAAGCATAGACTTATGTGCGGTGATAGTACCAAGATGGACGACATGGCGGTTCTCATGGCTGGTAATAAGGCCGATTGCATCTGGACAGACCCGCCTTACGGCGTGAGTTATACCGAGAAGAACGATTACCTGAATAAAGAAAGGGCCGGTATCGAGCATCGGGCCATTGAGGGTAATGATCTGCGGGGCCAGGATCTTGAGGACTTTCTCGTTAAGGCCTTCCAGGTTATGGCTACGAACATAAAGGACTGCGGCTGCATCTATGTGGCGCATGCTGACTCCAATACGAAAGAGTTCCGGCTGGGCATGGAGCTGGCTAAGTTCTATGTCAGCCAGACGCTTATATGGGTGAAGAATTGCCCGGTGCTATCTCGCAATGATTATAACTGGAAGCATGAGCCGATTCTCTATGGCTGGAAAAAGGGCGAGGCGCATTACTATGGGCTGGACTTTACGCAGACAACTGTCATCGACCATGAAGTTGACATCAATACGCTGAGCAAAGAAAAACTCATTGAGATGGTTGAGGCTCTTAAAGATTTGTTACAACTAAGAGATAAGCTTACAACACTTATTTAAGCATTGCATCTTACCTTACATAATAGATTTTTTAAGAGATCAACAGTTGAGTGCCTACAATGTTAACCACTGATTTATCGAAGGAATATACACTATAAGCAATGCGATGGTTATGAGTTATAATCAACGGCTTCTAGAACTGCCTTACAAATCTATAGCGTCATAGCTCGCAACTCTCCTAAAAATCAGATGTCCTTTTTTATACAGTATTATTTTATAGCTTGTTGTCTGAAATCAAGCCTAAGTTTTGTAAATTCATATACCCTCTGGGGTAATTGGTCAGATATGATTCTAGCTATATAGAACCCTTCAGTGTATTCTCCATCAGGCCATTTGATATTAACTAAACAAACCGCATCATCTGTATAACCTGTTTTAACTCCAATAAGATTACAATACTCCAAGAATGGTTTGCGACTGACACCCTTAACACCTCCACCGATTTTTCCTGTATGGCCTAGATATTGATGTCCATCATTGTCTTGCAGGAAGACCCCACCTAGTCTACGGTCATACCCAGAGGCAGCAAAGACAAACTGGGAATGAATATAAAGTTGTGATTCATCAATAGATATTCCAGCAAGAATGCAATGTTGTTGTGGTTTATTCTGTTCACGAAAATTTTGTTCCCAATAAGTCCATATTTTTTCTTGGGGACGATAATAGATCATCTTTTGAACTTTGAATTCTGGGGATTCCTGTATTCCTTTAAATCCAATATACTTTTTGTAACTGATCGCTGTCTTTTTCCAGTTATCCAAGATAGTCTCAAATGCAAAAGTAATTTCTTTTTGATTTGTAACTGGTACAAAAGTCATATATCCCTCCACACCCCAATGTTCTGGAAAGCTTGTTATAGATCGAGCTACTATAAATTAAGCCTAACGAAGGATGCTTACAACAGAACCGTCAACCTCAAGATAAATTCGCTGGTTCTTTGCAAAACCGTTATCATTAATCACACGAGCAATGCTTATCTTAATACCATGATCGTCTCTAAGATCTGGTGAAATCCAAACAAAAGGCAGTTTTGGAGTACTCCTGAGGCCTGCTTTATACTGCTTGTTGCCGATCTTTAATATGATGGGTATACGAGTATTGTCTCGATATGGAAGTGGGGCGGCATTGCGTTTGTTTATCCAAATTTCCATGCGTTCAAGACCGTCAGCGTAAAATTGTGAAAGGCCCCTTATGTTTCCGTGTGGCATACTCGAACCCCTTATTTGCACAGCTAATTAATAATATACTGACTTTTTTTCTATATAACAATAAATACACCAACTGAGTTATAATTTAAACATGCTTAGTTTTTGTTCGACGGTTTTCGAGTTAGCTTTGATTTCTTAAATAAACAAGCCCTTCTATATCGGGTCGTCAACCATAGATTACGCAAAAGAATCATCGGTTTTATAAGCTTAGAGAAACTGTATATACTGTGCCATGACCCGGGTCTTCAGAAAAAAGAGGTCATTTGCATAGATCTGTTTTCAAAATCATCTTTTTTTGAGTTATAAGTCCCAATCATATCGACTCAACCATTGGTATGCGATTAAACCTTGTCTTTTACACAGGAGTGTATTTTAAACAGCCAGAATCAGTCACGCCGCATGAGGTTAGCTGAATTACCTTGCTATCTGCGCTAGTCAAGTGTTGAGGGATTTGAGTTCAGACAGTGCTAATCTACTTCCAAGCTATCACCCTCGCCAGTCTCTGCATCACCGTTCAGTACAATTGGGGGAAGCAAGGCGGCAGCCTCATCTACTGGAAGCTCTTGTACATCCTTGAGTTTTCTCCCCACGACTCTTGATCTCTGCTTGGCTTTTTCGATTGTGTCTGATGCCTGATGCAGCTTCTTCTGAACTGCGTCCAGAACATCACCATACTTCGTCCATTCGGTCTTCACAGCCGCAAGGAGATTCCAGACCTCGCTGGAACGCTTCTGGATGGCCAGCGTACGGAAGCCCATTTGGAGACTGTTCAAAATCGACCACAGTGTTGTAGGGCCAGCAATAACCACACGGCACTCCCGTTGGATGACTTCGGTCAAACCCGTTCTGCGGATGACTTCGGCAAAGAGACCTTCTATGGGCAAGAATAAGATGCCGAAGTCTGTAGTCTTTGGGGGATTTAAATATTTTTCGCAGATCTCTCCAGCACAGGCCTTGACACGATTCTCTAGCTGTTTTCCTGCCACCTCCGCCCCTTCGGCATCGGCTTTCTCTTGGGCCTCGATCAAACGCTGATAGTCTTCAACTGGGAACTTAGCATCAATTGGGAGCCAGATGGTCTCATCTTTAGCTGCACCTTGTCCCGGCAATTTGATTGCAAATTCGACTCGCTCCCCACCATCCTTCGTAGCAACGTTGATAGCGAACTGATCTGGATTGAGCACCTGCTCCAACAGCGCCCCAAGCTGTACTTCACCCCACGTCCCACGTGTCTTTACATTCGTGAGTACCTTCTTAAGGTCACCAACGCCTGTGGCAAGAGTTTGCATCTCCCCAAGCCCCTTGTGCACCTGCTCCAGACGTTCGCTGACTTGTTTGAAGGACTCGCCTAGGCGCTTTTCCAGCGTCCCCTGGAGTTTCTCATCTACGGTCTGTCGCATTTGTTCAAGCTGTTTGGCATTATCGATCTGCATGCTTTGGAGCTTGGCTTCAACTGTGAGTCTGACATCCTCCAGTTTCTTTTCATTTGAGCCTGAGAGCTTTTCAATTGCAGATGACATGGCTTCAAGCTGGGCCTTTTGAACATTGGCCAACTCACCCATTGTCTTGGTAGTGGCCACTGTGATCCCCTTAAGTGCTGCTATGACCTCTTCCCTTAATTGTTTGGCTCCAGTTGCTGATTCTGTTCGGATGCCATCAAGTTTTTCACTGCTAGTCTTTGTCAATGAGGCGATCTGGCTTGAGAACGCTTCAAGCTGAACTTTCTCGGCAGCGGCCAAATCTTTCATCGTCTCGGCCATCGTCTCCGAAATGCTCTTGAGCATCGTCACAACTTCTTCCCGAAGTTGCTTCCCTCCTGTTGCGGATTCGGCACGAACACCATCAAGCCTCTCACCACTGGCTTTAGCGAAGGAGCCAAGCTGACCGGAGAAAGCATCGAGTTGCCCCTTCTGCACGCTGGCAACGTCCATCATTCTTTGTACAACGGAATCTCCGAAGGTCTTGAAGGCCTCTGTGAGTTCCTGCCGCTGCTCTCTTGCTGCTTTGCCTAGTTCATCTCTGCTCTGGGCCACTTCCTCTCTGACTGCCCGCTCAGTACGCTCCTGTGCCTTTTCAAAGGCATCAAGGCGAGATGCAAGACCGGAGACATTGGATTGCGACGCTTTCCTTAAAAGCATGGCCAGGAGAGCCACAACAGCGACCAGCAAGACGACAGTCAAAATTAGCAGGATAATAGTCACAGGCTACCTCCTCCGAAGGATTCTAAGTCACCCTATCGCTGATATCATTACTATACCGACTCAGGGCAGTATATAAGGATTAAATATCTCCCCATTATCAGGTAGTATCAGATCTTATTCGATTTCATGAACTGAAGCTGCATGATCAAGTCTTGATTAGTATTCCTAGGTATTCTGATTCAGCACCAAACCCTTCTCATCCAGGATTGTGGCAATCATGCTGTGCTGTGCTCTCAGCGATTTCAGATATAGCTCTGTGGTGGTCTTCCGTCTGTGTCGCAGGAAGGCCTGTATGTCTCCCAGGTTCACCCTATTATCTTCCAGGAGCAGTGCGGCAACATAGTGCCTTATGGCAATAAAAAATCTCCACTCCAGAAAGGCTCAAGATCTGCCGATATATATCTATAACCCATCATGGATGATGAGAAGGAGATCAGGGATGACAAAGAGAGAGATCATAAAAAGCCTCATCTTGAGCCCATGCTATCTCAAAATAAAGCTCAAGGACAGGGCGAAGCTAGTCAGAAAGCTCTCCTACAGGAAACCTTAAAGACTTAGGGCCCTACATCATCGAATAAGGATCAACGTCGATCTTGAGGTCTGTTTCTTGCGGTTGGTGCATCCGCTCTATAATATCAATGGCCTTATGAAGAGCACCTCTATTCTTTGACCGAAGGATGAAATGCCACCGGAAATGGTCTCGCAGGAGCGCAATGGGCGCCGGTGCAGGACCGAGGGCCTCTACCCCGGGGATATTAACCGATAATGCAAGCTGAAAGGAAAATTCCCGTGCGGTCTTGTCTTTTTTTGAACTGACCACGCACCGGGCCATATGCGAGTAGGGTGGGAAGGAGGTAGCCTTTCTTATGCCTCTTTCAATTTCCATCATTGCTTGATAGTCATACCCACAAATCGACTGTATAAGAGGATGATCCGGGACATATGTCTGGATGATCACCTTGGTGTCTGACTTGCGCCTTCCCGCGCGTCCGGCCACCTGGACGATCTGCTGGAAGGTCCGCTCGCCGCTCCTGAAGTCGGGCATATACAGAAGCTGCTCGGCGTACACCACCCCCACAAGGGTGAGAAGGGGAAAGTCATGACCCTTGGCGATCATCTGGGTGCCTACGATGATGTCAACGCTTCCAGCCCTGATGGCATCCAGTGCTGCTGTCAATTTCTTTACCGTTGTCATTTCATCGGAATCTATCTGAAGGACACGCTTGCCCGGGGAGACCTTCTGAACTGCCTGGATGACCTGTTCCGTTCCCATGCCGATGGGTTTCATGTCAAGGCAACCGCAGGAGGGACAGATCTCGGGCAGATTCATGGTAAAGCCGCACCAGTGGCATAAGGCCTTTCCCTTAGCCTTATGGTAGGTGAGGCTCCTGTCGCAGCGGCTGCACTTAAGGACCTTGCCGCACCCCGGGCACACAAGGGCGGCCGAGAAACCCCGCCGGTTGATGAAGAGAAGCACTTGCTCGCCCTTGGAAATGGTATCGATCATCTCCCTGATGAGTCTGTCCGACAGCGGCCCTTGTATCCCCCTCATGTCCACGATCTCAACTTCCGGCAACTTTGCAGGGCCGATCCGGCTTGTCATGGTGATGAGACTCGAATGGGGCAACCTTGTCCTATCATAGGTCTCCATACTCGGGGTGGCGGAGCCCAGGATCACCACTGCAGAGTTATTCTTTGCCCGCAAGAGGCTCAGGTCCCGGGCGTTGTAGGGAACGCCGTCTTCCTGCTTGTAGCTACTGTCATGTTCCTCGTCCACCACGATAAGGCCGATCTCCCTTAATGGTGAAAAGATAGCGGAGCGGGTGCCCAGGACGAATTTCACGCCTTCACGTGCCACCTTCATGAATTCCCTGGCACGATCCTTTGGAGAGAGGCCCGAATGGAACACGGCCACCTTAAGGGGTATCCTGCTTTTAACCATGTCAATGGTCTGCGGGGTCAGGGCTATTTCAGGGACGAGGTAGAGCACGGACTTCCCAAGCTTGATGGCTTCCATTGCAGTCGCAAGGTACACCTCTGTCTTGCCTGATCCCGTAATCCCATGGAGGACATAGGCGTGAAATCTCCCGGCCTTGATGGCTTGCGTGATCTCACTGATTGCCTTGTGCTGGTCCGGGGTATATTCCGGTGTCGCAGAACAGGAAGGGGCGGAGCTGCATGGTACTTCTTTGAGCTCTATAAAACCGCGCTTGGCCAAAGCCTTTATCTTCTGGGTGATCCCCGGTAAGAGGTCTTTGAGGGTGCTCATCCGGATGCCCGTATTGGGAATGGCATCGAGTATTGATTTCTGATGAGGGCCGAGTCGGTCATTTTCCCTGTCGGTCCTGAATATGACCGGATCTTCATCAAGTATAATCGTGCGACACTGCCTGAGGTATGGGGGAAAGGCAAGGGCCATGCAGGGGCCGATGCCTGCATGGTAGTACTTTGATGTCCAAGAGATGAGCTCGATCAGCTCGGGTGCTATAAAGGGGATCTCATCAAGGGCGCATGCGAGATCCTTAAGCCCCTCATCAGACTCCGAGCTTTCCCTGATGCCGATAATGACGCCGACCCTTGTCGATTTCCTGACAGGCGCTGCGACCCTCAATCCCACCTTTGGAGACACATCGTTAGGTATTGAATAAGAGAGCACCTTTGGGATGTTTGAAAGAATGACCACATCGGCTATAAGAGCTCCCATGGAGGATAAGCTATCATGGAGGCACAAGGAGTTAAAATCCTTTTCTTTGATAAGCTTGACTGATTGTGCCCTTCCCATTTATATTCATACGTAGGGAGAGGAGGTTTCGTTGAAGGGCGTTGTATTGAACCAGATTCTGCGAGACCTGCATGATGCAGAACCTGAAATCAAGAAGATGGCTGCAAAGGCTATCCTCAAAGAAACCCCTGACCCTGCTCAGGTCTTTTCATCTGTTCTGAAAGATGCGGACAAACCGACAGCCGGTGTCGTGTATGACATCCTCTTTGACGCCGACGCCGATTTCTCGGATATCTTCAGGGCAGCTACCCGGGATGAAGATCCACGGGTGAGGGCCAGGGCCATACGCTATCTGTTCCGTAAGGGAGCATTTCGACCCGAAGATGGTATCAAGTGGCTTGAAGACTCCGACGCTTATGTTCGCAGGAGGGTTATCAGCTATCTCTTCTGGTTGAATGACAAAAGCTCCCTTGGCTCGGTGGCAAGGCTCTGTACCCAAGACCCTGATGAATCAGTGAGGAAAGACTGTCTGAGGCTCATGGCTATTTGGGGATCGCCGGATGATGTGGAACAGGTAATCAAGGCCCTGGAAGATCCATCTCATGAAGTGAGAATGCAGGCTGTGCAGACCCTTAAAAGGATCACAGGTGAGGATTTTGGAGAGCCTCTTAGTGCTTCACCCGAGGAATTCGAATGGATTATCGCCAAATGGCAGGGGTGGTGGGAGATTATGATGGAGCGGTCATAAATGGAACAACCCGTATACACAGCCAAAGAATTTGCAACATTGCTTGGGATTACAAAATCAACCCTGCTGAAGATGGAGACGGATGGAAAGCTTCCCAAACCCCAGATCATAGACGGGGTGCGCACCTATTATCCCCACGACATTCCCATGTATCTCAAGATCCTTGGCAAGCCCCCACTGGTTACATCAAAGAGGAGGCAGATCTTCCTCAACTTCAAGGGCGGAACCGGGAAGACGAGTGTATCGTCATTCTATGCCTTCAGGCTGGCCCAGCTCGGCATGCAGGTGCTTCTCATGGACCTCGATCCCCAAGGTCATCTCACCCAGTGCCTCGGGATAGATCACGATTCATTTGAGAATACCCTCTATAATGTTCTCATCGAAAAGACTCATATCCAAGACATCATTCTGGATACGAATATGAAAAACCTGAAGCTCATTCCTGCAAACCTTGATCTCTCTCCCGTAGAATTGGCGCTTACCTCCATGAATGCCCGTGAGCAGCGCCTGAAAAAGAGCATTATTGCAATCCAGGATGACTATGACGTGATCGTCATGGATGCCTCTCCCTCCATCGGCCTGCTGAACCTCAACGGCATCCTTGCCTGCAACGATCTTTTTGTCCCGGTATTAGCGGACTTTCTGTCCTACCATGGGCTTAAGATCCTCTTCGAGACGCTCTCGACCATTGAGGAAGATTTTGAGTTTATCTTTGATAATATCTACATCTTTCTGAACAACTATAATGCATCACACAATATCTGTCAGCGGGCAAAGGAGGCTCTGGAGACGCATTACAACGGCTATCTTATGAAGACTCTTATCCGCCAGGATATAAAAATCGCCGAAGCGGCGAGCGTAGGGGTGCCAATTACACAGTATGCGCCCAAAAACCGGGGCTCAACAGATCTTAATGATTTTATTCGGGAGGTTTTTCCTAATCTCCCGATTGTCTTTTAGTCGGTTTTGTGGTTAACGTAGTGCTCGGATTCAACCTAAAAGGTATTGGATCTTTCATGATGCCTATCTGTTGAAATGAGGAGTTGTTATCTATGAAAGACGGTTTTGATAAAAGTGTTGCTGAGCGGATGCCCAAGATGCAGAAGCGCAGGCCCAACAGGCCCTGGAATGTCGACCCCGTACTTATAAAACCGCAGGAAGAGATTAAAGAGCAGGCCACACCGGCTCCGGCGGCGGTTAGAGAATCGGTCATATCCCCCATCATAGCAAAGGATGGTGCCCATGCCGCCATTGCCAAGGCTGTGGAGACCATCGAGGACCTGAATACTGAGGTTTCCCAGATCCTTTTTGAGAAGAAGGACGTAGCCCGGAAGCTCAAGGAGCACGACCGGGTCATCGAAGAGATTGGGCGGGAGAACTCGAATCTCAAGGTGAATCTTGCCGAGCTTGAAAAGGCGGCAAGGGAGCACAAGCTCCTGGAGCGCGAAATCCTGTTCCTGAACGAGCAGCTCGAAGATGCAGACCACTATATCCAACATGTAGTGGGCATGCTCGATGAGAAGGCAATCGGTTTCGATACGGAAATTATAAGAAGCAAGACCCTTGAGGAGAAGCTCGTACGCTTCTCTAAGGACATCCAGAATAAGGCAAAGCTTGATGTCAAGGTTTCCATCCTCGAGAAGGACCTGAGTATCAGCACGGCAAGGATTCATGAGCTGGAAACCAAGCTCGATGAAGAATACCAAAAGAGAAAACCGCTGGAAGATGAGATCGCCGAACTCAAGACTGCACTCGACAGGGTGTATTCATCCCTGTCGCATATCCATCTCAAGGCCAAGCGTGAGGTGTATGGATCCTGATACATCCAAGAAGGTCAAAGACCTGCTGGGGCTGATGGAAGGCATCTCTTCCGATATTGATATTGTAGCGGAACTCGAAAAAATTATCTCCCGATTACATACGCTCGATGAGAAGGTGGAGGAGCTTGTCCAGAGAATCGAGAAGATCGAGAAGAGTAACCGGGAGAAGCAGGATGTCTTAAAGACGATTCGTAAGGAGCTTAAGAATCTCTTCCCTGCCGGATAGTAAGAATTGAGAAGGAAATTCTCTCTTCATTACCATACCATAAAAATTTTAGAAGATCCGTCAGCTACAAAGCTGACGGATCTTCTATGATGTCCCAGGGTAAAATGAGAATCAGGCGATGTCTTTGTGAATCGACTCTGCCCTTATGTATGCCGTTCCTTGGAAGAGTGCAATAACCTCACCCGAACCATCTGTCACCTTCACCGTATAGGTGGCGAGCCTCCTGTTTCTGGATACCTCCCGGGCCTCTGCATAGAGTGCAGAGGTCTTGCCGGCCTTTATAAAGGAGATGGTGGTGTTTATTGCCACTGCAGACATGCCTCTCGTGTGTGCCGCGGCTGCAAATGCCATATCGGCCAGGGTGAACACGATACCTCCATGGGCCACATTGATGCCGTTGAGATGTCTCTTGTCTACCAAAAGCCTGGTCTTCGCATATCCAGGCCCTGCATCACAGATCTCGATACCGCAGAGCTCTGCAAAGGCGTCTTTTGAAAAGTATTTCTTCAGCTGTTCAAGGTTTATGGAGGTATCTGACATGAATGTTTTCCCCTTAACGATCGTTATCTCTTTTAACCCTTGCCACCAGCTCATATAGCGCAATGGTCGCAGCCTGGGAGACGTTCAAAGAGTTGAATCCGCCTCTCATGGGGATGCGCACAGTAAGGTCCAGTTCTGAGGTCATGACCGGTCTGATACCGCTGTCCTCACCTCCGAGCACAAGGGCGAGCTTATCAAACGTGGGAGTTCTGCTGATATCCTCCTGTGCATGGGCCTCCAGTCCGACGATCCAGAATCCGTTCTTCTTCAGTTCCTGTGCTGCGGCCCTGAGGTTCTTCACATGGGTAATTCTTACATGCTCTGTTGCACCCGATGACGCCTTCACCACGGCAGGAGTCACCGGGGCTGACCTGTGTTCCGGTATGACGATGCCGGCACCTGCCAATGCATGAGAGCTCCGTATGATGGAACCCAGGTTTTGAGGGTCCTCCACATTATCCAGGAGGACTACGCATGGAAGAGGAAATAGATCCTTTAGTTCGGCATATCGGTAAGTCGAGACCTTAGCGGCAATACCCTGGTGATGATTTGTGGCAGTAATCTTGTCCAGGTCGGGCTTCTGGAGGACCCGTATGGGAACATTTGCCGATGACTCTACGATCTCATCATAATGCTGAGGAAGCACAAGGATTTCATAGAACTTCCTCGTGCCTGCATTTATAGACTCCAGAACGGCATTCTTGCCGTAGATAATTTCCGAATTTCCTGAGCCCTTCGGAGGGATATATCTCTTATCATGGCGCTTGGAGAAATGAGAGATGTCCTTCATGCAACCCAGCTTACCACATATTCAGTCATAGACGGTAAGGGAGAGAGGCCGGGGTCCTGAATATGCCATGAGCCTTGAAGGCCCAGGTCAATGGCGGTGCGCTCAAAATGGAACATGGCGATGCCCATATCGATACGTTGGAGGTCCACACTCCCAAACAATACCCTATATCCGAATGTCCTTGTAAGGTAGAAATGGAACCCTTGTTCATTCATGACAATCCGCCACGGTTGCCGGTTGGAGGAGGATGGGCCAAGCCGGACCATCTCCAATGGCAACGCAAAAGGTCCGGCAGTATCTTCACCAAGGGGAGAATTGAATGCATCTTTAAAGAAGAGAGAAGACCAGGCCTTGCGCGCGCGCGATCCGGCGGTGAGAACGAACATGGTATCGATAAGATTACGTCTCTGGGCGATGATACCCACAGGGCTGATCGTAGGGATGATCTCATCTTCGTTAAGTTGCGCCATATCCGAGAAAATTGTTCGGTTAAAGGTCCCGCCCATCCAGCAGGTGCCGAGACCCAGGGAGGTGATGGAGAGGATGAGTGCCTCGAAGAGGTAGCCATAGTCCTCGAAGGCTTTACCCGAGTGTTTGAGGGCACCTACAAGAAAGCTGGATGCACCGGTAACAACCCCATAGGTGCCTCTTACCCTGCCAAGACCCTGCCCCCTCGCATCGGTAAAGACAAACCTTACCGGTGATCCGAAGGGTGGGTTGTCGAGTCCGGAAATGAATGTGCGAATCTTCTCCTTATTATCCTTATTGACAGGCTCTTCCCGGTAGCTCCTCCATGACCGTCTGATCCTGATGAGGTCTGTTATGGGTTTCTCGTATGAGATCATAAGCCCTTCTTGGTCATGCGCCACATAATACTATTGAAAGAATATGTATCTCTTTTGTTTCCATAATTCACAAACCAGGAGACTTTAGTATTTTTTGCCATGAATTCATTCCTTACACAAGCGTGACGATCACATCCCTGCTCTGCCGCGGCCCGTCAAACTCACAGAAGAATATATTCTGCCAGGTGCTCAGCAGGAGTTTGCCGTCTTCGACGGGGATGACCTCGGATGGTCCGATGATGCCTGCCTTTATGTGGGCGTCACCGTTGCCGTCTTCCAGGTCATGCAACCAGTTCCCCCGGGGGACAAGGGTCTTCAGACAGGTCACTACGTCTATCCTTATATTTGGGTCCCAGTTCTCCTGGATCATAATGGCAGCCGTTGCCCCGCGTGCATACAGCGCGCACAGCTCATGTCCCTTGCCATGCGCACCGACAATGGTACGGACCCTCTCGGTAATGTCTACAAGCTCTTCCCGTCCATGGGTGGCAAAGCTGATGGTGAATCGCATAAAAAAGGCTATACCACCTTGGCCAAGACACTTCAAGAAAGGCGAACACAGGGAAAAGGAGGTTCATTTTCTTGATTATTGCCATGATTCCACCCTCACATGATATATTAAATATGGTTCTTCGCTATGAAGCATACTTTTATGGTTTGCATTCTTTTTCTAGTCCATTGTTCTCACCACGAAGGACACGAAGAGCACGAAAAAAATATAAGAAATGCAGAACGAACATTCTTGGATTCCTTTCCCCCGGTCAGAGATTTCAAGAGAATTCTTTTCTTCGTGTCCTTCGTGCTCTTCGTGGTTAGATATCCCTCTGTGTGCTCCTCAAAAATCCAAGTATGCTTTACGGTGATGAACCTTAAATATGCGACGAAACTCAAAAGACCTCTTCTCAGCTTAGGACAAGGGTCGGATAGTCGGTATAACCCTTTGGCCCGGGGGTATAGTATGTATGCAGGTCAGGCTCTGCCAGAAGGGCGCCCAGGCGGATACGCTCCACCAGGTCAGGGTTCGATATAAAGTACTTACCAAAAGATACGGCATCCGCCAAACCCTCTTCAATAACATGGTTGCCGCTCTCAGGGTTGAAGCCGCAGTTGATGATGAGTATCCCCTTGTAGCGCGGCCGGAAATGTTTTGCGATTTCCTTAACGGCAAATGGGACGTCATCCACCGGGAGCATGGGTTCGACGAGATGGGCATAGGCGAGTCTCTTGTAATCATTCAACCGCTCAACAATGTATTCAAAGGTGGGGATGGTATCTTTGTCAATGGTGATGCCGAAAAAGCCATGTGCCGAGGGATTCAGCCGTATCCCTACCTTTTCCGGGCCTATTGCCTTGACCACGGCATCCAGTGTTTCGAAGAAAAATCGTGCCTTGTTTTCATGGCTGCCGCCGTATTGGTCGGTGCGTGTATTGGAGCAGTTGGTGAAGAACTGATGGAACAAATACCCATTGGCTGAATGGATCTCGATGCCGTCGAAGCCGGCTGTGATGGCATTTTCTGCGGCTTTCTTGAAATCCTGGGTAATGCCGTGTATCTCGTCTATGGTGAGTGCGCGGGGTGTTACCGTTTCCTTAAACCCCTGGGGTGTGTAAGAGCGGTCGTGGGGGTTTATGGCGGATGGCGCTACCGGAAGCTCACCGTCATGAAAATCAGGATGCGATATGCGGCCGACATGCCAGATCTGGATAAATATGTGCCCGCCTTTGTCATGTACCGCCTTTGTAACGAGCTTCCAACCCTCGATCTGGGCAGGGCTGTAAATGCCCGGCGTGTTGATGTAACCGGCACCCTGTCTGGAGACTTGTGACCCTTCGGTAATGATGAGGCCTGCTGAGGCGCGCTGGGAATAGTACTGAGCATGGAGCGATGTCGGCGCGTTCTCGATGTTGTCTGCACGGCTGCGTGTCATGGGGGCCATGAATACACGGTTCGGAAAATCGTAGTGCCCGATCTTTACAGGCTTCAAGAGAGCATTTCCAGTCATTTCAACCCTCCATTATATTTGATGGATAATAAAATACAAATAGGATCCGGAGTTAAATATTCAAGGGACTATTATCGTTGGAATGTGATTCAGGTAATGTTTGCTCAACCATTTACTTCGATTTACAGACATAATTCCTGTTTCATGCCCTCATTCATGTCTCACTTGAGGAAGGCATATCCTGCTCTTGATTCTTAAGGCCCCCGGACTAACTATGAGGAGGGGGCTGCAAAGGCCGTAAAGATCATTTCGCTTGCATGTGTGGACATCAGTCACATACAAGTGCCGGATGGGGAAAAATATGCACATTCACAATTATTCCAGCAACGGTTTAACCCGGGGAGGCATTGATAACCGCCGGATGTCGTGCCGCAGACGGCATTGGTCCGGATACTTCTTACGGGTTGTTGATGCATTCGGGTTTCTAACACTCCTGGCATTGTTGGTTTTAGTACCGCTTGTTCGGGCTGATGATAGTTCAATCGGGCCGGAAGAAGGGGTGATGCGCGCCACCCTGGATAATGGGCTACGCGTGGTCGTTGTGCATAACCCGTTAGCCCCGGTGGTGACGATAGTCCTCAACTATATGGTCGGCTCAGATGAGTCTCCCGAAGGTTTCCCGGGTATGGCGCATGCCCAGGAACATATGATGTTCCGCGGCAGCAAGGGGCTATCCGCAGGTCAACTGGCAAACATAACGTCTGCCATGGGCGGCATGTTCAACGCAAATACCCGGCAGAATGTAACCCAATACTTTTTCACCGTTCCCGCAGAAGACTTGGGTCTGGCCCTGCACATCGAGGCCATACGCATGCGTAGTGTCCTTGACAGCGAAGAACTGTGGGGTCAGGAGAGGGGAGCCATAGAACAGGAGGTGGCCCAGGACCTGTCCGTTCCCGAATATATTTTCTACTCCCGGCTCCTTGAGGCCATGTTCAAAGGCACACCCTATGAGCACGATGCGCTGGGCACCCGCTCATCCTTTGACAAGACTACGGGCGCCATGCTCAAGAAGTTCCATGATACCTGGTATGCACCCAATAACGCCCTCCTGGTCATTGTCGGCAATGTGCAGCCTGCAGACGCCCTGGCTGAGGTCAAGCGTCACTTCGGCGATATCCCTTTCAGAAAACTTCCTGCAAGGCCTGAAATTCATCTGGAACCCGTGACACCAAAGACCATCAATCTCTATACCGACAGACCCTACGGGATGGTCGTAACCGCATTCCGCATGCCGGGCTACGACAGCCCGGATTATGCTGCAGCCCTGGTGCTGGCCGATGTGCTGGACAGTCAGCGTAGCCTCCTGTATGCGCTGGTGCCCGAAGGGAAGGCGCTGGATATGGATTTTCAGATGGAGGCCTTACCCAAGGCCGGTCTCAGCTATGCGATAGCTACATTTCCCCAGGGGAAAGACTCAAAGGCGCTGATGGACGATCTGCAAAAGGTCTTGTCCTCAGTGAAGAGCCACGGGGTACCCGCCGACATGGTGGAGGCTGCCAAAAGGCATAAAGAGGCGGATGCGGAGCTGGAAAAGAATTCGGTCTCCGGGCTGGCTTTTGCCTGGTCGAGGGCACTGGCCGTTGAGGGCAGGGGGTCTCCTGAGGATGATGTGAACGCCATCAGGAAAGTATCCGTGGAAGATGTCAATCGCCTCGCGCGCACATACATCGACCTGGATCATTCCATAACGGCAATCCTCACACCTACACCTTCCGGCCAGCCAGTCCTTTCCAAGGGCTTTGGCGGACCGGAGTCTTTCACGCCCAGGCAGGCCACACCCGTCAAGCTTCCCGATTGGGCTAAAGAATCGTTGAAGAGGCTCTCTATTCCCACCTCCACCCTGAATCCCGTGGTGAGTGTTCTGCCCAATGGAATCAAGCTCATCGTGCAGGGCGAATCCGTAAGCAATACTATCAGCATATACGGCCATGTCAGGAACAATCCCGATCTTGAAGTTCCTGCAGGCAAAGAGGGTGTAGATGATATGCTCGACAAGCTCTTCTCGTTCGGTACGACATCGCTTGACCGTGTGGCATTCCTGAAGGCAATCGATGACATAGGCGCTTATGAGTCCGCAGGGACGGATTTCAGCCTTCAGGTCCTGGCCGAAAAGGTCGACCGCGGTGTGCAGCTCCTGGCCGAAAATGAGCTTCATCCGGCCCTGCCCGAGAATGACTTTGAGACAGTCCGCCGGCAGGAGGCCGATAGGGTGGCCGGACTCCTGAAGAGTCCCGGCTATTTTGCAGGGCATGCCATCAACAAGGCCCTTTTCCCCGAAAACGACCCGACGCTGCGCCAGGCCACACCGTCTACGATCTCATCGGTCAGCATCCAGGACGTGAAGGGGTATTACCGAAAGGTCTTCCGCCCCGACCTTGCCACCATGGTGGTCATCGGTAAGATTACGCCCGAGAGGGCCAAGATGGTTATCGAGAAGTACTTCGGTCAATGGAAGGCCCCGGAGGAACCAAGGCCTGAAACACTCCTTAATCCCGTACCGGCCAACGGACCATCCAACACGTATGTGCCGAATGCAAGCCGCGTACAGGACATGGTGACCCTGGCAGAAACCCTTGGGCTTACCAGGGCAAACCCGGATTATTATGCCTTGCAGCTGGGCAACCATGTCCTGGGCGGCGGCTTCTATGCCACACGGCTGTTCAGAGACCTGAGGGAAAATGCCGGACTCGTGTACCACGTATCTTCATCATTCGATGTGAATCAGACCCGGGCGCTTTACAGCGTTGAATATGCGTGCGACCCGCAGAATGTGAAGAAAGCGCGCGCCATGGTGGAGCACAATCTAAAAGAAATGCGCAGTACCCCGGTGAGTCCGGAAGAGCTGCAACAGGCCAAGGCATTACTCATACGGGAGATACCGTTGTCCGAATCAAGTGTGGACAGCATTGCCTCAGGGTTTATTCACCGAACCGAACTGGACCTGCCTCTTGATGAGCCGACCCTGGCAGCCCGGCACTATGTAAAACTTACCAGCGGAGAGGTCAGAGAGGCCTTTGCCAGATGGCTCCGTCTCGATGACCTGATCCAGGTAACCGAAGGCCCAAATCCTTAGGTAGGGTAGCGTATCATGGTTTAGGACACCATAGTGTCTCTATAAAGTCCGTTTTCCTCTTCGGCTGACCTGCTGACTTGTGGGCTCGGTGGGGGTGACGATTAACCAGGTTTTTACACTCGAGGGGTATCGGAACTTGTAGGAGCGGCTTTAGCCGCGACATCCAAAAATGGGTCGCGCCTGAAGGCGCTCCTACATATCTACTCTATAATAATGATATCCTGCATGCAAGATTTCATTAAACGTTTCTTTAAAGTCATGCTGAACATTCTATTTCATTGAACATGCCTTTTAAAGGTCTGTTTCGTATCACACCCATGATGCATATCTATTAAGCATCCTGTTATTAATACCTTATAAATAATTTACCCTGATCTTAACAGTTGGCACGGTGGTTGCCTTATAGATATGTAGAAAGAAAACAAACAGGAGGGGCTGACAATGAAAAGGACAATACAGACAATAATCGTAGCGATGTTCGTGGTGATGATCACTGGTACGTTTGCATTTGCAGCTGCTGCAACGTCAGGCGGCAACAGCTTCCCCTACTTCCACCTCGGCTGCCTGATCATGGGTGGGTTGACCATTATTTCTCTGAAGCACCGTTATCCGAGGATGTACCTGAGCGAGGCAGTGGGATCTTTTGCGCTGTATGCAGTGCTTGTGGTCCTGTTCACCGCCCCGGTTATTGAAGCAGTGAAGACCCTCGTGAGCTGAGGATATTATAAAGAAGCCTCAGATCCTCCCGGAGGGAACAGGAAACCGGGAGGACAAAAGAAGGAGGTAACGGCCATGAAAAAGCATGAACAGATGGGAAACATCAAGAGACGCCACGCTTAACCATATTAACAACAAGGGTGCAGGCTCATACCAAGTAAGACGTGAATCTGCACCCTTGTTGTTTCTTCGTTTTAAGAGCTGAAAGCTTATCGCTTCTTGAAAACCAGACCCATTAGTGTAATACTTTAATTCTTGATGCTCTGATAATGAGAGGACATTCCATGCGAAGCGACCAGACAAAGAAATCTATTGAAAAGGCACCCCACAGATCACTGCTCAAGGCATGCGGCCTGACCGACGAGGAGATAGCACGTCCCTTTGTGGGCATAGTAAACTCCGCAAACGAGATCATCCCCGGACACATACACCTGCGCCAGATCGCCGATGCAGTGAAGGCAGGTGTGCGCATGGCAGGCGGAACACCCATGGAGTTTTCGGTCATCGGCATCTGTGACGGCATCGCCATGAACCATGCAGGCATGAAGTATTCGCTGCCTTCCCGGGAGATCATCGCCGACTCCATAGAGCTCGTGGCGTTTGCCCATGCCTTTGATGCCCTGGTGTTCATCCCAAACTGCGACAAGGTCGTGCCGGGCATGCTCATGGCGGCATTGCGGCTCAATATCCCTGCTATCGTGGTCTCCGGCGGCCCCATGCTGGCCGGGACGCTCCACGGCAAACCTGTTGACCTTATCAGCGTATTCGAAGGAGTCGGCAGGGTCAAGGCAGGCACCATGACCGTATCAGAGCTTGCAGAGCTCGAAGGGTGCGCCTGCCCCGGTGCCGGGTCATGCTCGGGCATGTACACGGCCAACTCCATGAACTGCCTGACAGAGGCATTGGGCCTAGGACTGCCCGGCAACGGCACCATCCCTGCGGTGTTCTCCGAACGCATCAGGCTTGCAAAGCATGCGGGCATGAAGGTCATGGAGCTGCTGGGAAAAGGGATAAAGCCCCGTGCAATCGCAACCCCTGCCGCCTTCAAGAACGCCATTGCCGTGGACATGGCACTGGGCTGCTCCACCAACACCGTTCTCCATGTGCCTGCCGTCGCGTATGAAGCGGGCATCAAGCTGAACCTGGACGATTTCAATGCCATGAGCGCAAAGGTGCCCCACCTGTGCTCCCTCTCACCCGCAGGGCCCCATCACATCGAGGACCTGTACCGCGCAGGAGGCATCCAGGCGGTCATGAAGCGCATTGCCGAGTTAAAGGTGTTGAATACCAAGGTGATGACGGCAACGGGCAAGACCCTGGGCAATAATCTGAAGGCAGCGCGCATACTGGATGACGATGTCATCCGGCCTATTGCCAAGGCCTACCACAAAGAAGGCGGGATCGCCATCCTCAAGGGCACGCTGGCGCCGGATGGTGCGGTCGTGAAGCAGTCGGGCGTTTCACCAGAGATGATGAAGCGAAAGGGCAAGGCCCGGGTGTTTGACTCGGAAGAAAAGGCAGCCAAGGTGATCCTTGCAGGCGGCATCAAGAAAGGCGATATCGTGGTCATCAGATACGAAGGCCCCAAGGGAGGTCCCGGCATGCGCGAGATGCTCACCCCCACATCCGCCATCGCGGGCATGGGACTCGATAAGGATGTGGCGCTCATCACCGACGGAAGGTTCTCCGGCGGCACCCGTGGAGCGGCCATCGGCCATTGCTCCCCTGAGGCGGCCCAGGGCGGACCCATTGCATTGGTAAAAGAAGGTGATATTATCAATATAGATATCCCGGGGCGCAGGCTCGACCTTCTGGTGGATGCAGCCGAGCTTGCGAAGAGGAAAAAGGCATGGGCTCCGCCCAGGAAGGAGCTCACAGGCGTGCTCAAGCGCTACGCACGGATGAGCCTGTCAGCGGACAAGGGCGCGAGGTACGAGGACTGATGAAGCAGGCCCGTTTCTGGGTTAAGGCGGATGAGAACAAGGTGCGGTGCTTTCTGTGCGCCCACCGGTGTCTCATCGCCGATTCAAAGACGGGTGTCTGCGGGGTCAGGAAGAACGAGGGCGGGGTGCTCTACAGCCTCGTATGGGGAAGGAGCATCTCGGCCAACGTAGACCCCATAGAAAAAAAACCCCTGTTCCATTTTCTGCCGGGCTCTTCTTCTTTTTCCATTGCCACGGTGGGGTGCAACTTCAAGTGCGCCTTCTGTCAGAACAGCGATATCTCGCAGTATCCCCAGGATTCAGGCCGCATCACAGGAGATGAGCTCTTGCCTGAAGCTGTTGTCTCGGCTGCCTTGCGAAGCGGATGTAAGAGCATATCGTATACCTACACCGAGCCCACGATCTACCTTGAGTATGCACTCGATACGGCGGTTCTGGCAAAGGACCGGGGGCTCTTCAACAATATGATCACCAACGGCTATACAACCCCCGAGGTAATAGCGAGCGATCTCAAGGGTACCATCCATGCCGCCAACATCGACCTCAAGGCCTTCACCGAGAACTTCTACAGGAAGCTGTGTTCGGCCAGGCTCGCCCCGGTTCTGGATGCCATCCAGACCTACCATGACAACGGTATATGGATAGAGATCACCACGCTTCTCATCCCGGGCGAAAACGACTCGGATGAAGAGATGCGCGACATCGCCTCTTTCATCAGCTCCATAAACCCTGACATCCCCTGGCACATCAGCAGGTACTATCCACGTTACAAATACGACTCCGCACCACCCACACCAATAAAGACCATCGAGCGGGCGCGGGAAATCGGATTGAGTGAGGGGCTTAATTTCGTGTATAGTGGGAATGTCATGGGACACGTTGGAGAGAATACCTACTGTCCCAACTGCAAGAAGTTGATCATTGCACGCAAGGGGTACTTTATTGAACGAATCGCCATGAAGGGCCAAGCGTGCGAATATTGCAGCCATATCATACCGGGGAGATTCCAATAAGGCCCCTAAAAAAATTCATGCAGCAGGCAAGGTAGAAGATGCCCAGGAAAAAGCAGACACAGAAGAATGTACTGGCCAACAAACCTAAGTCAGGATGGGAGATCCTCCAGGGGAAAGAGGGGAGGGTCGAGACGTACTGCCGTGAATATATCCGGTTCCTCTCCGAGGTGAAGACCGAGCGCGAGGCTGTCGGCTATATCAAGGACAAGGCATCCCGCGACAAGGGCCTTACCGTCATGGACAATCGCGGCAAGGCCATGGCCCTGTGCCGCACCGGCATGCGGCCGCTGTCCGATGGCATCAGGATCGTGGTGGCGCACCTCGACAGCTCCAGGATCGACCTGAAAGCCAACCCGCTCTACGAGGATACCGAGCTCGCCATGCTCAAGACCCACTACTACGGCGGGATCAAGAAATACCAGTGGCTTGCCCGTCCGCTCTCCCTCCACGGCGTAGTGGCAAAGGAGGATGGGAAGCTGGTGAAGATCGTCATCGGCGAGGATGAGAAAGAGCCGTGCCTCACCATCGAGGACCTGCTGCCCCACCTGGCCGGCAAGGCCCAGTACGGCAAGAAGCTGGAGGACGCCTTTGTGGGCGAAAAGCTCAACATCATCTGCGGCTCCCGGCCTGATCTGAGGGCCAAGGAAGATAAGGTCAAGCGGCAGATCCTGACGCTGCTGCATAAGAAGTACGGCATTGTGGAACAGGACTTTGTCTCGGCCGACCTTGAGGTGGTCCCTGCAGGGCCAGCCCGCGAGGTGGGTTTTGATGCCTCGATGATCGGTGCCTACGGCCAGGATGACCGTGTCTGCTCATGGGCAGCCTTTGCAGCTGTGTTTGATGCCCGGAAGGTGGCCTTTACCACCATTGTGCTGCTGGTCGACAAGGAAGAGATCGGCAGTGACGGCAACACGGGCGCCAAGAGCATGTTTCTCGAAGAGGTCCTCTGGGCGCTCGGTGATAAGCTCAAACAGGACATCAACCCGTCACGTGTCCTGTTCAGGAGCAGGGCCCTCTCCGGCGATGCCAACGGTGCGCTGGACCCGGACTATCCTGAGGTGCACGAGAAGACAAATGCAGCACGCATGGGCTACGGCGTCTGCATCACCAAGTTCACCGGGGCACGGGGAAAGGTGGGCTCCAGCGAGGCCCATGCGGAGTATATCGGCTGGCTCAGGTCTGTCCTGAACCGGAAACATGTCCCCTGGCAGACCGGCGAGCTCGGCAAGGTGGATGAGGGCGGCGGCGGGACAGTGGCGAAATTTCTCGCCGAGTACGGTATGGATATCGTCGATGCAGGTCCGCCGCTACTTTCCATGCATGCACCCTTCGAGCTTGCTTCCAAAGTGGATTGCTACTCCACCTACTTGGCCTACCGGGCTTTCATGGAGGAGTCATGAAGGATAAAGTTCTTGCCCACATGGGATCGCTGCTGGGAGGGGTTGTCCATAACCTCAATACACCTTTGATGTGGGTCATGGGCAGGGCTCAGCTCCTCCAGTCGAGAAACGAGCGATTTGAGACACTGAAGGACTTCTCTACCGATGAGTTTGTCAGGATCAAGGAGAAGAATGACAAGGATATTTCGTCGATCCTCGAAGGGGCTGAAAAGATCGACGCCATTCTCAAGGGTATCGGTTACAAGATCCAGATGGTCAATGAGGGATACACCTCCGTGGAGCTCCGTGAATACCTGGAGATGGAGACGAACTTCCTCATGGCCGATATGCGGTTCAAGCATGAAACCAAGCGGGAGATCCAGCTTGGTCCGCGCTCCTATTATGCCAAGGTGGATTACAATGCACTCTCCGGAGCAGTATCCGGCACCATCAATGCGATTATGGCCTACACGCAGAAGGGCCGCACCTTAAAGATCTCTCTCGACAACGGCATCATACATATTTCCTGCCCCGAGCTGAATCTCGACGATGCAGTGCGCCGGGAGATCGAATCGGCTTGCCGGGACCTCATGCCTGCTGCCGATGTCCTCATAGATGATACGAACGGCCTGACCCTGACCATTGCCCTGAAGGATCTTTAGATGGGAGCCTTTCAGGGTGTCCTCTGCCCGAACTGCGGACATGCCATAAAGACCCACCACAATCCGGTGCCTACAGTGGATGTGATCATCGAGCTTGAGGAAGGGATCGTGCTTATTCTCAGGAAAAACCCTCCGCCGGGATGGGCCTTGCCCGGTGGGTTTGTCGACTATGGCGAGACCGTTGAAGCGGCGGCCTACAGGGAGGCCAAGGAGGAGACGAACCTTGAGCTGACCGGTCTCAAGATGTTTTCCGTATACTCCGACCCTGCACGAGACCCGCGGCAGCACACCATCACTACGGTATTTGTCGCCCAGGGGCATGGTCGGATGAAAGGGGGCGATGATGCATCGAGCGCCCGGGTCTTTGACCTTGAACACCTTCCTGAGCTCGCCTTCGACCATGCAAAGATCATTATGGATTATCATGCCTGGAAGGGTGGCCAGGACAGGGGGCTTGTATTTAAGAAATGACCCCTCACCCTGACCCACAATTCGGCTATCCTGCCGAATTGTGGGTCAGGGTGAGGGGTAAACTGGCGGGAATTCAGATGACGGATAAACAAGAAAAGATAGACAGGAAAGAGGTCTTCCTCATTGACGGCAGCTCGTACATCTACCGGGCATTCTATGCCATGCGGAACCTCTCCACCTCCAAGGGCATGCCTACGAACGCCATCTACATACTTGCCAGGATGCTCATGAAGCTCATCAAGGATAAAAAACCCGAATACCTGTGCTTTGTGCTCGACTCCAGGGGCCCCACGGAGCGGCACCGCAAGTATGACGCATACAAGGCCACGCGGCAGGTCATGCCCGAGGCCCTCCAGGTCCAGATACCGTATATCTTAAAGATCGTCGAGGCCTTCGGCATCCCGATGTTGAGAAAAGAGGGGCAGGAGGCGGACGATATCATTGCAGAGGCTGCACGGAGGTTCAAGAAGGACTCACAGGTCATTATCATTTCCGGTGACAAGGATCTCATGCAGCTCGTGGATGATGATGTATCGGTATGGGACACCCTCAAGGAGAAGCTCTATGACCGTCAGGCCGTGAAAGAAAAGTACGGGGTTTACCCGGAATATATGGCCGACCTTCTGGCCATCATGGGTGACAGCTCGGACAATATCCCCGGCGTGCCCGGCATAGGTGAGAAGGGTGCGTTGGAGCTCATCTCTAAGATGGGGCATGTCCAGGAGATAATCGAGCATGCTGCAACGATCGAGAGCAAGAAGGCCAGGGAGGCCATACTGAACCATACGGACAAGGCCCTCTTAAGCCTCGATCTCGCACGGCTCGACCGGGATGCAGGCATTGACATCGACTATAGCAACATCCGCATGAAGGGCATCGATGCAGAGAACCTCTCCCGCCTCTTCAAGGAGCTCGAATTCAGGGCCCTTAAGGCCGAGCTTGAGGGAGACACACCAAAGCCAAGACCGGCCTTTGAGGGCAGGATCGAACATATCTGCAATCCTGCTCTATCAGGTGAAGCAGGGATGTACGTGATGGAAGGGGCCTGTTCGGCACTGGCCCAGGGCGATACCGCCTATGTCTGCATGGAGAGGGATGCCTGTCTCGATCCGTTGAAGAATCGCCATGTGAGACTTGCCATGCACAATGCCAAGGAGGCCCTTGTTGAGGCCAGACTCAGGGGCCTTGACGTTGGAACTGAGATTTTCGATACCATGCTTTCAGCCTACTGCTGTGACGCCGCCACAGGCGAAACCACCCTGGAAGACCTTGCCGGGTCCTACCTTGATAGAGACATTCACCGCACCAAAGATCTTATGGGTTCCGGCAGGAATGCCAGGAAACTCTATGATCTCGAACCCGACGAGATAGCGCAGCATCTTGCAAGCCACGCTCAATGCCTCGTGTCGCTCAAGGATGTCCTCTCAGGACGCATGACCGACCTCGGCGTGGACAGGCTTTTCTATGAGATCGAAACTCCGCTGCTGGACGTGCTGGCCGCCATGGAGGCCATAGGTGTTCTTGTTGATCCGGACCTGCTCCGCGAGATCTCCAAGGAGATCGAGGTACAGATGAAGGGTATGGAGGAGCGTATCTACACCTTTGCAGGCAGGACCTTCAATATCAATTCGCCCAAGCAGCTCGGCGAGATACTCTTTGTAGATCTCAAGTTCCCCATGGTGAAGAAGACCAAGACAGGCTTTTCAACGGACAGCGCCGTACTCGAAGAGCTTGCAGTCAGGCACGAGCTGCCGGCCATAATCCTGAACTGGCGCATGTTTACCAAGCTCAAGAACACCTATGTGGACAGCCTGCCCGCCATGATCGACTCCAAGACCGGGCGAGTCCATACGCGGTTCAACCAGGCCGTTACGGCAACGGGCAGGATCTCGTCTTCCGAGCCCAATCTCCAGAATATCCCCATACGCTCCGATATGGGCAGGCGCATACGCTCCGCCTTCATAGCGCCCAAAGGGTTTACGATCTTGAGTGCCGACTATTCTCAGATCGAGCTGAGAATCCTCGCACATATTACCAAGGACAAGACCCTCATCGAGTCCTTTGAACAGGGTTTTGACATACACACCCGCACTGCCGCCGAGGTCTTCGGCCTCCCCTTTGATGAGGTCACCGAGAACCATCGCAGGCAGGCAAAGACCATCAACTTCGGCATCATCTACGGCATGGGCCCCCACAAGCTCTCAGGGCAACTCGGTATCAAGCGCGATGTGGCGAAACGCTACATCGAAAACTACCTCGCCAAGTACCCGGGCGTGAAGGAGTACATGGAGGGCATTGCCCGCTCTGCCGAGAAGGACGGCTTCGTAACGACCATCATGGGCAGGCGCAGGAGCATCCCCGAGATCAAATCGGATAACTTCAACGTGCGGGAGGGTGCGAGGAGGATCGCCATCAACACCCCCATCCAGGGCAGTGCGGCGGATTTCATCAAGCTCGCCATGGTGAAGATCCATGAGCATATGAAGGATATGAAGAGCAGGATGATACTCCAGGTGCACGACGAGCTGGTATTCGAGGCGGCGGATGATGAATTGGAAGCACTTAAGGCCATGGTCAGGCACGAGATGCAACATGCCTACCCCCTGCTGGTACCGGTGCATGTTGACATCGGCGTCGGCAAAAGCTGGGAGGAGGCGCACTAGGAATGATCAGTGACCAGTGAACAGTGATCTGAAACAGGTATCCCGGCGGACAGGGATCGGTGAACAGAGAAATAGAAAAGGTTTGTAGGGGCGGGCCTTGTGCCCGCCCTTCATTCTGTAGGAGCGGCTTTAGCCGCGACATCCAAAATGGGTCGCGCCTGAAGGCGCTCCTACATCTCGATAATATTTTGCATGTTGTAGGAGCGGCTTTAGCCGCGATGGAGATCAGCAGAAGGGGGGCATGACGTGCATGCCCCCCTTTGTTATTTCTACCTCTTGCCTAGGATGTTCCTGGCGACAACCACCCGCATGATCTCATTGGTGCCTTCGTAGATCTGGGTGATCTTGGCATCGCGCATGAGGCGCTCCATGGGGTACTCGGACACATAGCCGTATCCGCCGAGGATCTGTACCCCCTCGACCGTCGCCCACATGGCAACGTCGGAGGCGTACATCTTGGCCATGGCCGCCTCCTTCTCGAAGTGCATATGGTTGCTCTCGAGGTATGCAGCCCGCAGGATCAGCAGCTCGGCGGCATCAATGCGGGTCGCCATGTCGGCCATCTTGAACTGGATGGCCTGGAACTCGGAGATGGGCTTGCCGAACTGCACGCGCTCCTTGGAGTATTTGATTGATTCTTCAAGGCAGCACTTGGCGATGCCCAAGGCCTGGGATGCAATGCCGATACGGCCCGAATCGAGCGTGGTGAGCATCTGCCGGAAACCTGACCCCGGATCGCCCAGTATGGCATCCTTGGGGATGCGGGCGTCCTGGAATACGAGCTCTGAAGTGCCGGAGCCTCTGATGCCCAGCTTATCCTCCACCTTGCCTACGGAGAAACCCTCGGTCGCCTCGAGGTCGATGACGAACTGGGTGATGCCCTTATATCCCTTGGTCTTGTCCGTAACTGCAGCGATGACGGCATACTTGGCGATGTTGCCGTTGGTGATGAATTTCTTCTCGCCGTTGATGATCCAATGGTTGCCGTCCGGCACGGCGCTCGTCTTCATACCCGCCGGGTCGCTCCCGGCGTTGGCCTCGGTGAGCCCGTAACACCCGTGTGCCGCCCCTGAGGCGACAGGGGTGTTGAACTTCTTGCGCTGCTCCTCGGTACCGAAGGTGTAAACAGGGAAGCCGTAGAGGGAATTATTCACCGACATGATAACGCCGGTGCTGGCACATCCCCTGGATATCTCGGTGAGGATGAGTGCGTAGGCCATGTAGTCCATGCCTGCTCCGCCGTACTCACTCGGGATGGCCACGCCCATAAACCCGTTCTCCGCCATCTTCTTAAGCACTGCGTCATTGTGTTTGTGGGTTTGGTCGATCTGGGCTGCTATGGGCTTCAGCTCCTGATCGGAGAATCTCCTTGCCATGTCCTGTACCATCTTGTGTTCTTCACTCAGTGAAAATTCCATATGGCTCCTCCTCATGTGTGTATCTCGCTTTTAAGGCTTCCTTCCATTCTCGTCAGTACTCGTGACGGCAGTTTTCTTCAAGATGAATGGGCATTCATTTATATACCTTGGATCAGAATAGCTGTCAATGAGCGCCCAGGGGAATCCTTCTTAATTTGTATATGGTTCATGGGTATCCTCTCTAAAGTTTCCTCTTATATCTATACGGACGGTCAAGTTATGAAAAAAATCGGCACAGGGCCGAATGTCATGTGCGCAAAAGGCTCTAAGGTACGTAGGTAAAACGCCTAAAGGGCCTCCTCAGCATAGAACAAATGCCTTTACGAAGAGTGCCACTCGCTGGTATATACAATGTTCTATTAATCACGGTAAGGAGGATTTTCCGGTATGAGGAATGTATTCATATTCAACCCAGGGCCTTCGGTTCTGCCGGAACCCGTACTCGAAAGCACGAGCAAGGCGGTCTTGAATTTTGCCGGAACAGGCATGTCCATTATGGAAGTATCTCACCGATCGAAACAGTTCGATGCACTGCTCATCGAGACGGTGGATCTTCTCAAGAAGGCCATGCAGATCCCGGACAACTACAAGATCCTCTTCCTGCAAGGAGGCGCGAGCCTGCAGTTTGCCATGATCCCCATCAACCTGCTTTCTGCCGGCAAGGTTGCCGATTACATAGACACGGGGTATTTCGCCACCCGGGCCATCAAGGAGGCCAAGCTCCTCGGCAAGGTGAACATCGCCGCATCCACCAAGGACATAAGCTACACAAGGCTGCCCAACGCAGACGAGATCAAGCTCACCAAGGATGCGGCCTACTGCCACGTCACCTCCAACAACACCATCTACGGCACCCAGTGGCAGACATTCCCCAATACGGGTGATGTGCCGCTCGTGGCCGATATGTCTTCCGACATCCTCTCCAGGAAGGTCGATGTGTCGAAATTCGGGCTCATCTATGCAGGCGCTCAGAAGAATATGGGCCCTGCAGGCGTCACCTGCGTCATCATCCGGGAAGACCTCGTCGGCAAGGCGCCCGAGAACACGCCTTCCATGCTGAACTACAAGCCGCATGTGGAAAACAACTCCTGCTACAACACCTGCCCCGTCACCGCCATCTTCGTGGTGCATGAAGTCTTGAAGTGGCTTGAGGGCATGGGCGGAGTAACGGAGATCGAAAAGATCAATAATAAAAAGGCTGGGCTGATCTACGACGTCATCGACAAGGGCACCTTCTATAAAGGCAATGTGGAGAAGGGGTCGCGTTCCAAGATGAATATCCCGTTCAGGCTTCCCAACGAGGAGCTTGAGACCGAGTTCCTTGCACAGGCTTCGAAGAAGGGGTTCATCGGCCTGAAGGGCCACAGGGCCGTAGGCGGCATAAGGGTATCCATGTACAATGCCCTGCCCCTTGAAGGTGCGCAGAAACTCGCGGACTTCATGAAGGAATTTGAGAAGAGCAAGGCGTAAAAGAACTCTTTTGGTGCAGGTCCTGCTAAGGCCTGCACCTTGTTTCATTTGATACTCATTCAATGCTTAAACATATGAATGTTTGTTTCATGAGGGGAGGGTTCATGGCTTCAAGGATAATGTCCGGATCAAGAATGGTAGTTATACTTGCACTGTTTCTTACCGGCTGCAGCATGAAGGTCTTAACGGTAAGATCTATGGATCCCATCTTGGACGATATGAGGACCGCGGTAAACCGGAATACGGATGTGGATTTGTTGCGGGATGCTATGCCCGCAAGTCTCGTCCAGCTGGACGGTTTCATTGTGGCAGCCCCGGATGATAAGCTTATCTTAAGGGGGGCTGAGGCCTACTTCGGATATGCAAATGCCTTTGTGGAAGATACGGACAAGAAGCGGGCCGGCCTCCTCTACCTGAAGGCAAGGGATTATGGCCTTCGGGTACTGAAAGGATATTCTCAATTCTCAAAGACCCTTGATGGGCCCGAGCCCGCCTTCAAACAGATGCTCTATAGTTTCGGCGCCGGTGATGTGCCCGCACTATTCTGGACCGCCAACAGCTGGCTTGCCTGGATCGGGCTGAATCCCGATGATCCGCAGGCTATGATGGATCTGCCCAAGGTTATAGACATGCTGGATCGGGTAGTCGAGATCGACGAAACATTCTACTATGGGAGCACCCATGCCGCGCTCGGGGCGTACTATGCCTCACTGCCGAGGATGCTTGGCGACAACACGTTAAAGGCCAAACAGCACTTTGATAAGGCATTTGAAATCTCGCAGGGGAAGATGCTGCTCATGTATTACTTGTATGCAAAGTTCTATGCCTATCAGGTCCAGGACCGCGACCTGTTCGTCAAGACCCTTGAAAAGATCATCCAGACGCCTGCTGATAAATATCCGGACATGGCCTTTGCCAATGAGCTGGCCAAGAGGAAGGCAAAGGTCCTCCTGGATAATGTTGATATGTATTTCTAGCAATAAGTATGGGCAAAGGGGGCATTAAAGATGAAACAGTTTGGAGTAGTTCTTGCCTGGGTCATGGTCTTCTTGATATCGACGGCAGGCTGTCTCGCTGCAGCCGATGAACCCAAGGTCGTCATCAAGATAGCGTCGATTGCGCCCAAAGGCAGCAATATTGCCAATGTCTTTGATGAGATCGGAAAACAGATCAAGGAAAAGACTAATAATGAAGTGGCCTTCAAGACCTATTGGGGCGGTGTTCAGGGGGATGAAAAAGACATGCTCAGGAAGATCAGGCTCGGACAGCTCCATGGCGGAGGCTTCATGGGGCCCGGTCTGGGGCTTATCGTACCCGAGGTAAGGATTACGGAGGTCCCCTATATTTTCAGGAACTATGAAGAGATAGGCTATGTCAGAACAAAGCTGCAGCCCACTATGGAAAAGCTTTTTGAAGAGAAGGGTTTCAAGGTTCTCGGGTGGATGGACCTGGGGTTTTACTACACCTTCTCGAAAGAGCCACTCCTCTCGATAGAAATAGCGCGAAAGCAGAAGTGGTGGACCATGGAGGGAGAACCCATCGGACAGGCCATGTTTGCCGCGCTGGGCATATCGCCCGTGTCCCTGTCTATAGCGGATGTTGCTACATCGCTCTCCACGAACATGATCGACTGCGCGACCTCGACCCCCTATGGTGCCGTGGCCTTCCAGTGGTATTCGCGGTTCAAGTACATGTCGGGTTACCCCACGGGCAACCTTCTGGGTGCTACGATTATCAGCAAGAGCGTGTGGGACAAGATATCGCCTGCAAGCCAGAAGATCATGATGGATATTGCCAAGAAGGAACATGACAAGCTCATCAGGGTCACGAGGGAAGAAGATGCCAAATGCTTAGAGCTCCTGAAGAAGTCAGGGATCATCATTGTTCCCAATGATCCCAAGAATAAACATATGCAGTATGTCTTCGAGATCTCAAAGAAGGTACGGGAAGGACTTGTGGGCAAGCTCTATTCCAAGGAACTGTTGGACCGGACCCTGGGGCTTGTGGCCGAGTACCGCCGCGTACACCCCAATGACACCGTAGTCATGCAGGTCGAG
>JBEKDT010000022.1:0-46896 GCA_050014195.1 Desulfomonilia bacterium | reverse complement strand
GTCTCGGCAGGGGATGAGGGTCCTGATTCCACGTTTTCGTCGATCCGGATATGATTTTTCTCTTCATTCGTATGGATCTTGCCAAAGATAACCCCGCACTGAGAGCATTCGACAAACCCATCCGGCTGTTCATGACCGCACATGGGACAGGTCACGGGGCAGCCTCCACAGGAGAGCGCGGAAAGAGTATCCGTTCACCGCAGGAAGTCTTTCCCCGTGCTGAGGCAAAATTAAGATAGTGTTGCATATTCATCTCTGCAATTTCTTTCGGCACACCTGCCTCCATGAATAAGAAATTTTTATTGGTGGGTTCGCCTCGCTTCACCCATCAAACATATGTATGAAACGGCATTTATCCTATCATCTAGACATTATTATCATTCCTGCGTATTATTATGAGGGCACCATGAAGCTTTGGTTTCCCGAGATTGATTGATAAGGAAGGGGTCATGAGTGATTTTTTTCAATGCGGTCGTATTGCCACTCTTCACCAGATCAGCTCGGTGAAGCTTGAAAGGATAGAGGACGAGCTGAGACAGTATGTGCGGTTCAAGCCCGTCTCGCTGATCCTGCCCTGCCAGTATACCGAGATCACAGGCGCTGCCTTGCCACGGATTGTTGAGCACCTGAAAGGCGCAGACTACCTGCTGAGGATCGTAGTAACCTTAGACGGTGCAGGCAAGGACGGCTATCTCAAGACAAAAGAATTCTTTTCAGCCCTGCCCCAGGAAACGGCAATCATCTGGAACAACTCACCTTCCATGGAGTCTTTCTACTCACGGCTGTGGACCGAGGGGCTGGTGGATACAGCCAGCGGCAAGGGAAGAAGCCTGTGGATGGCCGTAGGGTATATCCATGCACGCAAAGACACAGAGGTGATTGTAGTACACGACTCCGATATCCTCACCTATGAGCGCTCACTCCTGGCCAGGCTCATCTACCCGCTGGTGCATCCGAGCATGGAGTATGAGTTCGCAAAAGGCTATTATGCCCGTGTGACCAACCGGCTCCATGGCAGGGTCATGCGTCTGTTCGTGATTCCGCTCATCAGGGCTCTGAAGTCTGCCGTGGGGAAGATTCCCTACCTGGAGTATCTGGACTCCTTTCGCTATCCCATCTCCGGTGAGTTCGCCGGAACTTCAGACCTCATGCGCGTGAGCAGAATGCCCGCCTCATGGGGCCTGGAGATAGGCATGCTGGAAGAGGTATACCGCAACTGTGCCCAGAGGCGCATCTGCCAGGTGGACCTCTCCATAGAATACGAGCACGCCCACCTGGAACTCTCGGATAAAGACCCCAGCAAGGGCCTCCATAAGATGTGCATCGACATCGCCTGTACACTTTTCCATGCCTTGGCTGCAGAAGGAATCTCCTTCAGCGAAGCCATGTTCAGGTCATTGAAGGTGGCCTACCAGCTTATCGCCCAGGATATGATCAGGTTCTACGAGGATGATGCAGCCATCAACGGGCTGCTGTTCGACAGGCACTCCGAGGAAGTCGCCGTGGAGACATTTACCAAGGGTCTGGAGATCGCCGCCATGGAATTCATGGAAGACCCTTTGGTGGTCCACTTCATTCCGAGCTGGTCCCGGGCAAGCTCGGCGCTCCCGGGCATTACCTCGGAGCTGGTGGACATAGTAGAGAGTAAATCTATCTAATACGCACAGAGCCCCCTCACTCCCGGCACTCTCCTTAATATTTTTATGGGCAGGAGGGACTAATGCCGGGTTGCATTCAAACAGGTACTATGTATAAGGTACTCAAAAAAAAGTGATGTAAAGGATCAGCGTGTCCATCAAGACCGACGTCATCATCATCGGAGGCGGTGCTACCGGCTGCGGGATAGCCAGGGACTTGGCTCTGCGGGGTGTGCACCACTACCTTGTCGAAAAGGGTGACTTCGCCTCCGGTGCCACGGGTGCCTGTCACGGCCTTCTCCACAGCGGGGGCCGCTATGTGGTGAACGACAGTGTAGCGGCCCATGAATGCATCACCGAGAATACCATCTTGAGGAAGATTGCCCAGAAATGCGTTGAGACTACCGGGGGCCTGTTCGTGCGCCTGCCCGGAGACTCCAAACGATACCGGGACCGGTTCTTAAAAGGCTGCGATGAAATGGGCATCTCCACCACCGTTCTCTCCCCGAGCAAGGCCCTTGACCTGGTGCCGAACCTGAACCCGGCCATGGAAGAGGCCATCGTGGTGCCTGACTGCTCCATCGACCCGTTCAGGCTCTGTATGCTGAATGCCTATACCTCGCGTCACAGGGGTGGCGCCATACTCACCCACCATGAGGTGATCGAGATCATCAAGGAAAAGGGTGTGTGCGTAGGAGTGAAGGCAAGGGAGCGCCTCACTTCACAGATCAAGGAGATCAGGGCGCGGATCATCATCAATGCCACCGGGGCCTGGGGCGATCGCGTCGCCCGCCTGGGCGGCTCAGAGGTCCCCATGACCCTATCCAAGGGCAGCCTCATCGTCTCGAACCACAGGCTCACCAATATGGTAATAAACAGGCTTCGCCCTCCTTCCGATGGAGACATCATCGTACCGAACGAGGCGGTGTGCCTCGCAGGCACCACGTCCATCCCCATAGACGATCCTGACGTACTGGAGATCGACCCGGCCGAGGTGGATATCGTGGCCGGCGAGGCCGAGCAGATGATCCCCAGTTTCGGAAGCACCCGCCTTATAAGGGCCTACACCGGCGTGAGGCCCCTGCTTAAGGCCTCCGGCCAGGACGGGAGGTCCATTTCTCGCGGCTTCAAAATCATCGACCACGGAAACGGCATGTTCAGTATTCTGGGCGGCAAGCTCACCACCTATCGCCTCATGGCCGAGAAGATGGTGGATGTCATCATGGAGCGCTTCGGGTTGAAAATGAAATGCAGGACTGCGGAGCTGCCTCTGGAGGGCCAGGATGAGCTCAGCGGCTACCCGTTGTCCAAAAGGCTCTCCAACATGGATGACATTATATGCGAGTGCGAGCTCGTCTCCCGCAACACCGTGGAGCATGCCATCAATACCATGGGCACCCATTATGTGGGCGACATCCAGCACAGGACCCGGCTGGGCATGGGCCCCTGCCAGGGAGGATTCTGTACCTTCCGGGCGTTGGGCATCACGCAGGAGCTCGGAAGGGTAAGCCCTGAGGTCTCACTCAAGATCCTCAAAGAGTTTCTCCAGAGGAGGTTCAAAGGGATCAGGCCGGCACTATGGGGTGACCAACTCCGCGAGGAGCAGCTCATCGAGAGCATCTACTTAGGCATCCTCAACATGGAGAGCAGATAAGTGAGCTCACATTTGCATGATGTGGTTGTCATCGGCGGAGGGATGTCCGGGCTCATGGCATCCGTCTACCTGGCTGGGAAAGGGTTCAAAACAGCCCTTATATCACGCGGAGACCCGGTGTGCTGCCTTTCAACAGGCTGCATCGACGTGCTCTCCTCAACCGGGTCAAACCCATTGGATGGATTCGGCGGCCTGCCCGAGGGTCACCCATACCATTTAGTTGGAAAGAAAGGCGTTGAGGAGGCGTACAAACTGTTCAAGGAGGTCATGGCAGAGGGTTCTATCCCTTATGTGGGAACGATCAGAAAGAACCGGGAGATCCTTACCCCGATCGGCACCTTCAAGACCACGTGTCTCGTCCCCCCCACCATGGCGGCTTCCCTTGGGTGCAGGGACGAATATGTGCATGTGATATCATTTAAGGGGATTAAAGACTTTTACCCCTCCTATATTACATCGAAGCTAAAGAATACCGGCTTTTCCCTCTATGATGCCGGGGCGTCCTCGACGCTGGCTATTGCAGCCCGGTTCGAGGAAAAAGGCTTTGCCGAGGACTTTGCCGTATGGCTTGAAGGGCTTGAGCTCCCCCCAGGCAAGGTGGCCTTGCCGGCCGTGCTGGGATTAAATAATCCTGTGGCTGTCATGGAAGCGATCTCTTTGCGAATCGGCAGAGAGGTGTTCGAGATCCCGACTCTCCCGCCGTCCATCCCGGGGTTCAGGCTCTTCCGCTCACTCAAGGCCGCCCTGCAGCACAGAGGCGGCGATGTCTTCTGGGGCATGCCTATCAGCAGTGTTGAGCGCCACGGAAACATCGTGGAGGCGGTGACACTCGCCACGTCGGGAAGGGCTACGCGCGTGCAGGGGCGAGTATTCATCCTGGCAACAGGATCCTTCGTGAGCGGCGGACTCTTCGCCACAAGGGATTCGGTCCATGAGACGGTGTTCGGCATACCGGTACATATACCCGGACCCAGAAAGGATTGGTTCCGGAACGACTTTTTTAACGCAGGCCACCCCATCGAAGAGGCCGGTATAGAGGTGGATGCCTCGTTCAGGCCAATACACGGCAACAGCACGAACCTCTTTGTATGCGGGAGCATCCTGGCCCACAGTGAGATCATGAAGTACCACTGCGGCCATGGACTTGCGCTGGCCACAGGACTGAAGGCCGCAAAGATGTGTGAGAGGATGCTCACATGAGCTTTGAGCACTGTGTACGCTGCACCATCTGTGTGGAGAACTGCCCGGTCTATAAGGTGGAGCCCCGTTTCCCCGGGCCCAAACAATCCGGCCCGGATGCACAGCGCTTCCGTCTGGACGGCGAGAAGTCCGTAGACCAGTGGGTGAAGTATTGCTGCCAGTGCCGGAGGTGCCAGGTTGCCTGCCCCTATGGCGTGGAGGTGGCCGAGATTATCCTCAAAGCCCAGCTCAAGTATGGAGCAGAGCACATAAGCCCCTTTACCGCCCACCTGTTTGCCAACGCTTATCATCTAAACGCCTTAGGATCCACCTTCGCCCCGCTTGCAAATAAGGCGGCTTCCTGGAATGTGATAAAAAGCGTGTTGAACCTGCTGGGGGTCTCCAAAGAGCCTGATCTTCCTGAATTCCGATTTATCAATTTAGAAAGGGGCAGAAGGAGAAAAGGCAAGGGCAGGAAAGTGGCCTTCTTTTACGGGTGCCATTTGAGCTTCAACAGGCCTGACATCGGCAGGAAGATCAGGGATCTGTTGGTATCCATGGGGTGCAGGGTCGTCATGCCGCGTCAAACCTGCTGCGGGCTTCCGGCGCTGGGGAACGGCGACGTTGACATGGCGAAGAAATACGCACATAAAAACGCAGTTACATTGACATCGTACATTAACAGGGGGTTCGACGTCGTGTATGCCTGTACCTCCTGCGGACTGACCCTGATGCAGGACTACCCAGGTGTTCTGGAGGCACCGGGTGGGAAAAAGATTGCAGAGAACACCTATAACGTGAATGAATATCTGCTCTCTCTCATGCAGGAGGATAATGAGAAGGTACCGCTGGGACGCTTGGAGAGAAAGATCGCCTACCATATACCATGCCACCTGAGGGCCCTCGGGATCGGCTACCCCGCTGCTAAGATCTTTGAGCAGATCGATGGGCTTGAATGCTTTGTGCTCGATGAGAACTGCTGCGGCCTGGCAGGTACCTACGGCTTCAAAAAGCGCAATGAGACCGTATCTCACAAGCTTGGGGAGATTGCATCTGCACAAATTCGAGACTTACATGTGGATGCGATGGTGGCTGATTGCGGTGCGTGCCGCATGCAGCTCGGACATTTCACCAACCTCCCTGCATTGGACCCGGTCGAGATCATCATGGAAGCCATTGCCGACAAAACGGTGAATAAAAGGAAATCCGGACTAGGAATTAAACACTGGTTAAGGAAAACACCATAAAAGGAGAAGATATGAAGAAGGGTTTGATCATAGTTTCGTTATGCCTTTCGTTCTTCATGCTTCCTGGGCAATCCCAGGCCGCCCAAACTCTGGAAGTGGTCCTCCAGGATTGCCTCTGGGGGACCGGTATCGGTGCGCTGGCAGGTGCCGCAACGCTTCCCTTCATGAACCACCCCAGCGATCATTACATTCGCATCCTTCAGGGTGCTTCAATCGGCCTTTTCTGCGGACTTGCGTTTGGTGTCTATGAGATACACCCGGTGTATTACTCCTACACCACGCCCTCAGGGCAGAAAGAACAGGTATATGGGCTCACAATGAATATACCTCTTAAGTAAACTCCAATGTAGGCATGCACTGATATGCCGGGGCAGCCTGCCCCGGCGCACGGATATCAGTCAGTGAAACGGCATTGATATCAATTACCCGGTAGCGGCATCTTTTTTTCTCTATCACATCGTATGATTACAGGCCGGATGATTATGGAAAAACATACATTTCATCAGTGATCTCCACTTAATGGCAACGCTATAACAATAACTAAACCGCCATCTGCAGCATTAGAGGCACTCACGTTGCCGTGGTGAAGCCTCACAGCACGTTCCGTGATGGCTAAACCAAGTCCTGACCCCCCGGTCTTGCGATCGCGGGCATCCGACACCCGATAGAACGGATGAAACAAATAAGGGAGTTCTGATTCAGAGACCCCATCACCATGATCATGAACCGTGATCTCGCCATATGGTATCGTACCGTACATGACCCGTTGAAGCATTATATCTACATCCGTATTCTCATGGGTATAGTAGATGGCATTGCGGACAACATTCTCAATAGCACGTCGTAGTAATTCTTCGTTGCCCGAGATAATGTACTCTAGACTGTCGACATGCAGTATTATGTGGCAAGAATCTTGGGCCTCAAAATTTGCATCGACGGTGACTTTTTGAACAAGGCGCTTCAAGTCAACAGGAGATGATTGTATTCCCTCGATATCGTTTTCGATGCGAGTGAGTGTGAGCACCTGGCCGATCATCTCATTGAGTAATCTCGCTTCCCTTTCAATACGGTTTAAATGGGTTTCAGCTTCAGGTCCGGTCTGCCTCCGTGCGAGTTCCAGCGCTACATTGAGCCGGGCCAGCGGCGAGCGGAGTTCATGCGAGATATCACCGAGCAATTGCCGCTGTGAGGTCATGAGCGATTCGATGCGCTCTGCCATCCGGTCAAAATCTTTTGCCAGCTCAGTGAGTTCATCCTTCCTTCTCGCAATATCTTTGCCGATTCTTACCGACAGCTCACCTGCGGCAAATCTTCGTGTTGCCTCCCGCAGTTTTATAAGAGGTGAGGTCAGATAGCGGGCAAGCCAATAACAGACCCCTCCCGACAGGAAAAGAATGATAAATATACGGAACACCAGCAAGGTAGTGTTTCCATGAAAAGGATTGAAGGCATGTCTCGGCATGATGCCGACTACACCGAAGAGACGGCCGTTTGTCGTTTTTATGGTCATTGCCAGAATCACTCTATCTTGTAAAAATAAAGATTCAGTTTTTCCGCTTTGTCTGGCTTGGCCCAGGAGGGCCCTGGCATCAGGGGGTAATGTGCGCTTAGAGATCTCTTGATTATTATCATCGAGCACGTACGCATCGATCCTGGACGAGCTTTTTAATTGGTCGGTGAGTTTCGCCAGGGCTGCATGATCGCCGTGTAAATGATACTCTGCAGCCATCTGACCATACAGGGACAAAGTAACACCGATGGTGTTCTGCAAATGGTGGATCATCGGCCCTGATTGGGTCAGACGGTCAAAACTTATCAAAGTACCGACGATAAGCGTTGTTGCAATCCAGAACCAGAGATAGATTTTTATAAAAATGTTCAGCTTTGGCATGATGTTTTCTTGGGATATTCGCCTTATGAGTCATAGTCGGATGGAGGTGTAGGGGTATAAAGATAGCCCGCACCGCGTATTGTTTTTATTCGCTCCTTACCCGATACTTCATGACCGAGTTTTTTGCGCAGCTTGCTGATGTGCACATCTATGCTACGGTCATACGGAGAAAGTGAGCGGCCAAGTACTGCATGCATCAGCTCTTCGCGCGACACGAGTCGCCCTGCCTTATGTAACAATATTCCAAGAAGACCGAATTCGACAGTGGTGAGATCAATCTTTTCACCTGAGCGGATAACTTCACGCGTCCTCATGTCCATTTTCACATCACCTACCTTCAGTTCTTCGGGTATCTGCGGCAATGTTTTCTCTTCGGGTTCCTGTTTCACACGCCTCAGTACGGCACGGATACGCGCGAGTAATTCGCGTGGGTTGAAGGGTTTTGGCAAATAGTCATCCGCACCCATCTCTAATCCTATGATCCTGTCTACATCATCGCCACGGGCCGTCAGCATGACAACCGGCGTACTGACTCTGGCCCGAAGACGGCGCAGAACCTCAAAGCCGTTTCCAACAGGCAGCATCACATCAAGCACGATAAGGTCGTAATTACCCTCAAACACCATAGTAAGCCCCAGTTCTCCGTCATGGGCACTCTCGAGCTGAAAACCTTCCGGAGTCAGATATTCCTTGATCAATTCACACAACTCAACGTCATCATCTATTACGAGGATGCGCTCCATGGAAAACTCCATTGTCTCGTTAAAAGATATTTGTAAGTAGTTTACATAAATTTCTGCAATTGCATCAGGGAAAAGTGCAATAAACCATGTTTCTTTACAAATCTTTACACAACTAACAAAAATATTAACAGGAATATCGTTTTGTGAACTCCGATAGTGAGAATATTGGTGGAATAAAAACTAAATCGAACCACCCAGGAGGCGAAACATGAACACAAATGGGATCAATGGCAACGATTCATCGATGAGCCTTTATCTGTTGTATGGCATGATGCCGGTCAATCAGATAGCGCCATCCGATACGGCTACTTCTCAAGCGACTGCGACTGATGCGGTCGGCTCATCTCAGAGTGATTCGGTTAATGTCTCACAAGCATCGCAGTTGTTCAGCCAACTTCAGCAGTTGCAGCAATCCGACCCCGACAAATTCAAACAAGTTATGACCAACATAGCCGGTGAATTGCAGAGCGCGGCTCAGGGAAAGAGCGGTTTTGAGGCACAGACCCTTTCTGACCTGGCCACAAAGTTCCAGAACGTAGCAAATGGTGGTGACATATCGCAACTGATGCCGCCAACCCAATCCAGCTCCGATCAGTACACACAGCAAGGTTCGGTTTCAGCAAAGCATCATCATGGGCATCATCATGGTACCAGTGGGGCTCAAAATGACATCAAGCAGGTGATGTCCAATGTCATCGATGAGTTGAACAAGGCTGTTTCAGGCGATACCTCAACCAGTTGAAGTCTCATATTTACTTAAAAAAGTGGGGAGCTTTTGCAGCTCCCCAAGAGGGGGTATTGAGGAGGTTTAGGTATTTATATGAAGATGAGACTGAATATCTTTGAATACCTGTCTTACTGGTTCTGACTATTCTTTTTCCTCCAGTCGCCATGACCGGCCTTGCCGTGTCTCTTTTTCCTCATCTCCTGGAACTTGACAAAAAACTGTTTAAATCGATCAGGACCGAGGATGTTTCTCACCCCGAGCATATACTGGAGATGTGCATTGTCGAGATTCTGCTTCACCGCCTCAACCTGACTGAACTGGTTATTCAACGCCGTTTGATCAACTGGGTTTCCCTCGAGGATGACCTCCAGCTTAAGGTGTTCCTTTTTCAGAGAGCTCGCCAGAGCCGACATGGTGTTGTGGTTCTGGGCAAAGAGATTATCCAGGGCCTGCTTGTCGTCGCTCGTGAGGTTCAGCGCTGTAGCCAGCTTCGGCCATTGCCACCACTTGCCCATGGGCATGTCCTTTGCCTGGACCTGCACAGCCATAAAGAATAATGCCAAGCATGCGAGTATGCCGATGATAACCCTCTTTAAATGTTTACCTTTCATAGTTCCTCCTTCATAATTTTTCAAACTGCATATGAAGACGACCGCCTAGATGCATCGTTTACAAGGGAACGGTAAATATTTGTAAAGGGCAGGATAGATTCAGTACAAGTGTGGAGAAAACAGAGCATATACTTTTTCATACTGAACCACAAGAACGAGTATTCAACTCATGCCTGCCTTCGATGTCTGCTAAGGCCTCGATAATCACCGGAATAAAAATGTAATATCCGAGCAGGCAACAGACTCTTTTATCCCCGCATCAAGCGCCTTTCTGACGGTTTCCCCCAGGAGCTGCATCCCAAACGGTTTTAAAATACAGTCTCGAACCCCCGCTATCTTTGCCTTATCTTCCAGGATGAATTCGCTGTCTCCGGTACAAAAGATAATCGGGATATTGTTACGGGTCTCCATAAGTTTCAGGGCAAGCTTTTCACCCGTCAGGTTCGGCATGTGTATGTCGGTTATCACCAGGTCGAATGAGTTAGGGTCTTCCCGAAACAATTCCAGGGCTTCCAGGCTGTTTGTTTTTGTAACAACCGTATAACCCAGGCAGCAGAGCATTTCTTTTATTATTCTTCCCATGTGCGGTTCATCATCTACAAAAAGGATCCTCTCCTTTCCCGTTGATGGAGGCGCTTCCTCGATCAGTTGTGCTGTCTTTTTCTCAGATTCGATTTGGGATGGATTAATACCAAAGGAAGTTACTTGTGTACCCTTCATATCACCTCCTTGGTGCTTCGTTCATGTTTCTTAATTAGACGTTCGGGTTGCTCCATTGTTTACAGGAAGATTGTAAATCTTTGTAAAGGCATGAACCTGGTTATAATTATCGAACTATAGGAATTTAACAGTGTCCTTATTGAATAATAAACGCCTGACCACTTCTCACTTATTAAGCTTCCTTGACAGTCATACCCCCAGCCCCTTCTCCAACCTGATGGTCTTGGTGAGCGACTGGCTGATCGCATGTCTCTTAAGCGCCAGCTCGATGAGTTTGGTGATCAGGTTGGAATAGGGTATGCCTGTCGCCTCCCAGAGCTTCGGGTACATAGAGATGCTGGTGAAGCCCGGGATGGTGTTGATCTCGTTCAAATAGAAAGAGTCATGCGACACGAGGAAATCGATGCGGGCCATGCCCGTGCCGCCGATAGCCACAAAGGCGTCCACTGCCGCGAACTGCATCTCCTCGCTCAGGGCTTTGCCGATCCTTGCAGGGATGATGAGCTCGCTCGAATTGTCCACATACTTGGCGTTGAAATCATAAAAATCGCCGCTCGGGATGACCTGGCCGGGGATTGAGGCCTTGGGCTCGTTGTTTCCAAGGACTGCAATCTCCACTTCCATAGGCTTGTCCACAGCCAGCTCCACCACGGCCTTGGCGGAGAAGCTCAAGGCGTAACCAAGGGCCTTGATGATATCCTCTTCTGAACCGGCCTTGCTTACTCCGATGCTCGATCCCATGGTGGCGGGCTTGACGAACAGGGGAAATGGGAGCGTTTCATTGATCTCCTTGAGCACCTCATCACGGTCTGTATCCCACATCCACCTGGTCACACATGTCCCTTTCACCACAGGGATACCGTGCTGCGCCAGAACCCTTTTTGTCATATCCTTGTCCATGGCGATGGCCGATGCCATGGTGTCGCATCCCACGTATGCGAGTCCGGCAAGCTCAAAAAGCCCCTGGATGGTTCCGTCTTCACCGCGGGGGCCATGGAGGACAGGGAACATGACGTCTGCAGTAGTGACCTTCCTGGAATCCAGGTGGTAAAAGCCCTTCTTATCGGGGTCCGTGGAGAGGATGACAGGTTCGGCATTCGCTATCTTACCGCTGCGGAGGCTGTCAAAGGCGCCTTGGCCGAGCAGCCATCTGCCGTCTTTATCGATGCCCACATAAACCGGATCGAACAGATTCGTGTCAATGCTGCGGGCAATGGAGTTGGCAGAGACTATGGATACATCGTGCTCTGTAGAGACACCGCCAAAGATGATAGCAACTCGTGTTTTCGACTTCAATGATATCGACCTCCTCGTCTATGCACCATACTTGGTGAGTTTCTCGGCGTGCGCCATAGCCAGAGGCATGAGGTCCACATGTCGGATATGGCCGAGCCCTCCGGCCATGCATGCCCGCTCACCGAACTCTTTAACGGCGTCTTTGCGAATGTTGTTGGCGTACAGCAACACGGGAAGCTCGTGCCATGAGTGCGATTTCAGGGCCGAGGGCGTGGAGTGATCTCCGGTTATGAGCACGACATCCGGTCTCAATGCCATGATCTCCGGGATAAGCGCATCCGCCTCCTCGATTACCTTGACCTTTGCGTCGAAGTTGCCGTCTTCGCCGGCCGAGTCCGTCTTCTTCACATGGAAGAAGAAGAAATCATATTTTGACCAGGAATCCTTCAACGTCTTCACCTCGCTGGCCAGCGTCTCACCGGCATCCAGCACGTCCATGCCGACAAGGCGGGCAAGCCCCTTGTACATGGGGTATGTGGCGATGGCGCATGACTTGAGACCAAAGACCTGTTTGTAGGATGGCAGGCCGGGATCTTTGGCTATGCCCCTCAATGTGCACCCGTTGGCAGGCTTTTCATCCTTGAGCACGGCAAAGGCCTTCTCGATCCATGCGTTTAAGAGCCGGGCGCTCTTCTTTGCCCCTGCATGGAGCGGCTCGACCTTCAATGGCTTGAGACCTGTCTTCTGAGGGTCAGTCTCGCTGAGGCCTTCTTCGAGGCCGTCTCCATCGAGGATGAGGGCGAAGCGGTAATCCTTAACAGGCTCAAGGGTGATCTTTACCCCTTCCAGAGTAATGGCCTTGAGCTTGTTCACGAGCTCTGAGCACTTCTCAGTGGGTATCCTTCCCGCCCTCCGGTCGGTGATCACACCCGTTGCCGGGTCAAGGGTGCAGAAGTTACCACGGGCAGCCAGGCTGTTGGGTGTCAACACAAGCCCTATGCCCAGGGCCTCGAGCACCCCTCTGCCGATCTGATACTCCAGGGGATCATATCCGAACAGTCCAAGGTGGCCTGGTCCGCTTCCCGGAGTAACGCCCACGGCAACAGGGGTGGACAGCCCGCAGATCGACTCCTTGCAGAGCTTGTCCATGTTCGGGGTATGGGCTGCCTCGAGCTCTGTTAAGCCTTTCTCATTCGGCAGCCCTCCGAGACCGTCCAGCACGAGCATGAGTATCTTCTTGTCGGATGGGATATGGAGTTCTTTCATCAGATCGATCTGTTTCATGTATCACTCCTTGACATGGGGAAGAATAGGTACCGGAAAGGTTAAGATACCGAAGAAAAACATATACAGGCTTTAAAAAAAAATTCAAGCGCCGATCAGGTAATACCAAGCTTGAAGGAGTTTTCTATACAGGTCCTTGCCCCCACAAAAGTCTTCTCCCTGCCGATGCTCTTGGTCAGGTGGTGGCCGAAGGTGAGGTTCTGAGACAACCAGGCAATAGCGGTCTTGAACCGCTTGAGCGCCACATCCGGCGGGAAATGGACACCAAGAAGCCGGTGCAGATCGAGCATCACATCCATGAGTGAGGGTGGATTATCCGGGTCACCACCTGCAAGGAGCGCCTTGATGTCACGGAAGATCCAGGGCTGGATCACGGCCTGCCTGCCCGCCATCACAGCGTCGCACCCGGTCAGCCTGAACATCTCCTGGGCATCCCGGGCAGACCTGACATCGCCGTTACCCACCACCGGTATATCCACTGCATCCTTAAGGGCGGCGATGTACTCCCATTTTGCTTTTCGCGACATGCCGTCTTCCACGGTCCGGGCATGGAGTACGATGAAGTCGACCCCAGATTCCACCAGCATGGAGGCAAACTCCAGCATGGCCTTTACATCAGGGCTGTAACCGATCCTCATCTTTACGGACAGGGGGCGATCGACCGTCTTCCTCACCGCCGCAACCACTTCCTGAGCCCTGGATGGGTCCTTCAAGAGTCCGGCACCCCAGCCGTGGCAGGTAACCTTGTTGAGCCAGCATCCCATGTTGATATCTATACCAAATGGTCCAAAACCGTCGAGTTTGGCTGCGGACTCCTGCATCTTTTCAATGTCATTGCCTGCAATCTGAAAGATGAGGTCATCAAGCCTGGTCCATTTCAGATAGGAAGAGGTTCCGGGCTTCTCCCCCGGCACGATGCGGGCATTGAGCATCTCGGAGTAGAAAAGGTCACAGCCCGAAAACGAACGCACGAGCTCCTGATAAGCCGCATGGCTTAAATCCACCATGGGAGCCATGAAAAGCGCGTGCTCAGGGAAAAGCGGCATTCGCTTTTACGATGCCTTGGGATTCCTCAATATCACCAGGGCATCCACGGCAATGGGCATGTCTTCGTGGATGATGAGCGGGTTGATATCGATCTCGGCCACCTCATCGATCTCGAGCCCGATCCTCCCGAGGTTGATCAGCGCCTTTGCAAGGACGTCCCTATTCACGGCCGGCTTGCCCCTGAAGGCGTCCAGGAGCTTCCTGGCCCTAATCTCGTCCATCATCTCCAGCGCATCCCGCATCTCCAGGGGCGCAACCCTGAAGGTGACATCCTTCAACACCTCGGTGAAGATGCCTCCGAGTCCGAACATCACACAGGGGCCGAACTGGGGGTCGCGGATGAGGCCTGCCACCAGCTCACGCTCGCCCTTGACCATCTGCTGGACAAGAATTCCGTCAAGCTGGCCCTTGCCGCGCTCTTGAAGTGCATTATATGCCTTCTCAAGGGCCTGATCACTATCAATGCCGAGCTCGATGAGCTTGTGCTCGGTCTTGTGGGTCAACGTGCGGGAAGATCCCTTGAGCACTACCGGGTAGCCGATCTCCTTAGCGTAAGAGATGGCATCCTTGATGCTGGTTGCAACGAACTCCTTGGTCACCGGGATGGAATAGGCATCCAGGAGGCGCTTGGATTCATACTCGTTGAGGGCCTTGTCGCCTCTTTTCAGTGCATCTTCAATGATCTTCATAGTATCTCCCTATCCTGACGGTAATGACTTATGTATTACTAGCACAAAAATGCAAATCATGTGAATGCTTATCTGATAAGTCCCGTAACAATGGAGCACTCCCCGTTCTAGGGTATTCTCATTATTTAACTCACTTCCCTTCCGGGTGAGCTCCTTGACGAAGCATGCCGCAGAGTATACTTAGCTTGTCATGCAAGCTTCTTATGCGTAGCATAAGGGAGTCTAATCTGAGGTAGCATGAGGCTGGTGGTAACCGAGATCTTTTATTCCCTCCAGGGTGAAGGGCCTTTCATCGGCCTGCCCGCCATATTCATCCGTCTCGGTGGATGTATCGAGCCCTTGTGCCCATGGTGCGACACTGAATATGCATGGCATGAATACACTGAAATGGGTACTGATGAGATTTTCTCTCTGATGAATAATTATGTTTGCAAAGATGTGGTCATCACCGGGGGGGAACCATTCCTCCAATGGGGATCCGGGCTCAAGGATCTTCACTCTGTGCTTGTCAAAAGCGGATACCGCATCTTTTATGAAACGAGCGGCAAGGTTGACATTCCAAACCTTGAGGATGCAATTATTGTAATGAGCCCTAAATACATTGATGGAAAATGGCATCTCCCTTTGGGAAACATAGGCAAGGCCCATTACTTCAAATTTGTGGCTGATGATGCGGAATCGTTGAGCGAGATCGAAGAGTTTGTGAGGCAACATACCATCGCGAGAGAGCAGGTGCTCATCATGCCCCTTGGCAAGACCAGGGAGGATCAGCTTAAGAGGATGGAGATGGTGTTTACCTTCTGCAGGGAGCATGGCTACCGCATGACCCCACGGCTCCATGTGCTTATCTTTGATGATAAAAGAGGTGTATGATGAATGATGCGGTACTCCTGCTCTCCGGCGGTATGGACTCGGGCGTTATGCTGGCATGGGCAAGGACCCGCTTCGGGCGCATGCATGCCTTGAGCTTTGATTATGGATCAAAGCATGCTGCAAAAGAGCTCATGTTTGCAGAAAAACTTGCAAATGCATATAATGCTGCCTTTACAAAGGTCGAGCTGAGCTTTATCAACACTCTCTTCTCCTCCAGTCTGCTGAAGTCGGGTGAAAAGATACCCGATGGCCCCTACAGGACCGATTCCATTTCATCCACCGTGGTCCCCTTCAGGAACGGGATCATGCTTGCCGTTGCCACTGGCTATGCAGAGACACATCAGATCCCTCTTGTGCTCATCGCATCCCACTCGGGTGACCATCCCATCTATCCTGACTGCACATTACCATTTACCGAAGCCATGTCGCAGGCTGCCGCACTCGGCACCTTCACCAAGGTGAAGATAGAGGCGCCGTTTGCAGGGTTTGACAAGAGACAGATAGCTAATATCGGCAGGGAGCTGAATTTCGATTTCACCAGGACATGGTCGTGCTACAAGGGTTTGGATCTGCATTGCGGAACATGTGCCACCTGTCTTGAGAGGAAATACGCCCTGGAGTTTGATGCGGGTCTTGACCCCACGAGGTACCTTGGATGAGTGAGCTTCCACTTGGGGAAAAGGTCTCTCAGCCAAAGCGCCGCGACACTTCCGTGCTTTATCCCATCCCCAGAAAGACTTACCCGGTTACGATCTACGGGTATGACCTCTGGCGCTCTTACGAACTCTCATGGCTGAACGACAAAGGCAAGCCACAGGCAGGTATCCTCGAGGTCGTCTACCCGGTTCAGAGCAGGTGCATCGTGGAGTCGAAATCACTTAAACTCTATCTCAGCGGCCTCTCATATGAGAGATTCAGCATGGCCGCAGCACTTGAGAATACCATCAGAGAAGATCTTGAGCATCTCCTTGTACCCGAGTGGATCTCGGTGCATATCATAGGGCAGGAGAATTTTCCTCAAATGATCTGCCTGCCGCATCCCGAAGGTATATGCCTGGACACCCTGGATAGTAATATCGACACCTACCAAAAAGACCCGAACCTCCTATCATGCGAACCAGGCTTATTAGATGAAGCCCTCTACTCAGATTTGTTGAAGACCAATTGCCCCATTACAGGGCAGCCGGACTGGGCGAGTGTGGCTATACGCTACCGGGGAAAGACCATTGATCATGAATCTCTTATGAAATATCTCTGTTCATACCGGGATCACGAGGGTTTTGCAGAGGAGGTTTGCGAGCAGATATTTATCGATCTCATGGAAAGATGCTCGCCGGATATGCTTTCAGTGAGGTGTTTCTACACAAGGCGGGGCGGGATCGACATAAACCCGCTTCGGCGTACACAGCCCATCGGGCCCGATGATATCGACCGGGCAAGGCTCATCCGTCAATAAAGCCATCCTCGTTAAGATTACCTCATGGAGGCGGTTCGATAAGACAGCTAGGGAAAATGGGGGGGTAAAAGAGTAACATCATGCGCTTCAATGCGCCGTGACTGATACTGTACCTTTGATATCTGCATGAAATCCGGCTATGACAAGATCGCCAAGGCTTGGACCGGTCGTATCGTTTCCGACGCGAATGGCACCGATAGAAAACCGGTCGATGTTGATGGTCATATCGATCAGGTGCGTACCGAGGCCCATTGACCCAAGGCCCATCATCCCGAGGCCCATCATCCCGAGACCAGGAATTCCGGGGCTGGTTAATTGATTAACCAGGCTTGTATCTGTAGTGGTGGAATTCCTTGAGGTTACGGAGCCCTGGATCGTTACGTCGCTATAATTTAAAATCCCACCCATCGCCGGCATGTTGGCTATAGTAGAGTTGAATGTCGCAGTGGTATCTTCGGCGAATCCTGCCTGACCAATGACCTCGCTTAACTGGTCATCCGACAGGGGGACCATCTTGGCCATCCCTGTGAGTGGAAGCATGAGCAGTCCGATCATGCAGAGAGCAGCGAGGAGGCTTGTTCTTTTCATTGTAACTCCTTTCTGATGAGGTTCTCCAGGCAACCCGGCCGTCCACACTCCCTGTGGACCCGTGGCTTTCCGGCCCATGGTTACCCATGGTGTGGCTAGAGTGATTGTGCTGGTGAATCCTTCTCAGGCGGCCCGGCTGTCCGAGCACTATTTTCGGACCCGTGGCTTTCCGGCCCATGGTTACCCATGGTGTGGCTGTGAAGGAGGCGACCCGGCTGTCCGCCCGGCATTCGGCGCGGACCCGCGGCTTTCCGTCCCACAGTTACCTGTGGTTTGGCTTGTGAAGGAGAAAACGAGAGGTCTTACACATAGAGGACCATTTCCCGAGTTCCCCTTCTTCCTTGCTATGAAGGCGCTTGAGCTGCTTTGAGTTACTCTTTTACCCATGTGTGATCTCTGGAGCCAAAGAGCACACATGGCTCATCTTTTAAATTGTCAAAGAACAGTTCGGGCTTATGAAAGCCCTGCTATAATTTATCCTATCGATCAGAACGCCGAAAACATTAGCCAGGCTGTTTCTCGTGACAATCTATGACACATGACGGCTACCATGCCTTAAAAGCTAGGCTGAGACAGGGTTATGAAAATTCGACATCATGATGAAGCAAAAGAGGGATTACAAAAAGGGAATCTCTGTATTCAATAGACTTAAGATTTCATGCATATCCGGTACGGTTTAGTTCTTTTGCAACCCGTTTCACCTGGATAGGATTGCCCATCTCTTTCCAGAGCTTGAGCGATTTACCTAGGCATATGGCCGATTCTGCGTGCTTGCCGGTCCTGTTGAGGAGATTGCCCCATAAGGCAATGATCCAGGCTTGATGCGGCTTCATCTTGCACGCTCGAGCAAGAGAGTATGCTCGGGAGAGGGCTTTGCGTGCGGTAATGTATTCCCCTTGTGAGATACAGATCTCGGCAAAAATCCTTAAGCCCCAGATGAGCTGGTCGGCATTGCCGCAATGCTCATTCCAGGTTATGCTTTCCTCTGCAATTTGGCGTGCTGCACTAAGATCGTTTAATAGGAGATTTGCCTCGGCAAGGGCATTCAGTGCATAGGGCACTCGGTTGGCAATACCCTCCCTCAGGCCGGGTAGCGCTGCATGAATAAGGTCTTTTGTTTCTTGGGGCTTGCCTTCTTCCAGCGCAATCCATGCACGATACAAATCCTTTAACGAACCTGAGTTATGGATGTCCGCCCCTAAGGCGTTAAATACATGTAAGTCATATCGGGCACCCCTAATATCTCCGAAATACCGGGAGCGGAAATAGATGGAACCCTGAATCCTTAAATATGAAAGTCCGCCGGCAAGCTTACCCAGCTTTTTCTCCCGCGATGAGACCTCGCCTAAAACCCTGCGTGCCTCATCAAAGTCGCCTTCGAGACAGCAGATATGGGCGAGCCATATGTCCGCCATAAGATCGATATCCATATATGCCCCACTGAACACCTTGGTCCGATCATACCAGGTGCGTGCACTCTTCATGTCACCCTTCCATACGCATGCAGCCAACGTGGTAAGGGTATTGACGGTAAAGAGGAACCGGTCCGATGCCTCGAGTGAAGGTCGGGAACTATCCAGAAGACGTAGTGCATCGTTTTGCTTTCCGAGAAAGGTGTAGGTGTAGGCAATGGCGGTGTGTGCCGCTGCAATCAAAACAGGATCATTCCCGATGATGCTTAACGCATGGGTGTAGTACCCTTTGGCCTTTTCAAACAAACCGATTTGGGAATAGAGGTTGATAAGTCTGATGGAGCAAAAGGCTTCTTTTTCTTTAAGCCCTTTAAGCCGGTAATTATCGGCTAGGGCCTCCAGCGCGGTAATAGCCCGGGCCGGATTGAACACCCGGCAGCATCTCCATATCCCTTCTTGTATCTCAACAACCTTTTCTTCAACTTCAGGAAAAGCCGGGGCTGCAAGCACACAGCGCTCTGCCGATGAGAAGTGCCAGCCGGCCTCAACCCATGCACCTGTTGACTGGCAGCGTTTACCGGCTTCCATATGGTAGTATACTGCTTTGATGTAATTCTGAGCCTCGGCGTAGTGATGGGCGAGCTCTCCGGCATGATCCCCGGGACATGAGCCGGCTCTGTCTTCCAAGGCCAGGGCGATTTTTTTGTGTAGCCTGACCCTCTCTCTCTTCAAGAGGGTTCTGCCCGCCACATCACGGGTCATATCATGCTTGAAGATGTATTCCCCTTCACCCGTGGGATGGATGAAGCCGTGCTTGACTGATTCGATCAATCCCTCTTTTAAGGAATCAGGATTTGAGCATACCAAGGCCAAGAGGTCCTCTGAAAAGCCCCTGCCGATGAGGGCCGCTTCCTGAAGCATCTTCTTGGCAATCGGTTCCATATGATCAAGCCGTGAAGAGATGAGTCCGTACAGGGTCGTAGGCACATCATTCAGGAAGCCCGTTAGACAATGACCTACTAGATCGGCTCCCTTTTCCAGGAGGTAATTTGCCAGCTCCTCTATGAAGAATGGATTGCCTCCGGTGGCATCGGTCAGTGAGTGCACGGCCGGTTCAGGCACTGCGAGTGCTTCAAACATGAGTGTGAGCATTCTGCCCACTTCCGACTCACTAAGTTCACGCAGGCTTATGAAGCTACTTGATAAGGCAGGCATTGATCCGGGACGATGAGATAGTACCAGCAGACAGGGCCAGGACTTCTTCCAATTGTGAATGAGATAGGCCAGGAGATCAAGGGTGCTCTGGTCCGCCCAGTGGATGTCCTCAATACAGATAATGGTAGGCCGGGCCAAAGCCTTCGAGCTGAGCAGCCAAACAAAGGCATCACTGATCTGTTCTTTGAGGGTATCCGGGGATTCGGATCTTAAGGAAAAGGCCTGGTCCCTGAAGAAAGTAAGATGAGTTGCATGCTCCGTGGGTAGACCGTATTGAATTAATGCCTGGGAAATACTTTTATAGGTATTATCCGTCTCAGAGATTCCCAGGATTGAAGATATGAGTTTCGTAAAAGGAAAGTACGGGGTGGAGCTTGCATGATCGTGGCAGGTGGCTGTTACGAATGCAACTCCATCATTAAGCAATGCCTTGAACTCTTCAATGAGCCTGCTTTTGCCGACACCGGCATCGCCTATGATGCTGAGCACACCGCCTTGTCCTGACTGAAGCTTGCGTGCCCTGGATAACAGCTCGGACAACTCGTGTTCACGCCCAACCAGCGGCGAGGTCACCCCACCGGAGCGGTGCACGGCCAAAGGAATCTTCCTCTCATCCATAACCTTGTACACATGGATCGGGGTTCTGAAACCCTTGAGCATCTTCCTGCCCATCCATTCCAGGTGAAAATACCGCATTGCCTCTGATATGAGCGACTCCCCGATGAAGATCTCCCCCCTTGATGCTATATCACACAGTCTGGATGCAATATTGATGGGCTTTCCCAGGGTACCGTGCGATGAGTGGCGGGTCGTGCCGGAATCCATAAGCACCTCACCCGTGTTTATACCGGTGTGCATGCTCATGTGGATGTTGCAGCTCCTTGGCATGAGCACGTTCAGTCCTTCCACTGTCCTGTGGATATCCCGGGCGGACAGGATGGCCCTGAGAAGATCATCCTCTCTGGCCTTGGAGTTGCCGTAGATGGCCACTACGGCGTCACCGATATACTTCTCGATGGTACCGCCGAAGCGAGTGATGATCCGGGTAATCTCACTCAGGACACTGCCCATGAGCTCCTGAAGTTCCTCGTGGTCGAGTCTTTCAGACAGAAGGCTGTATCCGCTCAGGTCGGTACAGAGGATAGTTATGAAGCGGTATTCAGCTACCTGCGTCGATGGCGATAGGCATGAGCCGCACTGGGAACAGTATCGGTCGGATACATCCACGAGGTTGCCGCATATCATGCAACAGTTCATTGTTGCGCCCTCCTTTATCGGCAAAGGTTAAAATTTACACGTACCGAGTTAATGTTAAGGAAGGCGGCCCCTTAGAACTTCATATTGACCATAGGATCAAAATCACAGATAATGCATGGAATATACCTATACTCCTTTTGAGGTGCAGATGCTATGGTAACAAAGCTGGCTTATAAATTATAGGGGAAGATCTTTATGGACATCAAAATCATAAAATGTGCACCGGACAAGCTGAAAACAAAACCGGCAGATGAATCCAAACTGGGCTTCGGCCAGATCGTCACGGATCATATGTTTACGGTAAAATATAAGGACGGCAAGGGTTGGCATGAACCCGTTATCGGCCCTTACGGTCCGATCATCCTTGACCCCACGGCCATGAGTCTCCACTATGGCCAGGAAATCTTTGAAGGGCTGAAGGCCTATCACGGAAAGGACGGGAGTATCTACCTGTTCCGGCCCATGGAAAACATCAAGCGGATGAACGCCTCGGCAGAGCGCCTGTGCATGGCCACAATCGATCCGGAGCTGTTTATGGAGGGCATGAAAAAACTTGTCCTTCTGGAACAGGACTGGATCCCTCGCGGCGCCGGAACGTCCCTGTATATCCGCCCGACCATGATCGCCACCGAGCCGGCGCTGGGTGTCCACCCGTCAAATCAATATCTTTTCTTCATCATTGTCGGTCCTGTCGGGGCTTACTATCCTGAGGGATTCAGTCCGACGAAGATCTACGTCAGCGAGGATTACGTCCGGGCCGTTCGCGGCGGTGTCGGGAACTGCAAAAATGCGGGGAATTATGCCGCCAGCCTCTACGCCAGCCAGAAGGCCAAGGAGATGGGGTATACGCAGGTCCTTTGGCTGGATGCCATTGAGCGGAAATATGTAGAAGAGGTGGGGACGAGCAATGCCTTCTTCGTGATCGGCGATGAACTTGTTACACCGCCGCTCTCAGGTTCTATTCTACCCGGTGTCACCCGGGATTCCGTCATCCAGTTGGCGCGGAGCTGGGGCGTGAAGGTGACGGAACGGGCACCGGCCATGAGTGAGATTATTTCCGGGATTGCTGACGGGTCAGTGAAAGAGGCGTTTGCTTCAGGTACGGCGGCCATTGTCTCTCCTATCGGCCAAATCTATTATCAGGGGAAAGAGCACGTCATCAACGACGGCAAGACAGGGACCCTGACGGAACGCTTGTATAACGAGATCTTGCAGATCCAGTATGGAGAAAAGTCAGATCCCTTCGGCTGGCGCGTGAAGATATCGGACTAAACCCTTGAGGGTTATCCCAAAGGCAAGCCTTTCAGGCTTAGCCCTTGCCACCCACAGCATTGGAATTCTCCTGCTTATTCAGGCCATCTGCCCGAAGGCAAGCCCGGCCCCGTGACCAAGGCCCTGCAGAAGGCTTACTTTGATGTCATCCGCGGCAGGAATCCCAAACACCTGGACTGGCTCGATCATCTATAATACAAAAGGCCGGGGAAGTAAGCTCCCCGGCCTTTCCCTGTTATTTCTATTTTTAGTGCCCTTGGTTTGAAAGCGCTTCCTTTAGCGTTTAAAAAATCCTGATGAAGATGAGGAATGCAATGAGAAGAACCGCCAGGGCCGTCTGGTGCTCGGTGTTTTCGATGGTTAATGCAAAAGACCATAAGTGCTTGCTGCCGTCAGGATAGGGATCGAGCCGGGGCATGAAATAATTCACCGCACGTTTATACTTCAAGAACTCCTCCCCGAATCTCTCCTCCAGCCTTCCCCATTCGATCTTCTGCTTCCTCGGGACGTAAGAAATGAAGAAGATGAGCGAGGCCAGGATCCATATGACCGGATTCTTGGCCATAATACACATGCCGGTGCTGATGATATAACTGCCGAGGTAGAGCGGTGACTGGAGATATGCATAGGGCCCTGAAGTGGTAAGTTCTTCGTTTTTTCTCAGATGACCCGTGGCCCAGAACCTAAGCGCCTCACCTGCAATGACGAAGATTGATCCAATGAAACAGGAAGTCCAACTGGGGTCGGCAAATATTACGAGCAGGGCTACGGTCCCGTAAAGGACTGCTGTCCTGCTGGTTATCTTCTTGAGTCTATGCTCCAAGGTCATACCCATAACCTCCACTTAAGGCTCGTCAAAGCTTTCTATCCGTTTCATGTTCGTGGAGTCAAGCCAAACCTGCTGAGCACAAAGCGGATGATGCCGCTATGGGCATCTCTTAGAAAACATTCCACTTAAAGGTAATAACTTCATCACCTTCTGCAATGAGCTTTCAGTGCCGGTAAGAACTCTCATCCACCCAGAAGCGGCTTCTTGGCCTGTTTCCTGATCTCCTTTTCATCGGCCCATTCGATGAGGCCGGTCTTGATATTCACCAGGTTGAGGGTAAACTTGAAATAGACATCCTGGACCCGGCCGGCAGACTTCTTGATGGAGGCGAGCTCGCCATAGAGGAAATAGTCTGCGCCGACCAGTTTACCGATGGACTTGGCCGTCTTGGGGTCGACCATTCCGGAGCTTGCCTGGAACTCAAGCTGGTTGACAAGCTCGTCCTTCACATCTCCCACGGCGGAGAACCTTACCTTGCCGGATTTGAGCATTGTCACCTTTATTTTATCCGTGACTGATTCGGTGTCGATATGCTCATCCGTCTTGTTCCGGACATGCTGGACATAGAGCACCGGCCGGTTGCCCGAAGAAAGCACCGGGCTTGCCAGCAATGAGTTCACCATTTTCTCCGCGATCATCTGCAGGTCGGTGGAGCCGAAATCCGCTGTCACCGTCTCTACCTGATCCGGATTGCCGTAGGTCACCTCCGGTGTGCTGGCGCAACCCCAGAAAATGGACACTAACGCTGCAATACTAAGCAAAAGGTATAATCTCTTCATATCTCTTTTTCACCTCCTGTTCGTCTCTCATGACCCCGTGTCCGTTACAGGATGGGGGTTACGTACCATAAGTCTAAACCCTGCCGCATTGGGACCGGGTGAGGCCGAGCGAAACCCTTTTGACTCTCTGCCCCCGAGCGCGGCAGGTATCCATGAGGTCACACCCGATATCTCATACCCGCGTGCATCGTACCAGATAAAGCGATACTCGAAGGACAAGTCTCTGTCGCTCTCATTTTTCAGCATAACCTGGGCCTCAATGGAGTTTGCTGCATCAAGCGGCTTGATGCTCACATCGCCGAAGCTCATATTTCTTTCGAGAAATTTATCATTGATCTCCACATGTTTGGCACTCACGCCCATGGGGCTTGCCTGAACGTGAAGGATATTGGGGGCCGTCCCTGCGCAGGCAACCATGAATAAGGTCAGTATGATAAAAGATCTGCCTATTTTTCTCATAGAGTTCCTCCTTGTCTAGAATGATTTCGTATATATGGCCAGGCCATTTTGGGTGGCCCTGCAGTACACGATCATGTGCGATACCCCTTTTGGTATCCGCACGGTGGAAGAGTATCCTCCCGGCAAATTCCTGATGGAGATATCCGCCGAAGACCTGGGTACAAAGAGTCTTGCCACCTGGATCTGTTTGGGCAGGCTCGACCAGGCCCTTAAGTCGGCCTGTTCCGTTATTGCCGAGGCAAATATGCCCAGGATCGCACCGGCATCGCCATAGTTATGCGCCAACTGGCTTGTAGCCTTAGCCTTGATATATGACCTCGCGATCTGTTTCACAAAGATTATGGGGTAATCATCCAGGAGGTTCCTTGCAGCCACGGCATCAACATCAAACACCGTTGATGTCTCCTCGTTCAGGCCATCGGCCGTGACCAGTCCGCCAAAGATGTTTGACGGGCTGAATTCATAGAGCGGCAGCGACGCAAAGGTAAAACCGCGGGAGATGGGGATGGGAAGAGTCAGCGGTACTTTATAAGGCGCCAGGCCATAGCTGAAAATCACAAACACGTCTACCGTGTCTTTCGGATATGCCTTGGGCATTCCGAATTGCTTCTCCCACAGCTCTTGATCCTCCCTGAAACCGATCTTCCTGCTCAGGCGCACAAGGTCTCTTTGGATACTCCGGCATGACGGGTATGCCTGATATGCCTTCTTGAGGTCGATATAGGCATCATCGTTCTCGCCGCCGAGCTCATAGACAAGGGCTGAGATATAGGATGCAAATGCGTTCTGATAAAGGCTGACCACCGGTGAGGCCTTCTCCTTGAGCTGCGCATACCCCTTGCTGTCCGCCTTGTCAAAGGACCGCTCCCAGTCCGAGAAATGTGTGTCAGCTTGGGCCTTTTGCAGCTCTTTTCCATGTTTTTCAGAGAGCTGCTCTTGCCTCTCATAAGATTTCCTGACTTCCACCCGCGCCCCTTCGAGATCTCCCCTCATAAGGTAGTTCACGGCATTGAGGGCATGGAGGAGAATTATCTCGAAGTCTTCTCCCTCATAGGGCATGACCTGTTCGTTGAGAATCAGGGTCCCTACCTCGGAAGCGGTATTGCTTGCTGAAATCACGGCCCTGTCTTCAAATCCCCGTATCCTTCCCATGGCCTGCTCGAACTCGGAAGAGCTCTGCTTGAACTCTCCGAGGTCCTGGAGAATCATTGCCCGCTCGAGCCTTATCAGGACCTCATCCTTCCCCTTTGCCGCCTCTTCGGGAAACGTGGTAAGGGCGCCTTGAAAGTTGCCTGCCATGATCGATGCCCGTGCCGGAGCCGAGTGCCTGGTATAATTCTGGAGGCTCGAGCATCCGGATGCCGCAATCAGGAGGCTCAAAGAAACAATGGGTACAAAGGCAAGCGTTCTCAAGCTATACCCGTTCATTACTCTATAGAGACGCAGAGATCGTGGCCATTGTTTACATGCGGATAAATAATAAAGGCCTTTTTTCAGAAGGCCACCCCAAGGCTTGCCGTAACCCCGCGTCGATAATCGTAACCCAAGCCCATATTGAACGATTGTACCACATAGCGCATGCCGAGCATCCAGGTGCCGAAACTATCAGTGCCCGATCTGGTCGTTGAGTCGGATGCATTGTAGGTCTTTGTGTCCTGGCTGGCATACCCGACCCCGACCACACCAAAGAACGCAGGCACGATCTCGGCGCCGAAGGCGGCATAGATCTCCTGCTCGTTTCCGTCATTTGATTTTCCCGTAAAGGTTGATGATGGATGTTCGTTGGTATTTGCTATGCTTGCGCCGATCCCGAGGCTGAAAGCCCCGCCATTGGGATGATAGGGTGAAAGGAATATCCCGCCCAGCTCGAGCCCATAGCTTGACGCATTGACCTTGCCTCCATCGCCGTAATTTGCAAGGACATACCCTGCTCCATGTGAAATCATAGGAAGAACCATCAGGACCAGTGTTGTTAAAATAATCTTCTTCATATCTTGACCTCCTGTGAGATCGTTTCTATTGTAATAGTACAATAGTCGCTGGTATGAGACGAAATCAAGCCGCCTTTCATATTATGACGTTTAGGCACTGGAATTTGTTTACATCTATATAACTACTATGGAAGGGTTTTCAAGATATGTATGATGTGATCATCATCGGGGGCGGACCCGCAGGCCTTACTGCAGGGATCTATGCGGCACGGGCGAACATGAAGACGCTGCTTATCAGGAGCGCCTTCAAAACCAGCCTTGCCGCCACCACGGATCTCATCGAGAACTATCCCGGCTTTCCTGAAGGAATAGGCGGGTTCGAACTGGTTGATCGCTTTACCCGGCAGGCACTCAAGTTCGGGCTTACTATCATTGATGACGATATCACCTCCATTGCAGAGACCATCTCAGAAGGCCGAGGGGCCTGGCAGGTGAGCACATCAGGCTCAATTTACCGGTCGCTGTCTTTAATCATCGCCACGGGTAGTGAATACGCCCACCTCAATGTACCGGGAGAGGCCGAGTTTACCGGCAAAGGAGTGTCCTACTGCGCGACATGTGACGGGCCTTTCTATCGCGATTGCGCACTTGCTGTGGTGGGCGGAGGGGACACCGCAGTCCAGGAGGCCCTCTATCTGACGAATTTCGCCCGCACGGTTACCGTCATACATCGGAGAGACCGGCTGAGGGCAACAGCCGCATTACAGCACAAGGCGTTTGCTAATGCCAAGATAGCGTTTGAATGGAATGCCAACGTAGAGGAGATCATTGGCGATTCGGTAGTGAAGGCAGTCAGTATTCGGGATGTGACAGACCCCAATAAGGTAAAGACCCTTCCTGTTGACGGGGTCTTCATCTTCACGGGCAATGTCCCCAATACTGAGGCCTTCAAAGGGATTGTGGACATGGATTCACTGGGGTACATCAAGGCGGATGCGCACATGAAGACTTCGGCCAAGGGCATCTTTGCCTGCGGAGACTGTACTCAAAAACTTCTGCGGCAGGTGGTGACCGCATGCGGTGATGGTGCCACCGCTTCCTTTGCTGCATACGAATATGTAAGTGAGCTCAAGGGTACATTGTACACAGGATTCAAGACCCCATAATCGGGAAAAAGGAGGAGATCATGCCGGAAGAAAGTTTCGTAGATAATCCAGACAGTACCATCACCTTGACCGATCAGAACATGGCTGATGCAGTGGCCAAGTATCCGTTCATCGTGGTGGACTGCTGGGCCGAGTGGTGCGGCCCGTGTAAGATGATCGGCCCCATCCTGGAGAGCATGGCGAAAAAGCATAAAGGGGAGATTGTCTTCGGAAAACTGGATGTGGATAAAAACCCCGATACCGCCAAGAATTACGGCATTAGGTCCATCCCGAACCTCCTGGTCTTCAAGAACGGCAAGAAGGTGGGCGATATCGTGGGAGCTCTGCCCGAGGCCAAGCTCCTTGAACGCATCAATGCCCTTAAAGGCTAAAACGGCATCTTCTAAAAGAGCTTCTTGCTGTCAAGCAGGATGGTGACCGGGCCATGATTGATGATCGACACATCCATCATGGCCTGGAACTTACCGGTCTCAATGTTGCCGGCATAGAGTTCCCTTACCTTGGCAACAAGCGCTTCGAACTTCTTCCCGGCGATCTGGGGTGCTTCGGCGTGTGAATAGGACGGCCTCCTGCCTTTCCTGGCATCACCCATCAGGGTGAATTGGGATATGAGCAGGATCTCACCGCCCATTTCGGTTACATCGAGGTTCATCACGGCGTTATCATCATCAAATACCCTTAAACTGCATATCTTCCGGGCCAGGTAATCGATGTCATCGGGTCCGTCATCCGCCTCGATACCAATGAGGCAGCACAGGCCCATGCCTATCCGGGAGAGTTCGACCCCATCCACCATGACGGATGCGCTCTTTACCCTCTGAATCACTGCACGCATCACCCGTTTCTCCTTAAGTAGATTGGTTGAAAAAGGCCCCCTCTTAAGGGGGCCCATACATGACCTATTTGATAATGGTCATAGTCATGACCATGCCCTGCCGGTAGAGACTCATGCTCATCTTCATGCCCTTGTAATCAATGACTACCTTCTTGAGCTCTTCGATGTTCCTGGTGGTCTTGTTGTTGATGGTCAGGATTATATCACCCGGCCTTAAGCCTGTCTTTGCTGCTGCAGAATTATCGGCCACATTGATAACAGCCACACCCTGGATTTCCGGTTTGAGATTCAGTGTCTCCCTGCCGGCAGGGGTGAGGTCTGCGACCGTGGCACCCTCAAGGAACTTATTATCCTTGATGAGTACCATGTGCTCGGGTACCTGTGCCTTGGCCAGGTCCCCGGCGACAACCGTAAAGTTCTTTTCCTTCCCATCGCGCAGAACTTTAACCTTCACTGCAGAACCAGGCATGACCTCAGAGATCAGGAATCGCATAGAGGCCGTGGTCGGCACCGGTTTCCCGTCGATGGCTACGATAACATCACCGTGCTTTATACCTGACTTTTCGGCAGGACCACCCTTCATAACCTCTGTGATAAGGGCTCCCCTGGCCGATGAGAGTCCAAGCCCCTTGGCGATCTCCGGAGTGACCTCCTGTACGCTGACGCCGAGCCAACCCCGGACCACTTTGCCGTATTTATCAATGCTCTTCTTGATGCTCATAACAAGGTCTATGGGGATGGCGAATCCGATGCCCACGCTCCCGCCCGACTGGGAAAGGATTGCGGTATTGATGCCGATGAGCTCACCCTTCATGTTTACCAATGCCCCGCCTGAATTGCCCGGGTTGATAGCGGCATCCGTCTGGATGAAGTTCTCATAATCGGTGATGCCAAGGCCGGATCTGCCCAGGGCACTGACGATGCCCAAGGTGACGGTCTGCTCGAGGCCGAAGGGGTTTCCTATGGCCAGGACGAAGCTCCCGATCCGCAGCTTGGAAGAATCGCCGATCTTCATGGCCGGCAGGCCGGTCTTATTGATCTTGATAATGGCTACGTCACTCTTGGGGTCCGTCCCTACAATGGTGGCCGGGAACACCCTGGCGTCCGAAAGCCTTACCTCCACCTTGTCTGCCCCTCCCACCACATGGTTGTTGGTCACGATATATCCGTCCGGGGAAATGATTACACCCGAGCCCAGGGCCCTTTGGACCTGTTCATGGGGAACCCCGCCGCCGAAGAATTCTCTGAAGAAAGGATCGTTGAACAAGGGTGACTGCATGGTAACCGTTTTCACCGATGCTATGTTCACCACCGAAGGCAGCACCTTGGCGGAGACATCGGCGACCCAGTCCCCCTCAAAGGGATTCGGCGCCTCGGCAAAGGAGATACCCGAGAAGCACACTACTAAGGCTATACATAAAAGACATGTCTTTATCCTCGCCATTGATGTTCCTCCTTTTCTTGGGGGGGACATAACACAGAAATCCGCGCTATTCAATGGATTAGCGCGTGGACATTCTATCAAAAATCATGTATAGACCAAATGCCATGGGCATGAACAGTACCCGTGGCTTCCACAGAGAGACTCCTATCGATCTTATGAAGGAGCTCACCGTCTGCGAGTCCCTGGCAACAGATACAAGCCCCTACGTAAAGGCATTCAAGCTTGGCAAGGCCTATGGAGAAATTCTCGGCGACTTCCTTGAGGAAAGGGGCCTGCTCACCCCTTCTTCCGTCATCCTCGAGATGGGCGGGGGCTACGGCAGCCTTATGAACAGTCTGCTTACCTCCCATGGCCCGCTCATACAAAAGGCCTTTATGATGGATCTCTCTCCGATGCTGCTGAAAAAGCAACGCGAAAGACTGAAAAACTTTCAAGACAAGGTTTCCTTTATACAGGCGGATATCCACGAGCTCAAGGGGGCCAAAGGCCGCCTTGACCTTATCATTATCAATGAGGTCATCGGAGATCTCGATACAGCGACCAACCTCGATCCTAATAATCTCCCCGAAGATGTGTCAGGCCTCATTGCGGCTTATGGGCTCGAAACCCCCCTTGATGGGTCCTTTAACCTTAATATCGGCGCTATCTCCCTGATAGAGACCATCTGCAGGCTCGGCGTGCCGGCATTCATCAGTGAACATTCGAGTGACCCCATCATACCCGGCGCAATGCCCTATCTTGCTGAAGGCCTGGCGCTCGATTCCTATCCCAGGGATATACGCCTCTACAGACACATCGAGTATACCATCCGGTTCTCACATCTCATCAAGGTGGCCCGTTCCTTCGGCAGGACCATTGCCACCGGATCACTCCTGGACCTCCTGGGGATAAAAGACGCCCCTGTATGGAGATTCATCTTTTTAAGCCGTGCTTGTGCTACTGAAGAACAGGAGATCATCTATGAGTTCCTCGACCATGTGCGTGAATACCGTTGGCTCATTATATCCTGATGTGAATGAGACCGGGTATCAACGGTATTTTGGCATTTACTCCTGCATTAATTTCCTTTATAGCATCCATCTACCCGATCATACCTTATTTATAGAGGTCGCACATGACACAGGGAAACAATTCGGACGATACATCCAAGGAATTCGCCGATCTCCTTAAATCCTACGACAAGGAACAGCGGGACAGCATCCAGGTGGGGGACAGGCTTAAGGGAAAGATCATCTCCATCGGCAAGGAACACATATTCGTCGACACCGGATTCAAGGTAGACGGCGTCATCGAGCGCTCCGAGTTCCTCGATGAGGAGGGCAACCTGCCCTATAGCGTGGGTGATACTATCGATGCATTCGTCATGTCGCGCAGGGGAGGGGAGATCAAGCTGTCCAAGGCCATTTCGAGCATCGGCGGCCTGAGTATCCTGCAGGAGGCCCATGAGAAGGCGGTTCCCATCGAGGGGAAGGTCCTGGAGCAGGTCAAGGGCGGATATCGCGTGGAAGTGGTGAAGCGCAAGGCATTCTGCCCCTTCAGCCAGATGGACCTGTTCCGCATCGAAGACACTTCCATCCATATAGGCAAGACATACCTCTTCCTCATCACCGAGTTGGAGGAAGACGGCGACAATATCATTCTTTCCAGGAAGGCCCTGCTGGAGCAGGAACAGACAAAAGTAAGAGAGGCCTTCTTCGATCGCATGGAAGTAGGGGCCGTGCTTGAGGGTATTGTGAGCAGGCTCATGCCCTATGGCGCACTCGTTATGCTTGCAGAGGGCATCGAAGGCATGGTGCACATATCCGAGATGAGCTGGTCCAGGATCCTCTCGCCCGAGGATATCCTGCATATAGGTGAGAAGATTACGGTCAAGGTATTAAGCATCGAGGAAGACCCGAAGATAAGCCGCAAGCGGATATCACTCTCCATGAAGCAGGTGGCCGATGACCCCTGGAACAGCGTGCTGAACCGCTTCAAACCGGGGGAGCGTCTGCGGGCAAAGGTGACGCGCATTGCGGAGTTTGGTGTATTCGTGGAGATCGCCCAAGGCATCGAGGGGCTCGTGCACATATCCGAGATGAGCTACAAGAAGCGCGTGAAAAAACCCCAGGATATGGTCTCGGTTGGCGATGAGGTGGATGTGATGATCAAGGACATCTCGCCTGAGTCCAAGAGGATCTCACTTTCCATGAAAGAGGCCGAGGGCGACCCGTGGATCGGCATCCAGGACAGGTATCCCCCCGAGAAGGTGGTGGAAGGCGTCATCGAAAAGAAGGAGCGCTTCGGCTATTTCGTGAGGATAGAGCCCGGCATTACCGGTCTGCTGCCGAAATCCGTGATGGCCCAACATTATGATGCGTCCGCCCTGGACAAACTCCGGGAGGGAGATGCCATTACCGTGACCATCGAACGCGTGGATGCCGAACAGAGAAAGATATCACTCTCACCGGGCAACAAGGGAGAAGAAGGTGACTGGACCAGGTTCACCCAGGCAGGTGATACCAAAGGCTCCTTCAGCTCTCTGGGCGACAAACTCCAGAAGGCCCTCGACACCAAGGATAAGAAGAGGAAGTAAAAGCTTTTCAGCTGTTGGCTTTCGGCTTATGAGGCGGCATACCTGCGGAGACTGCCCCCCTAAAACATCTTCCATTGCGAGTTGCTGAAAAAGGGTTGTCTGGCCCCACCCATCATGTTCTTTTGAGATCTTTGTACCTGAAGCACTGCACCAAGTGGTCGTTGACGACCCCCCCTGCTTGAAGGAATGCATAGCAGATCCTGCTCCCGACAAAAGTAAACCCTTCAGCCTTCAGCGCCTTGCTGACGGCATCCGACAGGGGCGTTGAGGCCGGTATTTCTTCAAGCGTCTTCCACTTGTTATGGATCACGCCTCCTTTCGTGAAAGACCAGATGAAAGAATCGAATGTGCCGTACTTTTTTTGTAATGCCAGAAAGGCTTTTGCATTACTGATGGTTGCTCGGATCTTCTGCCGGTTCCTGATAATGGATTGATTCTGGCATGCCGCTTCTATCTCGGCTTCGGACATATGAGCGACTCTGGCCGGGTCAAAGCCATGAAAGACCTTTCCGAACGCGTGGCGCTTGTGGAGCACCGTCTTCCATGAGAGACCGGCCTGGAACGCGTCGAGTACAAGGAACTCAAACCATCTCCTGTCCTCATGCACGGGTACCCCCCATTCATCATCGTGGTACGCCTGCATGAGCGGGTCGTCCCGCATCCATCCGCAACGGGGTTTGTCATCCTGCATTACTCTCATTCCTTTCTCCATACAGATAGCATTCTCGGCATCTGGTTCCATGTACGGCCTTCGAGCGTCCTGCCGACCTTCTTCTTATTATTTATAGTTCTTGCCCCCGTTTTCGCAGGGGTGACAATAAAAATAAAATACTTTTTCAATGCCGAATGATCTTGATTGTTATCTCCTCTTGTATAATAGTATGTTCATCATATATTAATATTTGGAATGGCTATGGAGGCAAGAGGAAAATTCATCTCACCCATCCGGAAATCACCGGCAATACCTACACTGGTGGCCGACCAGTTCATCGACCTCATCAGCCGGGGCAAGCTCAAGCCCGGAGACAGGCTCCCTTCCGAGCACGAGATGACCGAACGCTTCCGCATCAGCAGGATCTCGCTGCGGGAGGCCATGAAGCTGCTGGAGGCAAAAGGGTATGTCGAGTCCCGGCACCGGAAAGGCAAGTTCGTCAGATCACCCGCCGATACGGCGAAGACCTCCATCGAAGACCTCTTGCTGGTGGACCAGGAGAAGATCTGGGAGCTCTTATGCGTGCGCAGGATCCTCGACTCCGAGGCGGCGCGCCTGGCATGCCTGAATGCCACGGCAAAAGACCTCGCAAGGCTCAAAAGGATTTTCGCGCGGGTACTTGAGGTCGGGGAAGACGCCGTGCTCCACGATGTAAAAGAAGGGGGCAAACTCTACATCGAATTCTTCAATGCCCTGATGGAATCGACGAAGAATTCCATTTTCATGCATATCCGCAAGTCCATGAACTCCCTTCTCATAGGCGCGCTACCCTACAGCAGGAAAAAGCTCTCAACCATAGAGGGAAGCTCGCGCACCATTGTCAGGCAGCTCCACAGTCTCTTCAAGGCCATTGAAAAGCGGGATGCCGAGGCTGCACAAGTAGCTACCGTGGAACATATCGATTATCTGAAACGATCGTTAAAAAAGGCTTTATCGGTCTCCTAAATTTTTTACCCTCCTGTTTAAGGGGCCGCCGTGACAGTCTTGTCCGCCACGGCGGCCCTTGTTTGAAGGGTTATCAGGAGAACCTGTCACGCCTCGTGGAATTTCTTCCCCTGTTAGAGACCGAGCTGCCTTGATATGATGAGCAGCATGATCTCGGATGTTCCGGCATAGATGGTCTGGACCCGTGCGTCCCGGAACATGCGGGCGATGGGGTATTCTTCCATGTACCCGTAGCCGCCGTGGAACTGGACGCACTGTGCGACCACGCGGTTGAGCATCTCGCAGACCCAGTATTTGGCCATGGATGCCTTCTTGACATCCTTCCTGCCTTCCAGATGATCGATGAGGAGGCTCTCTACAAATGCCCTGCCCACCTCCACTTCGGTCGCCATCTTGGCGAGCTCGAAGGAGATGTACTGGAAGCGGCTGATGGGCCTGCCGAAGGCCTCCCGGGTCTTGGTGAACTCGATGGTGAGACGCAGCGCCTCTTCCGCCCCCACCTGGGAGCCCATGGCACACACGAGGCGCTCCTGCTGGAGCTTGTCCATGAGGCAGTAGAACCCCTGGCCCTCGTGTCCCAGCAGGTTCGAGGCAGGGACGCGGCAGTCCACAAAGGCCATTTCCAGGGTGTCCTGGGAATGCAGCCCGATCTTGTCGAGCTTCCTGCCCTTTTCGAAACCCGGCGTGCCGTCTTCCACCACGATGAGCGACATGCCCTCGTAGGGGCTGGCCGCATTCACGTTGGTACGGGCTGCCACGACGACCAGGTCGCAGTTGATGCCGTTACTTATGAAGGTCTTCTGGCCGTTGATGATGTATGAATCACCATCCTTTATCGCTGTGGTGCGGATGGCCGCCAGATCGGAGCCGGTGCCCGGTTCGGTCATGGCGATGGCCGTGATGATATCGGCCGTGACGCAGCCCGGCAGCCATTTTTTCTTCTGTTCATCAGTCCCGTAGGTGAAGAGGTACGGTACGACGATGTCCGAATGGAGCGGGAAGAAAAAGCCCCCGCAGCGGGTCCGTGCAAGCTCCTCGGTCAGGATAAAGGAATAGAGGAAGTCGACCCCGGAGCCGCCGTATTCCTCGGGCAGCCATGGACAGAGGAATCCCTGTGCTGCGAATTTCTTCCAGGCCTCCTTCGGGACGATCCCGTCTATCTCCCATTTATCCGCGTTCGGGGTGACCTCCTTTTCGAAATAACGCCTCACCGATTCACGGAAGATCTGGTGTTCCTCGGTATAGTACTTGTCCAGCAAAGACATGGCATCCTCCTTTAAGATCCCTTACCCATCATTTCAGAACTGCAATGACTTCAGCTTGCCGTCTGCATAGAGCTGCCTGAGCTCGCGCTTGTTGAACTTGCCCACGCTGGTTTTGGGGATCTCCTTTAAGAAGATGATCTCGTCGGGTATCCAAAAGGCGGCCTTGACCTTGTCCTTGAGGAAATCCTTCAGCTCATCGGCGGTAACCTTCTGCCCAGGTGTCACCGCTATACAGGCCAGAGGTCGCTCCTGCCATTTGGGGTGCGGCACGCCGATGATGGCGGCCTCCAACACCTTGGGATGAGCCATGATGAGGTTCTCCAGGTCCACCGATGAGATCCACTCACCTGCGCTCTTGACCAGGTCCTTCTTGCGGTCCACGAGCCTTACATAGCCCTCTTCGTCGATGGTGCCGATGTCGCCGGTGTGATACCACCCGTCGTAGAATGTCTCCTTTGAGCGCTCCGGGTCCTTGTAGTATTCGTTCGCGATCCATGGTCCCCTCAGGCAGATCTCGCCCCACTCCTTGCCGTCCATCTTCACTTCCGCTCCGGAGTCGCCCACGACTTTCATTTCCAGGCCGATCGCAATGAGCCCCGCGCTCGTCTTGATGTCGTAGAGCTTCTCCGCAGGCCAGTCCTTCATGTAGCTCTTGGGTATGGCAGCCGTGGCCAGGGGCGTGGTCTCGGTGGAGCCGTAGGCCTGCTTGATGGGGAAGTTGTACTTCTCGTTTAAGTCTATCATGAGCTGCCTGGGGATGGCTGAGCCGCCACTTGCAATGGTCCTGAGCGATGAAAAGTCGTGCCACCCGCCCTTTTCCAGGTAGTCGAACAGGAGCATCCAGATGGTGGGCACGCCCGCGGTGAAGGTGACCTTCTCCTGGGCTATGGTCCTGCAGAGCTTCTCCATGTTGATCACCTCCCTGCCGGGAAGGACCTGCTTGCAGCCGGCTCCCACCGCGGCAAAGGGCGCGCACCAGGCATTGGCATGGAACATGGGCACGATGTGCAGGATGCAGTCCGCCTCACTTGCACCGAAGGTGATCGCCACGGCATAGGTATGGAGGATGATTGCCCGGTGGGAATACACCACGCCCTTGGGGTCGCCCGTGGTTGCAGAGGTGTAGCATATCATGGCCGGGTCCCACTCGGAGAGGTCGGCCGGGAAGTCATACTCTTCCGGGAACTGGGCGATGAGCTCATCGTACATGATGAGGTTCTCTATGCTGGAAGCCGGTTTCTTGCCCGTGTGCGAGAGCACCACGATGTGCCTGACGTTCTTGAGCTGGTCTTTCACCATCTCCACGAACATGAGGAGGTCTTCGTCCACGAAGATGACCTGGTCTTCCGCATGGTTGATGATGTAGACCAGGTGGTTCTGCGGGAGCCTGAAGTTAACGGTGTGCAACACAGCCCCGGTGCACGGCACGCCGAAGTAGAGCTCAAGGTGCCGGTGGTCGTTCAAGGCCATGCTCGCGACCTTGTCCCCCCGCTTGATGCCCAGCGACTTCAGGGCATGGGCGAGCTGGCACACCCTCTTGTAGTAGTCCCCATAGGTGTACCGGTGCACGCCCTCGGGAAATACCGAGACGACCTCTTTTTTGGGAAAATACCTGGCAGTCCTCATCAGAAACGTCCTGAGCAGAAGGGGAGAATCCATCATGGCAGAAACCTCCAATGCAATATGTATTATTGTATTACAATACTAATATATGCAGAATTTTTCAGGACAAATCAAGCGGGATTTTCGAGGGGAGATACCTCGGGCAATCTCCCGAGTCCCTCTTCTGAGTAAGGTTGTCGTATAAGTCATTCTCCGTCATTCCCGCTTCAAGCGGGAATCCAGTATTTATCATGGTTCCTGGGTCCCCACTCCCCGATAACGTCAGGGACAATTTTCGAATGGGTGGCACGGGCAAAGGCCGCAGGCCTTGCCCGTGGGATGTATGCTTCGGGGGAGTAGGCCGGGAACGACAACCAAAACACCTATGCAACAGTCTCGCAGAAGACAGCGACATGCTGGAACGGTCCAGCCACAACCCCTTTTCTTTGACAATGCTCCTGACTTCCTGATAAAATACAGTCTTATCCCGTGCAGCACAGCCGTGAAATGGATTGACAACAGCCTGCCGCTCTTGAAGGAGGGCCCCATACAACTCCACGAATCCACCCTTCAGGCACGGAGTTTGGGCTATTCAGTTGAAATAACTTACTATCAGGTATTTATGTGTCTATATATCTATAACAGTATAATGCCTTAAACCCAATATCCGGATATACTGCAATAGTGCATCGGATAATTATAGTGATATACAACAAAAGTGCAGTATATTAATTGGGTGGTAAATGTATTCTATAAGGAACTGTTGAGCCATGAAAGTATTTATATCATATAGCCGTCGCGATGAAGCCGTCGCGATGAAGCCGTCGCACACTTCCTCTCTTATGTTCTCAAGACAAATGGGATCACGTGCCTCATTGATCGTCAGCTTAGAGCTGGGTTGGCATTCGATGAAAAACTTAAGAAGATGATCAGGGATGCTGACGTATTCTTGGTATTGCTGACCTCCACATCTGCTAAATCGGCGTGGGTTAATCAGGAAGTCGGCTACGCCCTTGCGCACGAGAAACACATATGGCCTCTCGCCATAGAGAGCGATGTATCACCGATAGGAATGCTGGCTGGTCTTCAAGCTTATTCGTTGTTCGACTGGTCAAGGCCTTTCGAGGCGATTGACCGCCTTGTTTCAGCTCTACACGGTTACGCCTTTGGGTCGAGCATCATCAACGATGTGAACTTCGACCAGGTCGTAACTGGAAAAATCGAGCGAACAAAATTCATCGTTAGAGTCTTCGAGAAACTCCTTGAGGAACGTCCGTCAAACTTGATCATCCGGGTACAAGCAGCCTTCTCTTCCATCGCAACTTCCGGCGATCCGCTATACAGGGTCGATGACTACCACTCTGACGAGTACGTTGGACTGTTGCTTGAGGAGAAGCGGCTGCTCTTAAAAATGGCCGATCTACCAAATGCACGACTAAGTCTTTTGTTGTGGCCAGTACGCGCATATTTGAGTAAGCATCTGGCGCCCCGTTACAGATTCCTTCTAAATTGGATGCAAGAGGCAATTGAACAGAAGAACATTGACTACCTCATCGGTCGTTACCTTGGTCCAAATAAGTACATCATAAGCGAACGCCTTGTTATTGAAGGTTATAAGCTACACCACACGCCTGGTTATGAGATGACCATAGTAAAGTATGATTCAGAGAAAGTTCAGAATGGGATTCGTGACTTTGAGGTGATGTATCGAAAGTCACAGGAAGAAGGATCGACAAAAGCCACGGCCATCGCAGAAATTTCAAGATTGTACACTGCAAACACAACCGTAGGAGACTTGTCCGATTGAGTACCACCTCATCAGTCACTCTAGCCGACGGCCTACGGCGGCTGATGACCGGCATGTTAGGACCAGGTAGATTCACAGTGATAGCATTCGGAGGTTACTAAACCATGTCAGATCTTCATAGCTTGTTGATCGCAGCTGCAAGAAGGAAGAGCTTACCAACGGTTTTGGCTTACAATCGAATCGACGGTCCCGGCTCCAGTTTGGATTTACGAGAATTTCAACAGTCTTTTTGGTCGTTGCCATCAATACCAAATGATTTAACCGCCGATCAAGCAATGGAATGGACCCGTATGTTACCAAGAACTGTGGGTATAACTATAAATATTGGCACCCAAATATACGCAGAACCGTTTAACCCTGAATTGATCGCAGTCCAGTCTATTGAATATGGAACAGAAGTTTTTGCAAAACCCGGTGAAGTCTTGCCAACCAAGCAGAATTGGTTACTGAAAACCCTCGAGTTATTCGGGCTAAGAGGAGTTAAGTTCGTGTTGCATAATCTTCGTCCCGGAATTCAATCATCTGGTCTCGGTGGATCAGCGTCGGCAACAACCGGTGTATGTATACTAGCTAACGAGCTGGCGGGCAGGCCTTTCACTTCTCTTCAGCTCGTTTCAATGGCATCACGACTTGAACAGGATTATGGCGTAAGCATCACCGGAACCCAGGAGCAGTCTAATGTTATATTTGGCGGAGTATGCGACTATGTTTGGTTTCCCTGGGGAATTCCCAAAATCGATAACACTGGGTATGGTACATCGATTCGGAGCGAATTAGTACCCCACGAGCGATATGAGGAATTAGAAAAACGCTTTGCCATCTTTCATTCTGGAATTACGCGAGCCAGTACAGATGTAAATTCTATCTGGGTGAATGCTCTGTATCAACAGGAGGGATACAGACTTCATAAACTAAAACTGGATATTGCCTATCGATTTCGCGAGGGACTGAGGCTAAATCATTGGAATGATGTTCGTGAAACTATTAAAGATTATCAAGAAGTGCGTAGCCTTTTATGTCCTGCATACATGGATGGGGCAAAAGAACTGCAGGGATTTGCTCGCGAAGCAGAATGTGTTGTATTTCCTTTAGGTGCTGGAGGAGGTGGAGGCATACTCGTATTCGGTCATGATCCCGAGTCGTTGGCTGTGTTGCGACAAGAGTTGCGGGGGGTGTATCGTGAGATTCCATTCAAGATTCAACCACATGGACACGAAATAAAAAATCTTCCATTACAGGAGGAAAGGTAATGCTATTCACAGTACTTAATTGGAACATTGGGGGGGCTAAGGTCCTTGAACAAAAGACAAAGGATCAGAGGGAAAAGATACGCAAGGATATCAACCAAGCGCTCGTCACAATATTGACAGATCGTAAAATGGGACCTCAACCTGACGTGGTTGTACTGCAGGAGATTGTTCGCTATAGGGAGCCTTCAGACGATAAAATAAGAGATTTGTTGGATGAAATTCCAGGTTATAATTATTTTCCCTTTCCTCTCATTGATAGCGACATACTTTCCTCTAAGGCGAAGTGGAACAAGATAAAAAAGGATAGTGATTGGCATCCTAAGACTTACTTCGCGCAAGGAAACGCGTTTTTGATTAAGAGTGATGCTCCACATTTTCCTGTTTGGGATTTATCGAAAGCTGATCAGCAACGACCTGGAACCAATGAAGATCATTTTATCGAACTTGTTCATTTGGACTCAGGACTTTATTTCGGTGACCGCAACACTGAGCCGCGTGCAGCATTAGTCGCTCACTTCATTTACGGGCCGGACGGTATGCCTGCAGGAACAGGCAATCCTTGTCAACAGCCGCTTGATGTTTTCGTTATCAATGTGCATCTGACTACTCTAATGATGGAGAGAGAAGGTGTGCCAGAAACTGATGCATTAGCAGTGAGAATCAGAATGAACCAATTGGATGTTATCTTTAACGGAATTGTTTCACGTTACAACTCGTGGCGACAGAGCGGATATCGTGAGCGAGGCGAAAAAAGAAAGGAAGAGGAGGACGAAACGTTTAAACGGCATTCACCTGTTTGGATTATAGCAGGCGATTTTAATTTCACAGAAGAATCTGCAGAATACGAGTATATCAAGAGGATAAATTTTATTGATACTGTTCCAGCGAAAAATAGTCGATATGGGCATGGTACTAAAGCTAAAGGTATAAGTAATGATCCGACATTGACTTTGGACTATATATTTGCGGGGCCCAAATTTCTTTCCCTTGATCCTGCTATAGGACAAGAATTGCATGGTAATCGGGTCATTCATGACCATATAATCAGAGCCTCGGACCATTATCCCGTGTTGTCATCAATGAATTTAATTCATACCTAGACTGGTCTTCCTAGGACGGGGGCCACCATACAAGTTTTTAAGAGATGATAGGGAGAAACTGGGGATGGGTTCATATTTTATAAGTTTGGGGTTAGTTTAATGTGAACCATCCCCGATTTCTCCCTGAAGTGCGCCGTTCGGTATGAAATTTATCGCAAGGTTTCTTCTATTATCCATGAGATGAATACTTTGAGCGTCCTGTGGTGAGGAAAGCTAGGGTCATAATGTGCCAGTGCAACAACAAGAATCATTGCTTTCAATAGCGGAGAGCCTTTGAGATGCCCAATACATTTGTAATCAGTTCAAGTTACCGTGGCCCGTATTACTTGCATGAGGACATTACCACGTCTCTTGAGACACTGGCTCTCCGTCTTTCCATCGAACTGACCGAGTGTGAATCGCATTCATTGCTAGTTGTGCAAAACTTCGACAGTGAGGAGGTGCTAGAAGCAACCGCAATCTATCTGGTCTCTGCAATCGCACAAATTATCGAGGCGAATCTACAAATCCGCAAGGCGCTGTTTGGAGAAGCAGAAATGTCGCGCGAGCTTGAACGTGATGTAATTAATGTCATTGGCGAACACAATGTCGATGATGAGTTCAAGAAGATGGTTCGCGATCCGTGGATTTGGGAGAGCATTAGCCACATGTTGATTCACTTGTCGCGATTTGATCCCGATTTCCACCCAAGCGGTCGCGTGCTGGTGAAAACAAGCATCAAGTATGACGTGCATGATCACGGACTTGATGTCATCGCAATCTATGAGGCTAGCAATCTCGGAATATCCGCTGGAGAATGCAAAGCCTACTTCGACGATCCGTCACGCGGCATCACAGATGCGTCGAACAAACTAGGTGAAATCGACGCAGGCGTCAGGGATATTGAGATCCGGTCGGTAGTAAATCAACTCCGTAGCGCGTTGGATGAAGACGCTAAGGAGAAGTTGTCAGGTGCTTTCTGGCGGGACGAACGCAGTTATCTGCCGTTTGTCTGTTGTGATAGTGAGCACGCATGTAGTTGGACACAAAAACGACAATCGCTTAATCGACTTGCAATTCCTGTATCGCGGAAGTTCCTGTTTCCATTGTCGCTACCGGAAGCACGCAAAATGTTCGATGCAATTAGCTACATAATGAGGTCATACGTTTCCATAAAGGAGTGATCAATTAATGTTTGACGATTACGCGCGATCACTTTTCCAGGATTTCCCAGAGTTTGACGGATTGATTCGTGATAACGCCCTTCGCGCGCTGTCGTCTGCATATCTTGCCATTATCCAGTACCGCGTCAACGGAACGATTGACGGGATTGACGAGTTTGGCAAAGTACAGTCGTTTCTTCGACGCTTAGCCAACACTCTGATCTACCATGTAGTTCTTGACGAAGGACGTAAATATTCTGAGCGTCAGGCAGCAGGATTCGTGGCCGCTGAAGCAATTGCCTTAATGGCAGATTATCTGGCGGCTGTACGCGATGTCAGCGGCGTTGATAAGGTTGATGAAATTCGATCGGCTGAACGAATCGCTAGAGTGGAATCATCACTCCTCTACTTATTCTCGAGATACGATGCCTGCGCTTCCGGTGTACTGAGCTTGGCTCCACCTGTGGCGGACGCTGATGCATTGTTGGTCGATCGGGCGGCAGCGTGGTGTTTCGATCGACTTGAAAGGCTATGTCGTCTTGCGTTGTTTCCGTCGCTGAGCAGCGACTTTGACTACTCGTTCTCATTTGCCAATGAACTTACTCCGCAAGAACTCGAAGCGGACACGGTTAGTAGGCTATTCGTCGAACTTGGTAAGGCGGCGATCATATTCGCTTCATGGCTCGGTGGTGAACAAGACGGACTTTCGTCAGCAACGGGGAGACTCGATGCGATAATCAAAGCGCTCTCCATCGAAGATGCAAACGCCGACAATAGCTTGCTTGGCTACGAATTCAGCCGAATCTTTCATCTGGCTACGCTGATGCAGCTATGCTTCCCGGCAATAGGGGAACGAGCACTCATCCATGTTATGCCACATCCGCCGAATGGCGACTTGCTTTTGTATCGCAGGTACTTGAGGGCAAGAGCAACCGGTGATTCCGACTCACTTGGGCGCCCGGTTCTGTGGCCATCCGCATTTGAATACGTCAGGGAATGTCTACTCGGTGATACAAGGCACGCTGTCGTAGCTATGCCGACAGGGAGTGGTAAATCGTTTGTAGCCGAGTTGGCTGTGTCGCAGGCGGTATACAGTGGATGGGTACTCTATCTAGCTCCGACCAACGTCCTGACTGAGCAAGTACGCGGGGATCTTAGAAAAGCTCTGAAGGATCTGCAGACACAGATATTTGCGTTCATTGGGGATCAGGAATACTCGATCTTCACCGCGGAACGAGTTGATCAGATGCCCACGAATTCGGTCGCCGTAATGACTCCAGAAAAATGTGCCCTCGCTCTTCGGTTGTCACCAGACACATTCAAGGACTGCCGACTTGTTGTGTTTGACGAGTGCCATCTGCTAGGCGACACGGGCTCTTCACGCGGGCCGGTTGCTGAACTTGTAGTGACGCAACTGATGATCCGTGCACCAGATTGTAGGTTTTTACTGATGTCCGCCATCGTTCAGAATCCCGAAGAGTTAGCAGAATGGCTAGCGGACGCGACGGGAAACAGCAGCAAAGCGGTTACGATTCGATGGCGACCCACGCGAACTCTAAGAGCCGTGCTCGGATTAGACAATAACTCTATTCAAAAGCGCGCAGAGGACGCGATAGAGAAGCTGCAAACACGCTCAGAAAAAATCAAAAGGCTTGGTTTTAATTCAGAATGCGCGCTCGCTGTGAGCTTACAAGGAGCTTGGCAGTCAGAGGAAATGCAAGACTACGCCATAACACCAGTCAACTGTGAAGCGCCTCTTAAGCTATTCCGTAAAAAACAGTTGGGCAAGTGGAAATACTTCTGGGAAGGAGACAGTTGGGTCAACGAATGTGCAACTAGCCTAGGGACAACGCTCGCAGAATCTGGAATTCAAACACTGATCTTCACACCGGCAAGCAAGCACTATCCTTTCTCAAACGGCAAGAAAGTAAGGCTCACTGACCAATTGTTAGACACCCTCCCAGCTGGACCTAATCTCGTTTCTGTGTGCCGGACATTGTCAGAATATGAATTGGGTTGTGAGTCTCAGGTTTTCTCGCTTCTCGATTCGGGAGTCGCAGTTCACACATCATTGATGCTTGAACCTGAGAAAATCGCAACCGAGTTGATGTTCCGAGCACGCAGCGTGCCGATTATGTTTGCAACAGGAACTCTTGCACAGGGGCTAAATCTGCCTGCGATTGCAGTCATTATCGCCGGATCAAGGATTGGTGATACGAGAGGCGAAGACCAGACAATCGTACAGCGCAGGAAGTTTTCGCAACTGCTCAACGCGGCAGGGCGCGCTGGGCGCGCTGGATTCGCCAACCAAGGTCTCGTCATTGCGATCCCGGATAAGCCAGTTGCATTTGACGATTTTGAATCTGTCAAACGAGCCCGAGAGCAGGTTGACTACTTGCAGCAGAGCGATGATTCGGTAAGGGTTCAAAGCGGTCTGACCGCGTTTCTCGATTCGGTTTGCCAGAATGCTTTGCGGTCCGACCAAGCAGACGACATCGAACTTCAGGTCGTGTCTCTGTTGGCCGGTGGAGATGACAATCAGATCGAGCCGGCGCAAGTTCTACGTCGAACCTATGCCGCTTATCTCCGGCGCAAGGCGGGTGCCGCTGAGGTAACAGAGGACAACGCAAACCATCTAGTGCGAATGGGGACAGAGTTCATAGCAGAAACGGGCGCGCCGGTTTGGCTGACAGTTGCAGCACAACGCGCAGGACTAGATTTTTTCCTAACACTGGCAATCAGTAAGGCATGGGCGCGAGTGCGTTCGGCGTTACCGGAGGAGTCTAACCGCTGGAGTGTTGTCGAGTGGCGGGAAGAACTTCTGCGACTAATTGTTCACATACCACCCGGGTTGCTTAAGACACAACTCCCTGCAGTGGAACTAAAGTATATTTCTAAACAGTTTAAGAAGATCGTGGAAGATATGGAGGCTCTTTTCAATAATCGTAAACTGGATTGGGAGCCACCTGATTTATGGGCCGAAGCGTGGAAAACCGCTAATGATCCTCTGGATGCTTGGATGGCAGGGAAAAGTTTTCTTGAAATCGGCAGCATAATAACGGGTGATCCAGTTGAGGACATTTCCTATGATAGAACAGCCGGAAAGCCACTCCCCAAGGCGCTTTCCGTATCACAAGGCGCATGGTCATCACTGTCATTGATCGCAGGTGGTTTTTTGGCTATCGCCGAGCAAATCTTAGATGGTGAAGTGCCCCTTGCACTTGCAAGCCTACCTATGTGCATCAAGTACGGTTGCGATTCACCGGAGACGCTTGCTTGGTTCCGTTTTGGCGTGAGGCTGAGGCGTCCATCCCGACTTCTCGCAACACGATTCCCACCGCCTGCACTAGAGACAGACGAACAACTGAAAGAGTGGGTACGTTTGACGAAACGAGAGTGGTTGGCTACGGAGATGGCTGATGATGAGGTCATGACGGCGATTCGGAAATTCATTACAAATGATTAATTCAGCGAGTCTATCTATGTGCGTTGATGACCTCTCAGGGAAATCCGGGGACACCATACTAGTTTTTTAAGAAATGATATGCAGTTGAAATTTATGGGAGGTTGGAATGGCGAGAATAGCAAGAGTGATCGTACCTGGCTATCCTCATCATATCACTCAGCGAGGAAACCGCAGACAGAAGACTTTTTTCTGCAAAAAGGATTATGAGCTTTATAAAGGGCTCATGGCCCAATGGAGCAGGAGAAAAAGGGGACATTTATTTTTCATATTGCGTTCGACAATGCGCAATAAATCTATCCGCTTTTTCCCCGGTCCTCTACTCTACCCGGATTAGAGTTCTTTGGAGTTGTTGATGATTATAAAACGAATAGACTCAAAGCAGAAGCAGGCAGAGGTAGAAGAACTTTCATCATTACTCAATGAGGACCTTACTCCCAAACAACGATTTCTCATTGAAAGGGAGCTGAAAGCAATGAGGGCTGGGACTTATGGTGAGCAGGATTCAGCATACTACATAGACTTCTACTTCGGTAGATCAAAGAACTGGGCTGTCATTCACGATTTAAGAATTGAACATGAAGATAAAGTAGCTCAGATTGATCATATCATAATCAATCGGGCTTTCGATATTTATGTTCTTGAATCTAAGAACTACTCATATGGAATTAAGATCACCCCGGAAGGAGAATTTCAGGCTTACTATGGGAAACAATCCTTTGGAATCGGGACTTCCCCAGAAAAAGTGGACACTAAGACCTAACTAAGGAGGAGGTGTCCAAGTGGGAAAGATGAAGGGTCCGAGGAAGGCACATCGGTATTCAGACGAGTTTAAGGTGAAAGCGGTATGTCTG
>JBEKDT010000021.1:0-67239 GCA_050014195.1 Desulfomonilia bacterium | reverse complement strand
GAGTCAAAAATGGAGATATCTTCCCTTCTGAGCGTATATCGGACATATTAAAGGCAAAGAAGGGGATAATTCGACCCGTTTTCAGAGCGTTGGCTCTTTGTAAACAAGGGTTTCCGGATGGGCACTAGTTAAGTATTTTCTAAATTCAGACTCGTCACCGCCATATTGCTTGGTAAATATGGTTTGATCTGGTTTTGCAAATACATAAGGTACTATTGTTATAAGTTTGTTCTTTTCTAGGTCATGAACCCAAGTGTCAATCTCTTTTGCCGCACTCTCATTTCTCGTGAATAAAGTAAGTCTTACCGCACTGGGATGATACTTTGATTTGCTTAAATAGTATCCACTTGAGCCTGGGATATTCCCCTTATATTTGCTTAATATCATACCCAAATAATAAACTGATTTATGGTAATCCATATTTTGAGAACCAGAAGGAATGATGTGATAGACGGTATATAAATCATTAAGACTTGGATCTGGTTTATAGTCAGAAAAATCGAATTGTGCATTCCTAAACAGATCTTCAGCACCACTATCATGAGCATCGGCATTGCATGTCATGGGTAACAAAAATATCGTAAAGCCCAACATAGCTAAGATAATCTTTAAATATAGCTTATTAATTATCATTCGCCTTCCCTTAATTTTCTCCATACAGCACCCTACCATGATTATTACCACTTATCACTGGTACCGTCCATGAGGGAGTCACTATATGAAGCCAAATGCATTCTTCCTTCTCAGAAGGAAAGGGAACTTGAAAAGAGGAGGTCATTGCCCTACTGAAACACACGGTCCTTTGAGACCACTAATACCTCCTTGTAAGTGTGCTTTTCACCTATTTCGGGGCAAACTACCTACATGGCTTCAACAGCTTTCAGTGATGGAAAAGAGAGGTGGAGTACTCATTACTCCACCTCTAAATCTATATAATATTATTCAGATCTATGAGACCGGATCCTCAGCCAGGACCCTATGAGGAGGAGCAGAAATATGGACAAGGTCATCCAAGCGAGTGGATTCCAGGGGCCATGAGATACCATGGTAATGAAACACAAGCCGCCTCCTCCGCCGCTCGAGCTACTCACAGTGGGAGTCCCCAGTGCCCCGGGGTCGAGGATTGTGCCGTTTACCTGACCGTCAGCATCTGTTGTGGGATCACCGTCTTTAAGTGTCATCATGATAGTCTTGTTGTCGCTGCCTTGGGTGAAGGGGACATCGGTCCATGCTCCGGCTGGAGAAATCTTATAGTAGTGTGAACCCGACGGAACCGCCTTAGGGAATGTCATGGCCAAAGTTACTGATTCGCCTGCGCTCAACCCTGTGATCTGAAATTTGAATGCACCGTAGGGGAATTGTAAGGATGGTTTCCCCGTCTGGGAGATGGCAGGGTCATCGTCACTCATGACTTGGACATTTGCTAATGCTCCTTTTGAAGTATGTATGAGCACATGATCTGTACCCTTTGCATGGCGCGGATAGGCCGAGGAAGGATCCTTGTAATAGTCTGTTCCGGCAACATGCTCTTCGCTGTCAAGGATGCCGTTTCCGTTGGAATCACTCCCGTCGATGGCACCGTAGACGACGATCTTGTTGCTGTCTACATAGGCCCATCCTGCCTCCATGGTGTTAATATCGGTCGTGCCGGAGGGGAGAGGCAGCACCTTGATGATTGTAACCGATCGGGTGCAAGCCCCGGCGTTGTGGTCTCCGTTCACCCCATCGAATGGCCATTTGACATTCTGTACATTGGACATTTTGGACTGGTCGGGTGGTCCCGGGTTTTTCTGGGGCACTACCACCCTGAAGGGGCCTTCGCCGTCCAGCGTGTTCTCATTGTTGAGGACACCCGTATCAAGGAAGGCTCCTTCCCGCTGTATGGCAAGGATCGCCTTGAGCCCTCCTGTGACTGTTATGGGATCGCCGTTGCTCCTTCCTGCGCACGCGGGAGAAGTATAGTCGCACCATCCGGAAGCCTGGTTCAGGCTCACATCCGCCTGTGGATCATAGTAATAGGTGGCCGGAGGGTATTGGTAGCTCTGTCCGGCAGGGGCCCGGGGGTCGTTGCCGTATACATGGTAGTTCGTCGATATGCTGGCATCGTATTCGAGAGGATGAGTCATCGAGAATCCGTCGGGGGCGAAAACCATGATTCCTGTTGCACCTGGCAGTATGCCGGCATCGTCGAGGAGGTCCTTCATTGGCACTCCGGTGTATGTTGCATAGGAGTCCACCTGCCGGGTTGTATTCATGAGGAGGAACTGTGTATGCTGCGGCAAGGCCATGAGCTGACCCCGCGTGTAGATTCGTGAAGGCGCAGAGACCTTGGACGGATTGTCTGTCGCGTCCCCGGGATAACTCAATGCCAGGATCTCGGCGAGGTTCGTATATCCGTCGCCGTCCGAGTCAAGACTTTCGATGGCACTGATGGCGCTCTTGCCCCTCCCATGGTTGAGGTAATCGGTTCCGTATGGATTGAGCGTCTGGAGGACATCGCCGTGCGGCGCATCAATGCCGTACTTGTAATGGCACCATTGGCAGCTCCCAAGCGTCACGGTTTTCCCGTTGTTATCTGTGTAGGAGCCTCCGGTATGACAGAGGGCGCAACTATCCAGCTTTGAGCCTGCCTTGTCGGGATACACGGCCAAAAAGTTGGGGGAGTCGTTTTCACCCCCGTGGTGGTAGTCACACAGGCCTGCAGACGGGCTCATGCAGAGCACCGCAATCGATGCGGCCAGAACCAAGAATAACCTTTTCATGATCTCCACCCTCCCATGTATGTTTTCTTTTATATGTCGGTTCAGAATTCCATGGCGAGACGCAGTGTGAGCACGTTCTCGCGGTTGATGTATTGAATGTTCCCATTGGGATCCACCCTTACCCGAATCGGGTCGGACAGATCCGTATAGGTATAATCGGCGATGACCCTAAGCATGGGGAAGAGGAACCATGTAGCAGCTACGCTCAGTGCATTTGCATCACGCACCGAGACGTTGGCCCCCTGAGTGATCCAGTCCTTGTCGCCGTTGAAGTGATCGAATCGGGCAGCCAATACCAAGGCTCCGTACGTGCCTTCATCCAGATTGAAAAACTTCTTCGGGTAAATGGGGTTCAAAACGCTGCCTGCAAGGGAGAAGTCCTCTCCGGTCACGCAATAGCCCACGCTCACGTACCAGGATGAGAAATCCGCATCGGTGGGCTTCTTCTCTGCGGTTTTCAGATTGGAGTATTTCAGGAGGTAGTATTCGCCCGTGACTGCAAGAGGGCCTTTTGTCCAGGCCGCTTCAATGTTTCCCCGGGCGCGGTAATCCACGTCCTCGATCAAGCCGAATTTCGTGTTCGAGTTCAGGACATAGAGGTTTCTCGTAGACAGGTTGACCATGCCGGTACTCTTGACATTGAGATTGATATTGACCGGATCAATCTTAGCATAGGTGGCGGAGGTCCCGAGCTGGAGATTGCGCAGCATATCGATGCCCGTTGTGCCGAACGGTCTTGCGGTAATCCTGATGGCGATTTCGGGTGTGTCATGTGATCCTCCCCGGGGGGAGCCGCCAATGCCGTTGCCGTTGAAAAGCCCGATGCCATAGGAGATTGATCCCTTATTCATGCTATCGTTGAACATCATCCCCACGTCGCGTCCCGGGGTGAGAAAGTACCCCATGGACCTTTCCGCGAATAATACCGCCTTGTCGGGACTTTGCCATTCCAGGCTGAAGGGTTCCTTGAACTGGCCGAACCGCAGGTCCTGAGTTCCGTTGAAGTCGAACTCTCCATAGAGATCCACGAGGTGGTTGGTTATATCCCCCTGGAATTCGTATTCCGCAACATACTTGAACCACCGGTTAAGCTGGCCGTTTAAGACAAGTCGTGCCCTGCGGATATCGAATCGGTCATCCGCCCTCTGACTCTCGTCATATGCCCGGGAATCAACATAGAACGAACCTCCGAGGCGCAGATCCATGCCTCCTTCCTCTTCTGATCGGATATAGAACCCACCCCCATTGTAGTCGGTAAGGTAGACCCTCTCAGCAAGGACATTCATGGGAATAAGCGTCAGTAAAAGCACGGCCGCTACCCAAGTGACAAGGTTCAATTTACTAACAGTGAACTTAAAAAAGAGACGGGGCTCCCTGACATGCGGTATAGAAAACGTTAATGCAAACAATTGAAACACTCCCCGCAATGCAAATTCAAAAATAATTTATTATGTATTAATAAGCATATTACATGAGGCAGTCTAGTGTCAATGTTTATTATCTTTAATATCACCTAATAACAAATAGTTCGCACCTTTCTATCAGGAACAGGGTGAATGTCGGGATCTATAATCTTAACCCATGAGAAAGGGATTCATAATTGTTTATTACATTGATTATATTGACTTTAGATGGAATAAATTAACTGCATTCTTACTTAGCACTGACTCTATGAAATTATCTGATAATCTGTTTTTCTCAAACCACTTAATCTCGCGATCCCATGCATAAGGAATGTTTGGAAAATCAGATCCGTACATTATGCGATCTGACCTCATTTCATCTAACTTGATAGGGTTTTTCAAAGGTAAATAATCGGCTAGTGCCATTGTAGTATCAAGCCAAAGATTATCATATTTCTCAATAAGTTGTTTATACTTTAAAAATTCATCTGCACCTAAATGTGGCACACACACTTTAAGTTTTGGATAATTCTTGATTACCTGCTCCAACTTTTCTGCATCACATAATAAATATGGATCACATTTGTATGCAGGGCTTTTGGGTTCTCTCCCGACATGCATTATTAACGGTTTTTGTGCAGATGAACAGGTTTCATAAATTTTATCCAGATCTTTACTATTCATGTCAAAGCACTGAACATGAGCATGAAGCTTTACACCCTGCAATCCATTTGCAAATGCCTCTTTCAGGATAACTTCACACGCTAATTCCCCTGGAAATACCGTAGCCATCCCAGTTACATTTCCGGGGAACTTCTGACAGATCTTTACCATATAATTATTTAAATCACGGGCAATTCCTGGTTTGTGCGCATATTGAAGGGCAACAATATGACCTACGCCCCGCGATAATAAATAACTCAACACATCATAAGATGTTAATTTATAACGTATTGGCCACGCGAATTCATCAAACCATTTCCAAATAGTTTTAAATATAGAATCAGGAAATATATGAACATGAGAATCTATGATAAATGGCAAGGTTTTGGGGACGTTGGTACCCTCAACATCATTTATAGCTGGTAACATTGGTCTTAACATTCAATCTATAAATAGCAATAAAATGCTAACATGAACAATGAGTTTCTCTAAGAACTTTTCAGTGATGACTCAGCCAGCGTGTCTCGCTACGCTCGACATGACAGGGCATTGTCGTCAAGAAGAGTACCCCTTGAATTCCCATGAATACACACCAGCGCACGGATAATCCTTACCAGCGGCTGGGCGTAATATCATCGGGTGACAATGACAGACACGGGCAAGCCTTTCAGGCTTTGCCCGTGCCACTCACCTGCAGTCACAATATCCAATCAATATTTATATCGACTTTTCTACCCGGCTCCTTTTAAACCACTATTACTGAGTTTTCCGTATTGCCGAGCGGAGAAGGAACATACTTATCCGCATCCCAGTCATTCTCCCATGTGGCGGCATCAATAAGATACCGGTACTGATACTCATGGCCCGGCTCAAGATCCAATGTGACACTGAAAGAGCCGTCTCTCTGCTTCTTCATGGGGGTAGCATGAGTATCCCAATTATTAAAATCACCGACGAGATGTACATCTCTTGCAGAGGCCACCGCCTCTTTCGGTAAATGGAACGTAACCTTGCACTCCGGCCTCGCTTTTTTGAACTGCTTCTTAATACTCATTGCCTGTCTCCTTTTTGACCTTTTTACTATCAATGATGAACTGCTTTCGTAAGACGAATCCTTTTTTATAATGTTTATTCACCCCTTGATACATCTCTATTGCGATATTCCTCATAATCAGGCACCAGGCGATCATACTCTCCGTCCATTAAGGGAGAAGATATCATGAAATCAGCAGAGGCCCGGTTGCAGGCAATGGGTATGTTCCATACCACTGCCATCCTCAGGAGGGCCTTCACATCAGGGTCATGGGGCTGCGGCTCGAGCGGGTCCCAGAAAAAGATGAGGAAATCAATCTCTGAATCTGCGATCTTGGCACCTATCTGCAGATCACCGCCTAATGGCCCACTTTGGAGTATTGTAACCTTGAAGCCAAGTTCCTGTTCCAGTATCTTGCCTGTGGTGCCTGTGGCATATATCTTATGGTGTGCCAGGAGAGTGCGGTTAAATTTCGCCCACTCCACAAGGCCCTTTTTCTTGTTGTCGTGGGCCACAAGGGCGATCTTCTTATCATGTTCCATAGCGATTTTTTTATGTTCCATACGAATGTATGCTCCTTTCTATTCTGTAGAGAAAAAACCTTTAGAGAGTGACGAACTCTTGGTGGGTAATAAAGGAATACTTCATACTCGCACACTACGGTTTTAATAAGCAACAAGAGAATGTTTGGTAGATATTCTGGGCATTGTATGAAGTTGCCCGAGCGCCTTCACCCTTCTTCTCCAGGGCCCATGTCGGATTGTGTGATACGGGACATCCATGTCCCTCACCCTGAAAGGCGCACGTAAAGTGCGTCCAATTCGGCTATCCTTGCCGAATTGTATTGTATTGCGCTGTGGAGGGTGTATCGTGTCTCATGCAGAAAGAGAGGAAATCATGGAACGAATTGTCGAACAACAGGCTAATATCGATCGCACACGGAGGAGGATCTTCGCTCTGCTTACCCAGTGTATCGCGGACATTCGAAAGACTGTCACAGCATCGGGCCTTGAATTGCTGGATGTCGGGGTCGGGGTCGAGAGGCACCAGACAACCCCGGATTCATACATCGTTGATTTGAAATTGTGCGTATAAAGTCTTTTTAAAACTTCCATACAGGGAGCCACAGAGGCTCCCTTATTTTTATTCTATCGATAATGAATCAGATCAGCCTTTACAAACAAAATCGATTCGGAGGGTGAACCCGACAGCTCATGATCAATTCTCCGGCCTCATATCATGGGTTGAATCGAACCTGATTTTTTCAAAAATTTTACCTTCATATATCTGAAGGTGGTGTATACAGAGATCCATGCTGACAGATAAGCTCATGGCTGCCTGGGCGCTCACAACAACCGCCCTGTATACCGTCATGCTCGGAATACCGGTTATCATTATCGCATCCTTCAGCAAAACCGGAAGAATCCCGTACAAGTTAGCGAGGCTGTGGTCCTGGCTTGTCGTAAAGACCAACCGGGTAAAGATCCGGATAGAGGGGAGAGAAAAACTCCAGGCTGAGAACTCATACATCTTCATGTCCAACCATGCGAGCAATCTCGACCCGCCGGTAATTGCATATACGCTGGAACATACGCTGCGGTTCGTGGCGAAGAAATCGCTTACCAGGATCCCGGTGTTCGGCACCGCCATCCGGCTTGCCAGGATGATCGTCATAGACCGGGATGATGCACAAGGCGCAAGGGAGGCCATAAACCGTGCCATGCATGAACTTACCGGCGGCATCAGCGCCTTTTTTTTCGCCGAGGGTACGAGGAGCCTCGACGGAAAGCTTAAACAATTCAAGAAAGGCGGGGTGATGCTCGCACTGAAAACAAAGCTCCCGATCGTGCCAATAACGATCATCGGCAGCTACGATCTGCTGCCGAAAAATGCCAACCGGATAAAACCCGGCATGGTCAGGGTCATCATCAGCGACCCGATCGACACGAAAGACTATACGGAGGATGACAGGGATGCCCTCCTCGAACGGGTCAGATCCGTCATCAGCGCCAACCTCGAAAAATACGGCAACGCATGAAGGTCTCAAAGGGCCGCCGGACGTCTTTATGTATGGTTCTTCTCTATGAAGCATACTTTTATGGTTTGAATCCTATTCCCAGCATTGTTCTCACCACGAAGGACACGAAGAGCACGAAGGAGATCATAGGACAAAGTACTTAACACCCGTCCGAAGCACCTTCACATTGAAGTTGATCAGCAGGCCTGTCTTAACACCCGCCAACTTCATATAGGTAAACAACTGGGTGGCACAGCCAAGGACCCGGGTCGAGAGTTCAAAAGAATTTCATCCTTCGTGTCCTTCGTGGTTAGATATCCCTCTGTGTACTCCTCAATGATCGGAGTATGCTTTACTGTGTTGAACCTTATTAGCTCGTCCTGAGCGACTCCACGATGTTCATGAGGGAAATGTTCTTTATATCCGATTGGGCGGTGTTTTTCTCGTCCGTATCTTGCTTGATTCAAAATTGCTATTAATTAAATGCTAAGGAGAATCTATCCATGGCGCTTACCGCACATGATCGTGGCAGTACGGGAAACGAGGCAGGTCTGCAGCCGGCCACACTTTTGTCGCAGCCGTTTGCCGCAGTCGGAAAGGCGGTGATCGCCTGGATCGACAATCTGGGCGCCTCAGCCATTTTCCTCATTCTTGCCCTGATGAAGATCTTCCGGTACGATCAATTGTCCAAGGGAATTCAACAGCTCTATTACATCGGGGCGAGGTCCACGGCGATCATCATCCTCGTGGGCCTGTTCACCGGCATGGTCCTTGGCCTCCAGTCCTACTACGCACTGGTCAAATTCGGTGCGCAGGGAGCGGTCGGCACCCTGGTGGCGCTGTCTCTGGTGAGGGAACTGGGGCCGGTGCTCACGGCCATCATGATTACGGCCAGGGCGGGTTCCGCCATCACGGCAGAGGTCGGCATCCTGCGCATCTCCGAGCAGATCGACGCCCTGCACACCATGCGTATCGACCCGCCCGCATACCTCATCAGCCCGAGGATCACCGCCTCCATCATCGGCTTTCCCCTGCTCACCGCCGTCTTCGCCCTCGTCGGCATCATGGACGGATATATCTCGGGGGTACTGCTGCTGGGCGTGAATGCCGGAACCTATTTTCACCGGGTACAGGCGAGCCTCGATATGAAGGATATCACGGAAGGCTTCATAAAGGCATTCGTCTTTGCGGGAATCGTCTCTACGGTCTGCTGCTTTCACGGCTATTTCGCACACATACGCTCCGACAGCCATGGGGCCAAGGCCGTCGGCCTTTCCACCACCTCGGCCGTCGTGACCTCCTGCATGCTTATCCTGGTTGCGGACTATGTCGTGACTTCACTCCTGATATAGAGAAATATATGGATACCCCGCTGATCGAATTCAGAGACGTCACCAAGCGCTTCGGGGCAATAACGGTCCTTGAGCGTATCAATCTGAAGATCTATGAGGGGCAGATCACGACCATCATCGGCCTGAGCGGCGGCGGCAAGACCGTGCTCCTCAAGCACATGATCGGGCTCCTCAAGCCCGATACGGGGACGATCCTTTTCCGGGGCAAGCCCATCGCCAAGATGAAAAAGGCGCAAGTAGAAGCCTCGCTTGCCCGGATGAGTTTCATGTTTCAGGACAATGCGCTCTTCGACTCCATGACCGTCCGAGAAAACATCGCGCTGCCGCTTAAGGAGACGACGAATCTGAAAAAGGCTGAAATCGACAAACGGGTCATGGCCAGGATCGAACAGACGGAACTCGTTGATGCAGCTCATAAGTTCCCTTCGGAACTCTCAGGGGGCATGCAGAAACGCGCGGCCCTGGCGCGAGCGCTTGTGACCGATCCCCAGATAATCCTCTTCGACGAGCCCACTGCCGGTCAGGACCCTGTGCGGAAGAATGCCATCTTGAGCATGATCGCCCAGTACCAGAGAAAATTCGGGTTTACCGCGGTCCTGGTGAGCCACGAGATCCCTGATGTCTACTTTATCTCAAACCGCATCCTCGCGCTCTATAACCGCAGAATCGTCTTTCAGGGCACGCCCGAGGAACTTGAAAATTTCGATCACCCCTTCAAGGATGAAGTCCTCCACAGCATGGAGGGGTTGCAGGAAGAATTGTCGGGCCTGCATTCCAAGAGGCAGTTCAAGGTTCTCTACCATTCCCAGATGAAGCACAGGGCGCTTGGAGAGACCTATACGGTTGCGGTTTTCTCTCTGGATTCGCTGGAATCAATCATCTCTATTTTGGGCCACGAGGCGGCACAGGAGGCGATACGGAGTATGGGATCGTATATCGATAAACACTTCGGGGCCATCGGCGGCTTTTCCACCCGCCACCATACCAATGAATTCGTCACCGTGCTTCCCTATTCGGAGCTTGATGAGGCACGAGACATCCTGAAGGAGTTCATCGAAGATTTCAGGGAGCACGGAATTCGCGATATCTGGGCGGGAGCCAGCAGGCGAGCTGCCCCGGGGGAGTGCGCCGAATTCACTGTCCTTGCCGGGCTTGCCCAGGGCCAACCCATTGCAGACATAAATGCCGTCATAGCTTCCGCAGAATCTCAGCTCAAAGAAATCAGCCGGATGCAATGCCCGGCCGGGGGGATAAGCACATGAAAAAGTATGCCATGGAGACAACAGTCGGGATCTTTGTCGTTCTCGGACTTGCCTGCATAGGGTACATGACCGTGAATCTCGGCCATGTATCTTTCTTGAGCGACAACTCCTAACCCCTCAAGGCACAATTCACCTCGGTATCCGGCCTGAGGGTCGGCAACCCCGTGGAGATGATGGGCATTGAGATCGGACGAGTCGAAGGACTCACCATGGACCCGCAGCAGCAAAAGGCGGTGGTGGAAATAAAAATCCGGAATGGTATAAGGATCTATGATGATGCCATCGCCTCCATCAAGACCGAAGGCCTCATAGGAGATGAGTACTTGAGCATAGACCCAGGAGGCGCAGGCGCACTCCTCAAACCAGGCGGGAGCATCATCGAGACGCAGCCGCCCGTGGATCTCATAGACCTCATCGGCAAGTCTGCCTTCGGCGAGGTGAAAACCAAGGATTCAAAACAATGAGGGGGGTTAAATTCGTGAAAAGACAGATCGCTCTCGTAAGTATTCTGATGTTCTTGCTCTCATCGGTTCCGGCCCATGCGGGCGTACCGCTCGACACGGTACGGGTAGAGGTGAACAAGGTGCTCGATGTCCTGCGCGACCCTGCGCTTAAATCCGAGTCTGCCAAGGAGATCAAGAAAGAGAGACTGCGGTCGATCTACAAAGACATGTTCAATGAGGCCGAATTCTCCAGGCGGACCCTGGCGCGTAACTGGAGCTTGTTGAATCCCGATCAGCAGAAGGAATTCACTCATCTCTTTGAGCAGGTGCTGGAAAAGGCCTACATCGACAAGATCCTTTCCTATACCAATGAGAAGGTTGTCTATGCTAAAGAAGCCCCTCTCTCGGAAAACCAAGTGGAAGTCCAGACCAGGATCGTCACCTCATCAAAGGAAATCTCCATCTCCTACAGGATGATCCTCAAGGACGGCACCTGGAAGGTATACGATGTGGTTGTGGAAAACGTGAGTCTCGTATTGAACTACCGTACCCAGTTCAATGAGATCCTGGCAAAAAATTCGCCTGAGAAGCTCCTGGAGATCCTGAGGAAAAAGGTGAAGGAGCAGTGAGACTTTACTTTTTTCATTTTTATCCTAATAAAATATTGATGAGAGTTATATGTACCAAGAAGCTTTTCGTCTTAGTGGCCGTGTTTTTCGCCTTTCTGGCTGCAGGCTGCGCCCATAATGTGAACCGCCCTCTTCCCTTAGGACAGCAAGAGGTGGCTTCACCGTCCCAGTCGGTTCTCCCCTCTTCCGGAGAGGAACAGCCCCTTCAGGAAGAAGAGCCGGTGACGATTGCAGATCCGCTGGAGCCCTTCAACAGGGCCATGTACCTCTTCAACGATAAGTTCTATTTCTGGTTGCTCAAACCCGTGGCTCAAGGATACAGCACGGTTGTTCCCGAAGGCGCCCGGATAAGCGTGGAGAATTTCTTTTTCAATGTCGAATTTCCGATCCGTTTTGTCAACTACCTGCTTCAGGCGGATCTTCGCGATGCAGCCACCGAACTTGGCCGCTTCGGCGTAAACACCACCATAGGTATTGCCGGATTTTTCGATCCCGCTTCAAGCAAGGTGTTCGATCTCCCGAAACAGGATACCGACATGGGCCTCACCCTTGCCTCCTACGGGATAGGTCACGGATTCTACATCGATTGGCCGGTACTCGGCCCTTCCAGCCCCAGGGATACCATAGGTAAAGCGGGCGATTATTTCCTGTATCTAGACTCGTATATAAGTCCCTGGTATGTGTCGCTCGGAATCAGGGGATATGAAGAGGTGAACGCCACATCCCTGGCCATCGGGGATTATGAATCTCTCAAAGAGGCGGCCCTTGATCCCTATGTGGCGCTCCGGGATGCCTATGTTCAACATCGGCAGAAGGGAATCAGGGGAAGAAAGTCGGAACCGGAGCCCGTCAACCCTCAGACGGAGTGAACACCTCAAGTTATCCCAGCTGGAAATCCGGCGGGTCCATTCAGATCGTCATATCGGGTCGGGAAGAAGGGTTCAGAGACGATGTTCTCATACCAATGATTCCTGCTATTTCATCACGGCTTCAGGATGCCTGAATAGTGAAGATCTCGTGTTAAAACCTACGCATTCAGACACTTCATATCAGACCGTGGCCAATGGCACGAACTATACAGTTTCTCGATGCTTATATAACCGATAATCCTTTTGCGTAATCAACGGTTGAGGATCATAAGTATTTGGTTATTTTTTTATATGACGCTCAAGGTCATTCAGTTGACTATAATGTATCAATTTTATCCCAGTGCTGTTCGCTAAGTCTCTTGCTGCAGGAGTAAATTCCGCATTGCTCACTACAAACCCAATATCAGCAACGTAATAAGCTTTTCCTGCAGTAGCTTCTTGCACAGCTTTATTCCCAACTGGTGAAGATAATTTCTTGCATTGGAATATTGCCTTAATACCATTTTTTGTTGCAACTATATCAACTCCTTGATCACTGGAACCCTTTGTTGTAGATGCATTCCAACCAGAATCTCTCAGAATCTGTGCGCAATATGACTCAAAACCAACTGGGCTTAATGACTCAATATCAACTTCTGAGGCTGGGACTTTGGCTGATAAGGCATCTATTTCTTTGTTAATAATCTCTACTACATCAGCATAAATAGGGGTCAAGGTGACTATTGTCTCAGTATAATAATATTTTTCATATTCTGGTTTTAACACCTTATCATAAAAATAATGAAGTTCTTCTTCCCACTTCGTGTCACCAAGTATGCCGTAATCATCATATACACGTTTTTGTTGGCGCTTAATACGAAGAGCATTAATATGTTTATTTATTATTGACCATACCACTACTTCCCTTTCGGGCGACATTGATTTTTGAAAGTTTATATTATAATCCAGCATTCTTAATTTCAAGGATTTCATCAATCCTTCGTTTGGACGTCTATTATAAGCCTCTATTAATTCTTCTAAAGATTCTAATTCGGGGGGATATAATTCTTCAGGATCTTTCTTATTAGCATCTATTATTGCTCTTAACTGCTCGGTTGATATTTCTTCTTGATCTTTCTTATGAGCCTCTATTACTGCTTTTAACCGCTCTACCTCCCGATCCATCTCCTCTTTATATTTTTGAACTCTCCGTTCGTCCTCCTCCTCCTCCTTTTCTTGTTGTGCTCTCAGTTCAGCCGCCTCTTTTTCTTTAGGGCTCATCTCAGCCCACTTTTCTTTTAATATAGCTCTCAGCTCGGCCCCTATCCTCTCTGGTTGACCTCTCCTCTCGGCCCAATATTTTGAAGCTCTATACAAGGCATCTGCGTATTCTCCTAGAGCTCTGCTACAGTCCCCTGTTCTTTCTGGTTGACCTCTCCTCTCGTCCTCCAATATTTCCCGAGCTCTCCTGTAAGCCTCTATTATTTCTTGTTGAGCTCTCCTGTCAGCCTCCTCTTCTTGAACTTTCAACTCGGCCTCTTTTTGTTGTTGCGCTTTCAGCTTGTCCTCTTTTTCTTTAGGGCTCATCTCAGCCCACTCTTTTTCTTGTTGCGCTCTCCGCTCGGTTTCCTCTTTTTCATACAAAGCTCTCAGCTCGGCATCTATTTTTTCTGGCTGATCTCTCCTCCCGGTTCCATATATAAAGTTTCTATATTGGTAATTTATTGCTTCTTGAGCTTTCCTTAAGTCATCTATTCTGCTTAGTTGACCTCTCCTCTCGGCCTCCAATATTTCTTGTTGAATTCTCCTATAACACTCTATTATTTCTTCTTGATATTTCCTATCGGCCATCTCTTTCTCCCCTTACGGTCTCTGCATCCCAATATTATAAAACAAATCCATAAAGAAATGAACTACCCCGCAGCAAGCTACGGGGTATCAAAAGCCTTTATAAGGAATAGGCCTTTCGTAGCAAGCTAAGGGGAATTAACCCCAAACGAGATTAAATGACAAATCAATATATCAACTTATAGTTGCCAATGTACTCCGCTGCATATTTAAAGCTCAATTTGAATAATGCCCACTGTTGATTATAACTCAAAATTATCGCTTTGCTCGTAGTGAACATAACTGCGATAAATGATCAGTTTCATTTTTTGGAGATTAATCGTGAATCTTATCTTGAGATCTTCAGTATGTTTTCCAAAGTGATTGCAGCGTTCGTGAAACCCGCCGGTTCTCTGTCATTGCGCAATTAAGGGCGGGTGGGGTGGCCAAGATAAAAAAATCACTGGGTGGCACGGGCCAAGGCCGAAGGCCTTGCCCGTGGGATAGATAATTCATACAAGCTAACAATCAGTCATAGAGCATGTTTCCCTGTGAGTCTGAAACCAGGATAGGTCTTTCCTCGGTAATCACGACACACGGGCAAGCCTTTCAGGCTTTGCCCGTGCCACTCATCAGCGCCAACCTCGAAAGATGCGGCAACGCATGAAGGGCTCAAAGGGCCGACGGACGTCTTTAGTTATCAGCTCGTCCTGAGCGACTCCACGATGTTCATGCGCGAGGCACGCAGTGCCGGCAGCACGCCGCCTGCAAGGCCCATGATCACTGCGAAGGCAAACGACTCTGCAATGATGGCCGGTGTGAGGGCGAACTTGAAGGCAAGCTCGGAAAAGGTCTGGAAGTTCAAGGTAGAGATAGTGATGAGCTGCATGAACGAGGCAAAGAAAAGCCCGAGGCCCCCGCCGATGATGCCTAAGAAGAGCGACTCCATGAGGAAGCTGAGCAAAATGGCCCTGCGCTGGAACCCTAAGGCCCGTAATGTCCCGATCTCTCCGGTGCGGTTCGCAACTGCGGCATACATGGTGATCATGGCGCCGATGACGGCGCCGAGTGAAAAGATCACGGTCAGCGAGACACCGAGGATCTTTAAGAACTTGGCCATGACCTCGGACTGATCGAGATAGAACTTGGTCTCGCGCTTTGCCTGGAGGCTCAGGCGCGGGTCGCCCTCGATGAGGGACTTGGCAGCGTCGAATTTGACCACATCGGCAAGTTTGAAGATGATGGAAGAGTACACCGGCCTCCTGAAGGCCTGCATGACCTGGTTCGCATCCGCCCAGATCTCTGAGCTGAAGGCCGTGTTGCCTGCATCCATGATACCGACGATCCTCCAGCTCATCAGGCCGCATCGCAAGTATGAGCCGAAAATGAGCCCGCTGAACCGCGTGGAAAGGCTTGACCCCACGACCATCTCGGCAAGGCCGGGCCGCGGCATGCGCCCCTGGACGAGCCTGACCTGGGGCCTAAGTTGAAGTGAATCATCGCCGATCCCCCTGATGGTGACGTTCGACGAACCGCCCTGTTTCTTGGGGAGTGTGATGAGGATGACCACTTCCTTGGCCACTAACGGGTCGCCCGCCTTATCCGTCGCGATCTGCGGCAATGTCTCTACAACCGAGGCCTTGTCCCGTTCGATTCCGCTGTCCACCTCACTGTTGGAGCCTTTGCGCAGTACGACTACATTGTCAAAGGAACCTGTCGCCACCAACGTCTTCTGCAGGCCTTCGGCAAGCATCAATATGGTGGCAAAGACAAAGACCACAAGCGCCATGCCCGAGGCGGTCAGGAAGGTGGTGAGCCGCCTGGTCCAGAGATTGCGGAAGCTGTAGGATAAGGGCACCGCCATCTAGCCGATCCTCCGTAACCCGTCTGCAATACGGATGTGTATGGCCTGCCTGATGGGGATGACAGCGGCGGCAACGCCTACGATAGCCGCCACGCCGAGATCAAAAAGGACCGTAGATGACTTTACATAGAACACCGGGAAGTAGGTGCCGAGGGCAGTGCTGAAATAATGTGCCACGGGAAAAGTGAACACAATGCCGAGCAGGCTTCCCAAAAAAGAGATTACAAAGGCCTCACCCATGATGAGGGTTGCTATGTTAAGGCCCGAGTAGCCAAGGGTCTTGAGGACTGCATACTCGCCTATCCTCTCCCTGGTGGTCATGGCCATGGTGTTGGCCACCACAGCCAGGATGATGATAATGACCACGAAGGAGACGACCTGGATGACCGTCACGATGGCCTCTATCATGGAGATGAATCCCATAATGAAGGCCTTTTCCGTCTCGGTCAGCGTCTCGGCGGGCGAGTTCTTGAACATCTTATCCACTTCGACCGCCACGTCGGCGGACATGTGGGAATCGGTGAGACCGATCAGGTAGAATCCCACCTGGTCGGCCATGGAGGGAAACGTCTTCTTCACGGTCTCATTGAGGTAGTCCCAGTGAAATATAAACTGTGTCTCATCGATGTTTTTGTCGCGACCCTTGTATATGCCCCGAAGCACAAAATCCCAGTTTCCCGGATAGATGGTCCCTTTCAGGGTAACCACATCTCCGAGATGCCACCCGAAGCGCTCAGAGAGCTTCCTCCCTGCAATGAAGCCGCGCCGGTCTCTGATAAAATCCGCCTTCTGAGGCCCGGAAAGGACGATCTCGGGATAGAGATCCAGGTAGCTCTTCGGCTCCACCGCGAAGCTGGCAAACAAGTTCTTCTCGCTGATATAGATGCCACCGAACCAACTCCCATAGGAGACCTCTCTGACACCGAGTGTATGCCTGATCTTGTCATAGTAAGACAACGGAAGCGGAAAGATCAGCGATACTGCATTTCGTGTGATGAGCCGGGAGGCCGAGGAGATCTCAAGGCCCAGATACCAGGTGGTGATGACGGTTCGCAATAACCCGAAGGCGAGGATGGCTATTGCCATGGCGAAGATGGTGAGCGACGTCCTCACCTTGCGCCTGAATGCATTCTTCATGATCATCCTGGGGATAATCATATAGAGTTGAAGACGCCCTTTTCCAGGTGTTTCATGACACGCGCACGCTGGGCGGCATGCGGGTCATGCGTAACCATGATGATGGTCTTTTTAAGCTCGGTGTTCAATCGCTCCATAAGGTTAAGCACGTCTTCGGCGGATTTGCGGTCCAGATCGCCTGTGGGCTCGTCCGCCACCAGGATGACCGGGTCGATGACGACCGCCCTGGCAATGGCCACCCTCTGCTGCTCTCCGCCGGAGAGCTGTCCCGGGTAGTGGTCCAACCGGTCATCGAGGTTCACCATATGGAGCGCCATCTCCACATGCTCACGCCTCTGTCGCTTGGAAAGGCCGGTCAGGTGCAGAGGCAGGTCCACGTTTTCGAATGCGGTGAGCACCGGGATGAGGTTGTAGAACTGGAAGATGAAGCCCACATTGCCTGAGCGCCACCTGGCAAGCTCCGTCTCGGTCATGTCGGTGATGTCCTGGCCCCCGACGATGATGGAGCCGGTATCCGCATGATCGATGCCTGCGATCAGGTTCAGGAGCGTACTCTTGCCGGACCCGGATGGGCCCATAATGGCGAGGAACTCGCTTTTGGCGATGTCGAAGGTGATATCCGTAAGCACGGGTATTGGTATGCTCCCGCGCCGGTAGGACTTGGAGACGTTACGGATCTCGACAATGGGCGGTGTCTTATCCATGTTCATACCAGTCCCCTCTCCCCATACATTATGAAGAGAGAAACAGGGTGAGAGGTCCATGTGCAGGCTATGTTCATCATCGTAATATATTATGCTCTTACTGCTGGAGTATGGTGACCTTTGTTCCGTTCCTCAGACCCTTGGGCGGGTTTACAACCACGGCATCGCCCGGCTTGAGCCCGTCAAGGACCTCCACCATGTCACCGATTCTCCGGCCTGTGTGCACATTGATCCTGCGGGCCCTTTCTTCACGGACAAGGAAGACATACATGCCCTTATCCGAACGCGAAACCGCGGTGCTGCTCACCATGATGCGGGGCTTCTGCTCATCTAAGTTCAGTGGCTGGGTGAGGAAGCCGACCTTGGCGCTCATCTCGGGAAGGATATGCGGATCGTGGGTGAGAAAGCGGACCTTGACCATGACCGTGGCCTTGGACCTGTCCACGGTAGGGACAATGGTATCAACCACACCCTGGAACCTTACGCCGGGCAATGCATCAAGGCTCACATCGCATGGCTGCCCCACATGCACCATGGAGAGATTGGCCTCGGACACGTCTGCTTCCACCTGCAAAGAAGACAGGTCGGCGATCGTGACCACTGCCGCCTTGGCATTGGCGGCAGCGCCTAAGGGGGTGATGATGTCTCCCACATCGGCGTTCTTGGTGAGGACCACGGCATCGAAGGGGGCCTTTATCTCGGAATACGACAGAGAGACTTGAGCGTTCTTCAGTGCTGCAGCGCTTGATTTCACTTCGGCCTGACCAGCCTCAAAAGAAGCCCTGGAGCCAAGGTAACGCGCCTGGGCCGCATCGAACTCGGACTTAGATATCGCACCCGACTTCACGAGCTCCTTTCTACGATCATATTCCAGGGTCGCATTGTCCAGGTCGGCCTTGGCCTGGGAAACCTTTGCCTTGGCGAGATTAAGGTTCGCGGTGCCCTGGTCTACAAGGGCTTTTGTATCTTCGTTCTCAAGCCGTGCGATCACCTGCCCCTCTTTCACCAGGCTGCCTTCCTGGACCATGAGGGCGACCAGCTGGCCCGTGATCTTTGCTGCGACATCCGCCTTACGCTGTGCCACCACATACCCGCTCGCATTAAGCTTTGAGAGTAGCTGTGCAGGGTAGACTTCCGATACGCTTGCGACCTTGACCTCAGGGCCGCTGGATAAAAACATCCATGAGAAAATGATGACAAGGACCACCCCCAGTGCAATGAACAGGACCATGAATGATGCCTTGAATCTGCGTTTGGCATGTTTATCCTTGACGGTTCTTTCTATGGTAAGTTTGTCGAGATTCTCCCCTTGCATGTCATGACCCCGTAAATGTGATCTTGATGGTACTGTTCATCAATACCATACAACGCATATGTTCTCACACAGCAAAAGGTGGTCAAGAACAAGTCATAGAGTCATTACGAATCTGCTGAAAATTTTTTTTTATTTTTTTGCATTTCTTGCTTGCAATTTTTATAAGAACGTCTAAAAGAAAATTCAGAGCACCGGCTCATAGAAGATGGGAAACAGACCGTTTTGAAGGACAGGCACTAGAGGGCGCGATGAGAGTGAATGGACATTCATTTTGGAAGTTGGCGGCACCATTAAAAGATGCCGCACCGCATTGACGACGAGTAAGATGATAGTCACTCTCGGGCATGCAAACCTAACCACCCGATGTAATCCTATTTTTTCAGCAATTATTATTCATCATCGAAAAATATCGTGCCGATATTTCACCAAAGGAGGAGTTACGAAATGAAGCACAACGGTCCGGCAGTGTCTGTTCCCATTGATGATCCCGATCCCTTAGGTACCGAACCACCCGAGGAGCCCCCATCGATATCACGCGCCCTCGTCCAAGACCTATTGTTCAAAACCGAGCCTGCGCGGAAATTATCCATCGTAGGCCGCATACCTGTCAGCCAGCATTCCCGCCGTTTCCTTCATGAGTTCTTCCCTAAGGCGAACGAGGCCGACTGGTCCAACTGGCACTGGCAGATCCGCAACAGCATTACCGACCTCGAGCAGATAAAGCGGATCATCAACCTCACACACGGTGAGTACAGCGGTATCATAAGACATACATCCGGCCTGCCGCTGCGGATAACTCCCTACTATGCGAGCCTGCTCAGCCAGACAAATCCGCTACAACCCCTCAGGCGCGCAGTAGTCCCTGTCGGCGATGAATTTCTGTCATCAGCGGGCGAAGCCCAAGATCCCCTGGGTGAGGAGAACCAGAGCCCTGTACACGGGCTGGTCCATCGCTACCCCGACCGCGCCCTGTTCCTGACCACGGGTTTCTGCTCCACCTACTGCAGATACTGCACCCGGTCGCGCATGGTGGGCAACCATGGCAAGTTTAAGGCAAGCATCACCCAGTGGCAGCAGGCCATCGCCTATATCGAGGGAACCCCCCAGATCAGAGATGTCCTCCTTTCCGGCGGAGACCCTCTGACCATGACGGATGGCCATCTGGACTATCTCCTCTCCAGCATCTCCCGCATACCGCACGTCGAGGTCATCAGGATCGGGACCAAGGTGCCCGTCGTGTTGCCGCAGAGAATGACGGCACGTCTGCTGAATATCCTGAAGAAGTATCAGCCGCTCTGGATCAGCATTCACCTTACCCATCCCGATGAGTTGACCCCTGAGACAAAGGCTGCATGCAATCTTCTGGCAGATGCCGGCATACCGCTCGGCAGCCAGACCGTTCTGCTCAAAGGCATCAACGATAATGTAGAGACATTAAAGGCCCTGTTCCACGGCCTTCTGAAGATCCGTGTAAGGCCGTATTATCTCTATCAGTGCGACCCCATCCTCGGCTCCTCACACTTCAGAACAACCATTGAAAAAGGCATCGAGATGATCGAGGGCTTGAGGGGGCACACCTCGGGCTATGCAGTCCCGCACTATGTGGTGGATGCACCCGGCGGAGGCGGAAAGATACCGCTCCTGCCCGATTACTATCAGGGTCGCGATGCCGACGAGGTCATCTTGAGAAACTACGAGGGCAGGATGTTCAGATATCCGGATAAACGCACTGAATGCCCTGCAGCACCTTAGAAGATATGAACATCGGCATCACCTACGATCTCAGGGACGACTACCTGAAAGAGGGTTACAGCTACGAGGAGACCGCCGAGTTCGACCGCATCGACACCATCGACGGGATCGATGAGGCGCTTGCAGCCCTGGGGCACACAACCGACCGCATCGGCAACGTCAAGCAGCTCGTAAAGAGACTCTCTGCAGGCCACAGGTGGGACCTGGTGTTCAACATCGCCGAGGGTATGCACGGCATCGGACGCGAGGCCGTGGTCCCTGCCCTGCTGGATGCCTACCGGATACCCTACACGTTCTCCGATCCATTCGTGCTCTCGCTCACATTGCATAAGGGCATGACCAAGACCGTCATCCGCGCAGCCGGGATACACACTCCGGACTTCGTTGTGATCGAAGCAAGCGCCGAAGCGGATTTGATAACCCTGCCCTTCCCTCTCTTTGCCAAACCCGTGGCCGAAGGTACGGGAAAGGGCATTAATGACTCATCAAAGGTTGACACGAGGGAACAACTCTCTGTACTATGTACACATCTGTTGGAAGAGTTCAACCAACCAGTGCTCGTGGAGACTTACCTGCCCGGGCGGGAATTTACTGCAGGCATCGTAGGAACTGGTCAGGAGGCGCAAGTAATAGGCGTTATGGAGGTCCTGTTCAGGAAGCACCATGAAGGTGAGAAGATCTATTCTTTCCACAATAAGTCGAATTACGAAGAGATCATCGATTACACCATCCCTGATCAGAAAGCCGTCCATGCATGCACCGATCTTGCGCTTAAATCGTGGAAAGCCCTTGGATGCAGGGACGGAGGGAGGGTGGACATCCGCATGGACAGCCTAGGACGGCCCAACTTCATCGAGGTGAATCCCTTGGCGGGCCTCAACCCGGTCCATTCCGATCTGCCGATCATATGTAGGCTCTTCAATATTTCATACCATGATCTCATCGGGCGTATCGTGCAAAGCGCCATATCGAGGATCAACCGAGCCAAGCCATGAACCCTACCGTTGTAATCCTCCACCATCCTGTCCCGGAAGATGCCAACCCCGACGATCAGGATGTTTTGGACCAGGTGGAAGCGGTCGACGAAGAACTGAAAAAGATGGGGTATGTGACCCAGATCATGCCCTTTGATCTCGGCAAGAAGTCTTTCGCCTCAAAGCTGAAAAAGATTAATCCTGTGTGTGTGTTCAATCTGGTGGAGTGCATCAACGGTGACGGTCAGCTCATTCACCTGGCCTGCTCGTACCTTGACCATCTGAAAATCCCATATACCGGGGCCGGTGCAGAGGCCATGTTCATCACCTCCAACAAGGTGCTCGCCAAGAGGTGGATGCGGCTCATGGACATACCCACTCCGGAGTGGGTCGTGCCGGGCAAGCAGATTGAATGCGAGCCCCCCTTCCCCAGCCAGTATATTATAAAGGCCCAGTGGGAGGATGCATCAATCGGGCTCGATAGTGATTCCGTGGTGGAGGTGCGTGACCTGGCCGAGCTCATGGGGCTTCTGCTGCAGAAGGCCCAGAAACTTGGTAAGCCGTGCTTTGCGGAACGTTATATAGACGGCCGGGAGATCAACCTTGCACTGCTTGCCGACACGGATGGCGCCCAGGCCCTTCCGCCGGCTGAGATAACCTTTGACTATGCGGAACACATGCCCAAAATAGTGGACTACAAGGCCAAGTGGATCGAAGGCTCACCTGAATATGAGGGTACGACGAGGGTTCTCGACTTCCCGCCCGAGGATGCACCGATGCTCTCAGAGCTCAAATGTATAGCGCAGAAGTGTTGGGAAAGCTTTGATCTGAGGGGTTATGCACGGGTGGATGTCCGGGTGGACGCCGATAACAAACCCTGGGTCCTCGAGATAAATGCAAACCCGTGCATCTCACCGAACGGCGGTTTCATGGCGGCATCCGAAAAGGCCGGGGTCCCCTACTACAAGATGATAGCACGCATTGTCCAGGATGCCCTGCGCAAGTGACCGGGAGCACCCGCGCCAAGGCGGCAAGAGAGATCATGAAATTCACCTACCGAGCCCGTGTGGTCCCAGCTGATAGAAAAACCGTTCATGCAATTGTTGAGTCCACCGGTTTCTTCACACCCGAGGAAATCGAGGTTGCGGTAGAACTTGTGGATGCGGGCCTGTCCGGGGAAAGCATCAGCGACTATCTCTTTCTCTTCTGTGAAGACTTCTCCGGCAAGGTGTTGGGGTATACCTGCTACGGCCGCATCCCTTGTACTCATGGCAGCTTCGATCTCTACTGGATCGCAGTGCACAAAGATCACCAGGGTCTGGGCATCGGCAGAGGGCTGCTCAAAAGGACTGAAAAGAAGATAAGAAAGATGGGCGGCATGCGCGTCTACATTGAGACATCTTCCAGAGACCTCTACAAGCCCACCCAGGGCTTCTACCTCAATGCCGGCTACAACCCGGAGGCGACGCTAAAAGATTATTACTCGCCGGGGGACAGCAAGATCATCTACGTGAAGCACCTGTAACGGGCCGGATAGTCGGATATAGCATTTGAGAGATTGATCCTGTAGGAGCGGCTTTAGCCGCGACAGCCGGTCGCGCCTGAAGGCGCTCCTACACGAGGTGTACAACTTTTATGAAGCATCGCTAAACGCATGGCCCGCCGGCCTGCACCAAAGACCATGCCCGATACATGCTCTATAGTTTTCCCGGTTCACTCTCCTCGTCTTTCTTGAGCCACTCGATGCGGTTCAGCGCATTGATATAGGCCTTGGCAGAGGCTACGAGGACATCAGGGTGTGCACCGTGACCTGCTACGGAGCGGTTTTTGTATTTCAGCTGCACTGCCGCCTCACCCTGGGCATCCGTACCGCCGGTTACTGCATTGACGGTGTACTTCATCAAATCATAGCCGGTCTTGGTGATCTTTTTTATGGCATCGAAGGTGGCATCCACAGGGCCCACACCGAATCCTGCATCCTGAACGGTTTCTTTGTCGATCTCCAACTGCATAGTAGCGGTGGGAATAGCAACATTTCCGCTCACCACGTTGAGATAGACAAGCTTATACTTCTCTTCAATCCTCAATACCTCTTCGTAGAGGATGGTCTCGAGATCTTCATCGAAGATTTCCTTCTTCACATCGGCTAGTTCCTTGAAGCGGACAAAGACCCGGTTCAGCTCTTCATCGCTCAGGTCATACCCAAGGTGCTTGAGGTGCCTGGTGATGGCATGCCGCCCGGAATGCTTTCCCAGCACGATGTGGCTGTCAGGCATACCCACGGACTGCGGGGTCATGATCTCATAGGTGAGCTTTTCCTTGATCAGGCCGTCCTGGTGGATGCCGGATTCATGGGCAAAGGCATTGGCACCGACAATGGCCTTGTTCGGCTGAACCCTGACCCCGGTAATCTGGGTGAGCAGCCGGGAAGTCTGGTAGAGGTTCTCGGTCTTGATACCGGTATAGAGTCCGAACAGGTCTTTGCGCGTCGCAACCGCCATGACGACCTCTTCCATGGCCGCATTCCCCGCCCGCTCACCGATGCCGTTGATCGTGCATTCAACCTGCCTGGCGCCGTTTCGTAGTGCGGCCAGAGAATTGGCAACCGCCAGGCCGAGGTCGTTGTGGCAGTGAACGGAAATAATCGCTTGCTGGATATTCTTCACCTTATCGAACAGATGGGCGATCAATGCGCCGAACTCTTCGGGTATGGCATACCCGACCGTATCCGGGATGTTGACCGTGGTAGCCCCGCAGGCAATGACAGCCTCCACCATTTCACACAGATATGTCCGGTCGCTTCGTGTGGCATCCATGGGAGAGAACTCAACGTTCTTCGTATAACCGCACGCATGCCTCACCGCGTCGCAGGCCTCTTTCAACACCTCTTCCCTTGATTTCCTCAGCTGATATTTGAGGTGGATGTCGGAAGAAGATATGAACGTATGGATGCGCGGATCAGCGGCATCCTTGATGGCCTCCCAGGCGCGGTCTATATCCTTGAAGTTGGCACGCGCAAGCCCTGCAATCTGCACCCCCCTTATTTCGCGGGCGATCTGCCTTACGGATGCAAAGTCGCCCTCGGATGCTATCGGGAATCCGGCTTCTATTATGTCGACCCCGAGCTTTTCAAGCTGGCGCGCCAGATGGAGCTTCTCATCCAGGTTCATGCTGCAGCCGGGAGATTGCTCGCCGTCTCTAAGGGTGGTGTCGAAGATGAATACCTTTTGCTGTCTGTCCTCCATATCATTCTCCTTTCGTATAAAATAAAAAGGCCATGGACTTTATCGCCCACGGCCTTTAGATTATCGTCTTATTTAAATTATTATGGACAACCTAAAATCGACGGGCGTCTGTCAATGGTAGTAAGGCATAGGAGGAGGAGTGCAAGGTCAGTATGCTTAAAAAGATTCATCTTCACCATTCCTCTCCCTGTCGTCATGCTGGGAAAACAATTGCACCTATATTTGGATGAGTTCAGAGGGCATGTCAAGAGACAAACTTGGTATTTTTCGTTAGAAACGTTTCATGACAACTTCCTGCATCACCTCACCCTCCCCATTATCATTGAAGAAATATAAAATGTAAGGCATAGCATAGGTTCTATGTTCGACAGGATCTTCATTATTACGTTGAAGGGGAGGTACCATGGGAAAATCTGAAGAGGGATCCACGTTCAGGCTGATTGTGCGGTTTTTCAGCCTGGTCAGGAGTTTTTTCTCCAAAGAAAAATCGTATGTGAAACAGGTGGCTCAGGAAGCTGTCAAGACCGGCATCCCGGCACTCATCCTGGGAATTGCCGGAGCGGTGCTCGTGGCACTTGCGGGAATCTTTTCTCTGGTTACCCTGGTGCTGCTGCTGAATACGTGGTTTCTGCCATGGGTATCGGCACTGATTGTAACGACCATCCTTTTGTTGAGCGGTCTGATCCTTGGTTTGACGGGCCTGCGGCTTGCGCAGAAAAAATTGGGCAAGGTAAGAACCGATCTCATTCGCGCGCGGGAGGACATGAGATGGCTGAAAAGAAATTGAGAAAAGACATTAATGACATGGTCATGGAGCTCATGGAAATCAAGAAAGAACTGGGGCGCAGGTTTAAGGTGCTCAACGACATCGTAAAACCGGCGGCGATTGTCCTGGTGGCTCTCATCGGCCTGAAAACGACATTCAAGCTCCTTCGCATGATCTTGGCACTGCTTTGGGGACACAGACTCCTGATAACAACGATCACATTAGTTGTATTCATCAGATACAGCCAAATGCAATCCCGCTCCGGCAGCTCAAAGACATGCTAGACATGGGTGTCATCAGGTACGCTACGAGATCGTGAGGACCTCTGCACAAGAAATCATACGAGGTTTGTTATTCCATGGGAGAGAAATCAGGGCCGGGCACCATCTTTCAAGCCATCAATACCCCAGGAAGGTATCTAATTTTCTGACTTCATCCATGAGTTTCTCGAATCCGGGAATGGTAAGAGACTGGGGGCCGTCGGACAGGGCCTTATCCGGCTCGGGGTGAACCTCCACCATGATCCCGTTTGCGCCGACCACCAGGGCCGCCTTTGCCATGGGCGGAACAAGGCTCCTTCGCCCGGTGGCATGCGAGGGATCCACGATCACAGGGAGGTGGGTCAGTTCCTTGATGAGAGGGATTACGGACAGGTCAAGGCTGTTGCGCGTCGCTGTCTCAAAGGTCCGGATGCCGCGCTCGCACAGGACGATCTGGTGGTTCCCTCCGGCATAGATATATTCCGCTGCGGCCAGAAACTCCTCCACCGTGGCACTCATGCCACGCTTGAGTAGGATCGGTTTGTGGATGCGCCCGAGCTCCGTCAGGAGATCGAAATTCTGCATGTTCCTGGCTCCCACCTGAAGGATGTCGGCATATTCCCCGACGAGCTCAACATTCTCAGTGCTCATCACCTCGGTGACAATGGGCAGGCCCGTCTCTTTCTTGGCCAAAGCGAGAAGCTTCAGCCCTTGTTCCTTCAGGCCCTGGAAGGTGTGCGGGCCGGTGCGCGGCTTGAAGGCACCGCCGCGCAGCATATCCGCACCGGAATTTTTTACTGCAGCAGCGGTCTTGAGGATCTGTTCTTCGCTCTCCACGGCGCAGGGCCCGGCGATGACGATCGGGCGTTTGCCTTCACCGATCTCATGCCTTCCCACCTTGATGATCGTGGCGCGGGGGTGGAAGTCCCGGGAAACCAGCTTGTAGGGTTTTGAGACATGGATGATCTCTTTGATCCCGGGAAGACCGCGGATATTCGTATCATCGACATAGCCCTTGTTACCCAGGACGCCTATTGCGGTACGCTCGCTGCCGGGGATGGGTTTGGCCGTCAACCCCATGCGCTCAACAGCGTCCATGACTGCCTTGATCTGCTTGTCAAGCGCCTTATGATGCATGACGATCAACATGGTGTTACCTCCAGTTCCTTATTCACATTATTCCATGTTCCACCCTATTGCCGGCAATCCGTCAACCACAAACTCATAGATAATGAAGCCTTTCTCGGGAATCCATCCGACCGGGCCATTCGTCATGGTTCAAGTCCTTTCATCTCATTTTAATTTTTTGTTGTTATCGAAAACGCCATTTTGACGATAACATGAATGAGTACACCACAGGAGAATCTATCTATGACCCCAGGGGATGAAGAAATCATCAGCAATCAATTGAGAGAATTATTTAAGGTATTGACTGAATCGGCTGAGAAAGAAGAAAAGGAAAAGATCAAAACTGATTTGGAAGATATTCTCAGACACGTGTAAGTCATTTCATCTTCATTATTTCAGCTCCTCCTCTTAACTGATCCGCAGCACAGGCTTAATGGTGCGGCCGTGCCTGGAATCATCAATGGCCTGGTTGATCTCACTGAAGCCATAGAACTTCACGAGGCGCTCAAAGGGGAACCGCCCTGTTTGATACAGCGCGATCAGTTCCGGGATAAATCGCTGCGGCACGGCATCGCCTTGGATTATTTCGAGGGTCTTCCTCCCTCCCGGCAGAGAATCCGGTCCGCTCGCGCCCGTGAGGAGCGCTGCAATGCCATGCGGATTCAACACGCCTACCGCCAGCCGGAGCATTTCCGGGTCGCCAGTGTTTTCCAACACGAAATCAACGCCGCCCCCGGTGATACCGGTGATGCGGGAGGCGAGTTTTTCATGACGATTGTCGATCGTGTGGGTGGCCCCCAACTCCAGAGCGAGTTTGAGCCGCCTGGGATTGATATCCACGGCTATGACCGGGTCTGCTTTAACGATGCGGGCCGCCATGACCGCTGCAAGACCGACCGATCCCGTACCGAAGACGGCGATGCTTGCCCCTGTCGGGACCTTAAGCGAATTCATCACGGTGCCGGCCCCGGTCTGCATGCCGCACCCCAGCGGGGCGAGGAGCTCAAGGCTCAAGTCTTTGGGAACCTTGACGAGGTTGCGTTCGGTAGCCAGGGAGTGGGTGGCGAACGAAGACTGGCCGAAGAAGTGCCCGTGTACACCGCTACGATGCAGGGCATTGCTGTGGTCAAGGCGCTTAAAACCGAAGTTCGCCTCATAGAAGTGTGCGCACTCCGTAGGGTGCCCTTTTTTGCATTGATCACAGCGGCCGCAGGACTGGTAGGAAAGCACGACATGATCTCCGGTATTGACACCCTTTACATCCCTGCCGACCATTTCCACCACGCCCGCACCCTCATGGCCCAGCACCACCGGGCCGTCCGCATCGTCCCAGTCATCGAGGAAGCCGATATCGGTATGGCAGATGCCCGAGGCGACGATACGCACCAGGACTTCGTCATCCCGCGGACCTTCCATCTCGAGGGATTCGATCTTCAAGGGCCCGCCCTTCCTGCGCAGAACAGCCGCCTTAATCTTGTATACGTTCATATCCGAATGATGTACCAAGGTTTAAGCCCCTTTCTGTTTCAATGCCTTCGCTTCTTTCCTTGTCCCTTGCCGCCCGTGACAAATAAAACGATTCTTCTCCGTGAAGCATACTTTTATGGCTTGCATCCTTTTCCCAGCCCATTGTTCTCACCACGAAGGACACGAAGCGCACGAAAAAAATATAAGAAATGCAGAACGGACAATCGTGGGTTCTTTGAACCGGTCCACTATTTCAAAAGGTTTCCTTTCTTCGTGTCCTTCGTGCTCTTCGTGGTGAAGTACTCCTATGTCTGCTCGAACCTCATGCTCCATTTTGGTTGCAGCTATGCTGCGCTAAGCTCTTCGTGGTAAGATATCCCTTTGTGTGCTCCTCAAAGATCGGAGTATGCTTTACAGTGATAAACCCAAAACCCGCCTACCCTAGACCGATGCACGGTTGTATTGTACAGGCCAGCTGATCTGCTCCTTTAACTCAGCCGCCGCGTGCAGCGGCCAGTAAGGATCTCGCAAAAACTGACGGGCAATCACCACCACGTCGGCTTGCCCGGTCCGGATGACGGTCTCGGCCTGCTGAGGCGACACTATCAAACCCAGCGCACCGGTCATGATCCCGGTTTCCTTGCGGATGCGTTCGGCGAACACCACCTGGTAACCCGGACCAACGGGTATCTTGACATCAGGCACGATATTACCCGATGAACAGTCGATGAGATCGACCCCTTCGGTTTTGAGGATACGCGCCAGCTCCACCGACTGCTCCAGATCCCAGCCTTCAGGCTCCAGCCAGTCGGTAGCGGAGATCCGCACGAAGACCGGGAACTCCTCGGGCCATATCCGTCGCACTGCCTGCACAACCTCCAATACCATCCGGATACGATTCTTGAACGGTCCTCCGTAATCATCGCTACGCTTGTTGGCAACCGGTGAAAGAAATTCATGGATGAGGTAACCGTGCGCAGCATGGATCTCGATCACCTTGAAGCCTGCATCGAGGGCCCGCTGTGCAGCCTTTGCGAAGGAACTTACCGTCTCGGCGATCTCCGGAACCGTCAATGCCTCCGGAACGGCATGGTTCGGTGAAAAAGGGATCGCGCTGGGGGCAACTACAGGCTTCCACCCGCCATGGTGTTCATCCACAGAGGAGTCGCCTTCCCAGGGCCTGTATGTCGACCCCTTGCGCCCTGAATGCGCCAACTGCATACCCGCGAGCGCACCTTGCGCCTCCATGAATGCGGTTATGCGCCGGAGCATCGGGATATGATCGTCTTTCCATATACCCAGATCATTGGGACTGATACGGCCTCTCGCTTCCACGGCCGTAGCCTCGGTGATGATCAACCCGGCCCCTCCGACAGCTCTGCTGCCCAGATGCACCAGATGCCAGTCATTGGCAAAACCGTCTTCGCTCGAATACTGGCACATGGGCGAAACAACGATCCGGTTCCGAAACGTTATATCGCGGATCTTCAGTTTATCGAACAGCATGGGAACACCTCCTTGAGTCAAATCTCTTATGCTGATAATTGTCTTTTATTAAATGTCAATAACCACAGATAAGCGGTTTACCTTCGAGACAAGAAAAGAGGCATGATGACGGCAATCATGATGGGCGTTTCCATGAGCTCAGCCATTCTCGTGCCGAAATATGGGACGACCCACAGTAAACGAATAGGGCCGAGGATGAAACTGGCTCCGAATACGAGCACGAAATAGAGTACACCGGCTTTCAGGATCTTCATGACGGCTTAGCGCCTTTCAACCGTTCCGGGACCTCGTTCCTCGAAGTGGAACTGTGCCATGCCCGGCACACACGTTCGGATCAGCGGCCGCACGCATGTGCGGTCCGCTGGGGTGAGTCAGCCGCTGATTATTTTTCAGGCTCATAAAGAAATTGAGCACCAGGCGCGGCGGAAACGCTGCGTTCGCCAAGAGGTCTTTGTTCTGCGTTTTTTGTATGGGGTCACCAAAGACTCTGGGCATGCTGATAAGTCAGGATTCTCTCGTCTCTTGAAAGGATGGTGGCATCCTCTTCGCGGGCGGTAGCAACAATTATTTGATCTGCAGGGTCATTATGAAATGGTTGTGGCAATACGGTTGATCGATAGGCTATTACCGGAGATAATGGAACAAGCCTAAGTTTTGGCATATCAAGTGCTGAAGCAATCCAATCTTCCGGATCATATGAAATACCGATCCTGCCTTTTTCGAGCAGTTTGCTGAATTCCCATGGAGAAATTGCAGATAAGAGTAATTCACTGTATTTAGTTGTATCACCAATGAGAGATAATACTTTTTCTGAAAGTTTCTGTGGGTGCATGTGCCACCATATCCATGTATGGGTATCGAGCAAGTACTTCATTTGCAGGATTCCCACATCTCTTCACTAAGGGGAGAGATGATATCTTTCTCAAATACAAGGGCATCGGCTAATTTACCCGGAATAGGATTCTTATCTTTATTCCGGTATGGAATAATTTGTGCGAGTGGTTTTCCTCGTTTTGTTATTATAATTTCCTCATGAGTCTTGGCAATCTGATCTAATATCTTGAGGGCATGTGCCTTGAATTGGCTTATTCCCATAGTTTTCATAAATATCCTCCAAGCAGGCTCATACATTGTAGTCAATTGAAATGACCATGTCAAGCGATGGAGAACAGTGCATATCTGCTGCGGCTGCAAGCCGTCCAATGGGGTCTTTGTCGGGTGTGAATACGCCCTAATCTTTTTTCAAACGAATTACATTGTTCTTCGTATTTTTCATACCCTCAGAAACAACTTTACTGAGGAAGCGCGGAGATACATTCCAATGCTGCCCGTCATCAGTGATGACAGTGACAGTCTTTTTATTGTACCGCGTCAGCATTCCAACAACCGGCGGTTGTCCCTCGGGTTGAAAAGTGACACGCTCGCCGATATTGAACTGAAGCATCTGCTCATGTGTGCGCATCTGCCTGAGAAATCGCAATCGTTCCACGATCCTATTATTAAGCTCGATGAGTTCTGCTTCACTGAGTCTGCTCATATCAATCTTCATTTTTTCACCTGTTGAATTCAAGCGATTCTTTCAGAGTAATTTTAAGACTCTCAAGGAGTTCTTTACGGGTTTTCTCTTGGCAATTAACCCCTGGTATTTCCTCAATCCATCCAATCCACCATTTACCTTCTTTTTTTGTGATAGCGGTATATTTATTAGGCATGGTTGTTTCTCCTTGTATGATTAAGTTTAACAGATAGGGCTATGCTTGTCTATACACCGAAGGTGGCCATCAGCTGGAGTCCCTGACGATCCGCTATATGGATGAAGATTGCAAACTCTGCCGGAACTCAATTTTACTCTACATTTTTTCAAAGTCATTGCCGATAGCATTAACAGTGCATAGAGTGGTGCAATAATCATGAGAGGTATGTATGGATGTCAAACTCGTCAACCCGTTCATAGAAGCGACACTGCATGTCTTGTCTTCGCTGGCCTTTACCAAGGCAACGGCGGGCAAACCCTTTCTTAAGAAGGACTCCCTTGCAAGCGGTGATGTGTCCGGCATCGTGGGGCTTTCCGGCGAGGCCAGGGGCACCATCTCGGTGAGCTTTTCCGAGGAGAGCATCCTCGCCATCGTCGGGAATATGTTCGGTGAGCCGGTCAAAGAGATCAACGATGAAGTCAAAGATGCCGTGGGCGAGATCTTAAACATTGTATCCGGCCAGGCGCGGCAGAAGCTGGAGGCTATGGGGAGATCACTCAGGGGTGCGATCCCCACGGTGATCACGGGTAAGAACCACGCCATCTCCCACATCACCAAGCATCCTATCGTCGCCATACCGTTCGAAACGGACAACGGCCACTTCACCATTGAGGTATGCATAGAAGATAAGCCGTCCGCCTAAGAAGACGCATAATAAAAGTCCCCGGGCGAGGACCGGTCCTGTCGACCGGACGCCCCTTTCTCTTCCATCCGCTTAAGCAGCCCCACGCACATGATTCAAGGGTTTAAACCTCTCAAGCCCTTGACATGATACTACCCATAGATTCGAGATCGTGGTAGAAATTGTTCAAGGATGTGTCTATGTTCACATCACATCCTTTGCGGTTTTTTTGAATCGGAGAAGGGTGCATTTGATTGTGACGAGGAGGGGCTTATCCATGAAGGGCAAGGTTGATTATCTTGAAGCCGTCAGGTCGTTCCTGAAGCAGGGCATGTGGGAAGTACCACTTGATGATCTTACAGGAATGAAAAGGTTTTTCGTTGCCTCCTTACGGATACTATCCATTACCTTGAGAAAATATACGGCCGATGAGTGCGCCCTTCGGTCATCCGCGCTTACCTTCTTCTCCCTCATGTCCATCGTGCCTATAGCTGCGGTGGCCTTTGCCATAGCAAAGGGTTTCGGGCTCCAGAAGCTGCTTGAGCAGCGCCTTATGGAAGACCTGTCCGAACATCAGGAGGTGGTGGTGTATGTCATGGAGTTCTCAAGACGCCTCCTCGAAACCACAAAAGGCGGGCTGCTTGCCGGTGCCGGCATCATCGTGCTCCTATGGTCGGTCATTAATGTTCTCGGTAACATCGAGGAGTCATTTAATAATATCTGGGGTGTGACACGAATGAGGTCTCTCAGCAGGAAGTTCAGCGACTACATTGCCATCATGGTCATTGCCCCGGTCCTGATGATCATTTCCGGCAGTGTCTCGGTCGTGGTTATGACACGTCTGCATTCCATCACCGACAGTATCGGGTTCGGCTTTTTCACCCTCATCATAACAATATTGGTGAAGCTGATCCCCTATTGCCTCATATGGGTCCTGCTTGCGTTCTTATATATGTTCATACCCAACACGCAGGTAAAACCTTCATCAGGCCTTGCGGCCGGCCTTGTGGCGGGAACCATCTTGGTCATTGTCCAGAGGATCTACATCTACTTCCAGGTTGGAGTGGCCCAGTACAACGCCGTCTACGGCAGTTTCGCGGCCCTGCCCCTTTTCCTTGTATTGCTGGAGCTCAGTTGGTTCATCGTGCTGTTCGGGGCCGAGCTGTCATACGCATTTCAGAATGCGCACGAGTGCGGGGTCGAGCTGGACATGCACAAGATGAGCCCCTCGCAGAAGAAGCTCGTCAGCCTCTCCATAACACACCATTGCGTGGCGGGATTTGCCGCAGGATCACCTCCGCTCAGTGCTGAGAGCATATCCGGGCAGCTCGGCCTGCCCCTTGTACTCGTAAAGCTTATCATCAACGAGCTGTGCGAGACCGGAATCCTCGTTGAGGTCGCATCGCCGGGGAATGATAAATCCGCCTACATGCCTGCCAGGGACCCGGGCACCATCACCGTGGCTTCGGTCATAGAGGCCGTGGATGGACACGGTATTTCGTGCATGGGCATGTCTGCAGGAGATGAGTCGGAAGACCTCCAGGGTATCCTCAAGGAGTTCAGCAGGGCCATGGAGGGATCGCCGGCCAACAGGCTTCTTAAGGACATCCCTCTGCACAAAGTCTCTTAACGGAAATATCCATGCTTATACCAGAACTCGACCGTGCCGCCATCATCCAGAGCAACTCGGATGAATATGGCCCCGATGCAGCTACGATGAAGTGGCTCGGTCCGCAGGAGGCTACGGAATCAGAAGGCTTGAGACGGGACCTGCTGGAAGGGATCAGAAAAAACGGCCTCTTTGCATTCAACGGAACCAAGCCTTTCTCCAGAGAACTATCCCCGGGCTGCCGGCTCTGCGGAGAAGGGTCATGGTCCTGCCTGTTCATCAACAACCTGTGCAATGCCGGGTGCTTCTTCTGCCCTGCCAGGCAGGACAACCAGGATGAGCCCGGAACAAGCACGCTCACCTTTGCATCGCCTGCCGACTATGCAGACTACCTCGAGGAGTTCGGGTTCACGGGTGCAAGTATCAGCGGCGGAGAGCCCCTGCTCACGTTTGATAAGACAGCCTCGTTCGTCAAACACATCAAAGACCGCTTCGGCGGGGGCATTTATCTCTGGCTCTATACCAACGGCACCCTGGCAACCGAGGACAAGTTCAGAAAGCTCGCCGATGCAGGGCTAGATGAAATCCGGTTCAACATCACCGCAACCGCATACGACCTTGCCAGGGCGCGGACGGCATCCCGCTTCATCGGAAACGTCACCGTCGAGATACCGGCCATACCCGAAGATTATGAAGTCATGAAGGCGAAGATCAGGGAAATGGCCGATTCCGGGATATCCTTCCTGAACCTCCACCAGATCCGCTGCACGAAATACAACGTCAAACACCTATCCGGCCGCGGGTATACCTTTCTCCACGGTCCCCAGATCGGCATCCTCGAATCCGAGATCACCGCGCTTAAGCTTTTGAGATGCGCCATGGAAGAGGGGATCAAACCGGGCATCAACTACTGCTCGCTGGTCTACCGCAACCGGTTCCAGACCAGATCCTCACGGAGGAGATGGGCCCCTCTCATGGCAAAGCCGTTCGAGGACGTGACCGATGCGGGTATGATCAGAATGATCCGCATCGATGGGAAGCCCGAAACAATCTCGCATATCATTGCTGATCTTGTGTCCAAAGGGTGTGACCCTGCGCAGTGGTCCTTGGGCGCTGATAAGGGCAGGCTCTCGATTGCGGCATTGCCCTTTATGCTCATCAGTCCTCTGCCTGATGCGTTTAAGCTGTCCTATGCCCTCGTATCCATGCGGCCCGGAATAACCTACCGGAACCCGTTCAAGGAGATCAGGCTTGCATCGGGAAAGAAGATCGTGGTTGAACGGGCCACCGCAATGAGCGAAATCGATCTCGCGGGGCCCGAGGTCGAGCTCTTCAGGACGGCATTCCTGGAGAATCCGGCTCCCCTGGATATGAACGCTGTCTATGGAAAGGCCTTATCCATCGACCCATCCGATGCCCTTCAAAAGAAGTGGCAGAAGATCATCCAGGCCGAGGCTCTCCGCTCCGGGCTTATGGAGTATTACTGATTATAAGGTTTCACGGGTTTCCCTTAAAGCTCCGCCCGCCCTACATGGTCTGAGCGCGTCATTCCCGCGTAGGCGGGAATCCAGGTGGGTTCCGCCTTGCTCCACCAACCCTATATCGTATGACACGGTTAATCATCACCCCTCACCCCAACCCACAATTCGGCAGGATAGCCGAATTGGACGTACTTCACGTTCGCCCGAAGGGCGAGGGACATGGATGTCCTGAGTCACTCCCGCAAGGGGAGAGGGGGCTGTAAAGCTCCAGCATTTTATGGGTACCTCTAATAATGCCGGGGATTTCATACGAATCTATTTTTATTGTCACCCCCGCGAAACTTGTCCTCGACCTGATCGGAGAGCGGGGGTCCAGAACTATTCAAAATAACTGGATTCCCGCTTCCGCGGGAATGACACTGGGGGTGAGATCGCTCATACTTTTTCGAGATCATCAATTTTTAGAGGTACATTTATGTTTCTGTTCATAATGACATGAATCGCCTCCTTATATTATGATCCCCTCTCTCTGGCGGGTGGGCCGGAGTGGATCATCAACAGCAGTAGATGCCGATGATCCCCTCCCCCCTGGCGGGGGAGGGTCAGGGAGAGGGGGATTATATGAATGGGACGCAGTGCGTGTGTGTACATGTTAGCTCGCAACTTGGTATCTGAGGGAAAAGGCCTAGGTCAGGATATTTCCTTGTGCACTTATGCCTTGATATATCTCGAAGAGAGCAGATCATCAAGGACATCGGGTGAGGTATCTTCCAGATCGTGATAGCGGATATCGGGCTTGAACCCCAACAGCCTCTCCATACGCTCTTTGTGCAGCAGCTCTTCTTCGGGCACGGCATCTACAGGCAGACCGGCCCAGATGGGTCTCGATGCATCAGGATGAATCGGCACCTGGGTGTATATGACCCCTCCCGAGGTTGTCCTGCCTTCAAGAAAGAGCCGGCAGGACCTCTCCGGGGTGAAGGTGGCCATGTATTCACGATCAGACGGATGCACTACTTTACTGCACAGGCAGGAGAGGCCTTCGATTGTCTCGCTGCCGCGATACGCCTCTTCAGGCATGACCCAGCTCACCAGGGTGAAGGGGTTCTTGGCAAGGAGCGCCTGCACCCTTTCTTTGAGAGATTCCTGAGCGCTTATGAAGTCATGGCTGTAGATCTTGATGCACAGGGCCTGTCCGATCTCGTCAGGAGAAACATCCGGGCCGTCGTCCTTTCCGTCTATGACGATCCGATGAATGATTGTACCGTGTCCGTGCACTTTGCTGCTATCCGTACGCGGAAGCTCTACGGGGAAGAAATCCCTGCCGGTCGCATCTTCGGCATAGCGAAAGGCTTCCCGGATGTCTTCACAGCCCATATCACTCGTCTGGGTAACGAGGTAAGGCGGTTCGCACTGGTGATTGATGCCGAGGTGCCGTACCTGCCGTCTGAGCAGCGTTCCCGGCAGAATGCTCAAGGGATAGAGGCTTAAATCATCGCAGAGATCTTCCGTGAGCACGAAGTCGATGGAGCGCTTCACATCATCAAGGGTGTCTCCTGGCAGCCCGGCCATGATATCGGTCACGACCCGCACACCTTTTGAACGCAGCATCTTTACGCCACGGATAAAGTCATCTCTCATGAAGCGCCGGCCGATAGTGCGCAATGCCTTTTCATTGGTGCTCTGCAGCCCTATCTCCACATGTGCCAGCCCCGCCCTTACCAGATCATCGACGATTGCGGGGGTGAGGTCCTCGGCGTTCAGCTCGCAGCTGAAACGGAGTCTGCCGGATCGTACCGGGGCTATAGCCGCCAGGAGTGAATCAAGATCGGGCCTCCTGGCAAAGCACGGATCAATGATCGTCACCTCGTCCAGCCGCCCGTCTCGTGCCCTGGTGAACTCCTCGTTGATCCGTTCGATGGCGAACGCGCGCACATGCGGGGAACTCTTGTGGTAGTAGCAGTAGGTACACCTCATGGGGCATCCCCGGACAGTCTCCATGAGCATGCTGCGGTTCAGGGAAGGACCGATGAAGCCCTTCAGGTAGGGCGACGGTATGGCATCCAGGTCCTTCATCCGACCGCGCCTGCCCGAAAAGTGCACCTTCGAGTCCCGGCGCACAATCAGTCCTTTGACCCCAGGGAAATCCCTTTGCCCATCCATTACCGAACGGATCAGCTCCACAAAGGTCTCCTCGCCCTCTCCCACCACGCCGAAGTGGAAGCAATCATGGCTTGCAAGGAAATCATTGTCAGTGGTTACCTCGGGCCCGCCCAGTACGATAAGGCAATCCTCCAGGCGCTGTCTGATCAGGCTGCAGAGGTGAAGAGTGCGCTGAACATTCCACAAATAGCAGCTGAACCCCACCATGTCGGGCCGGACATGCTCGACCCAGCGAAGGACGGCTGCATCACCGCCCAAGTTTGCGATGTCTTGAGGACAGATGATAATATCCGCAGGCGCATTCCGGGCTGATGCATAAGACTTAAGATAGCCGGCAGCCAGAGGTATGTTCTCCAGGGAATAGATATAGTCGTGCGATTGCAGCGGCAACTGTATGAGCGCGACCTTCACGGAATCCTCACGCTGTCTCCCATGAGAAAGAAGGAAAAATAAAACGCTACTGCGCCTGGATGATGGTTTTGTTGTGTCACTTGCTGATCTTTGTGAATTTCGCACCCTCCAGTGTGAGGTTAGCCATAAGCCCTTTCTGGTCAATGATGAAAGCGATGATGGGCTCCTTGAAGGTGGTCGAGTCAATGGACTGCCCGACACCGACATCAGCCACGGCAACAGAGCCGTCTATGCCGGCCTTCCACCCCTCACTCTTGCGGAACTGCTCCAGTGCCTCCTGCTGGAGGAACACGAGTATCACGGTCTTGACCTGGGCACCGAGCTGCGGACCCAAGGAACCTGCGGCAATATTATAATAGTCCGCGGTCTTCCCGTCGATACGCAGCGCCCCTTCACCATACTCGCCCCCCAACCAGAAGAAGCCCGCCTTATAGACCTTCGGGAATACGAGGACCCCCTTGGATGCCTGGAGGAATTCCTTGGCTCCATTAACATTTTTTGAGAAGCTCGCCAGGGCGGCATCGGAGCCCACGTTGATCTCACTTGCCGTGTCGGCCCTGGCATTAGGTGGAGCGGCAAAGGCAATCATGCAGGCGATCAGAAGCGGTATGGTCTTGAGGCCTATCTTTGAAACTCGGCTTGTTATCTTCATGGAATTATTCTCCTCTTGCAATATGATAATTTCAGGTTACCTGTAATGTCTTATGCCGAAAGTATCAAGAGATTATATCTCTCATACAGAAAGGCTATTGATAGCTGTGCAGGCCCGGCAAATAGTTCACCCCGAAATAGGTGAAGAGGACACTCACCAGGCCGATGATGGTTATGACGGCAACACGTCTGCTCACAGAGCCGTCTATGACACGCACGTGTATGGCGGATGCATAGATAAACCAGGTGATGAGCGCCCAGGTCTCCTTCGGGTCCCAGCCCCAGTACCTCCCCCAGGCAAAGTGTGCCCACACTGAGCCGGTGATGATGCCTAACGTGAACAGGATGAACCCGGCCTTGAGGCTCTTCTCGAGCATATCACGTACAGAGGCCTGTATTTCAGCCGAGTCTTTCTTCATCAGAGAGATGATCCCGAGCGAAGAGGCCATGAAAAAGGCTGCATACCCCAGGAAGCATGTGATCACATGAACGATGAGCCAGTTGCTCTTGAGCGCAGGGATCAGCGGCTGGATGCGGGTATCCACGGTGGGGGAGAAGGATGCATAGGCCATAAGCAGGAAGGCAACGCCCATCATGAAGACGCCGATGAGCGCCTTCGCATCCTTTAAGGTATAGAGCAGGTAGAAGAGGCATACGGCCCAGGAGAAAAAGACCAGGGACTCATAGAAGTTCGACAGCGGGGCATGGCCCATGCCTGCCTGGTGCGATTCGACCCAGCGCATGACGAGGCCGACGGTATGGAAGAGCAAGCCCATTATGGCGATAATCCTTCCGGAGCGCCCCCATGAGCCCCGCCCTGTAATCCCTCCGACGAGAAACACCACAAAGGACGCGAGGTATATGAAGGTGACTGAGGCAAGGATAACAGTATTCACGATTTTCCCCCTGCCAGCCGCTGAAGGTGCTTAAGGATACGGCTATCGATTGCCGCAGGCCTTCCGTTTAAACGCCGTGCAACATGTATCATCAGACCCGCAGACCCCTCCTCAATCTCGACCCAGATCCTTTCATGGACAACCATGAAGGCTATGATGACGCCGAAGAGAAAAAGAATGGCTCCGAGCCCAACCAGGGGAACACCCGGATCGCTGTTGATGCCGAGAATTGTGGTATAGCTGCTGGTGAGGGCATCAAGCGTGAAGGTGTAAGGCTTGAGGATGGAAGGATTGAACTCGGGCATCTTTTCAGTGATCCCGGGGTGAATTGCCTGGATCCGTTCAAACTGTTTGAAGATCCACAGTTCCTTCTGATCGTTCGGGGTCTCGATAATGAGCTGTACGGCGGGGCCCAGACGCATAACGTCCTCCACTACCTTGACGACCTTCATGCGGTACCCGGTATCATGCATCTCAATCACCGAGCCCTCTGTTGCCTTTATCTCTTCACTCCCTGAAGGGGTGCCCACCCTTATGACGGCGATGAGGTTCGGATTGTATCCGCTCTGTGAAAACAGGACGTGTTTAAAGCTCACCGGGTGGTTGACCATGACGGATGCACGAGCGATATTGCCGCCTGCCTGACTGAACGAGATCTCGGAGCGGTATTCCCTGGGCATGCCGTTATCGTAATATTCCACCTTGAAATCCTCGCAGCGTACCTGAAAGGGCAAGTGCATGAGCGTGCCATCGCTCAGTGCGACGGAATCCGATGCCTGACCGACAGGGATCTCGATAGAGCCCTTATACCCGAGAAACCCCAAGGCTACACCGAGAAGGATAATAAGGATGCTGCCGTGTACAAGGAGCGGGGCATACATGCGGAGTTTGCCTTTCTCGCCCATGATCGTCAGGCTGCTACCGCTCTCGTGCCGGACTATCCTGTAGCTGCCCTCTATCAGGCCTGCCAGATCCGCGCCGATTTTCTCCTGTTTGTTTTCCTTAGGTATCGTCACCCCGTACAATCCGGCTTTGGGCATGACGGGAAACTTACCAGACCCGGCAAATGACTTTCTCCTTTGGTACATGCATGCAGCCGCATTCAAACCGAGGACAACCGCGGGGATCAGGAACCAGAGGGAATGAAACACATCGTTCAGGCTTAAGGGCCTCACAATGGTCGTCATCACCGATGACCCGGATGAAGACGGAAAGGTATACTGAGGGATGATAGTGCCGATAATGCACATGAAGGCAAGCCAGAACAGAAGCCCCACGGTAAGCCGCAACGAAGCCAGGCCTTTCAGCAGCTTCATATACCATAACATCACAGTGCCCATGTTTTTTAGATCCCTGCACCCACTCCGTGTATACTATTTGTCTTCAATTCCATACTATCACAATAGCGAAGATTCTATGCAGAAATATACAAATATGGACGAAGTGTTGTGTATGGCACGTAACATACAATTCTAACATTTCATAATAATCGTACAATTCATGACGAGATCAACGATTTGAATCATGAGATGGAAGTCATAAATTATGAAGTAATCGATGGTTGTGCTTTATTGAAGATAACTTATAGGTATCGTAACTATGTGTTTATCTTGCTCCTATTGAGTTATGCGAAAAAATCTTCACTAAGGCCAAACCGTGCAGATTGGAACATTAGTATATCGAGGTAAATAAAATTTATATTCAATTGCTGTCAGTATATCTTACAATTGCAATAGATCATTTCATTTATTTGACAAGACTCTAGATTCGAAATCACCACTCAAAACGGTATATTATATGAGTGTTAATTTTTGAATAATCTGTCGGATTTCTTTACATTACGTTTGTGAGAAAAAGATGTACTGAAAGCAGTTGAAATCACTCATTATTACTGTATGGAAGCAGAGATCTAATACGGCTATATCTGTCGAAAATATTTACAATTTCAAACAGATAATATTGTAACATATTGTAAAATATAACTAATTTATTATGGTATATATTTTGCTCAGTAATACATCTATGGCGTAATTCAGAAAGGGGGATTTATGAAGAAATTAACTTTTGTTGCTTTATTTTTTCTTTGCAGCACTGTTGCCAGCGCAGGAATAGTGTCGCTCAACTTTTCAGGACTGCAAACAGAAGAAAAAGTATTAAATTATTACAACGGAGGTACTGGTGGCAATGGAAGCGGGCCGGGGCCTAATTATGGGATTTATTTTGGGCCTGACTCGATTGCAGGGGTGAGCTCGGCCGCAGGCGGCGCAGACAATAATTTCAATCAACCGTCTGGCTCAAGCACTTGTCTTTATTTCCTAACTGGATCGGGTGATCTTATGGATGTGCCCGCAGGATTTACTACAGGTTTTTCCTTTTACGAAAGTGGCCCGATTGGTGGTACTGTAAGTGTGTATAGTGGTTTGGATGGAACTGGAACGTTATTATCCACACTTTTGCTTCCAGCTACTCCGTTTGGGAGTACCGACGGGGGTCTTGTTAATGGATATTATTCAGTTTGGGATCCAGTTGGTGTGACATTCTCTGGAACAGCTGAATCTGTTCTTTTTTCTGGTTCCGCTAACTACATAGCTTTTGACGATATCACACTAGGGAGTCCAAATCCTGGCCCTGGCCCTGGTCCTGTCCCTGAGCCTGCAACATTGCTACTCCTTGGTTCGGGGCTGCTTGGCTTTGCTGGATTTAGAAAAAGAATGAAGTAGAACCAGAGAGGATTAAGATAAACTCTACAAGGCAGGGTTGAGAATAGACCCTGCCTTTTTTTACGTTTTCATGGACATTTTCATATAATCTGTGAAACTGTTGATAATATGCCATCACCTTAAACCAAGTTTGGATAATGCACACACCGTTGATTATAACTCAATAGCATCACTTTTCCCAAAGTGAACATTCCTGCGATAAATGTGCGCTTTCCAAGAGGCCCCTGAAGTGAATGTTCTTATATGAAATCTCTATGATAAGAGTTCCTTGCTAATGTTTCTTTTCCAGCAGCATCTCCATGAAGGCATCGGCCCTGGTCTGAAACTGGGCAAAGGAGAAATTACGGCTGTCCATATTCCACCCCTTTCAACGTAAAATAGAAGGTCGAGCCTTTGCCCGGATTGGACTCCACCCATATCCTGCCCCCAAGCCGGGCAATGATACGTTTGCAGAGTGCAAGCCCTATGCCGGCGCCCTGGTATGTCTCCCCAGCATGAAGCCTCTCGAAAAGAACAAATATCCGTTCGAAGTATTGGGGTTCGATGCCCATTCCGTTGTCTTTCACCGAGAAGACCCATTCATCCCCGATCTTACCGGCCGAGACATGGATGCGTAATGGGTCATCTCTGCGAAATTTTATGGCATTGCCTATGAGGTTCTGGAAAACCTGTACAAATTGGGAGTGGTCTGCCATCACTACGGGCAGGAAATCATGGATAACTGATGCCCCTGAATCACTGATGGCCAAATGGAGGTTTGCCAGGGTCTCATCGATAACACTGTTCATATCTATCGGAACAGGCGCTCTTCCCACGGAGATGACACGTGAATAGTTCAGCAGGTCTTGGATCATTCTCTGCATGCGGTTTGAGCCTTTTACAGCGAACTCAATGTAATCCCTGGCATTCTGGTCGAGCTTGTCCCCATATCGCCTGGCCAGGAGCTGGGTGAAGCTCGATACCATGCGGAGCGGCTCCTGCAGGTCGTGAGACGCCACGTCTGCGAACTGCTCGAGGTCCTTGTTGGAGCGTTCGAGCTCGGCAAGGAGCTTGATTCTCTCTTCCTCCGCCTTTTTGCGCTCGGTGATGTCGATCAAGGCAGTCTGGCACACAATAGATCCACTCTCATCCTCCTGCACTGCGTTTGCCTTCAAAAATGCCCAGAATTGGGAGCCGTCTTTTTTAACGAACCGCAGCTCGTACTCCTGCGGTAAGCCCGTGTCAAAGAGTTTCTTGAGATGAAGGTAGTGAATGTCCTTATCATCCCTATAGATAAAACTAGTAATTTGCTGTTTGACCACAAAGCTTCTTCCTACTCCGAGCAATTGTGTGGCAGTGAGATTCGCCTCCTTGATCGAACCCTCCTTGTCTATGGTGAGATACCCAACCGGGGCAAAGTCATAGAGATCAAAGTACTTGGTACGGGAGATTTCCAGTTCCTCTTGCGCCCGATGCAGTTCTTCATTCTGCATCTCCAGCTCGATCTGGTGGACCTGCAATTCATGGAGCAGACGCCGGGCTTGTTCTGGAGAAATGTCGCTCTGATCGGTAGATTGTTTCTGCAACCGTTTCTCTGCTTGTTTACGAAGGTTGGCTGAACACTTCTTTATCGAATCTTTTTTAGCCATTACCAATCTCTTGGGGGTTGTAGTGTTTACATATTCCTGGTCATAGTGTACCACCCAGGTTATATGCGATGGATCTTTCAGATACTATTAATAAGCATACCATCTTAAAATAATAGTGCTGGACCATAAAAACTGAAACATCAGACAAACTGAATATTCCTGCAATTTATAGATGGTCTCGAAGAGTCTGAAAAGCGATGATCTCCTGATCAGATCTACAATAATGGTTATATCTCTTATACCAGCTCATGAATTTTCACTTTTAGCTCAGATAGATCAGAGGACTTCACCACACAGGCATCTGCCGCCATGACCAACGGGTCATTTCTATAACTGCCATATGCCGAAAATATGATCACGGGTACATTGAGCTTGAGCTTAAATATAAAGCCAATAGTTTCAAACCCATCCATTTTCGGCATCCGGAGATCCAAAATGACAAGATCGGGCCTTTCGGATTCAGTTCTTAAAAGGGAGAGAGCATCCTTCCCATTAGAGGCAGTTGAGATTTTATACTCATCCGCGTCAAGCTCTTCCCTGAGAAGCCGTTGGATGCTTATATCATCATCTACTAATAATATTCTCTTCATGATCCAACCATAAGATGACGTGTGCTAATATGCCTTTCTCGACTAACTTTCTCTACAGGCTCTCGCATTTGAATTTAGCCCTAAAAGTCACCCAAAGAACGACATGAATTGGAATAGAGCCAAGTGAGTTGTAATTACCTTCTATAATAATGCTCAATTTACCATTTGCAATAGACTTCAATGAGACCAACGCGTTCTCCATAGGTAAGGTGTCCAGGAGTATTGATTACTTTGATTTCTTCTCGGTTTTATGAAGTCTGAAAACTGATAATCTTGGATTGAAACATACAAAGTCTATCACTTCATACAAGAGCGTGCTAAATGGCACGTAATCTTCAATCGGAGTCAACCAGAAATTACCTTAAGAATATGTATAGATAGAGTTCCTTGCTAATGTTTCTTTTCCAGCAGCATCTCCATGAAGGCGTCGGCCCTGGTCTGAAACTGGGCAAAGGAGAAATTGCGGCTGTCCATGTGGTCGGCGTCGATGGTGATGGATGGGATGCCGAGCTCATGGGCCAGGGCCTTCCTGATGTCTGCCTGGCCCAGCGTGATGGGCACGCACGACTTGTTCTGGTGGAAAACCGCGCCGTCTATGGCGAAGTCGCGGCAGGCCTTCAAGACCATCTCCTTGCGCCGCTCGATGGACAGGCAGGATACGAGCGAATATGACATAAGGCTCTTCTTTGCCAGGGCCTCGATGGGGTTATTGGGATCGAGCCTCAGCGACCAGGCTGCGGAATAGGTCTCGGCCACCATCACCCCTCCCATCTTCTCGAAGTAGTTGAACAGGCCCATGTTGTACCACAGGGGGATATTGTCCCAGAAGAGCCGCACCTTCTCGTCCTCGATGACCCCGATGCCTGCCTCGGCCCTCTCCCTCACTTCGTCGCGCACCCGGGTGAGGAAGTCCACGGCTATCTGCGTCCCCTGCCTGGTGACCATGACGAACATGATGCCGATCTCTGCTGCTGATATTGGTGTGGGCTTAAACCGGCGATAGGACATGATCTCATCCCAGAGCAGGCAGGCCTTGTCCGAGAGCTCTACCACCTCTTTGAGCCTCTCGTAATCGAGTTTCCTGCCTGTTGTCTTTTCCAGGAAATCGATAAGCCTGTGCATCTCGCTGACGGCATAGGCAACATGGTGGTCGCGGATATCCTCGACAGCCACCTGCGGCGCATCCGCCCTGAATACCTTTGCCTTGGGAAAGCGTGTTTCCATAACCTGGAATATCTTCATGGCCGGGATGCACCCGCCGCCGAAAGACATGACCATATCGGGCTCTGGCAGGCCGCCCAGCGGCACAGAAGGTCCATTCATGTCACCGTGCACATAGCCCACGATATTGCGCAGGTATCCGCACAGGTCGCGCGAATATCCCATGCGCTCGGATACCTCAAAGTTGGCGGGCGTCAGCCCGAAGGCTGCGCATACAGGCGACCAGTTCTCGGGAAAGACCGGCTGCAATCCAAGGGCATAAAAGATCTCGATCCCGCCGTTCATGGGCGGCATCCAGCCTACGGGCTTGCCCGAGGCCTTGGCCTCGTGGCACTCGAGGTAGTACTCGGCCACAACCTTGGCGAGGTCCTTGGCCGTGCTCAACCGTTTCGTGGACTTACGGTTCGTATCCATCTTATCACTCCAACATGCCGTAAAATGTTTCCAGCCTTGTTGTGACCTGTGCCTCCATGAGGCCGGCCTCATCCATCTCTATGAGGATGCTCGGGATGCCTGCGTCCTTTAATGCCTGTGAAACTTTTGGGTGGTCCGCCAGGTGGGGTGTGCAGAACTTCTGGAACAGGAAGATGACCCCCTTTGCCCTGGATGACCTGATGAGATCGAGGAGCCGAGGCACCCGCTCGTCCGGGTGCGATCGCGAGGGACAGGGAAACCGTTTCATGATCCTGTCCATGAGGCGCTCCATGGGACCTTCCCCCTGCCCGGCAACCGGAGTAAAGCCGCGTTGACCGGTGCAGAGATCATCGGCAACAACCTTAAAACCGATTTGTTCGATCAGGGTTAAGACCTGTGCATCTTCGATGATGCTGCCGGATATGAGAACCGGTATGCCGCAGTCTGTTGGTACGGGGGCGCTTGCAAGGTCGTCTTTCAGTCCTTTGAGCATGTCCAGGTACTCTTCCGGGGGTGTCACAAAATATGCCTGCACAATATTCAGCACTTCAGCCGAAGTCAGATGCAGGCCCCGATCGGCCCGCCTGCCAAAAATCCATGCGAGAATCGATCTGATCTCTTCATAGAGGGCAAGCGATCCTTCAAGGGACTCATCCGTAAATCCCTTGCCTATTTGCGTGAGCTTACCTGCGAGCTCATGAAGACCGGCCCGAAGGAATATGCGCGCATCCTGGTTGTCGTTATAGGGCAATGGAAGGCTGTGGCAGAGATCCATCTTGAAGTTATCCTTCCATATATTGACAAGACCGCAGGCCACATCGCAGGTGTACCCCTGCACTATACCAGTGAGAAACGAGAACTCTCCGTTCAGTGCCCCTTCCAGGGAAAGCCTCATGTACGGACAGATGAAGCTCGGCACCAGCGAATAGGCCTTCTCCGCACGGCCGACCCCGCCCCAGATGCGGACCGGCAGGAACCCGCACGCATGGATTATCTCCACCGGGGTGTAGGTACAGAAGTAGCCGATGATCTTTCTGCCCTGTGAAGCGGCATCCTCAAGCCGGCGCCTTCTTAGTCGTACCGCTTCCTCGAACCGTGCTGCAGCAGGATGGGGATCCATGGCCCTCCTTTCTCGCCTTATTGTCATACAATCTCATGGCTCACGGAGTCAACATGACAGGTGGATATCATCCGCGAATGATCAGGTGAATCGGGATTGTTGCCCGCAGGGCGAAGGCCGGTGATGCCCTGAATCAATACAATCGATAAAACCAGATACATGCCCCCTCCCCTCAATCCCCTCCCGCCGAGGGAGGGGAAGATGGACTTATTCGAGGCCATCAACATGGGAATGAAAAGGCAGTGGCCGCGCACCCACCTGCTGAATCGTGCCCGGCCCCTGCCCGAGGTGTTTTTAGACGACACTTACTTACTCAAACGCTCCTTGAGCGCGTCGAGCTGCTGTTTCATGCGCACCGGCAGCCTTTCCTTAAACTGGGAAAAGTGCTGCTCCAGGCTGTGGATCTCGGCCTTCCATGCTTCCACGTCAACCCTCAGGAGCTCCTTCATATTCTCCGAAACGATCTTCAGGCCCTTCAGGTCGAGATCGGCTTCATTCGGAAGCAGGCCGATTGCTGTCTCGCGGGCACCCGCCTTGCCATCGATGCGCTCGCACATCCATTTAAGCACCCTGCTGTTCTCTCTGAACCCCGGCCAGAGGAACCTGCCTTGCGGACCCTTACGGAACCAGTTCACATAGAAGATGCGGGGTACATTCTTTCCGAGCCTGTCACCCATATTCAGCCAGTGCTGGAAGTAGTCGCCCATGTTGTAACCGCAGAAGGGCTTCATGGCGAATGGGTCACGCCTTAAAGCGCCGATGTCGCCGATGTTGGCCGCCGTTGTCTCGGAAGAAGCCGTCGCGCCGAGAAACACCCCGTGGTCCCAGCCATATGCCTCATTCACGAGCGGCACCACCCCTTCCCTCCTGCCGCCGAAAACGAAGATGTCGATGGCAACGCCCTGGGGCTTCTCCCAGTCGGCACATATGCACGGGCATTGTTTTGCAGGTGCGGTGAACCGGGCGTTGGCATGGGCGGCAACTTCCTTGTTCCCGGGCGACCAGTCGCGGCCCTTCCAGTCGATGGCGTGGGCAGGCGGCTCGCCGTCCATGCCCTCCCACCATATGTCTCCATCATCCGTAAGCGCACAGTTGGTGAAGATGCAGTGTTCGTGCAGGGTATCCATGGCCATGGGGTTCGAATCATAGGAGGTCCCGGGGGCTACCCCGAAGAAGCCTGCTTCGGGATTGATGGCATAGAGCCTCCCGTCAGGCCCGATCTTCATCCAGGAGATGTCGTCGCCTATGGTCTCGCACTTCCAGCCTTCAACCGTGGGCTGGATCATGGCCAGGTTCGTCTTGCCGCAGGCTGACGGGAATGCCGCTGCGATATGGTATTGTCTGCCTTCGGGGCTCGTGAGCCTTAAGATCAGCATGTGCTCGGCCATCCACCCCTCCCTCCTTGCCATGGCGGATGCTATGCGTAGGGCCAGGCATTTCTTGCCCAGCAGGGCGTTACCGCCATAGCCTGAACCGTACGACCAGATGAGGTTCTCATCCGGAAAATGGCTGATATATTTCCTCTCGATCGGGGCACAGGGCCAGAGGTCGTCCTTCTGACCCGGTTCCAGCGGCGCACCGACCGAATGAACACAGGGGATGAATTCGCCCTTTGTACCCAGGGCCTCCATGACCTTTGTGCCCACACGTGTCATGATGTGCATGTTGCACACAACGTACGGGCTGTCGGTAATCTCGATACCGATCTTGCTGATGGGCGAACCGATAGGACCCATGGAAAACGGGATCACATACATGGTCCTGCCCTTCATGCACCCCTTGTAAAGCTCCTTCATGGTTGACTTGAGCTCGGCCGGGTCGATCCAGTTATTAGTGGGCCCGGCTTCATTTTTATCCGGTGTGCTGATATATGTTCGATCCTCAACCCGTGCAACGTCGCTCGGGTGGGATCTGAAGAGGTAACTGTCGGGACGCTTCTTGAGCGGTGTCGCCATGCCGCTTGCCACCATGCCCGCCATGAGGCGGTCGTATTCCCCCTTGCTGCCGTCACACCAGTAGATCGAATCGGGCCTGCACATGTCTGTCACCTCTGCAACCCACTCTTTAAGCCTATCGTGTTTGATGTCTGAGCTCATGAAATCACTCCCCCTATCAATCAGAGTAACCGCATAATATACAGAAGGAGGATCTTATTATCAAGACTCCCTTTCACGGTACATGATAATATTCAGATTTCGGATTGATGATTTCATACCTGAGGTATCGCGGCTAAAGCCGCTCCTACAACACGCAGCATATTATCGAGATGGAGGAGCGCCTTCAGGCGCGACCCATTTTTTAGATGTCGCGGCTAAAGCCGCTCCTACAGAATGAAGGGCAGGGACAAGCCCCGCCCCTCCTACTCACTATTCACTTTCTGTTCACTCACTTCACCCTGCGTATTATACCCTCTAGTACGCCCCTGCGCTGGCGGCAGGTCTGAGCCCTTGCAGAGTTGCAAAGGGGCCAGATGAAGAGCATACCCGCAATAAATCCCCCCACATGGGCCCAGAAGGCCACACCGCCCGAAGCCACCCCCAGAGAGAAGACTCCGCCTAAAAACTGGAGAAGGAACCAATACCCGAGCATGAAAAAGGCCGGAACTATGATACGGGTGAAAAAGAATCCGAAGAACACAAGCATGTGTACCGGCGCCCTGGGGAACAGGACAATATATGCCCCCATGACCCCGCTGATGGCACCCGATGCACCAACCATGGGCACGGCGCTGAACGGGTTCATGACCATCTGGACCAGCACTGCTGCGAGCCCGCATATAAGGTAGAAGAGAATAAACCTGACAGGCCCCATGGCGTCCTCAATATTGTCCCCGAAGATATAGAGGAACCACATGTTGCCGATGATGTGAAGCCAGCCGCCATGCATGAACATGTGGGTAATGACGGTATACCAGTTGCGGGCACCCTCAACGATACAGGACATCCCGTACCCAAGGGGGACGGCGGTGCCCGGCACTACATTGCCCAGGAGCTCTCCGGGTATGACCCCGAATTTGCATAACGACATGGGAAGCTGCGGGTACATGCCAAAACCCTGGAGCCATATCCACGATGTGATATTCAGGCCGATGATGAGGAATGTCGCCCACGCAATACCCGATGTCGGGTTGTCATCACGGATCGGGATCATGGATTCTCACATTCGTATTGAAATTATTTTTTTGCCCTTCACCGGAGTAGTTCTATCCGTCAATATCACAGGATACCGATCTGATGAAAGACATTCTCAACAAGGCCTTAAAACCATCATGAAAGCGTTCATTACCACGGTGTTGATGCATAGAACTCTTTTGCCATCTCGATATAGCCCTTTGGAGTAGGGGGCTTCTCACCCTCAAGGAAAATCCCGAAATGCTTCAGGTGCTCGATGGGCGCCATATAGGTTTCGTCCTTGCAGCCGCGCTGACGGTGAAGATACACGGCCTTGAGCACCACCGTGTCGGTGATGACCCGCCTTATTTCATCATCCGACTTCAGATTATTAATCTCCGCATCGATGATATCCTGATACACGGAATTAAATTGCAGGGCAGCCTGGTCTTCAGGCTCGATATGGAAAAGGGCCCATGTCACGGCACGGGCCAGTGAAGATACGGTCTCTTGAGGGAACCGCTGCCTGTATCGATGGTGGAGCCTGCCGTAGACCCCTGCCATCACCTGTTTTTCGGCCTGTAAGAGATCCGATTGAGTAGTCGTCGCCTTCATGGAGCATATCCCCTCACATTAAGTGAAATCAAATGCGCCCCACCATACATCATGATAAGCCTCTTGTGAAGTCGCCCCGTCTTCTTTTGTCCTAAAAGGGGAATTATTTTTCTGTCACCTTATACTAAGCTCGCCTCCCCTGGACTTTCAGCCAGGCTGACCATATTAAAAAAGCAATCTTAAAACAGGAGGTGATGAACGGTGTATACTGCATTTGCAGCATATAATCAGCTTGTACAGTATGGCATGGGCTTGTTTGGACAGTGCCCGGGATATGGGTACTACGGCGGAGGCGGACCAATGGGTTACTTCTGGTACGGAGGTCACTTTATGATGATGCTCCTCTTCATCCTCCTCGTCGTGGCGGTATATCTCATTGCGAGAAATGCACATACCAGGAAATCAGGTGGTGAGCCAACAGAGACCCCGCTCGATATCATCAGGATACGCTACGCCAAGGGAGAGATCACAAAAGAGCAGTTTGAGAACCTCAAGAATGATCTGAAGGTCTGAAATACTTTCAATCCTCACGCTTGACTTGAAGGCGTCCGACGGGTAAGCCGCACCACGATGATGCAGGCACCGAATCAAGCCTGATCAATGATTCTCCACTGTTTTTTTACCCGGTGGAAGACCACGATAAAGAGATCATTCATGCCATGGACTGATAAACGCAGCCAGACGCTGAAGTCGAACGGTCTTCTCCTCATAACTGCGTTCATCTGGGGTTTTGCCTTTGTGGCCCAACGCCTCGGTATGCAGTATGTTGGGCCATTCGGATTCAACGGTGTGCGGTTTGCCCTGGGTTGCCTGGTACTCCTGCCGTTTCTTTTCAGGAACGGCCTTCGTAACAATAATGCCCTATCGAGCGAACCAAGGCTCTTCGCGCGCCCAAGCCTCGGCGGCGGTTTGATCGCCGGGCTCGTACTCTTCTCAGGGACATCCTTCCAGCAGGTTGCCATGATCTACACCACCGCAGGCAATGCAGGCTTCATTACCGGGCTCTATGTAGTGCTGGTTCCCATCATCGGGATTGCACTCGGACATCGCACCCATGCAGGAACCTGGACAGGGGCCGTTCTTGCTGTGGCCGGCCTGTACTTCCTGAGCGTTACCAAACAATTCACCATCTCGGGAGGCGACCTGCTGGTGCTCATCGGCGCCCTCTTCTGGGCCTGCCATGTGCACATCATCGGGTGGCTGTCGCCCAGGCAGGACCCGCTGAAGATAGCATTCCTGCAGTACGCAGCCTGCTCGGTCCTCAGTCTGATCGTGTCCATCCTCTTCGAAAAAAATACTCTTGAGGGTTATATCTCCGCAACGATCCCCATCCTCTACGGCGGAATCATGTCCGTGGGCGTGGCATATACACTCCAGGTGGTTGCCCAAAAGAAGGCCCGTCCTGCACATGCCGCCATAATCCTGAGCCTGGAAGCGGTCTTTGCAGCCATGGGCGGGTGGATTATCCTGGACGAGGCCCTCACCCTCAGGGCGATCACAGGCTGCGGTCTCATGTTCTGCGGCATGCTCATCTCGCAGCTCTGGAAGATGCCGTGGAAAGACACTGCCGAGAAAAGTTCCTGTTAGTACTTATTCATGGACCTGACCTCGCCCTCTTCCATGAAGTTTTCGAGAAAGTCCCTCTCAACCTCAAGGGTGCTGCCCTCCCACAAGAGGACGCCCAGACCCTTCAATCTATTGATGAGGCGAGAGAGCGTCTCGGGGATGGTGCCGATGGCCGAGGCAATATCCTTCTTTGCCATATCCACCCGGTAAATCCCGCTTGTACCATAGTGTTCAATGAGGAACCTGAAGAATCGATCTTCCACATCATAGGTTGTAAGGTAAAGGATGCGCTCGGTGAGGTATCGCTGCTTCTTCATGAGCAGCGTAATGAATTCGTTGCGGAACCCCTTGTCTTCCAGCAGGTCGGCAAAGGAGGCCCGGTCGAGGGCAAAGACGCTGCCTGCTGACAATGCGGCAGCGCTTGCCGGATAGGTAGTGTCCTCAAAGAGGACCACCTCGGCAAAGATCTCACCCGGCCTGATGATGCGCAGCGCAATCTCCTGCCCGTCCGGTGAGGTCTTGTAGAGGCGCACATCCCCCTGTGTGAGCAGGAAGAACTCATGGCCTTTTGTCCCCTCGACGAACAGGGTGTCTCCCTGGGCGAATCGACGTTGTTTTCCCTTGGCAGCGAGCCTGGATAGAGCATCCTCGCTCATGCCCTTAAAGAGGTCGGTCTGTTTGAAGAGTGTACGGAGTTCCATATCAATAGTTTACTTATTCCCGGCCGTAAGGGCAAGTGCATAGGCTTGACCCAGGTCAAGGCAATACTTAGGGTAAAGAACCTATATAAAGTATATCATGAACATAAAAGGAGCTCGGCATGAAGCGGATGAGAAAGGTCATTGAGATCGATGAGAATACATGCAATGGGTGCGGTCAGTGCATACTCGCCTGCGCCGAGGGGGCATTGAAGCTTGTAGACGGCAAGGCCAGGCTCGTCGGCGATATCCTGTGTGACGGGCTCGGTGCATGCATCGGCGATTGCCCGACAGGGGCATTAAGGATCGTTGAACGCGAGGCCGAGGATTTCAGTGAAGAGGCCCTTGAGAAACATATTGGGAAGAAAAGTCACGGCCCTTCGGTACACGAAGGCCCGGCAACACTGCCCTGCGGTTGTCCCTCCTCCTCGGTCATGACCTTTGCCCTGAAGGATGAACCCAAAGGCATTGAAGGCAGGCACTGTGCAGAGATGACCTCGCAGCTCGGCCATTGGCCGGTGAAGCTCCAGCTCCTTTCTCCCCAGGCCCCGTTTCTGAAGGGCTCGGACATGCTGCTCATGGCGGACTGCTGCGGTGTCGCCGGTCCCAACCTCCATGAGAAACTCTTCAAGGGCAGGACTGTTGCCATTGCCTGCCCCAAGCTCGACGATATCGAAAAACACATACAGCGCCTTGCCGAGATCCTCGTTCATGCAACTCCAAGAACATTGACGGTCGTGCATATGGAAGTGCCTTGCTGCACAGGGCTTGTTCATGCAGCCTTGGAGGCTTTAAGGCGTGCCGGTGTGGATATCCCTTTGAAACACATCGTGATGAGCCGCAGGGGCGAAATCACTGCTGAGGAAGAGATAGGTGTTCCGAAACATGCCCGGGAGCACGTATAGGCTTAAAGGATCTTGTGTCTTCAACGGTTGCGGCTTATTATATAAGGTGACGTCAGGGATCTCAAAAAGCAGCAGGAGAAGCTTCAATATAGGCAAAAATACTCCCCGAGCGGGGGCGTAGTTAAGCTGGTTATAACGCCGGCCTGTCACGCCGGAGGTCGCGGGTTCGAGTCCCGTCGCTCCCGCCATATTTTCTGATTTATGAATTCCTCCTATAAACTATCTTCAGAAACTCGAGTAATCCTCTGTCCTGCAGTTTGGGTACTCAATCTTGGCTTGCTGCCGCCCTGATATGATATTTGCGGATATAAAGGCAATATTTTCTCTCATGCATGAAAAATTTACCAGTAGAGTATTATGGCACAGCCTGCATCTGTAGGAAGGGCCTATACTATCCCCGGTGGCACGCCTGTTGCTCTTTTGTGTGGGGGTCATACCTTAGAAAGGATGTGAGGCATGAATACATTGCTTGATTTTATCCATCACTTCTTGATTATCTCAATAATTTCCATAATTTTGTTCACAATAGTCATTGCCTTTATTTATGAATTCATATTCCCTGCCATACGGATAAAAAAGGATCTTCAAGAAACTATCAACCGACTCAAACAGATAAAGGCCGCCTCCAAGGGCAAGATATCCGACCTTGAAGAAATATCACGCGAGATAACGGCAAATGATAAGCTCTCTCATGCCTGGCATGAGTATTGTGAGACGCTTCATGAACAAACAGCCCCTGAACAATACGGTAAAGAGAAGAAAATACGATGGCGCTCAACAACGTTAGCCGAGACATTTTTCACGGAACAATCACTCGTAGATACCCCTCTTAAAACAGCATTTTATAAGCATTTGCCCGGAATACTCACCGGCCTGGGCATCATCGGGACATTTTCCGGTCTTATTGTCGGTCTGATCCGGTTTGAGGTCTCGGGTGATGCTGATAAGGTACGCGCAAGCCTGAATGGGCTTATCCAGAGTGTAGGTTATTCTTTTATAGTTTCTGCTTCCGCTATTTCCCTGGCAATGATCTTTATCTGGATTGAGAAGTCTCTTGTTACCGGGTGTTACCGTCATGTTGAAAGACTGTGTCAGCTTATTGATAGCCTATTTGATACCGGGGCCGGTGAGGAATATTTAGCGCGTCTTGTCATAGCTTCAGAGACTTCAGCCCTGCAAACGCAACAAATCAAGGAGTCTTTAGCCCTTGATCTTAAAAAAGTTATCTCAGAAATTACGAAAGAGCAAATGAAGGCATCCGCTCTTCTCAATAAACAACTTTCAGAAAATATCGCTCAGACTTTAACCGACACCATCAGGGCGCCGATCGAGCGGATTTCTCTTGCTGTTGACCGGGCAGGTGCAAACCAAGGCGAAACCGTTAATACCTTATTGTCGGATCTCCTGAGCAACTTCGCGTCACAGATGCACGATATGTTCGGCAATCAAATACATCAGATGAGTAATCTCCTCCAACAAACAGCTACAACCATGCAGTCGGCTGCTTTGCAAATAAACAAGCTTTCCGAGAACACCCAGTTAACGGGAAAGGGTGCTGCAGAAGCAATGGTTGAGCGTATGAGCATCACGAATAACTCGATAGAGTCCTTCATCGGGGATCTTGGGGCAAAGGTTACCAATATTGTTAAGAGCCTTGAGACACAATCAAGACATACTACTGAAGAGACTGGGGCACTCCAGAATCAACTTGCGCAATACACGATTTCAGCCATGAGTGAAATATCCACTCAGATCAAGACACTCGCTACAGAGATGCGCCAAGCGAGTGAGGTGATGCACAACAGTGTGGGAAGTCTGTCGCAAACCACAAAAGAATCCATGATACTGTTTCATTCGGGTGCGAATACCTTGAATACTGCTATGAACGGCTTTGTAAAGGCAGGTCAAGGGATAAACAACACCATGCAGGCGGCAAATGATACGACGGAAAAAATTCAAATTGCTTCGTCAAATCTTGTCCAGGCAACGAATGGAGTCAAGAATATGATGGACGAATACAAGAATATGAGCAAGATCTTTGCAACTATCGTTTCCGATCTCAAGTCCACCATTGAAAATGCCCGGAAAGAGGCATCCATGACCACCCAGATCGTCTCACAAATCCAAGAAGCAACTGAACAGCTGGGTATTGCCGAGAATAAGGCCGGGGAATATCTGCACGGGTTGACGGAGGTTCTTGCCCAGGCGCATGCCGAATTCGCCGGGAACATCGAGCTTACCCTTCGAAAAAGCAATTCACGCTTTCACGAGGAACTCTCAAGATCAGTTTCTCTGATTTCGGGTGCAATTCAAGATTTTGGAGATGTCCTGGACTCTGTGATGGAAAAAGGAGAGATTCAGTGCTCGGCTTAAGGTTGCGGCCCCATCGAGGTGCCAAAGAAGAAGCGGAAAAGCCATTCTGGATATCATTTTCTGACATGATGACCGCTCTCATGGTACTTTTCCTGGTCGTGATGACCGTGACACTCCTTGCCGTTACCCATACCATCTCGGAAGCGGAGCGCAAAAAAACACAGCGCGATGATGAAATCAATAAACTCATAATGAAGATCCATGAGATATCAAAAAATTTTCCCGGGATCACCCTGCGTGGGCATACTATAGACTTTGGCGATCAGGCCCGTTTCGACACCGACAGCCATAAGCTCACCTATGAGCAAGCAAGACACCTGAGGGCATTTGCCCCCGGCATATTAAAGATAGCCCGTGATCCACTCGGTCAAAAATGGCTTAAACGTGTTGTCGTAGAAGGTTATGCCGACCAACGGGGCACATATCTGCATAATCTTGACTTGAGTATGCAGCGTTCCGAGAGAGTGCTTTGCGCCTTACTCGCCAGACCTGAACCGGATGAGGTTCCTATCAGTAAGGAAGATCGTTTGCTTATTCGTGAACTCTTTTTAGTCGGGGGGTCATCATATAATTCATTAAAGAAAACCCTGGAAGAAAGCCGTCGGATAGAATTAAAACTTGAATTTCTCGAGGTAGGAGAAACGAGGTCCAAAGCTTCTCCCATGCCATTGGACGAGGACCAATACTGTCCGCTTGACTGACTATGCATGTGCTTGACTCATTGCGTCTCAGAATAAATCAGACATTTTCCGCCGCATTACACGATGCGGCATGGGGACGGCCACAGCTTATGAGTAAGGCCTTGGAGGAGGTTTGCTCGGCCTTCGACACCCCTGCAGACACCATTTCTCAAAGGTCGATCGAAAAGACGTTATTAACTTTTCGTCGTTCCTCTGAGTTGCCCGCCTTCCTGGACCTGAAATATGCCTGCCTGGGTATCTCCCATATCATCGAAGATGACGGTTGGCGATTGATAGAAGATAATGAGCTTTTTCCTCTATTGATGCGAAAAGTCGATGCAGAGAAGCTTAAGTTTCACCAGTTTCTAAAATGCTATCAAGGTCTTTTATCAGGATATTTCGACTATAATATATTTGCCGATGATGTAGCGGAGGCCGGACAAAAAAACTGGGAAAGTTTGCGCAGGTTTTTGCTTGATCATCTTCACCTAATTCAACGAGCCATGCCTGCTCACAGATGGGTTCACGTTATCAGCGAGCATATGAACCTGCTTAGTGAGAATCTATGCGATCGCTATGGCCTTGCTTTGGCTCAGGGCGACTGCAACGAACTAAAATCGGCCTTGGAAGGTTTATTCATACCGAGGAATTCATGGGTTTGGGAAGCTACTGTCCTGGCCCGCATAAATGCTGTATGCAGTTTTGGAGACGATGAGTTCAAAGGGCACCTTGAGCGATGTTTGGCTATGATAACTCACAACTCAGGGATCATGCCTTCTGAAATACTGAAGAAGAAATGTATTGCACGGATAGTCTCGCGCTATGCACAGTGTGTTTCAAGGCCTGAGCATACCTCGCTCCGTGATTCAGCAGTAACAATAATAGGTAATCCATGGATTAATCGGGCGGCCTGGGATGCATTCGTAAATGATGAGACTGCGCGGGAATTGATAAACGGCTGGTTTAAACGCCGTCTGATCACTGAATTTTTCCGAGTACTCTCGGAAGATCCATCGGCAGATAAAAAGCGCCTCCAATACTGGTTGCGTTTTGTGCCTAAAATAGAAGACATGTGGTTTGCCTTGGGTCCGCATGCATTTACCCATCCCGGAGCGGATTTTAAAGATTTTCGTAAACTTGCTCAAGACCGCATTCTCGCCCTTGAAAATGGCGATAAGCCTCAAACCAATGCACTTATTATGCGCATTGATGAGTATGTTTTTGTCGAGTTCGGGACAACCAGGAATTCCTGCCTAGTCTTTAAAAGCAACAACCTGCCTTTTGATTTGGATAATAAATGGATATACATTGGTTCAAGACCTTCTGAACAGCCGTATAAGCTCTTGTTGAAGCATGCATTACGACAAGATATCATTGATACAACTCGCGAGGCAAAACCATCTTCCAAACTCAGCCCCAAGCTACGAAAACACGCTATCCCCTCTTAAGGAATTTGCAATGAGAACAGCTGGGCCGTCTTTGATCAGGGCTTTTCTCTCTCCTGTTTTACCACTTTCAGTGCTTCAACCAGCAAGGTCAGCATCCGGATCTGTTCTTTCTGCATGTTTACCAGATCCTCCCATTGGTGTTCCCTCAATTGATCCATCTTACCGTGAAGGGCCATAATCTCCAGTTCGGCCTTGAGATTCACCTCATAATCATGGGCGGCATCAAGCCTGTCCCTCTGTGTCTGACGGTTCTGGCTCATCATGATTATCGGCGCCTGGATGCCTGCCATCATGGACAGCACTAAATTAAGCAATATGTATGGGTATGGATCGAATTGTTTTTTCCATTGGATGAGTAGGTATGAATTGAGTGCGATCCACAATGCCATAATGAAAAAAAAGAGAAGGATAAACGGCCAGGAACCGCCGAAAGATGCCACTTTATCCGCCATACGCTGACCGAATGTGTATTGTTCTTCATGTTCTTTTCGAACATCCTTGCTTATATGCTCCCTCCGGGAGATGTGGCGAATGACATGCTGCTGCTGCAATGAAAGCGTGTCATATTCCTTGTTCATTAACTTCTTCGACAACTCATGAACATCCCGGTTCATACAACCTATCCTTCCGGATTTATTTTGCTTCCCTTCTATTTCATTGCAGATAACCTTGATCCTATGTATCTGCCGCTTAAGACTACTGAACGATCACATTGACCGAGGCTTCCCCTGTAGCATTATTGCTGTCGGTCACCGTGAGCGTCACCACATAAGTGCCGGCAGTGGTGCTGAATATTATTGAGCCGGGATCCTGCACCGTGCTGTTGGTTGCACCACCATCGAAGTTCCATAGATAGGTATATGAGCCTGTCCCGTTGGACACCGTACTCTGGAAATTCACCAACCCTCCTGGCAAAATAGTTGTATTATTTGAGGGTGAGGTTATGCTTACGGTTAATGCCGTTGAAGTCGAAGTCGAAACAGTCACGGTAACCGAGGATTCCGCTGTAGTTCCAGTGCTGTCGGTCACCGTCAACGTCACCGTATAAGTGCCGGCGGTGCTGAATATTATTGAGCCGGGATTCTGTTCAGTGCTGTTTGTTGCACCACCTCCGAAGTCCCAATTGTAGGTGTATGGGCTTGAGCCATTGGATACCGAGCTTTCGAAATCCACCGACTGTCCCGTAGAAATAGTTGTATCCCCTGAGGGTGAGGTTATATTCACGGTAAGTTCATTCACCCCCCAGAAGTCGCACCCTGTAATAAGCAGTACAGCAGAGAAAATACCGATTGCCCGTGTGATCATTGATAGTCTTGCTTTATCCATTGATTATACCCCTTGGTATATATCTGTTTTTATATACCGGATACTGATGGCTCCACTCCCCCGAGGACAGTCAACACGTGGATAGAGTACTCAATAGAAATTTTTTTGCAATAAAAATAATAATCGCATTGCGTCCTCTGTAAAATTATCCCATGGCGGGATCTGGACTCCCAAGATGAGGTGCCCTATAAAGAAGAGAACGAGGCGATAGAAGGCATGGAAACGGTTGAAGACCCGCACGGAAATTTTATTTACGTATCAGCATCCAGGAGGTACTGATGATTGAGTTAACAACTAACGCCCTGAGTTCATTAAAATATTATTTCAAAGGCAAGGATGTAAGCCCGGTGCGTATATATGGCCGCCATGGCTGAGGGGGGTTTCAGCTCATGCTGGCTCTGGACGAGCCGGGAGAAAATGATGAGACATATGAGAAGGAAGGCTTCACATTCATTGTGGGAAAAGATCTTATGAAACATGTTGAGAAGATCTTTATAGACAGCAATGAGTACGGGTTCCTGATCTCCTCGCCATTATTGGAAAAGGGCTCAGGTTCATCGGGGTCGTGTTCATGCTGATTTTGCTTGACGGGTGTATCCTGCTGCTTTATCGTTAGTTGCCGATAAATAATCATCGTGGCGAGCATGAAGAAGATGAAAACATCAACGGCTGGAAGAACAAAGATGTATGTAGGCAGGCCGCGCCAGCCTCATTTGATTCTGGAAGAAAGCATCGGGAATATATCCGACAAAAAGTCCGGAGAAAAGCTTGCCCTGCTTGCAAAGGGAATCTCCCACCCTATACGCGTAGAGATCGTAAGGATGCTCGCCAACACGCCGCCTAACTGCCGGTGCATCTGCGGGAAAATCGTGAATGCCCTGCCCCTTGCCCAGTCGAGCGTATCCCAGCACCTGAAGGTGCTCAGGGAGACCGGATGGATTGAAGCGCAGGCCACAGGGACCAGCGTGTGTTACTGTCTCGCTGACGGGATACTCGATATGTATAAGAACCTAATGGATAGAGTAATCATCTATAGATAAAAATGGTGCGTAAGGGACATTGTAGCTGAAAGATCGGCTTGGTGATCCGGGCGCCTCAAAAGGAGACGGATAATGTTCGAGGTTACGGAAAAGGCAACAGAAATGGTAAGGGAGTTCTTCAAATCGCGTGATGCTGTTTCTCCGCTTAGAATATTCATTGCGGGCGCCGGTTGCAGCGGTCCACAGTTGGGAATGGCCCTGGATGAAGCGAATGAAACCGATGAGACATTCGAATCAGGCGGCTATACTTTCCTGATCGAAAAACAGCTGCTGGAAGAGGCAAAGCCCATTAAAGTAGATTATATCATCTCCCCTCAGGGCGAAGGCTTCATCATCTCATCAGGCATCAAGCGGGCTTCAGAGTGCGGCGGCGGCTGCTGCGGCTGTTAGGAAATCTCAAAACAACCGTCAGGTGCGAGCGAGGGCCGCATCTGACGGTTGTTTCATCCGGTAACTTTTCATTATCTCCACCATGCAAGGGCTGTTATGTCTCGGAAAGCTCATGGGTGGAGAGCACCTTCACCTTTCCCGTTAAGATCTCCTCAGTAGAGCGCAGGTCTTCCACATTTACACGGATGCACACCCCGCAGTCCGAACTCAAATGCTTGGGCACCGGGATGAGCTTATACGGGATGCCCCTATCCTTCAAGACCTTCTCGGCAACGAGTACGGCGCTTACAGACTCGAAAAGGAGCACCCTGCGGAAAACCCGGCTCATATCTGCACGATTCTGCCTGCACCAAGCATGGTCTGCGAGATGTCGTACATATTGGATACCACACCGACTGCAAGATTTTCTTTCAAAGAGAAGTAATTCAGGCAGGTCCCGCAAGCCAGAATATTCACCCCTGCATTTGCAAGGGACTCCAGATCATCAAGCACCTCTGAGCCCTTAACGGCAAGTTTTACACCGGTATTAAAGAGGATCATGGTATCCGGCATCGCTCCGGCCTGAGTGAGCGTATGAAGAAAGCTCTTCATGAGCACACCCCCAAGAACATCTTCCCCCCTGCCCATGGTGTCTGATGCAATGACCACTACAACAGGACCTTGACCGGTGATGGCCCCCTGTGCGTGTGTGCAAGCGCTGACTTTGTTGATGCGGATGCGGGTCTCACTTCCCTGATGCTCCTCCTCAACAACGAAACCCATGTTTGTTGCGAGTCGCTTGACATTCTCACGGGCCGCCGTGTCATCCACCAGCACGATGAGATCATCGTTCGTCTCCAGCGCCTTCTTGGTCAATATCACGGGCTGCGGGCATGCAAGCCCTCGGGCGTCAATGGTATATGCCATAGTTCACCTCCTTAAGAGTACCTTTACATTTGTCGGGGTTCGTTTCAGCTCGGCCCAACCTACATTTCTTGTGCAATCCGAGACACTGCATGAACAGCCCTGCTTACATCATCTATTGTATTGAAACACCCGAGACTCAACCGCACGGTCCCTTGCGGAAAGGTATGAATAGTCCTGTGGGCCGATGGGGCACAGTGCAGACCCGGCCTCGCCATGATGCCATACTCCTCGTCTAACCTGAAGGCGATATCTGACGGGCTCATGCCTTCCATGCTGAATGATACTATCGCTATGGTTCGGCCTGGATCTTCAGGGCCATAGATACGCACCCCAGGGATAGAGGTCAAGGCGCTCCTGAGCTGTGCTGCAAGGCCCATCTCGTATTCCCTGACAGGGCCTATGCCGCGTGATTCCAGGAAACGAACACCTTCAAGCAGCCCGGCGATGCCCGGCGTGTTGGGCGTGCCCGCCTCGAATTTGTCCGGCATGAAGACCGGCTGTTCTTCATGCTCGGAGGCGCTGCCCGTACCACCCATCATGAGGGGTTCGATTTTTTCCTCCAGGCCTGCCCTGATGTAAAGCCCTCCGGTGCCTTGGGGACCATAGAGTGACTTATGCCCGGTAAATGCAAGGAGATCGACGTCCATCTTATCAACGTCTATGGGAAGGCAGCCTGCGGTCTGTGCAGCATCCATGCAGAAGGTGATGCCGTGTTCCCTGGCAATAGAACCCACCTCGGCAACCGGCATGATAGTGCCGGTGATATTGGATGCATGGGTGAGGATGATGAGTCTTGTATCGGGTCTGATGGCCTTTTTTACATCCGACGGATCCAGTTCGCCCTGTCTTGAACAGCCTACTATAGACAGTTTGATGCCGCTTGCTTCAGCGGCCCTTAAGGGCCGCATCACGGAATTGTGTTCCATGCCGGTGGTGATGACATGGTCTCCCTGCTTGAGCAGGCCGCCCACAACGATGTTGAGGGCTTCAGTGGCGTTTTTTGTAAACACTACACGCAGTGGGTCCTTGACCCCGAAGAGGGAGGCTATGGCCTCCCGGGCATCTGCAATGATTCGTGCAGCCTCAACAGAAAGGCTGTGTGCCGAACGGCCGGGGTTTGCAGCCGTCTCGATCAGAACACGCTCCACAGCGCGGATGACCCCTTGGGGTTTCGGCCATGTGCTCGCTGCATTGTCAAGGTAGGTGACGGTCCTTTTTTCCACTGAACTATTCCTTGTCCGAGGATATCCATCCGGGGCAAAAATGAATGAGGTACTTTAGCCCTTGTTCAGAACTAGTGGATCAGCCTGACGGTGTCAAATGCGAATAGGGCATGGTCTTTGAGTTTGCATGCATTTCTTGCATAGACGAAGAAAACCTAACTTATCCCGGCGACATCGGCGAAGCTTCCACCCAGGAGCCTTTCCTGAACCATAATATCAGGGAACATACGCTCGATCCTGCGCTTTATGAAGCCATAATCGTATTTGTGGTCGGGGCCGTGGAATCCGAATGGGCCGTCGGTTCCGAAGAAGAGCCGGTCCGCACCCAGGTAGTCGACAACCTCTCGGGTGGCCCTTTCGCTCGTGTAGCTCGTCTGGGAGAGATCGAGATACACATTTTTACGGTTCTTGATCTTCTTCCAGGTATCCGCATATTCGGGGAAGCCTGCATGTGCCAGGATGAGCTTGAGATCGGGCACCTTTGCCAGCAGGGCCTCGAAGTTGCCCTCTTCACCGAACCCGACATGGATGAGCAGCGGCTTGCCGGTCTTTGCCAGCCGCTCGGCCACGGGCGCCAGCTCCACGGGCTGGAATCGGTGCCAGAAGGAGTGCGCCTTGACACCGATGAAACCCGGCCGGTCCTTGTATTTCTCAAATTCTTCAACCTGGTCCCTCTTGCCCCTCGGATTCACGAAGATCCAGCCGAGGAATCGGTCAGGATATTTTTTGACCACCTCGAAGACCCCCTCGTTGTCAGGATCCGCATAGATCTGATACGGCTTGCCCAGGATCTTGATATCGCCCTTGTCCGTGAAGTTCGAGATCAGGGCCTTGCCCACGCCCCGAAGCACAGTGCTCTCCAGGAGAACCTGAAGGCCCTTGACGAGGAACTTCGGCGGCTCTGCAAAGGGTTCGACCATGCCCCCCATAAGTGCGGTCTTCCGGATGCCGCACCGCTCCATCTCTCTGATAAGATCATCAACGCTAAGAAGCCTCTCCTCCAGGTGGTAATGACAATCGATAACCATGGTTCCCCCCCTTTGTCTGCATGGACAGAATAATACCCGCACAAGCACAGCTTATGCACTTGCTCGGGTATTGCCAAGATTTAAATCTCTGTTATTCATTATAACCGCGGCAAAGGATTTCTCAAGATGTAACATGAGGGAATCGGCCTGAGGCATATGCCTTGTACCGTATTAACAGAACTGTTCCAGGATCATCTGCGTGGAGAGCACCCCGAGCAGCGCAGAGTTATCCGGAAATCCCATGCGGTCCTGGCGTGCGCACTTCGATACAAGGATATCCACACGATCAGGGTCAAAAATTCCATGCGATACGATGGAATCCCTCTCAAGATAAGGCGCTACACGTTCCCGGGGCATCATGTTGCTGAAGAACGCCTCCTTACTGGATGATTCAAGGGGATGGTTTATGCGGGAGAAGATCTCCTTGGGCAACTCAGGCTTGAAGGTCTTCTTGAGGATGTACATCTCCTTGAGCCCCTTGAGCTTGAGTCGCGGGTTCAAACGCGAGGCTATTTCTGCAAGGCGGTGGCTCAAGAAGGGGTAGCGCCCCTCCACACCATGGGCCATGGTCATGCGCTCACCCTGTGAAGACAAGAGGTATCCGGCGAGGAGGAGCTTGATCTCAAGATACTGGGCCTGGTTGAGGGGATGCCATGTGGAGAATTCCGCAGGAAGGAGCCCCTCGAGCTCTTCTACAGGATCATACGATCCGAGGGTTGCGCGGAATTCTTCGGTGAAAAACTGCTGGATACCGACTATGGTGCGCCATGTGGGAAGATGGGAGTAGCCGAAATGTGCTGTTTTCAGAAGGTCTTCTTGGTAGAAAGACATAAGGTGCCGGTCAGGGTACTGCATACGGACTGGTAAATGGGGATACAAGGCAAAGAGCAACAGGGGGCGTATCTTAGAGTCGGGATGCTTGGCCCAAAAGTGCCTGATGCGTGTCTCTTTGAAGATATCATATCCCCCGAAGAGTGCATCCGCACCCTCGCCTGTCAGCACCACCTTGATGCCGTTCTTGCGTGCGAGGTGTGAGAGGTGGAACATGGGAGCAGGCGCTGATCTTAAGACCGGTGTCTCTGCATGCCATACCACCTGCTCGAAGACATCGCCGATATCTTCATAGCCGATCCTTCGCACATGGTGGTGCGTGCCGAGCTTTGCCCCCAGAGACTCCTGTAAGAGCGACTCATCAAATGCAGGATCAGTAAAACTTACCGAGAAGGTCTCCATCCCCGGCACATATTTCTTTACCAGTGTGGAGATGATACTCGAATCGAGCCCGCCGCTTAAGTATGCACCCACGGGTACATCGGAACGGAGCCGCAATGAGGCGGACCCGTCAAGTGTCTCATAAAGCGTGGATATAGCCTGCTTTTCATCGATGATGTCATGTTCCCCCTGCGCCGGAAACTTCACATCCCAGTATATGAAGGACTTCTTTGAGCCGTCTTTGAAGACGATGCATTCTCCCGGCCGGAGCTGATAAATCCCCTCATATATGGTCCTTGGAGCCACTGCAGAGAAGAAGGTGAACACCTGGGCAATACCCTCTGGTGAAAGCCTGAGCTTCCCCAGCATGGGCAGCATGGCCTTGATCTCTGAGGAAAAGATGAGTGTGTCCGAATGCATGGTGTAGTAAAGCGGCGCGATACCGAACCTGTCCCTTGCCAGCACGAGTTGCTTCCCGGGGGCATCCCACACGGCAAAGGCAAACTGGCCTTCCATATGTTCGAAGAGGTCAAGCCCATATTGCTCATAGAGATGGAGTATCACCTCGATGTCGCAGCTCGTCTTGAATCGGTGGTGGCGTTTCTCGAGGTCCGACATGAGCTCTTTGTAATTGAAGATACCGCCGTTGGCACAAATATGAATCGTTGAGTCTTCGTTGGACATGGGCTGGGACCCGGTCGAGAGGTCGATGATGGAAAGCCTCCTGTGGCCGAGGATGATTGAATCATCCCGGAATATGCCCTGGCCGTCCGGCCCCCGGTGGGCCATGCTCGAAAGCATCCTTCTGAGGGACTGCTCCTTGATATCACCAAGATGCTGTGGATGGTAGATCCCCATGATCCCGCACATAGCTTCACACCTTATCGAACGATTCTAAAGAAAACCGGATCACCATGTCTTGTTTGACTATGGAGATCCCTTTTCAGAGGATCAGATCGCACCTTCCCCCGACTCACCGGTGCGTATCCTGATTACATCATCGACCTGCTGGATGAATATCTTGCCGTCTCCGATCTTCCCGGTCCGGGAAGACTTCATGATGGTATCTACCACCTTAGGAG
>JBEKDT010000020.1:0-88005 GCA_050014195.1 Desulfomonilia bacterium | reverse complement strand
AAAAGAAGCTTATACCGGTCTCGGAATACTTAAACGGACAGGGCAGGTTCAGACACCTCACCGACAAGGAGATCGAGCAGATACAGGCCAAGGTCAGCCACGATTATGAGAGGATCTTGAAGCTGAGCGAAGAGAGTTAATCACAACAGGTCAACTTCCGTTTCAGTACCCACTATGAAAAAAGATCTCTCTCCGGATTCTTCCTGATGGCAGGCTGGATCAATATTCCCTTTATTCAGTGCAAGGTAAAACATACTGATCCTTATTTCAAATCGAGCTGATTATCAATGGGGGGAGGCCTTCCCAGCAATTAATTAACACCCAAAGTATACTTGAAAAGTATATTCAAGACGGTAATAAACAACAATAATATAGTTAATACAATATGATAAAAGAATATATGATACCTTGATAAATTGTTGTTGACAGATAAAAGGCTTTAAAGTATACCAACGGTATACTTGAAGGGTGGTGTCAAACTTTTTGGGAAAGGGATAAAATATGGTGAGAGGGAAGTTGAAAGAAATGATAGAACGGGGTGAATTTGTCCAGGCCCCGGGTGTTTACGATGCCTTGGGTGCAAGGATTGTTGAAAGTTACACGTTCAATGCAGTCTACATGACCGGATACGGAACTTCGGCTTCTCACTTTGCTTATCCCGATGTCGGCCTTCTGACCATGACTGAAATGGTTGAGAATGCAACAAGAATTGCTGCTGCGGTTAAGATTCCTCTCATTGCCGATGCAGATACCGGATATGGGAACCCCATCAATGTAGTCAGGACCGTGAAGGAATATGAAAAGGCCGGTGTGGCTGCTATCCACATTGAGGATCAGGTGTGGCCGAAGAAATGCGGTCACATGGAGGGGAAGAGAGTAATCGATGCGGCCGAGATGGTTGGAAAAATCAAGGCAGCGGTTGATGCCCGTCAGGATGAAAAATTTCTCATCATAGCAAGGACGGATGTACTGGCGATCGAGGGGTTTGATCAGGCTGTCGAGCGGGGACACAGATTTGCAGAGGCAGGGGCTGATATCCTTTTCATTGAAGCACCTGTTGACCGGGAACAGGTTGCAAGAATACCGGGGATGCTTAAGTCAAGACCTCTCATTCTCAATCTAGCCCCGAAGACACCAAATTTTTCTGCGCAGGAAATGAAAGAGATGGGGTATTCCGTTGCGCTCTACCCCGGCGTATGTCTCGTCGGGGCGCTCGCGGGATGTATTGAGGAGTTAAAGAGACTCAAAGAGACCGGTAAACAAAGAGACTTCAAGGATATGATCACAACCTTCATTGAACTCAATAACTTCCTGGGTGTTTCATATTATTCGAATCTGGAAAAACTCTATGGAGTAGATGTACCATGAGAAAGATCAGATTTATTGAGAAGTTATCTCTGATATCAATTTTTATGATACTCATATGCGGACAGATTCATGCAGGAGAAAAGCAGAAATATCTGGAATCGAAAGAAATCCGAGACAACATATTTGATTCTGCTTTTATAGCTGAAAAACAAAACATTCTTGTTGGCGACAGAGGACAAATATTCTTATCCAAGGATGATAGCCAAACTTGGATGAAGATCCCGAGTGGAACATCAGAGCGGTTGTTTTCTGTAAGCTTCCCTGACAGTAAAAATGGATGGATTTCCAGCAGGTCAGGAATCATCCTCCACACAAAAGATGGCGGAAATACTTGGGTAAAGCAAAAGAGCGGTACGGATAAAGATCTCTTCAGCATATATTTTTCTGATCCTATCCATGGCTGTGCAGTTGGTGATTGGGGAGCAATCGTTGTCACCGATGATGGCGGGCAGAATTGGAAAGATGTGCACCTTTCAGAAGATGTGGTGCTTTATTCGGTCAGGATGACGAAAACATGTGGAGTCATAGTTGGGGAATATGGTCGCATATTCAGATCAACCGACCAGGGCCAAACCTGGATAAAGGTTCCTTCAATAGCTGAGCAAAGTCTGTTCTGTCTGAGCGAGCATGATGGAAAATTCATCGCAGGGGGTCTGGAGGGGGGTATCGTCTATTCACGTGATGACGGCAAAACCTGGACCCGTTCGGATAGTCCTTCAAAGCAATCCATATATGGGATCGACCTGCAAGGTGATAGGGGATATGCCGTAGGAGACCGCGGTACTGTTCTGATGACTAGTGATGCCGGGAAAACCTGGAAAGTATTGAACGTCCCTCTGCAGATCCAGCTGTTCTGGTTATGCAACGTTAAAATATCTCCCACAACCGGCTCGACAAGCGGCTTTGTTTCAGGGGCACACGGACTCACATTCAAGCTGAAAGGTCAAGAAATATCTTGGTGATGGAGTATTCAGATGAACAATGATTTTCTCAACAATGATAAGAAAATGACATTGCAAGAACGCTATGTGGCATTCATTCTAAGATTCAGAGGCCCGGCGCTCATCTTGATCTTTGCTTGTACTGCGGTGTTCGGTTATTACGCCTGGCACTTGAAAGTTGCTACTGATTTCATATCATTTTACCCTCCCCGCCACCCCTATATAAAACTCTATAACCAATACCGGAGCATGTTCGGCAGCGCCAATGTCATGGTTCTTGCTGTGGAGGTCAAGAAGGGGGATATTTATAACTGGAAGACAATCGATAAGATTAACCGGATTACGCAGGGCATGCTGGAGGTAGAGGGGTGTAATCCGGCACAGCTGGCCTCCATCACCCATCCTAAGATTAAAAATGTTGAAGTGACCGGGATGGGAATAATTTTAAAACCACTACTGCATCCTGGAATCGAAAGAAGCGAATCCGGTCTACAAGAATTCAAACGCTCAATTTACAGCAATGAAGGAATAAGGGGTTTTTATGTCTCTCCCGATGACAAGTCCGCAGCGATCTATGCAGGATTCTGGGAAGAAGGCTGGGATCCGGCTAAGGTGTACAAACAGATTGAGAAGATAAAAAAGGAAGAGACTGATAAAGATCACAACATATATATAACTGGGTATCCCGCCCTTTACGCGTACATCTACAGCCTGGCTCCTCAAATTGAGAAAATGCTGGTTGTGACATTGTGTGTTCTCCTTATTCTCCTCTTCTATTATTTCCGCACCCTTCAGGGGATATTCATTCCCTTCTTTTCTGCATTTATAAGTGCGATATGGGGACTGGGTTTTGCAAAGATGTTGGGCTATTCGCTGGATCCGCTCATCCTGGTGGTTCCTCTCATCATATCTGCACGTCTCATGAGCCACTCGGTTCAGTGCATGTCCAGATACTACGAAGAGTACTTAAGAATTGGAGACAGAAAGGAAGCTCTTATCCGTGGATACGGAGAAATGATTCCTCCGGCTGCTTTGTCCACCTTAACCGATGCGATAGGTCTTCTGCTGATATCCGTTGCGACGATACCGATCATGCGTCATTTGGGGTTCTTCTCCTCCTTTTGGGTAATGACCATCTTGATCACCGTACCGACATTGAATCCGATCCTCCTTTCTTTCTTAAAACCCCCGGCGGCAGCGAAAATAGAGCGACAAACGCGCGGCCAGATTTACAGCAAGGTTTCCCAGATTCTGGTGAAGCCATCTGAAGGCAAGAGCCGTTGGGTCATAGTAGGCATCGTGGCAATTATCTTGGTTGCTGGCGGTATTTATACGCGAAGTCTTAAGATCGGCGATACCGAAGCCGGCTCTGCGATCCTGTTTCCTCAGCATACGTATAATGAGTCTTTCCGTTTCTTTAACAAGAACTTCGTGGGTGCCACCCAGCTCATTATTATCGCCGAAGGGAAAGAGCCTGGTGCGATCAAGAATTACAACACATTGAAGTCAATGGAAGACTTTCAAAATTACATGGAGACTGAGGGTGGGGCAGGAGGAACGTTAACCTTCAATAACATGATAAAACGGGTCTACCGAACATTTCATGAAGGAAATCCCAAGTGGGAGATGATCCCTAAAAAAGATAGAGACCTCGCCCAGATAGGCTACATAATCAGGAACAATGCATCTCCCGGTGAGATGGATGCCTATGTGGATTACAGTTGGACGAATGCGACCATCACCTGCTTTTATAAGTCCTATAACAGCGATCTTATCAAGAAATGCATTGCAAAGGCCAGCGAATACATTAGAAACCACAAATCTGATAAGGTGAGATACCGGCTTGCTGGCGGTCTTCTGGGCATCCTCTATGCTGTGAATGCAGAAGTGGAATATTCGTACTGGGTATCTCTCATCGTTGTTTTCCTCGCATGTTTTCTGCTTTGCACCATAACATTCAAGTCCTTTAAAAGCGGGCTTATTCTTATTATTCCCCTTGCCGTGTCCCAGATCATCACAGAGGTGTTCATGCTTATTTACGGCATTGATGTGAATATTAATTCACTTCCTGTGGCTGCGATTGCTGTGGGCATCGGCATCAATTACGGTATCTACCTGCTTGCCAGAATTAATAAAGAGTACGCCGGCACGGGAGATTATACAGTTGCGAACAGGAGAGCTATGGATACGACAGGAAAAACCATTGTTTTCACGGAATCTACCATGCTGGCAGGAGTTTTCTTCATGATATTCGTAAATATGAAATTCCAATCAGAGATGGGGCTACTCCTCACGATTTTAATGCTCCTCAACATGATCAATGCCCTCATATTGATACCAGTCTTGGTAACAATCTTCAAACCGAAAGCTAATAGGGGAATGATACCCCTTGAATGATTCATCAGGGATTCAAAAGTTGCAGGATTAAAAATACAGAGGAACTTACAAGAGGAAAAGGGGGGCTATATGAAGGTATTAAGATATTGTCTGTTGGTAATTTTTTCGATTGCATCTGTAATAATCTATGCAAGAGTTTACGCTTATTCCATTAATGATGATCTTGAGCTGAAAGGAGAAATCCAAGCAAGGGTATCTGTCCGTACATCCGATTCCGAGGGATATACTTCTCCTGAAATTGCCAAGGGCAATCTTGTTCAACAGCGGAACCTTGCCCTGATTGAATTGAATGATGTGCTTTCAAGACCATCTGAAACCACTCCAGATCTGAAGTTTCATATTGTAGGTCGTTTCTTATATGATGGCGTTTATGATTATGGTCCGGAGGCATTACAGCAGTTAAGGGAAACGAATAAAGTGGCGATTGACGATATGTCGAAGTCAGATAAACTCTGGGAGTGCTATCTTGATTATGGCCAAGGACCTTGGTTTTTCCGCATCGGAAAACAGAACCTTTCATTTGGTGAGACAGACATTTTTCAGGTATTGGACAGGATCAACCCTCTTGATAACACTTTCGGCGGGACTTTTGAAGATCTGGATGACCGCCGGATACCTATCTGGATGATCCGGGGGAATTATAATTTCGGCAAAGTAGGTCCTGTTTCTTCGCTTACCATGGAGGGTTTCTTAAATCCCGGTTGGAACGGTCAAGAAGTAGCACCCTTTGCGCCCCTCGGGACACCTTATGCCTATCCATCACCGCCTTCAAGCGTCCCGTTGAGGCTGCATGATCCCGATGCAACATTCCAGAACAGCCGTATGGGTGCCCGGGTAACAGGCGTAGTCAATGATACATTTAATATATCACTTGCACATTTTCAGACTATCGTGGACACTCCTGCTCCAGTCGTGACGATCGATCCTACGGTCACGGGTAATGTGGCTGAGGATCTCACTTATAAGACCGAACAGGTATCCGGTGCCAGCATGAGCTTCTTTGAACCGCATATAGAGGCCATTATCCGGACAGAGGCTGCCTATTTCTGGGATGAGCCAGTCTTCATTCCCCAAATAAATGCACCTGCATTGTACGGCAAATTTGTAACAGGGTCTGTCCCGGAAAAGGATGTATTCCGCTACATGGTCGGCCTGGATAAGAATTTCTGGTTCAGACTTATCAATGATACCTCTATGATTAATTTATATTTACAGTATTTTGCAGAATCATACCAAGACTATGACAGTAGGATGAAGATTCCGGTGAATAGCTACCCATCAGGAGCATTCATCGAACAGCCCCGGTATGATCAGAAGTTTACTTTGGTCACATCGACAACATATATGTCAGGTACCCTTACACCACAACTGGCAATAATATGGGATCCGCGGGGTGCCTTTTTGTACATCCCTTCAATTGAGAAGACATTCCAGCCATGGATTTTCAAGCTGTCATATTATTTAATGACCGGGGATAGAGATGTCAGTGTGGGTATTTTGAAGGATCGGCAACAGGTTACTTTACAGGCCAGTCTTGTTTTTTAAGACTAGATAGAAAATTCATACGGGAGAACGCATTATGAAAAATTACAGACATTTTAAAACAATTTTCATGATAATATTGATGTTGATCATCTATGCATCGAGTGCTCCGGCTGCCGAAACCCAGAGCGTCAATAAAGATAATTGGCAAGTACTGAAAGGTATTATGCCTGATAGTGCCCTGAAATGGGTAGAGACGGGTGAGATGGTCGTCAAATACGGCAAACTCGATTATGATCCCGGGAAAGTGCAGCCTTCATGGGTCCTGGAATCTATGAAGGAGAATATCGGGAAATATAAATTGACTTCAAAGAAAGCCATTGTTGAAGCATCAACGGGAAAATCCCCCAAGTTCATTAAAGGAATACCTTTCCCTGGGGTAAAAATTACTGATCCGGATGGTCCTGATAAAATTATGTGGAATACCCTCTATATAAGAGATGTAAATGGACCGCTGAAGACCAAAATGGATGTTAAGTTTATAGGACGGAAAACCGGTTATGAAAGGTCAATTTATGCTGACTGGTACAGCAAACCTTTTGATGGGTATGAGCCGGCAAAGGCATGGTCCAATCCTGACAATCTGGAAGCAGAAAATCAGATAGTCGTTACGAGTCCTTATGACATGGCCGGCACAGCAATGATGACCTGGCGTTATCGAACGGAAAAGAATGATATGCTTTTCGGATATGTTCCAGCAATCCGAAGAGTAAGACAAATGACCCCGGCAGGCCGTTCTGATGCATTGTTCGGGTCGGACTTTGCGAGGGATGATGGAGCCTATGGCGGATATGACGGCGCTATAGATAATTTCAAATGGAAGTTCATCGGTGAAGGAGAGGTCATCGGGGGGTTTATAGGGTCACAACCCGTTCGGGTAAATCAGAATAAAAACGGCGAATGGGTATTTGATTATAAGAATAAAGACCTCCTGGTATGGAGCTATGAGAAGAAAGGGCAACCGGGATATTCGGCTGCGCCATGGCATGTTGACAGCCTGATTTGGACAAAGCGGCCTGTGTGGATAATCGAAGGCATCCCAAAAGATACGTACTATAATTATGGCAGGCAGATTATATATGTTGATAAGGAGACCAATGTCGCATATTGGAAGATCATTTATGACAGAACTGGGAAATACTGGAAAACACTCTGGTTTGGATGGGGAATGGGTCAAGACGAGACAAAAACTGTCAACTGGATTTCTATGCCGTTACAGATAATTGTTGATGAGCGTTCCAAACACGCAACTGTGCAATTAAGCCATATGGATTATAAGTGTGGCACCAACATCGACAGCAATCAATTTTCTTTAGGTGGTTTTACCGCGTTGTGCAAGTAGGGGAATAGGCCAGCAACAATACCCTCCTCCGCCCGGTGACTTGCCCTCGAGTCACCGGGGTTTTTGTAAATGAAAGTAAAGAGAGAGATCCCATGGATAATGCTTTAAGAGAACAAGCTCGCATTATTAAGCTGAATTTGGAGCGGAGAGAAATACTTGAGGCACTTGTAAGGCAAGGGGTGCGTATATTATCGAAGCTCAAGAGCGAATGCCGTTTATTTGAAGAGTATCAACAGGCACGATGAAACAATACCATTAGTATACTTATGTAGAATATATGAAGCAATGGAACAGGAAAGGATCATGATTGACAAATGGTTGAAGAATACAACGGATGCTAATTAAAATAAGGTTGACAGCATATGATTCAATGTGTATACTCTTAGTATACTTAATGGGTGTTTCCAGGAACGTGAATTGCGAGGCCGAGAAATTGAATAAAAAAAATCCATGGACAACTCACTATGGGAGGGAAGTGATATGGGAACAGAGAAGATTGATTTCGAGAAAAAGCTCAGCAAGCCGATTGCAGAGACTTATGCAGAGTTCTTTACAGGTTTGAAATTTGAGGATCTTCCGGATGAAGTCATCAGAATGACCAAGATCTATATGATCGACATGTTCGGCTGTGCCGTTCGTTCCAAGGAAGAGCATCAGGTAAAGGCTGTTATCGAGGTCATGAAGGCACAGGGAGGCAATCCCGATTGTTCGGTCATTGCCGGCGGTTTCAAGACATCGGCCATGCATGCGGCCTTCATCAATGGTACCAAGGGCCACATCTATGATTATGACGATGATCATCGCGAGGGAACCATGCATCCTTCAGTGGCGGTCATGCCTGCGGTCTTTGCTCTGGGAGAAAAATACAAGATCGATGGGAAACGTTATATCCGCGCATTGGTAAGCGGTCTGGAAGTGATGATCAGGGCAGGTGAAGCCTTTTTAGGAAAGAGCTACTACCAGGGGTTCCATCCCACCGGAACCTGCGGAGTGTTCGGAGCGGCCATGGGCTCTTCTCTGATCCTGAACCTGACCCCGCAGCAGATCTCTTGGGCGCTCGGTCTTGGGGGGAGCTTTGCGTCAGGTACATTGGAATGGGGGACAGAGGGCTCCATGCAGAAGCCCCTTCAGGCGGGTCAGCCGGCCATGTCGGGTATAATATGCGCCGAGCTGGCACAACAGAACTTTACCGGTGCCAGAACAATCTTCGAGGGCACCATGGGATTTATCAGAGCGCATTCCTATAAAGATACGTACGATTATGCCCGTATGACAGACAATCTGGGCAAGAAATGGGAGATGAAGGACACCAGCATAAAGGTGCATGCTTGCTGCAGGTTCAATGGACCGATAGCAGATTGTGCCATCGACTTGTACAAGCAGGGTGTCAGGGCCGACAATGTCGAAAAGATCGTGGTCAAGACATGTAATTTTACCGTGCAGGCTTTGACTCAACCGCATGACAAGAAATATCAGCCAGAGACACATGTCGATGCGCAGTTCAGTCTCCCCTATACTACTGCGGTTGCCATCTGCCGCAACCGGACCGGCATTGATGAATTCAAGAAGGAGACCTTCACCAACCCGGAGATCCTGAGGGTGGCTAGTCTGGTCTCCGCAGAGGTGGATCCCGAGGCCGAGAAGGTCTATCCCAAATACTATCCTGCCACTATGGTCGCCACCTTGAAGGATGGACGGGTGCTTACCTCGCATGTCGACTATCCCAAGGGTGACCCGGAGAACCCGGTCTCATTCGATGAGATAGAGGTGAAATTCAATCAGCTGACAGAAAGATACATCGATTCAGACAAGAGAAAAAAGTTCATTGAGACGGTCAAGAATCTTGAGCAGGTTGGTGACATCTCGGTTATCGCTGATCTCATAAGGTAGGCATCATAGTTCAATTGGGAGGAAGCGCAATGGATGAAATGATACGTATACCGACAGTCATCTATCGGGGAGGGACAAGCAAGGCTGTTTTCCTCAAAGAGAATGATCTTCCGCGAGACGCTGCGCAGCGCGATAAGATCATATGTGCCATTTTCGGTAGCCCTGATAAACGCCAGATTGACGGACTTGGCGGAGCTGATCCCCTGACCTCCAAGCTAGCGATAGTCGGACCGTCTTCCAGGCCGGATGCGGACATTGATTATACATTCGGCCAGGTCTCCATTGATTCTCCTGCGATCTTTTATGGTGGAGTATGCGGGAATGTCTCGGCCGCAGTCGGTCCCTATGCCATAGATGAAGGATTTGTGAGGCCAAAGGAACCTGAAACAACAGTCCGTATTCATTGTACGAATAACGGCCGCATCATCGAGGCCAAAGTTCCGGTTATCGGCAACCGGGTGAAAATCGGCGGTGATTTTGCCATAGACGGCGTTCCCGGTACGGCTGCAAAGATCGAGCTCAACTGGTCGGACATGGTGGGGGCGAATACCGGGCGTCTTCTTCCTACGGGTAATGTGAAAGACATCCTCGAAGTCGAGGGAGTGGGAAAGATAACGGTATCCATTGTGGATGTGGCCAATCCCGGTGTTTTTGTAAAAGCAGCGGATCTAGGCTTGAAAGGTACTGAATCGCCGGATGAAATTGACTCCAATGCCGAGCTTCTCAAGAAGAGCGATGCCATTACCAAGGCGGCCATGGCCAAGATAAATAACATTGCCCTGCTTACTTATGTGGCACCTTCGTTGAATTATACAAGCTATGTAACCGGCCAGACCGTAACGGCGGATCAGGTGGATTTCCTCGTGAGGATGATCTTTATGGGTAAGCTGCACAAGACGTTCGCCGCCTCCATGATCAACTGTTGCGGTACTGCAGCCATGGTCCCGGGGACCGTGGTGAACGAGGTGGCTTCACCTGGTCTTGCGGGTAGAGGGATGGTGAGAATGGGCCACCCGTCAGGAAGCGCAGAGCTCGAAGGTATTGAGATAAGCGAGACGCCTGTTGGCATCGAGGTCAAAAAGATCATTGTCTACCGTACGGCAAGACGGCTGATGGAAGGATACGCCCTGGTAAAGAAAGAGACTGTCTGAATGCATTAATCAAATTTTAGCATTATGCCCCTGCACACGAATACGAATGAGGCTCATTGGGACAGACATCATGAACAAGTTCCTCGATACAATGTTTTTTCGAAGAACCTGACGCCAAGATAGGGAAAGAGGGGTTTTCATGGGACAGACAATGACAGAGAAGTTGTTTTCCTCAAAGGCAGGAAAGCCAGTACAAGCTGGCGAATATGTCGTACTGCCCGTTGACATGGCAATGTGTCACGAGGGGTTCCTCCTTTCATGCGGCAAGCTGATTGCTTCAGGGATCACCAAAGTATGGGACCCCGAGAAGGTAGTGGTCATCATGGATCATTACGTCCCATCTCCGAATGTAGGTATGGCGGAGGGTCATGCCAAGATCCGTAAGATGGTGAAGCAATACGGGATTAAGCATTACTATGGTGAGCGGGAAGGGATCTGCCACCAGGTGATGGTGGAAATGGGGCTTGTAAAGCCAGGGGATCTGATTGTGGGAACAGATTCCCACACCTGCACATACGGTGGCCTGGCAGCTGCAGCGGCGGGTATAGGCACATCCGAGATGGCATATGTGCTCGCTACCGGTGATCTGTGGTTTCAGGTGCCCCATTCGATCCGGGTCAACCTGAACGGCACGTTGCAGGAAAGGGTCGGTTCCAAGGATGTGAGCCTCGCCCTTGCAGGGAGGTTCGGAGCGGAGTTCGGCCAGTACCTGGCGATAGAATTCGTAGGCGACCTGCTCAAAGACCTTTCCATTGATTCCCGTCTCGTGTTGAGCAACATGTCTGTCGAGTTTGGCGCGAAATTCGGATTATTCCCCGTGGATAATGTAACGCGGAGCTATCTGCAGTCCATCGGGACCGAATGCCCGGAGGCATTCGAATCGGATGCGGATGCCAGTTTCACTCATGAATATGAGCTCGACGCGACCGATCTTGAGCCGATGGTGGCTCTCCCGCACTCGGTGGAAAACGTAAAGCCGGTCCGGGAAATAGCAGGAGAGCCTATCGACCAGGCCCTGCTGGGGTCATGCACCAACGGCAGGCTGGAAGACCTCAGGACAGCGGCGGAGATATTGAAAGAAAAACAGGTAAGTCCTTCGGTACGGATGTATGTATACCCTGCATCCAGACAAACATTCAGGCGCGCCATGGATGAAGGTATTATTCAGACTCTTTCTGCAGCAGGAGCCATCATATGTGCCCCTTCGTGCGGACCATGTTTCGGGAGCCAGGGCGGACTGCTTGCCTCAGGGGAGACGTGCATCTCATCCACCAATAGGAATTTCAAGGGAAGAATGGGCAGCTCAGATGCGAAAGTATATCTAGCTTCACCAGCAACAGTAGCGATGTCAGCCTTAAACGGACGAATCACCGATCCGAGGGAGGGGTTATAAATGCTTATTCAGGGTAGGGCATGGGTTTTTGGAGACAACATAGATACTGATCTGATCGTACCTGGGCAGTATCTGATGGCATCCATTGAGGAGCAGGCCAAGCATGTCTTTGAAGCAATAGAACCCTCCTTCATAAATGATGTGAAGCCGGGAGACATTATTGTAGGGGGCAAGAATTTCGGATGCGGATCAAGCCGTGAGATGGCACCTCAGGTACTTAAGCACCTGGGAGTCGGATGCATCCTGGCAGAGGATTTTGCGAGGATCTTTTTTCGAAACGCCATAGCCATCGGTCTGCCGACCATGGCGGTGAAAGGTATCGCCGGTAAGATAGAGAGATTCGAAGAACTGAGCATATCGCTGGACAGTGGCCACATACATGTCAAGAAATCGGGATTGCAGTTTCAGGCGACTCCGCTCCCGGAGAAGATGCGTGAGATCATCGATGCCGGAGGTATTGACGGGATCCTGAAGAAAATCGGGAAAATGGCGATGGAAGAAACCAAGAAGCTTAATCTGTAAGAGAGAGCTACTGTCCGGCAGGTGTCGACTCAGATTTCGGATGGGGTTTTCATAACGATGAGGAGTGAGCCCAAAGAGTTCTAAGGGGGGATAAAAGATGTCTTTGATCAGGATTCATCCATTACATCTGGGTACCATTACCAGGCACAAGGATAGTCTCATGTTCAAGATCGGCTATGGCGTCAAGATGGAGTTCCCTCTCCTGGCGTTCTACATTGAAGGGGCTGGAAAAAAGATCCTCGTTGATACCGGAGGGTCTGATCCGAATGATCCGGTGGAGTCAAAGTTACGAGCCCCCTATGTGAGGGAAAAGGACCAGGAGATCGTAATTGCCCTCAAGAACAAGGTGGGAGTGAGCCCTGAAGAGATAGACATCGTGATCAACAACCACCTCCATTGGGACCATTGTGCAGGGAATGACCTGTTTCCCAATGCCGAGATCATCGTACAGAAAAAAGAACTTGAATCGGCCCTGAATCCTGTGCCGCTCCTTGCGGTGGCGTATATCCGGAAATACGTGGAAGAGATCCATTACACCTTGGTGGACGGGGATCAGGAGATCGTAAAGGGTGTATCAGTCATTTTTGCCCCCGGTCACACCGAAGGACTTCAGGGTGTACTGGTCGAAGCTCAGGGAAAACGGTATTTCCTGGCAGGTGACTGTGTTCCCCTCTATGAATCGATCAATCACAACCCTCCCTGGCCAAACGGGCTCTTCGTAAACCTGAGAGAGTATTATGAAACACAGGTTAAAGTCTCGAAGCTCGGCGCATCAATCATACCGGGACACGATATGAAGGTGCTGGAGACAGAGGTATACGAGTAGAATATTACTATAAAAAATGCAGGGGGGATACATTAATGAAAATAACCATTTTAGGAGCATTTACAGACGGTCTTATTGAAAGTTTTGGAGCGGAGAAAGTGATTCTCAACGTCGCGAAGAAAGTACAGAATCCGGATACGGAGATCGACTACAAGAACTTGGGAAAAGGACTGACCCATGTGGACGATGGAGACTATTACAGTTTTCACCTTTTCTGCGAAACAACCATGCTGATGGGGATGTACGAGGAGCAGGAAAAGGGCGCTGATGCATTGATAATGGGATGTTTCTATGACCCATCGTTACTGGCTTCACGCGGTATCGTAAAGATTCCGGTCATCGGGGGCGGCGAGGCATCCATGCATCTGGCCTGTTCCATGGGCGAAAAATTTGCAATAGTGGTTCCGAACTATGAATGTCAGCACATTCAGCTGAGAAATGCCCTCACCTATGGCCTTAGGGACAGAATGATCGATAACCGCCCCATCCGTGCAATCACCAGGATGGATTGGAGCGCCGTAGATCCGAGCAAGATAATAGACAGCTTCAAGGACACCGTAAGAAGCTGCGCCGATGACGGGGCTGAAGTCATCGTCCTCGGGTGCTGGGCATGGATCCCCGTGCTTACTGCCAATGGTATTCACGACGTCGATGGAATACCTCTCGTAGATCCCTGCATTGCAAGCGTAAAGTATGCGGAACTCTTCGGTGGCCTCAAGAAAGCGGGTATCCCTTGGATCAGCCGCAAGAGCATGTACAAGACGCCTCCCAAAGACGTTGCGGACAAGTACTTCTCCCAGTTCAAATAGTCATAATCAGGCAGGGAGGGCCTATGACGTCATCGCTATAAAAACGTATCATGAGACAAACCCGTGAAGGCAAAAGAATCAGGACATTAAAATAAAAAACAACCCAGGTAAGTGAGATAAGGAGGACCAGATGGATTATTTCAAGATGTTCATAAATGGTGAAACGGTCGATGCCATAGGCGGCACCAAGGCCGAGGCCATTGATCCGGGTACCGGAAAGGTGATTGCCACCTTCGCTTATGGCGGACCCGAGGATGCGAACGCGGCAGTGGATGCGGCCCGGAAGGCCTTTGATTCAGGTGTCTGGAGCAATATGCAGCCGGCAGAACGTTCACGGATACTCATTGAGCTTTCCGACCTCCTGTATGAGTATATACCGCTCTTAGCCAGGTGGGAGGCGCTGGATTCAGGGGGCCTCATCACGAGGACCTCATTCGACGTGATCACGGTCATCGGTGGGTTGAGAAACCTTGCAAGGTATGCGGCCTATGATTTCAAGTGGAAGGAAGACCTGCCCAAGTCCCGCAACGGGTTTGTCGCAGGGTTGAACTACATCAGGAGGGAGCCGTTGGGTGTCTGCGTGGGTATCGTGCCATGGAACTTCCCCTTCCTGTCGGCCATGTACAAGTGCATCCACGCACTTGCCATGGGAAATACCGTGGTGGTCAAGCCGGCATCCGACACGAGCCTGTCCATGCTGGTCTTCACAGAGGCACTCATGAAGACCCGTATCCCCAAGGGCGTTATGAACATCGTCACCGGTCCCGGCTCGACTCTGGGAAAGGCCTTGTGCACCAATCCGAAGATCGACAAGATCGCCTTCACCGGCTCCACCGAGGTGGGAGTGGACATCATGAGCATGGCAGCCAAGAACATCAAGAAGGTCACCCTCGAGCTCGGCGGCAAATCGCCAAACATCATCTGTGAGGATGCGGACCTGGATTTTGCGGTGGACGGCGCGATGTGCGGCACGTTCCTCCATTCCGGTCAGGTATGCGAATCGGGTACGCGGATCATCGTCCATGAAAAGATCTACGATCAGTTCGTCGAAAAGCTGGTTGCCCGCACCAAGGCTTTAAGGATCGGGTACCAGATGGATAATGCCACACAGTTTGGCCCCATTGTGAGCAAGAAGCAGCTCGATACGATCCTGAGCTATATAGAGATCGGCAAAAAGGAAGGTGCCAATCTGGTCTGCGGCGGCAAGAAACCGGATGATCCCAAGCTCAAGGGAGGCTTCTACTGTGAGCCCACCATATTCGCCGATGTGAAGAACTCCATGAGGATCGCCCAGGAGGAAATATTCGGGCCGGTGGCCTGCGTTATACCGTTCAAAGACTACGACGAGGCCATCGAGATCGCCAATGATACTCCGTTCGGGCTTGGTGGCGGCGTATTCTCAAAGGATATGAATCTGGCCGAAGACCTCGCATCCAAGATCAAGGCAGGAACCATCTGGATCAATGACTGGCACAACTATGGCGACATGAACCCCTTCGGCGGCTACAAGCAGAGCGGTTTTGGCCGCGAATGGGGCGCCGCGGGCCTGGAGGAGTATACCCAGATCAAACGGATCGAGATGAACCCGGAGGCTGAGAAGGAACGCTGCTTGCTGTTCAGCATCATACACCAGTATCCACCGGCCAAGTCCTTCCATTACAATAACCCGGTCAAGGTCAATGCAGGTCCGGGCTACATATCGAGCCTTCCGCATGAGTTGAATCTGATGAACACTAAGAGGGCGGTCATCATTACCGACAAGGGGCTCAGGGCGGCCGGACTGGTGGATCGCGTGGTTAAGGCCATGGGGAGCTACTGCGTGGGCGTGTTCGATGACGTGGTGGAGAACTCCGGCTATGAAACGATCGACGAGGCAGTGGAATTCTGTAAGCAAGCCCGTGCGGAGTGTATCGTGAGCCTGGGGGGCGGGAGTTCCATCGATACCGCCAAGGTTACTGCCGTCACCCTTACCCAGGGGGGCAAGGCCATCGACAATATCACGATGTTCGCGCTCAACAACCCCGTGATCCCGCACATTGCGATCCCCACCACAGCAGGGACCGGCAGTGAGATGACAAATATCGCGGTGGTCATGAACCGCACCATCAACCGCAAGATAAACCTCGCAGAATACCCTGCAACGCCCAATGTGGCGATCCTGGACCCGTTGCTTACCCTGGGGCTGCCGCCGAAGATCACCGCGGCCACCGGTATGGATGCTTTAAGCCATGCCATTGAAACCATAGTCTGCACGAGGCGCAATATGATGAGCAAGCAATTCGCTCTCGAGGCCATCCGGCTCATCTCCAAGAACCTCCGGACAGCCGTGGAGAAGGGTGATGATGTAGATGCACGGTTCAACATGCTCATGGCCTCGGCCAATGCCGGCATCGCCATCAATATGAGCATGACGTGCCTGGGGCATGGCATGGCACATGCAGTGGGCGCCAAGTTCCATGCGCATCATGGCGCCCTGTGCGGGATATTCCTTCCGCACATCATGAATTTCAGCCTGGGGGCCTGTGAAGACCTGTTCATAGATATTGCGGAGGCCTTCGGGGTGAATACCGCGAAGATGTCCAGGAAGAAGGCTGCTGCGGCCTCCGTGGAGTGTGTGGTCAACCTGATGAAGGATATCAATCACCCCCTGACGATAAGCGAGCTGGGAGTTCCCGAGGATGCAATACCAGAGTTATCGGTCGTTACCCTCTCCGAGTTCCCAACCATGTTCAACCCGATCTTGCCGAGCCTGGATCAGTGCATCGATCTCTTTAAGGGCTGCATGTAAGACCAGCAATACCCTCACGCAAGGCAGCAGAAGGAAGATATCCCACTGCTGCCTTGCGCCTCAAATGAACAGTTTTGATATCATACCCCGATGTAACTTGATGCTTGAGTTATGAAAAAAACGATCGCCTTATAGAAATAAAAATAGTATATACTCTCAGTATACGATTTAATAAGTTTATATAAATACAAAAGGAATCGGAATGAATGAGAGATCACGTACAGTCATCGATATCTCTCTATAATTACCGATTCAGAGGATCTTAAAAATACGAACCCAGGTGAAAACTATGGTTATGATAAGCAAGAAAAAGTTCAACCAGGAAGTTAAACGCCTCACCATACTGCAAGCGGCAAAAGAATTATTCATAGAAAAAAGATATAGTACCATTACAATGGATGCGATTGCTGCACGTGCGAAAATAACAAAGAGAACCCTCTATGTTTATTTTCCCTCGAAGCTGGCCTTGTACATACATGTGTTTGACGAGTACCTCCAGTCCCTTTATCAGCAGTTGGTCAAAGGGGGGAAGCAGGACCTTCCCAGAAACGAATTGATCGTGTCCCTGTTCAACATCCTCTACGAGTTCACCAAGAAGAACGAGAAGTTCATGCGCCTTTACTGGACCCTGGATTCCGAAGAGTTTGACGGACTGATTCCGGAAGAATTGATGGAACGGGTCAAAGTCTGGACCAAGGCCATAATCGATGAGAGTCTCAATGTACTTAACAAGGCAAAGGAAAACGGTTACCTGATATCGGAGTACGATCCTGGCGTGATTATCCATCTGTTGTCAGCCATGAACAAGGGTATCTTTATCCATACCAATAAGGAAAACAAGTTCAGCATTGCCAACATCGACCCGGATGAGCTCTATGAGGTTTTTGTCTACCTGCTGAACTGCGGTCTGTTCAAAAAAGCGGAGAAGGAAAAGAGATAGCTTACAGAAAATATCAAAAAACCCTCCCGGCAGAATGCTCCGGAATGGCTACTGACAGGCAACCCTTGCCGGGGTAGGGTTTCTACTGACAGTCCCATTGAAAAAATCCGTAGTTCCACGAATATACAATGAGATCTTTTTTTCATATCATAGACCAAAATATATCGGATGGAGGATTTCAATATGAGCAGCGAAAAACAAAAGCTTGATAGCTTATGGAACTACTCCCTGTTTGAAGCTCTTGCACGAAGGAGAGGATTCCGACTTCCACGAGGGTGCAAGATCACAAAGGCTCCTTTCGGTTATATATCCGACAAGGAACCGATACCATTAAGTGAACTTGAAACCGCCATCCTCTGCTGGACCGGCCATGGTGTAACCGGAACCATCACGGCCGATCTCGATCACACCACACACTTCATGAATTCCTTCATTGGAAGGACGCACCCGAACCCCTGTAACGATCAGCATCAGGAACTGATGTATATCGATGATACGGGCGCATACCTGTACAGGCCAAAGGAACCGACCCGGAATGTTGAGTTCCAGACCCCTGAAGACCGGGAAAAAATCATAACCTCATTCAAGGATGCCAAGGTCAAGATGATAGACGGCAGACCTCAGATACCCGAGATTGCACTCATGAAAAGCAATTACTTCAACACGAACAAGCCCGGGACTACCGCTTTCATGCCCATAGTAGATGTCTCCTATGAGTATATGAACGTTGTTTTGGGATCATGTGCATTTGAGCGATGGCAGATCGTCGATGACCGGAATGGTGAGATGTGTGGTCTGAAGAAGTGGGTCGACAACGGGTATCTGAACGGTCCTACGGTCCCCTTGAGCTGGCTAGAGATGGCAGCGTTCAATGCATGCATGTCCACCGCACACTACATGGTGATGAACATATCCCTGGCCGCCACAGCCATGGGGCTTGGTGGATGGCATTACGGCGGTTATGTGACCCTGATTCTCCTTGGGGGCACACCACTCACCAACGGTCTGGGATTCAGGTTCATAACCGGCAAGGACAAGATGCCCACTCCGGTCGGTAAGGATGGGTTCATCGAATCGCTTTGCCCGCCGTATGTGAAGGATATGAGTGAGGCCGTGGACAAGTTTTACGACATGAAATTCGGCTCCAAAGGCCATTTTGGCAAGGACTATGTAGGCATGTCTCCATGGAAGGACAAGGAGATGCCCAAAAAAATCGAAATTCCGGACGCACAGAGCAAGGAAATGGCCAAGGTGTTCATGAGTTACGTGTATGATACCTATGGCAGGTGCCCGGCTTTTGTCGATCCGATATTCCTGCCGGTCGCCTATGCCGCTCATCATCCCGATCTGGATTTCTATGAGAAGTACTATCCTGAAGAGATGGTGACCGACACGATCAAGGACCATATGAAGGTTTGGCACGGAAAGGAATAATACCTTGCACGAGGAGGCGGAGACGCTTTGCCTCCGCGTCTCTGCCTCCCCTAAAAAACGGAGAAAACATTATGCCATTGATGAAATCACCGGCCGGAGACATGGAAATTACCATCAGCAAAGTTACCGCTGAAAAGGGAAGGCTTATCACCGTGGGAAAACTCGGAGCCTGGGATTCCACGATTTATTTCACGGTAGAAGACATATTCGAGATGGTCGAGCTCATGCTTAATTGGAAGGTCATTCGCTTTATTTTATCACTGCCGGTGCTCTTTATTAAAACTAAGTTAAAAAGGAACGAAAAGGCCAAGGGGTAGGCTTTATGTGTCTGCGGTAAGAATTGTAAATTACCTTGAGAGATGTTCTCCCTTGGATTAACATAAAAAAGCGGGTGGTGCATGATTTCACATAAACAGGCTTCAAAATCCAAGCTGCATAAAAACAAAGAGAACCCGCCTAAGGGCGATGTTAAGTCTACCCTTGCGAAAGAATCAAGATTAGAAAAATTCACCTCAAGGATGCTGTCCGATCTGCTGCGTGAATTACCGGTAGCTGTCGTGCTTTACCAAGATGATGGCATGATTTACGATTGTAATAATCTGGCTTGCCGTATGTTCGGTTATAGCCGGGAAGAGATGCAGAAGTTACGGCAAACCGAGTTGCTCCCAAAAATATTCCTCAGGATCGTGCCTGATCCCTTTATCCAAGAAAACATTACGAATGGTGAATTCATCTGGGTCAGCAGACGTCGGAAAGATGGGACCATATTCCAATGCGAGCAGAGCAGTAAGTTAATAGTATCAGGCGGAAAGGAATTCTGCCTGACATGCTATCGGCAGTTCGAAACCCTTGGAGTGTCTGAGCAAAAATCATTCATGTCCAAGGAGCTTTCCAAAGCCCTCACGGTTAATACGCCATTTTGCGTACAGACATGGCAGGAGATCAACGGCGAGTTACGCCTGATAGGCTTCAACCCGACTTTGGAAGGGTATACGGAAGGCAAGATAAAAGATTATACCGGATGTACGGTACATGATCTCTATGCAACAAGAGGCAGGAATGATGTCGTAGACCTGATCTATGAAACATACCGGAAGAAGGGCATGCTCAGGATTGAGACGTTCTGTGATTTTCTCATTCCCGGCAACGAACGATTTGTCGACACGGTCTCATTCTTTGTCACTCCCAATATTCTCGTGCAGTATATCGAAGACGTCACTGAGCAACGGAAAGCCCTTGCTGCGCTGAAGGAGAGCGAAGAACGTTTCAGGGCGTTGTTCCTCGGCAGCCCGGTCCCTGTTATGACATGGAGATACACCAACGGTGAATTTATTCTTGATGAATATAACCTTGCCATGAATAAATTCACGAGCGGAAAGATCTCCGATCTTTTAGGCGCCGGCGCCAAGCAGCTATTCAGTGCTAATCCCGAGATCTGCGAAGATATTCAAATTTGTTTCAATGAACATAAGATCGTTCAACGGCAGACAATGGTGGTGTTTTCCGGAGATGAAAGGCACTTGTCCATTACCCATGCCTATGTTCCGAACAACCTTGTTCTTACGCACATCCATGACATTACGGATCAGAAGAGGGCGGAAGATGAGCTTCTCCGTTACCAGCAGGAGCTGAGTAATCTCTATGAGAAACATCTGAATGTTCTGGAGCATGAACGCCAGAGAATTTCGCAGGAACTGCATGACGGCATCGGCCAATATCTGTCCACCATTAAAGTGAGTACGGAAAATCTTCTCTTGAGTAATGTTGAAAAAATGGACCGGCAAAGCATGGAAGAGCAGCTGCGTGCAAATATCGCCCTGCTCAAGGAAGCGATCATGGATGTTTCCAAGGTGTCGATGGACCTCAGGCCTTCCATTCTGGATGATTTGGGGCTCATTGCAACCATCAACTGGTTTCTGCGTGAGTTCGGCAAGGTGTACAAAAATATCATGATAGAAAAGAATGTATCCCTTGAAGATTCCGAAATACCTCAAAATATTAAGATCGTGATTTTCCGGGTTCTCCAAGAGGCAATGAATAACATCGTCAAGCACAGCAATGCCGATCATGTTCAAATCTTTATGCACAAAACTGTGGATGCCTTGGAATTCATCATCAAAGATAACGGGATGGGTTTCGATGTTCCCAAGATGCAGAAAAACAGATGTGGCCTTGGAATAGCCAGCATGCGCGAAAGGGTTGCATTTTCTCAGGGCAGGTTTTCAATAGAATCAGATGAAGGAAGGGGCACTATTGTAAAGTTTGTATGGCCTCTCAATGGCTGACTAGGCCGTGCTCTATAGCATAAGCAATCATTGCCGAAGTACTGGATAGATCGAGCTTGCGTTTTATGTTCTCACGGTGTTTCTCCACTGTCTTGATGCTTACACACAGCATTTCCCCTATTTCTCGGTTTTTATATCCTTCGGCAACCAGTTTAAGGACCTCACGTTCACGCGGAGTGAGGCCTTCTTTGCCTGTTGTGGGGATTTTTTCCGTACCGCCTTTGAGATACCCCATGACCACCGTATCAGAGATATCAGGGCTTATGTAGGTCTTTCCCTGGAGTACACAATGGATTGCCATGACCAACTCACTGAAGTCGGCCGCTTTCAGCACATATCCGTCAGCTCCGGACTTGAGACTCTCGAAGACATACTCCTCTGCGGTATGAACGGTAAGTACAATAATTTTGATGCCGGGATGTATCTTTTTAATGTCCCTGATGGCATCCATTCCCGTGAGACGAGGCATGGTGAGGTCTATGATAAGGATGTCGGGCATAGTCTGTTGCACACAGCGGATAGCCTCGAGACCGTCGGAAGCCTCGGCCACCACACCGAATTCATCGCTTTTTTCAAGGAGGGAGCGAAGCCCCTGTCTGAGAACTACATGATCTTCCGCCAGAACTACCTTATATTTCGTAGTCATGTTATTTTGCTAACGCAGAAATAATAACCATGTCAATCCAATAGCTGCTCTTTGTAATAAAAAAACTAATAGTATACTTAATTAAAAATATGTCATGTTTAGCAAGGGTTGACAGTAAATGTAATGAGCAATACAAGCCTTGACAGGCAAATATATTAATAGTATACTAACAGTATACTTAATGATCTTATAATTGTTGGCCTTGTTCCGAAGTATTGCTATAACAGGCGACTTGGAGGTTTATGATTTTGTGTTTTCTGTTTGCGGAATCCGTTAGCCGATCATGGTTCTACCATGAATCAATAGGAAAGGTTTTTTAAAGAGTACAACAAATTGCTATTGCGAGAGGAATATGACCATGATGCTCTATAAGGATCAATATATCAAGGTTGGAGATATTAATACTCGCTATTGGTCGGCGGGTGAAAAAGGAAAGACCATCGTCCTTATACACGGGTTCGGAACATCCGTAGAGATCTGGCAGCGCAATATCGGCGTTCTTTCAAAAGATTATAAGGTGGTTGCATTTGATATACCCGGATTCGGCCGTTCAGATAAGATTCAACATCCTGATTTCTTCACATTTATACCACGATTTGTCTCTGATTTCATGGATGCACTGAACATCGAAAAAGCAAGCCTCATGGGGATATCTCTCGGTGGTGCCATATCTCTTAAGTTTGCGGTTCAATACCCCAATAAAATCGATAAGCTCATTTTGGTCGACAGTGGCGGGCTGGGGACAGATCTGCCTTTTTCAATGTGTGTTGTATCTTTGCCAATCATAGGCGAATTGTTGACCCGGTCGAGCAGAAAGATGACATATCAGTTTTTAAAGCCCCTCGTCTTTGACCCAAAGATATTGGATGAGGAGATCATCGACTTTTATTATGAATTATCTGCACTCCCGGGTGCACAGAAATCACTCCTTTGTATATTACGTTCTTTCTGCAATATATTCGGACCGTATAAAGACATGATTCATCAGATTAAGTCCAGCTTATATCAGATATCAGCGCCGACTTTAATCATATGGGGAAAGTATGATGCAAGCTTTCCCCTAAGTCATGCTTATTATGCCAAAGAGAATATACCAAACTCCGCACTTCACATCATTGATCAGTCTGGTCATTTGCCCAACTTCGAGAAGCCGGAGGAGTTTAATCAAATTGTCTTGAATTTTTTTAATGAATGATTCCAGTTGAAAGGAGCTTGTAATGAGATACAGTGAAAAAAAGCCATGGCTGTTATCTTACCCGATAGGTGTTCCTGAAAAAATTCAATATGAAAATTTATGTATCCCCGAATTTCTTGAAAGAGCTGCCAGAAATTATCCAACGAACGTAGCGCTGTCTTTCATGGGTTACAAAATAACGTATCAAAAGATGAAAGACATGGTGAACAGCTTTTCAACATGCCTTGCTGACTTTGGCATTAAGAAGGGCGATAGCATCGCGATCCTTTTGCCTAACACCATCCAATGCGTCATAGCGTATTATGCCATCCTGAAGTTGGGTGGGATTGTTGTCATGAACAATCCGCTTTATTCGGATAAAGAACTTCTCCATCAATTCAATGATTCCGGCGCAAAGGTCCTCATAACCATCGATTTGGTGACCAACAGGATGATCGATCTCAGGCCGAAGACCTCTATCAAGCAGATAGTGGTTGTATCTATCGGCGATTACCTCCCCTTTCCTAAGAACCTGCTCTTCCCCCTGGTGGCAAAGAAGAAGAAGCTAACCGCAGATGTGAAACCAGCAGAAAATGTATATCGGTGGAAGGATATGATCGCGCAATATAAACCGGAAAATATTGAGGTTAAGCTTGCGCTGGATGACATTGCGCAATACCAATATACCGGAGGAACAACAGGTGTTTCTAAAGGTGTAGAGCTTACGCACGGAAATCTGAGCAAGAACGTCCAGCAGATTGCAGCGTGGTTTCCCAAACTCAAACAAGGGAAAGAGGTCATGCTTGGTGCTTTACCATTTTTCCATGTGTTCGGGCTGACGGTCGCCATGAATTACGCGGTTTACATGGCCTGGAGTGATATCCTTGTACCAAGGCCTCAGTCTGAACAGCTCTTTGAGGCTCTTGTAAAATTCAAACCCACATTCCTGCCCCTGGTTCCTACTATGTATATCGGGATACTCAATCATCCGAAAATAAATGACCTCGATCTTTCTTATGTTACGGGCTGCTTCTCGGGCAGCGCTCCGCTCCCAGTAGATGTAATAAGGCAATTCGAGGAAAAGTCCGGGGTTGTTATCTGCGAAGGGTTCGGTATGACCGAATCCTCTCCAGCGACCCATTGCAACCCATTTGCGAAAGGTAAGACGAAGCTTGGCAGCATCGGCATCCCAATGCCGGATACGCAGTGCCGCCTGGTGGATATCAATGACCGGAAGACTGATGTTTCTGTCGGTGAATCAGGAGAGCTTATCATACAAGGTCCGCAGGTTATGCGCGGTTATAAGGGAAAGCCTGAAGAAACCGACGAGACCCTCCGGGACGGCTGGCTCCATACCGGAGACATCGCCAGGATGGATAATGACGGATATTTCTATATCGTGGACAGACTTAAAGATATGATCATATCCGGAGGATTAAATGTGTATCCGCGGGATATTGATGAGGTGCTCTACCAGCACCCGAAAGTGGCAGAAGCTTGTTCCATTGGTGTGCCGCATCCAAGTCGCGGTGAGTCAGTAAAAGTCTTTGTTGTTCTGAAGGATGGAGATACTGCCACTCCTGATGAAATCATAACCTTCTGCAAGGATAAACTGGCAAAATACAAATGGCCTGATGAAGTCGAGTTCAGGAAGTCTCTCCCGAAGAGCACGGTTGGCAAGATATTAAGGAAGGATCTGCGTGCTGAGGAAATGGCAAAACGAGGGAAATGAATGATGACAGTAGATCTCAACAACATGCAATATGCACAATCAAATTTTCCGAAGACTTTTTCACCTCTGGCAATAAAAAAACTTACATTGCCAAATAGAATTGTTGTCCCTCCATGGGTGGTAAACTTTGCAAATCAAGGCAAGGTGTCTGATGAACTTACGAGCTTTTACCTGAAAATGGCTGAAGGTGGAGCAGGCCTTATCACCGTTGGCGCAGCAGGAATCGTGGGCGAAGTACCTCCCGGCTATGAAGGATCAATAAGGATCGACAAAGATGAGTTCATACCCGGCTTGAAGAAACTTTTTACTATGCTGAAAGGGTATGGATGCGGTGTTTCACTCCAGCTTGCGCACAATGGGAGGCAGGCATTAGCTCCGCCTCCCGGGGTAGACGCGCTTATTGCCGCGAGTAATGTACCTGATCCTGTTCTTTCAAAATTAAGTTCAGGGTACAAATTAAGAGAAATGACGAAAGAAGACATTGAGCGGGTACGCAATCAATTTGTGGAGGCATCTTACCGAGGTGCGCTGGCTGGAGCTCAGGTGATCGAGTTTCATGCAGCACATGGCTATTTATTACATGGCTTCTTATCTTCCCGCACAAACAAACGGAAAGATAAGTATGGTGGCTGCCTTGAAAATAGGACTCGCTTTTTAAAAGAGATCATTAAACAGAGCAGAAAGAAAATAGGTGATGATGTCATTATTTCTGTCAGAATAAGTGCTAAAGATTTTTTGGAAGACGGGCTTGAGCCGGAAGACTATAAAACGATTATCCCTATTCTTGAAAAAGCCGGAGTTGATATCTTCCATGTATCTGTAGGGACTCAGACGGAATCATTTAAGAGATGCATGCCGGGCAAAGATCTCGGCGAAGCCCCCCATGTCGAGATAATATCCCAAATAAAAGGATATACGAATTTACCTGTCATAGCAGTTGGTTCGATTACCAGTCTTAAGACAGCAGAATCCATACTTACCGAAAAGAAAGCGGATCTCATTGCAATCGGAAGAAGTCAGGTTGCAGACCAGGATTTTGTAAGGAAGTCAGCACAAGGCAAAGAAGGAGAGATAAGAAAATGTATCCGATGCAACAAGTGTTGTTTCTGGTTACATGGTGAGAGTAAAATGCACTGTTCTGTGAATCCGGATTACAAGAAACAACACTAAGGTATGAGATTACAATGAACATGGTCTGATCATGTTAAGGTGATATGAGTATGAAAAATATCATCGAGGAAATTGAATGGGTTGCTGAAGAGATCCAGTCCTCGGCGGTGGAGGCCAGAAAAACTTCGCAGGAGATCGCGACCCGGATGGAAGCGCTGTTTCGCAATGTGTCTTCCTATGATACGGACATCGACAGCATGGCCCCGCAATATCAATGGAAGGAAAATATATCCTGCATCTGGGCGCCGGACGAAGGAAAGGCAGGAAACGGTGTTGTCGGCGCAACCGGCGCGGTGCCCGTAGATAACGCTATTAAGAAGGAATTGCGGTTATACGAGTATATGCGCCCATTTCTCCGTGATGCATATGCAAGAAATCGATACTGTGACGAAGTGTTGTATATCGATAAAAAATCCATGGTTGTGGGACAGACAAATACGAATTTCGGCAATGCGTTTCCACCCGGTTTCGATGCGGTGAAGGTTTGCGCAAGCGGGATTACTTATTATGACTATTATGGCTGGGTGGATGCCGGGCAGAATCCACAACGTATCCCGAGGTGGGCGCCCAGTCCGTTTATCGAGCTGCTTGGCTGTTTTATTCAGGCTATCCATGCCCCGGTCTATAAGCGGGAAGATGATCCCGAAATGTGTGGGTTTAGCGGAGTGCACTATAATCTGGGGTGGGTAAACGCCTCCACGGTAGATAAGAGCAAAAACCGTATCATCATTATCTCCGGCGGCGCAACACTGGTCGGTGCCAGCGCGGACGCCCTTCAGGCCATGCAAATGGACCCGTTTGTTGAGCAGAAACCGTCGTGGCAGGCATCCCAGGCGGTCAAACACTATATTGATGTAGAGCGAAATCTTGAGCAAGGCAAACCGGAAGACCTTGCGGAACTTTCCCGAAAAATACGTGCCTGCGAATGCTTTGAACACACAATGTACGGCAGAAAATTCTCTGTTGTTCGAAAGGCCGCGCCCGAGCTGGACTTTTATGTGGCAGCGCTTTTGTAAGATCCGTTTCTGAAACCCGTGCCCGGTTGGGCCAAAAGGTGAATAAGAAGTAGCCCAATTAAAGAAATACGGAAGCGGGAAAAATAAATAAGATAATCTGTTATGTAATTATAGCCTAATTATCGCACGATCAAGAATGTGGGTTAGTATTTATAATGCCATGTTAATATTGATAATATAGTACTAATTTTATAAGCTATCTTTGTGATGCTTTATCACCTGACCCTTGACCATGTAGATCACATCCTCGCATATATTGGTGGTGAGGTCTGCGATGCGCTCGAGGTTGCTCGCGATCTTCATGATCTGCAGTGCCCGCTCTATGGTGGTGGGGTCGGAAGTCATGAAGGTGATGAGCTCTCTGATGATCTGGGTCCGCAGGCCGTCCACGATGCTGTCGCGCTCGCACACGCTGCGGGCGAGCTCGGCATCCTCATTGATAAAAGATGTGATGCTGTCCGATATCATGGACTTCACCACATCGGCCATCCTCGGGATGTCGATGAGAGACTTGACCGGGGGCCGTTCGATGAGAAATAGGCCGCTCTCCGCTATGGTGACCGCATGGTCTCCGATCCGCTCCAGGGTGCTGTTGATGTGCAGGATCATGATGATGGTGCGCAAGGCCTTGCCAGTAGGCTGGTGCTGGGCAATGATGGACACACACCTCTCATCGAGTTCGATCTCATAGGTGTTCGCCCTCGGCTCGTCAAGGTGTATGACATCTGCGAGCTGATCCTCTTTCTTCACTTTAAGGCCGGTGATGCTCTGGTCCACCATGGACTCCACCAAGGTAGCGAATTCCATGAGAGTCTTCTTAAGGTTTGTCAGTTTGGTCTCTTCTAACATGAATGCTCCTCATCCGAATTTGCCGCTTAGGTATTCCTCGGTCATACGCTCCTTGGGCACGGTGAAGATCTTCTCTGTGAGATCATACTCGATGAGCTCGCCTAAGTACATAAAAGCGGTGTAGTCCGAGACGCGGGCGGCCTGTTGCATGTTATGGGTTACGATCACGATGGTGTAGTCTTTCTTGAGCTCCAGGAGAAGCTCCTCGATCTTGCGTGTGGAGATGGGGTCAAGGCTGGCACAGGGTTCGTCGAACAAGATCACCTCGGGCTCCACCACGAGGCACCGGGCGATGCAGAGCCTCTGCTGCTGTCCGCCCGAGAGCATCAGGGCACTGTCGTTCAGACGATCTTTTACATCCTCAAAGAGCGCCGCCCTTTTGAGCGATGTGACCACCCTTTGTTCTATGAAGTTCTTGTCCCTGATGCCGCCTATGCTGAGCCCATAGGCCATGTTTTCAAAGATGGTCTTGGGGAAGGGGTTCGGCTTCTGAAAGACCATGCCCACGCGGCGCCTTAAATCCACTACATCGGTCTTCGGGTTGTTGATGTCGAAACCGTCCATCATGATCCGGCCATCCACCCTTGAGCCTGGTATGAGGTCATTCATGCGGTTCAAAAGCCTGATGAAGGTGGACTTGCCGCAGCCAGAAGGACCGATGAAGGCCGTGACCTGTTTCTCGTAGATATCGAGAGATATGTTCTTCAGGGCCTTGGTCTTGCCGTAGAAGAAGTTGATATTCTGTGCGCTGATTTTCACCTTAGGATCCATAGGTTATCCTCTGTCTCTGCCTCAGGATAATGGCGCAGGCCGATATGGCAAGCACAAGGGCCAGGAGGATGAGCGAACAGCCGTATGCGATTGCTGTCTGCACCTCCGGGTGCGTGCCCTCGGTCATGAGCGCGTAGATGTGATAGGGCAGGGCCATGACCTCGGAGAAAACCGACTTCGGATAGTCCCGGGTATAAAAGGTGGCTGCGGTAAACAGGATCGGAGCTGTTTCACCCGCCACCCTGCCTACATTCAGGATCACGCCGGTGAGTATGCCCGGCAGGGCTGTGGGCAGCACCACCTTCTTGATGGTCTGCCAGTGTGTGGCGCCCAGGGCAAGGGAGGCCTCTTTGTAAGACTGGGGTACCGCCAGGATCGCCTCCTGTGAGGCGGAGATGATACCCGGCAAGGCCATTATCCCAAGTGTAAGGCTGCCGGAGAGGATACAGACTCCGAAGCCGAATATCTTGACAAAGACCGCGAACCCGAAAAGGCCGAACACCACGGATGGGATGCCAGCCAGGTTGTTGATGGAGAGGCGGATTATGTTCACCGCAACGTTGCTTGGGCTGTACTCGCACAGATAGATGGCACTGGCAAGCCCGAGCGGCAGGGAGAATGCAATGGCGCCCATAGTAAGATAAAATGTACCTACGATGGCCGGGGCCACGCCGCCTTTGGTCATGGCCTTCCTGGGCACATCGGTGAGGAACTCCCAGGATATGACCGCTATCCCCCGAGAGGTGATGAAGTAGATGATGGATCCGAGAAAGAAGAGAGCGAAAAGGATGCAAAGAATCAGGAAGAGAAACCCAAGGGCCTGTGTGACATCACTCAACCTGATGAGCTTCTTCTGTCCGAAGGTCTTATCCGGCAAGGTGCCGGTGATATTTTCCGTGATGCCGTTTTGAGATGTCATCTCCCGAGCCCCAGCTTGAGTCTGTATCTCCTGCTCAAGATCTCAGCGATGATATTTACCCCGAGCGTGATCAGAAAGAGGATCAGCCCGATGGCAAAGAGCACATGATAATGGAGGCTTCCCAGCACTGCCTCGCCCATTTCGGCGGCGATAGTGGAGGTCATGGGCCGGACAGGATCAAAGATGCTCTTAGGCACCATGGCCGCACCGCCCGCCACCATGAGCACCGTCATGGTCTCGCCCACGGCCCTGCCCATGCCTAGGATGATGGCCGTGGAGATGCCGGAACCCGCTGCGGGCATGACAACCTTTGTGAGTGTCTGCCACCGGTTTGCACCCAGGGCCAAAGACGCCTCTCTGAAACTCCTGGGCACGAAGCTCAAGGCGTCTTCCGCAAGGCTTGCTACGGTCGGCGTTGCCATGATGCCGAGCACAAGACTGGCTGTGAATGCACATAAACCAGTGGGTATTCCGAGAAGGTTCTGCAGGAACGGGGCCACAATGACCATGCCGAAGAAGCCGTACACAATGGAAGGGATGCCTGCCAGGATCTCGATGACAGGCTTGAGGAATGCCCGCTGAGACCGGCTTGCTAGCTCATGGATGAACAGCGCGGTCCCGATCCCGATAGGGACGCAGACAATCATGGCACCTGCGGTGACGGTGAATGATGCTATGATGAGGGGCCATATGCCGAATTCAGGAGGTGTTGCTGTCGGGTACCAGCTCTGTCCGAAGAGGAACGATGTAAGCCTGACCTTGGCAAATACAGGCAAAGACTCTTTGAGGAGCGTAATGATGATGCCTATCAGAAATACGAGTGAGGCAAAGGCCAGGATGGCGAAGAGCCACTTATAAAAAGCCTCTTTGAGTATTCGCAAGGTTTTCCTGTCCACTTTCACTCCCTCGTCTCATATTAATACGTAGGGAAGAATTGTTAAGGCAAAATGAAGATTGGATGAATTATCGGTTAAGGAAGTCTTTCATACGGGAGAAAGGGCACGAAGTCCTTCCTCCTGTATGGAGGCATCGGATTACTACCTTACCTCGACGAAACCCTCTTGCACCACGAGCTTCTGGCCTTCGGCACTCAGGAGGAAGTTGATGAACTTCTGAACGTTCCCCGCCGGCTTGCCATTCGTATACACGTACAAGTACCGGGAGAGGGGGTATTTCTCAGACTGGATGGTCTGCTTGGTGCATGCTATCTTGTCAACGGTCACCGCCTTTACCTTCGGGCTTAAAAATCCATGCCCCACATAGCCGATGGCGTTCGGGGTCTGTGCAACGGTCTGGGCAACAGCCTGATTGGAGGCCGTGGTCAGGGCATCGGGGCGGACCTTCTCCTTGTTCAGGGCAAGTGTCTCGAATGCCTCGAAGGTGCCGCTTGAAGTATCGCGGTTCACGGCCACGATCTTTGCATTCTTGCCGCCGACCTCGGACCAGTTTGTTATCTTGCCTGTGAAGATATCTTTGATCTGGGCCTTGGTCAGTGCCTTGACGGCATTGGTCGGGTGCACGATGACAGCGATGCCGTCAAGGGCAATGGGGATCTCATTGGGGTTGACCCCTGCAGCCTTTGCCTTCTCGATCTCCTCGGGACTGATCTTGCGCGATGAGTCGGCAATATCAGTGGTCTTGTCCAGGAGCGAGGCTATGCCCACACCGGAGCCGCCGCCCTGCACCGATATCTTCACCTCGGGGTTCTTTTCCATAAAGACCTCGGATGCCGCTTGTGCTACGGGCAGTACGGTTGTAGAGCCCTTGATGGTAATGGTATTCCCGGTAGCATGGACTATTGCGGCTGGCATGGCAATGATCAGGGCCGCCATAACGTACCATGTTATCTTTGAGAACAATCTCGTTTTCATGAAATTCCTCCACTGTTTTTATTTCAGATAGAGCTTAAATGTTAATGTTGAATAAAGAGTGTGTTAATTCTTCGTTAAGCCTCGTACTTTATTGGAATGATGTTTAAGAATGCTATAAAGGCTTTCTATTTTAAAAAACCCTGCCTGGCAAGCAGGTAAGTGATGGCGGATATGATTGCAGCAGCAGGGATGGTGAGTATCCACGCCCAAACGATGCGGCCTGCAACGCCCCACTTCACAGCGCTCAGGCGACGCAGCGACCCGACCCCCATGATGGCGCCGGTGATGGTATGGGTCGTGCTTACCGGGATCCCCATAGCCGTTGAGAGGAACAGGGTTAAGGCCGCGCCCGTCTCCGCACAGAATCCGTCTACCGGCTTGAGCTTGGCGATCTTCTGGCCCATGGTCTTCACGATGCGCCAGCCTCCGAACATGGTTCCAAGTGCAATGGCGGTTTGACAGGCAATGACCACCCAGAACGGGATATAGAATTTGTCACCCAGGAGGCCTGCACTGAAAAGGAGCCCGGCAATGATGCCCATGGTCTTCTGGGCGTCATTGCCGCCGTGACCGAGACTGTAGAGTGCAGCCGATACCAGCTGACCTTTCCGGAAGATGTGGTCTACATTGCGTGGAGTCGATTTTCTGAAGGTCCGGTAGACGACTATGCCGATGAGAAGCCCAAGGATAAGCCCGACGGTAGGGGAGACAAAGATAAAAAGGATTGTCTTCACGATACCTTTCATCACAAGCGACCCCGAGCCTGCCTTCACGAGAGCTGCACCCACCAGCCCCCCGATAAGGGCATGGGAGGAACTTGTGGGCAGACCGAAATACCATGTTGTGATATCCCAGAGGCATGCACTTACCAGTGTAGCGAAGATGATAGTGGGATCTATGATACCCACATCCACGATCCCCTTCCCTATAGTGTTGGCCACGTGCAGCCCGAGGAACAGAAAGGCGACAAAGTTGAAAAAGGCGGCCCAGATCACGGCATACCTCGGCGAAAGAACTCGCGTGGAGACGATGGTGGCTATTGAATTTGCAGAGTCGTGGAACCCGTTCAGAAAATCAAACGTAAGTGCAAGCATGATCAGAAAAAAGATGTAAGCGGTCATATCCGGTTCATCCCCCGGGATGAATACCGAGCTACCGGAGTCTTGGCTGTGGTGTAAAATGTACCCTGTCGTTTTTGTATCATACCGGTGGTTTTATGTATGTATAGAATAGTCATTGTTAATGAATAATGAATATTTGGTTAATTTTTCATGAAGAAATGAATATTGATCCTGATATTGCTTTGGAGAAAAATCTCAGAAGTAATGCAACTCACATATGTATCGTTTGTCTGATGTGGAGGTCTACCCGACAATAAGGTAGGTAATAGCGGAGACAGTGGCGGAGCAGGGGATGGTGAAGATCCAGGCCCAGATGATACGACCCGCCACCCCCCAGCGCACCGCACTCATGCGGCGCAATGACCCCACGCCCATGATGGCGCCGGTGATGGTATGCGTGGTGCTCACCGGGATACCCATAGCCGTAGTAATGAACAGGGAGATGGCTGCACCGGATTCGGCACAGAAGCCGTCCACCGGCTTGAGCTTGGCGATCTTCTGGCCCATGGTCTTCACGATGCGCCAGCCACCGAACATGGTCCCCAAGGCAATGGCCGCCTGGCATGAGATGACCACCCAGAACGGGATGTAGAATTTGTCACCCAAGAGCCCTGCGCTGAACAGGAGGCCTGCGATGATGCCCATGGTCTTCTGGGCATCGTTTCCGCCGTGGCCCAGGCTGAACAGGGCGGCAGAGACGAGCTGGCCCTTCCTGAAGACATGGTCCACATGCAGCGGGGTGGACTTCTTGAAGAAACGGTATACAGCCATTCCGATGGCCAAGCCGAGCATAAGTCCGACCATGGGTGAGATAAAGATGAATGAAATTGTCTTAAAAATACCCTTGTAAACAAGGGCATGTGGCCCTGCCTTGACAAGGGCCGAACCCACCAGTCCGCCTATGAGTGCGTGCGATGAGCTCGTCGGGAGGCCGAAGTACCAGGCGATGATATCCCAGAGGCATGCACCGATTAATGTCGCAAAGATAATGTGCGGGTCAATAACACCGACATCAACGATCCCCTTGCCGATAGTATTGGCCACGTGCAGCCCCAGAAAAAGGAAGGCGATGAAGTTGAAGAAGGCGGCCCAGATGACTGCCCGCCGCGGCGTGAGAACACGAGTGGACACAACGGTTGCAATAGAGTTTGCAGAGTCGTTAAACCCATTTAAAAAGTCGAACGTGAGCGCAAGGAGGATCAGGAAGATGATGTAAAGGGTCATTGCCTATGCTTGCTTAACGATGATGGATTCCACGATGTGGGCAACGTCCTCACAGATATCCAGCACGGTCTCGGCGAACTGGTAGATCTCCTTCCATTTGATCAGGAAGATTGGGTCCTGCACTGTTTCGAATAGGTTGGCCAGGATTGCATCCCTCATGGTGTCCCCGATATTCTCGAGCCGGTTTACCTCGATACAGGCATCGAGCGTTGTCTGCGGCCGCTTGGGGTTGCTTAATCCCTCGATGGCCTTGGCAAGGGCATGAACCGATTTTTCCATGACAGTGGAGAATTCGATGAGGTCTGCATCTATTGTTACGATCTTATAGACCTTCATGCGGTTGGCGATGGTGTAGATCATATCGATTACGTCGTCGAGCTCACATGCCAGTGCGTGTATGTCCTCACGGTCAAAGGGGGTGATGAAGGTCTTGTTGAGGCGGCTCATGATCTCGTGGGCGACCTCATCGGCATCGTGCTCGATATCGCGCATCTTCTGTACCATATCGGTGTCGAAGGTGCCCTTTGCGGTCATCTCTGCGAACAGGACCGCTGCATTTACCGCATACTGAACCTGCTTGTTGAACAGGACGAAGAAATTCTGATCCTTAGGGAGAAAGCTGAACCCCATATCCTCCTCCTCAATCCCTCTCAAGATGTTGTTTCGATAGTATCAGGATTTTCTTATAAGGATTACCCTGATCAGTCAAGCACCGATGTAGCCAATTTCCAGGGGATTTTTTCTGTTTGATGCAGGATAGAGTTATGGGCGATAATTTTAATGCTTCACTGGTATGGAAACGGTGAAGGCGCTTCCCATGTATGGTGTGCTTTCCACCTCGATTTTTCCACCATGGAGCGTTGCGATATGTTTTGCAATTGCCAAGCCCAGCCCCGTGCCGCCCATACTCCTGGACCTTGATTTGTCTACCACGTAAAATCGCTCGAATATTCGTGAAACGTGCTCGCTGGGTATCCCGACCCCGGTATCTTTCACGGAGATAATGACCGCATCACCTTGGATCTCTACGGTAACAGAGATCTCTCCTTTCTCCGTGTACTTCAGGGCATTGTCGATAAGGTTTGTGAGAAGCTGTTCGAGCTTGAAGGGGTCCGCCTTGATGATGATGGCAGGGCACCTTACGTTTAATGCAAGACCCTTTGCCTTTATCCTGGGTTCATAGATGGATATCAGCCCCTTCATAAGGTCGTATATATTCACATCCTCAAGGGCAAGACTTGGTTTCTCTTCCATCTCCGAGAGTATGAGCAGATCGTTCACCATGGCAATGAGCCGCTCCGTATGCCTGTGGATGATCCTGAGGTATTCCTGTGATGATGAGCCTGCCTCATCCATCAGGGTCTCGGTAAAGCCCTTGATAGCAGTAAGTGGTGTCCTCAGCTCGTGTGAGACGTTTACTGCCAGGTCCTTTTTGATATGTTCGATCTGCTTCATCTCAGTGATATCGTGGAGGACCATCACTTTTGCCTGTTTTGTCGCAAGGGGTGTTATGCTGCAGAGATATGTCTTCCCTGCAAGATCCACCTCTCCGGTCGACGGATTTTGTGCAGCCTCTTCCACAAGGGTATTGAGCTTGGCTGACCTGAGTATCTCCCAGTAATACCTGTCGATGATGACCTCGGCATCGATGATTTTGCTGGCTGCTACATTGAATAGAGTTACCTTACCCTCACCATCGAGCACGAGCAGAACCTCGCTGATGGATGCAACTATACTCTCGAGCTCTTCCTTTTGGGCATTTAACTCATGAAAGAATGCTTCAAGCCTTTGCGCCATCTCGTTGAAGCTCTCGTTGAGGTCCCTGATCTCATCATTGCCGCCCGGAGCTACCCGCACGGAGAAGTCGCCTTTTGCGACGTTGCCGGCAGCCTTGCTCAAGGCCCGGATGGGTGTCGAGAGCAGGTGGGAGAAGATGGCTGAGAACATAAGAGACAGTACGATGATGATCGCTGTGAGCCATATAAGCCTGTTTAGCAGGGTACCGAGGAGGTCGCTTATGTGCTTGAGTGTCATGCTCAGCCGGAGCACGCCATCGATTTTGTCATGCACCTTTATCGGCAGTGCAATGTAGAGAAGCTCCTGTTCGAGGGTCGTGCTGTATCTTATGCTCTGGCCTAAAGCCCCAACGAGGGCCTGTTTTACCTCGGGCCTGTCCCGGTGGTTCTCCATGGTTGCCGGGTCCCTTTCCGAGTCTGCAAGCACCTTGCCCGAGGCATCGATAATGGTCACCCTGATCTCAAGCTCATGCCCGTAGAGCCTGGCTGTTTCATTCAGGGCTTCAGTATCGCCTTTTTCAAGGAGAGGGATAATATCCTGCCTCAGGGGCAGGCCGATATTTTGAAGATTTTGTGCAGTGGTCCTTATATAATGCGACCGGATAATCTCATACGATAGGATAAGGATGAGAATCGCAAGGGTAACCGTCATTACCAGAAACCCTGCGAAGATCTTGAAAAAAATGGGTCTTCTCATGCCTGTAGTTTATAGCCCACGCCGCGTACGTTTCTGATGAAGTCACCTGCAGGACCGAGTTTATCGCGTAAGTTCTTGATGTGAACGTCCACAGTCCGGTCTAAAACGGCCTTCTCATTTCCCCAGAGATGGTCGAGGATGCGCTCTCTGCTGAAGACCTTGCCACGGTTTGTAGCAAGCAGAAGGAGTATTTTGAATTCGACAGCCGTCAGCATCACGGGTTCATCGTCAACCTTGGCCTCAAATCTTTCCGGGTCGATGAAGAGTTTGTCCCCGACGGAGATGGGTTCTGCCAGTTTGTGCGCCGTCCTCCTCAGTATCGCCTTGACGCGTGCGATAAGCTCTTTGGGTGAAAAAGGCTTGGTCACGTAGTCATCAGCCCCAAGCTCTAGTCCGGACACCTTGTCGATCTCTTGTCCCTTTGCCGTAAGCATGATGATGGGGATGGATGAGTATCTTGAATCATTTTTCATCATCCTGCACACGGTGAGCCCATCAAGATCGGGCAGCATGAGGTCAAGGATGACGAGGTCGGGGATGTTTGCAGAGAGAAAATTAAACAAGGAGCTTCCATTGAGAAAGCTGTCCACAGAGAACCCGGCCTTCTTGAGGTGTATACTTACCAGGTGGATGATATCAGGTTCATCATCTACCACAGCTATACGGCTACCCATCAATTCCATCCTTTAAGCAATACCCTAACATCGGCATGGAATGTATCTTGGAAAGTTTTATGGGTCATATATCCCGTGTGCAGATCAGTTGCAAGAGAACATGTATGAATTCACACATTATTCATACAATCTTCATCATTTCCTCACAAATTTGGAGATTCAAATCTGCCTTAACGGTTCATGCCGGACATTAAGAAGCATGTTTTAAAAACACATTGACGGCATCGTATGAATCTCGGCTCATGGATAAGGTTTCTCCGGGAGGGATGGAGAGCTTCCCTTGGAAATAGAGTTGCTCCATGGCGAATCCGGTGAGCAGCTTGTTGTGATCCCAAGGAATGATTTTATTCCCATAGGTCTTTCTAAAAAAATTGGTCAGGTGAATGATGTGTTCCACAGCACTGGGTGCCTTTGCCTCAACCTCGATCTCGTAATGAAGTATTCGTGAGCCACCGATGAGGTAGTTGACCTTATCGAGGGCTATCTCCGCAATGATGCCTTTTTCAGGCTCAATAAGGGCCACCACATCCATTGTAAGTCTTCGTGTCTGCCGCTCATGGATTGATATAAGCCCAAGCCCTTCCAGGTACTTCCTGGGTGTACTCGCTTTAATATCGCTTGCTCCGGCCGGTACGGGGATATCCGGCAGGGTTTTCAAGATATAAGCCAAGGACTCCGATGACCAGGAAAGTTCTGTCTCATCTCTATGTGTTGTCCCATGCTCATCAGTATGTTCATCCTTTTTGATGCAGATAACGACAGAGCCTTCCTGCTCTCGAGTTCTCAGGGCGATACCCTCTCCGAAGAGGGCCTTGGCGGGTGTATCAAAATAAGTATCCTGAAGCATTTTCGTTTTCCCACGCAGGAGTTTATACATGCCGATAACGTCATAGGATGCAATCTCTTTCAAGATGGCCTCTGATTCATCCCCCAGGACAACAAGCTTTGTCTCGATCTCGGCAGGCATGGCTTACCCTCCTGCCAGTATATATGCGCAAACGCGCTTCTGATGCAATGGGGGTGCAACAAGCAACGGACGACTTTTCATCGGTATTTACGATTCGTTAACACATTGCGCAGCTCTTAAAAAGGCAAGAACAGCCGAAAGCCTCTGGAGAATCGAAGGCCTGAGCGCTTCTCCAGAGGGGCAAATGGTGGAATGCTTAATACATCATTTTTTGCAGTCTAGCTTCGGGTGGTCGTCTTACTTTCTTTTGCTGTGACTTTTTTTGTTGATGGCTTAGAGGTGGAAGACTTTTTGGTCTTAGCCTGTTTCTCGTCAAAGGATACTGAATATCTGGCATGCACTATCTTTTCGGCCTCAAGCCAGTGTTCCCGATCCCGGCCTGGTATGCAGCCATCCTTCTCATAAAGTTCATAAGCGACTTTTTCAATCTCTTGATTTATGTTCATTTGAAACCTCCTTCTTAAGCTACTTCTTCCACTCGGCTGTTTACTGCCCGTGGGTTTTCCACCTGCGTTCTTATAATCCACCGGGGTGCATCATGAGGGCTGTCGGACTCCTTCTCTCACGAGTTATGGATCTTAAAGGTGATCATTGCATCCTTGTTGCTTTTGTATCACCCGTTGAATATGATATCAAGCCAATATAATGTCAACTTAAACCCAGCTCTGCGGAAGGATGGGTTTTTATGAGCATTGACATCGAGGCTGGGACCGCTTTCTTAGGGAAGGAAACAGGTCATGAAAGGAGAGGATGCTGTCATGAAAGAAATCGTGTGCGGTATTTGCGGGGAGATAATTACAGATCCTGATTCCAACTGTCCCTATTGCGGTGCTGAGCCCAACCATTTTGTTGACGGTTCAACGGTAGACCGGGAGCTCCTGAGAAGGATCTACGACGAGGGCGGGGCCACGTACTGAGATCCTGCATGAAAAATCCTTTGTCGTTCGGATACACGATCTTAAGATGATTAATGAATTGATACCAGCCAGAAAATATCGATTAAGGATTCAGAAGCAAGAAAAAAATAACAAAAAATAACAAAATCGGATTATAATCTGCTCTATCAAGCATAATATAATCAAAAATCATAATTATTCCCGATTTCACCGTTGCATTTGGATATTATGCAATTAATATAGAACTTATCAAATTCCTAAAGGCGAGGTTCAGGTATGGACAAGATCTTAAGGATAGATATGGGTGCAGCAGGCGGTCCAAAGGCGAAGGCGGTACCCATCGGGGAATATGCCGGATTAGGGGGAAGGGCTCTGACATCAGCGGTCATATCGAAAGAAGTGCCGCCGGAATGCCACCCCTTGAGCGCAGACAACAAGCTCGTCATAGCGCCGGGCCTCCTGAGCGGGACGGCGGCAGCCATGTCCGGCAGGTTATCGGTTGGCTGCAAGAGCCCTCTTACGGGCGGGATCAAGGAGGCGAATTCCGGAGGTCAACCTGCCCAGGTTCTCGCTCGCCTCGGTTTTGCAGCAATCATCCTGGAAGGCGCATCCAAAGCCAATGACTTGTACAGGATATTTATCAATAAGGATGGGGTCACGATAACCCCGGACAACAGCCTGAAGATGATGCTCAATTATGACCTGGTGGAAAAGATGAAGGCCGAATACGGCGACAAGATCGCCTGTATATCCATCGGCCCTGCAGGTGAGATGAAACTTGCTGCATCCTCTGTCGCCTGTACGGACATGGAACTGCGGCCGACCCGCCATGCAGGACGAGGCGGGGTAGGTGCGGTCATGGGCTCCAAAGGCGTCAAGGTGATCGTGCTCGATGATACGGGAATGCCAATGCGCCAGCCCAAGGACCCTGACAAATTCAAAAAGGCCAACAAGGAATTCACGGATGGTCTCAAGAAACATAGCGTTACCGGCCAGGGTCTTCCTGCCTATGGGACCAATGTCCTCACCAACATCCTGAACGAGGCAGGCGGTTACCCCACGTATAATTTCAAGGAAGGCAGGTTTGCGGGTGCTTCAAAGATAAGCGGTGAAACGGAAGCAGCCTTGGAAACCGAACGGGGAGGTCTTGCGACCCACGGCTGCCATCGGGGGTGCGTTATCCGCTGCTCCGGTACCTATCACGATAAAGACGGCCATTATCTTACCAAGCAGCCCGAGTATGAAACGGTATGGGCGCACGGCGGTCATTGCGGCATCGATGATATGGACAAGATCGCCATGATGGATTTCCTCGAAGACAACATCGGCCTGGATACCATTGAGACCGGTGTCACCATCGGTGTTGCAATGGAGGCCGGCCTGTTGAAATTCGGTGATGCAGACGCAGCCGTCAAACTGGTTAAGGAAATCGGTCAAGGGACGCCGTTGGGAAGGATCATCGGGAGCGGTGCGGCGGTGACAGGCAAGATCTTCGGTGTTGAGCGGGTCCCGGTCGTAAAGGGCCAGGCCATGCCTGCATATGACCCGCGAGCGGTCGAAGGAATGGGGGTTACCTATGCCACAACCACCATGGGGGCTGATCACACGGCAGGGTATGCAGTGGCCACCAACATCCTCAAGGTGGGCGGGTTTGTCGATCCTTTGAAACCCGAGGGCCAGGTCGAGCTTTCCCGTAACCTCCAGATCGCAACTGCATTTATCGACTCGACAGGCATGTGCCTGTTCATCGCCTTTGCGATCCTGGACCAGCCCGAAACCTTCCAGGCCTACCTCGATCTCCTGAATTCCTGCTTAGGGCTTAGCTTTACCGCTGATAACGTGGCGGAGTATGGGAAGAAGGTCCTGAGCATGGAAAGGGATTTCAACAAGAGGGCCGGTTTTACCAGCCAGCAGGACCGCCTGCCCGGTTATTTCAAAACCCAGCCCATCGCGCCCCACAACGTGACCTTCAAGGTAAAGGACGAAGATCTCGACAAGGTCTATAACTGGTAGAAGCCTTGATAAACTGCACGGAAGAGCCATTGAAGACTCTTCCGTGCAGGTGTATATAAATATGCAATGCCCATCACGGTAAAACTCTTTGCCAGTCTGCGTAAAGGCCGGTTTGACGAAGATACCCGGGTATATGCCTCGGGAATAACCGGCAGGAGTATCGTACGGGACATCGGCATACCGGAAAAGGAGATAAGGCTTGTCTTTGTGAACGGCCGGCATGCCTCCTTGGAAGATCTGCTTGCAGATGGCGACACCCTGGCCCTATTCCCACCCATCGGGGGAGGGTGATGTGGACAAGATCCATGATTTTCTCATAACCCATACCCAGGACGGTATACTCACCTGGGTTGTGGAAGAGCAGGCCGCACAGGAGTTCTCCCTTACCTATCAGGAAGTTGAGCTTACAGCGCTGGCGGCAGGAATAATGCCGGGGCGTTACCAGAAAAATCGAAACACCCTCTCCCTTGCCGATCAGGCGACATTACTGAAGAGTCATGTGGCTGTCATCGGATGTGGGGGATTGGGGGGATGCGCCATTGAGGGGTTGGCCAGGATTGGTATCGGGAAGATGACTGTCATCGACCCTGACAGCTTTGAAGAACATAATCTTAACCGTCAGATATTATGCACGATCAATGTCTTTGGCATGGCAAAGGTCGATGTCGCCCTGACCAGAATCCGGGAGATAAATCCTGCGGTTGAGGTCGTTCCAGTGAGAGATGCATTCTCGAAGGAAAAGGGGCCGGAGATGCTCAAGGGTGTACAGGTCGTGGTGGATGGTCTGGACAGCATACCCGTGAGAATCCAGTTAGGGGAGGTCTGCAGTAATACGGGCATCCCGATTATCCATGGTTCCATAGGCGGCTGGTATGGGCAGGTAACAACCCAGATGCCTGGTGAGCATACTATCCGGGAGATATATCAGGATTATTCAGGCGAGGAAGGCATAGAGAAGGACCTGGGAAATCCTGCTTTTTCACCTGCACTCATAGCGAGCCTTCAGGCAGCTGAAGTCTGCAAGGTCCTGCTCGGCATGGGGAAATGTCTTACCCGGCGGATGCTCTTTTTCAATATACTGGATATGGATATGGAAACGCTTAAATTATAGGGAGTCCGACATATCAAGTAAAAAATCTATTCACGGGTTAAGGTTACAGGATATTGCTGTTTCTTAGGACTCAGTCCTGACGGATATATGTATCAGTGCATATGGTAATAAGATCTTTCCTTTGAGCAACACGTCTTTGACAAGCGGCTTCCCATTGAAAAAAATCCCCTTGCATCCTTTCCAGAAACTTTCCGTCTGTTTGGAGAAGTATGCTGCAAGATCCGGAGATGGTATAAAGATTCCTTTTTTAAGAAAGTACGGCCCCAGGTCTTTCATGAGGAGATTGAAGAGTTTTATAGTAACAGATCCTTCCTTAAGAATACCCTGCTCTCCTGTTTCCTGATAGGTAATGGAATTCCTCAGAGAAGAGTAGACCCCGCCACGCCTCATGGCGGCCCCTACCAGCCCCGGCATGGCCGCTGAAAGGGCCAGATGAGATCCATCCTTGATGATTGCCGAATCGAGATCATCAACAGGACTTCCATCAAGAAAGATCGTCTGTATCCTTTCAGCGATATATTCAGGACTTAATCCGATACCCTCGATGAGAAACCTTTTCATGGAGCATCCTACCTGAGCCTTCAGGAGAAAACCCTGCTGTAAGATGATGGATAGAGTGTTTAAATGATTTTCATCCATGATGAGGTTCAAGTCCGCCTCTTTATGACCGTTCACAATCGGTTGCTTGTAATAGCCCATCTTAATGCCTTCGCGTTATTGTAATAAGGGGTCACAAATCTATGTATATATAGTAACAAAAACTGGAGGTGATGCCATAAAATTAAAGATTTAAAAAAAGATGATGAGTTTATATTGAATCACCAGAAAGCTGAGAGTATAATAATAGGTGACTTCTTCGGAGGCCTAAAGGCGGCACATCTTAGGAACCCTCAGTAGACTCCCGGTGAAGATCAAGAGGTCAACACAAAAAAATTGGAGGTCACATGAATATCTTTGTAGGAAATCTGTCACGCGATGTTACCAATGAGGATCTGCAACAGGCGTTTCAGGCGTTCGGTGAGGTAACATCCGCCAATGTGATTCGCGATAAATTCAGCGGTGATTCACGAGGCTTCGGTTTTGTGGAAATGCCAGCCAAGGCCGCTGCCCAGGCTGCCATCGCCGGATTGAACGGCAAAGAATTGAAAGGACGGGCAATCAATGTCAATGAAGCCCGTCCGCGTGCCGACAATCGCGGCGGAGGCGGTGGTGACAGAGGCAGAAGGCCTGGCGGTGGCGGTGGTGGAGGCGGCGGCGGCAGACGTCGCTTCTAACTCTTCTGAAGGATTGGTAATGCACTACGAAGCCAATCACGCAAAAGTATTACTGCGCCGGAGAAGATTAATCATGTATTGAAAACATAGGGCGACCCGGAGGGTCGCCCTATACACGTAGCACCGCCGTGGGTGCTCTCTGTCAATAATACTTTTACACAAAGGGCCCTTTCCCCTGGCATGCCGGGCAAGTCTCTCCAAGATTCGTCCGATAGGCCTCGCCGCAGGAAGTGCACAATGCGATCCCGGAACGTTTTTTACCTGGAGAGGTTATGTATGAGGGCTTCACAATGACTTTCAATGTACTGTAGATGCCCGTACCCGCCCTGTGGAACTCATCGAGGACCTGCTGCTGGTCCTGGTCTTTCTTCGGTTTCTCCTTCAGGAACCATGCTTTAATGGCAGGCCAGTCCTTTAGTTTTTTTGCATCGAGGTATACCCGGATGCCTTCGCCTGTATACTTGTTGTAGAAGGTAAGCGCATAGCGGCTTGTGTCGACAATCTTGAGCCAGCGGTTGCCGATGGTGCACTGGGTAAGGAGCTGCACGGCATCGGGCAGACAATGCTGGCTCTCACAGATAACGTCGAAGAACTCGCCATCGGGTAGGTTGGCCTTAGCAATATCCACCATGATTCCTCCTGCCACGATCCCCGGTGCTATGCTGCCGTGGAACGCCTTCACCTTTTCCATGAATTCATCAAAACCGTATGGTCCTATGTTCATATGTCTTCTCCTTAATAATGGACCCCTCACCGAAGGCCCTCTCCCCATGGGATGGGGAGAGGGGAATGTGTCTCAATTGATTTTCCTCGCCCCCATAGAGAGTGGGGTGAGGGGGGATAAAAATTCATACCGCCTCGACCCGGCATCTCACGTACCGGTGCAGCGGTGTGCCTGCAAACTTGTCCCGGTAGGTGTTCTTGGTGAGGCGGTTCACATTCGCACCGTAGGTCTTGCCGTCGTGTACCAGTCCGAACCCGTGGGGGATGATCACCTGGCCCTTGCGGGTGGCAGGTGTCAGCTCCAGTTCGATCTCGGCCCGGCTGGCCTCGGTCACGATGCGTACCCTCTGACCGTCTGTCAGGCTCAAGATTGCTGCATCTTCAGGGTGCATGGCCAGGGTGCATGCCCGTTTGCCCTGGTTCCATGCAGGATCGCGCATGATGGTGTTGGCGTTCATGCTCATGTGGCGGCCTGCCTGGAGGATGAGCGGGTAGGCCGGGTCGGGCCGGAGCGATGCCTCTTCGGATGCAGGTTCGATGCCTTTGACCCATTCCTCCATTTCGGGGATGTGGATGTGGATGCGGCCGTCATCGGTGGCCAGCATGGCGAAATTATCATCCGTATCGGCCTTCCCGATGATGACCCCTTCCGGGTGGTCGAGTATGGACTGGAAGACCTCCTCTCCCAGGGTGATGCCGGGGGTGAACCCTGCGCGGGCCGCCGCCTTGCGGAAGCTCTTCGGGGCGGCCTGGAGCAGGCCCCAGAGCGCTGCAAGATTCGGCGATCCAAGGGTCCTGCCCAGGGTCTTGGCAAGGATGTAGGGCATATCCCCGAGGGCGGCCGGGTTTTCCTGGACAAACTTCATGAGCTCCATGCCATAGGTCATGCGGTCCTTCGAAGCTGCATCGGACAGGGACTGCGGGATAGCAGGGATAATGCCGAGTGCATCTGCGAGCCGTACCAGGATCTCGCTCAGGTGGAGTGGTTCTCCTACAGGCTCCACAACAGGCCGTCTCATCTGAAAGTAGATTTCGGGGAAGGTCCAGGTGAAGAAGGTGCCGTCCCAGGATTCATAGCCCGACATCGCGGGCAGGACATAGTGTGAGAGTGCCGCTGTTTCGGTCATGGCCAGCTCGCAGGTGACCAGCAGATCGAGCTTCCTGAAGGCCTCTTCGTAGGCTGTGGTGTCCGCATAGGAGCGCAGCGGATTCGACTGGCAGCAGAGCACGGCCCTGGTCCTGTCCGGATGGTCGCCCATGATCTCTTCGGGAAGCACATTCGGCGGGAATACCCCCATGAGTGCCGGGAAGCCGGTCGTTACGGTACGCCAGGTCTTTGGGTTGCGCTCGTCCGTATGCGCCCCCAAAGGCATGAGGTGGCCCGGGATTACGTTGCCGCCGGGCACACAGAACCTGCCGCAGATGGTGCTCAAGATGAGGTAGAGATATGTGGCGGCAGTGCTGTGGCGGTTCATGTAAACCCCGAGGTCGGGATGCATGCACCATTTCCTGGTGGCCAGCAGCCTGCACACCTCGCGAATCCGGTCGTAGTCGAGTTCGCAGATCTCAATGGCCTTCCTTGCATCGAACCCCTTAAACCACGGCTCGATCTCTGCAAAACCGCTCACATGCTGATCAATGTATTCTTTATTGTACCAGCCTTCCTGGATGATAATAGCTATCATGGCACGGGCGAGCAGGGCGTCCGTACCGGGCCGGATAGCCAGGTGGATGTCGGCGATCTCCGCCGTCTCGGAGCGCCTCGGGTCAATGACAACGAGCAGCTTGTCCGGGTCTTTGGAAAACTCCTTGAGTACAAGGGGAGCCCTGGGCATCTGGTGGCTCTGCATGCCGTTCCACCCGATGGCGAGCAGCATGTCGGATCTGTGCTCGTCGGGTATACCGAACAGGTACTGCCTGCCTGTTAATCTGCCGCTGGCCCAGAATATGCCGGTGAGTTCCTGGGCAAGCGGGCTGTAGTGATAGCGTGAACCCAGCGCCCGCATGAGCCTTACCCCGAAGGCTGCATCGAAATGGCAGCCCTGGCCGCCTCCGCCCATATAGGCATATGCTTTCGGTCCGTATGTCCCGACGATTTCCTTAAGTCTGCCGGCGATCTCGCTGATTGCCGTATCCCATGTGATACGTTCGAATTTGTCTCCCACACGCTTAAGGGGATGGGTCAGCCTGTCCTTGTGATGCTGATGAAAGGCGATGTTGGCGCCCTTGCGGCAGACATAGCCTTTGGAGCGGGGGTTGTCCTTGTCGCCCTTTACCTTGGTGATCCGGTTGTCCTCTACCAGCACTTCAAGCCCACAGTTCTGTGCACAGAGCACACAGCCCGTCTTTTTCCATTCGCCCATTTTATTCCCTCCCTAAATTCCCTTTTTCAAGATGCGCTCAAAGATCATTTGCTTAAAAACCTTCAAAGGCTCGTTGTCTTTCACAAGCTTCATATGCATGATGGCACCTTCCCAGCTGTTGAGGATGAACTGGGCGGTCCGTGCCGGATCGATGTCCACGGAGATATCCCCTCTCTCTTGCGCCTCAGCAAGACATTGCTGCAAAAGGGCTTTCATGTTTGAGTAGATAGCATCGATCTTCTCCCTGAAGGCATCGCTCAAGTCGCTCATCTCCTGCATAAGGTTTCCGATGGGGCATCCGCAGCGCAGCCTCATCTTCTCGAAGAGATCCTGGTAGGCATCTATAAAGTTGGAAAGCCTTTCTAAGGGAGGTTTGCTTGTGTCGCCAAGATATGTTTCACCCATGCCGGCAATAAATTCCCAGTAGTGGTCAATGATGGCGAGACCAAAGTCATCCTTGTTCTTGAAGTAGAAGTAGAACGATCCCTTGGGGACCCCTGCTGAGCGAAGGATGTCGGACAGGCCGGTATTGTTGTATCCCTTAGCATGCACCAGGCGAGCGCCATGTTTGATAATGGAAAGCTTGGTGGTATCCTTTGCCATGGATGGAACCTCTGAGAATTCACTTAATAGACCGGTCGTCTAGTAGTTGTCAAGTATGAATGCGATGTGTAGGGAACAATCGCGATCGTTCCCTTTTTGTGCAATCTAAGACTTCCCCCGGCCTCTATTATCAGTTAATATAAGAGAGTTAATATAAAAAGAAACGGTCGCGACCGTTCCCTACTTATTGTTGGTAGAACGGCCCATGCATGCCATGAAAAAATCACCGAGGGGGTAAATCCTCATATGGGAGTGCATCATCTTGCGGGCAAGCCGGCACCATCTGAGATGCTTGTGAATGTAGAGGCACTCAATGATGCCTACTATTCATTTCATCCTGACCCGACTGTTTCCAGCCACCGGGTGTCATTCGGCACTTCCGGCCACCGGGGCTCTTCCCTCCAGTACAGTTTTAATGAGGACCATATCCTCGCCATTACCCAGGCCCTCTGCGACTATAAGAAAGAGCTGTCCATCGACGGCCCGCTTTTCCTGGGCAAGGATACCCATGCACTCTCCGAGCCGGCCTTCCGGACGGCACTGGAGGTCCTTGCAGCAAATGCCGTAACAGTCATGATCGCCGAGGGCGGGGGGTTCACCCCTACGCCTGTGATATCACATGCCATCCTTGATTATAATAGAGGCAGGAAAAGTTCTTTTGCAGACGGCATCGTGGTCACTCCGTCCCACAACCCGCCCGAAGACGGGGGTTTTAAGTACAACCCGCCCGAGGGAGGACCTGCGGACACGAATATCACCGCATGGATTGCCCGAAGGGCCAATGAGCTTCTCGAAGGCCATAATGCCCAAGTGAGGCGCATACCCTTTGAGCGGGCCATCAAGGCGCCCACCACGACTGTGTATGATTATATCGGCCCGTATGTGGAAGGGCTCTCCAGTATCATCAACATGGATGCCGTATCTTCGGCCGGACTTAGGCTTGGCGCAGACGCACTTGGCGGCTCGGGTTTCGCCTTCTGGCCTCACATAGCGGGGCGTTACGGGCTTGATATCGAGCTTATGCATGGCAAGGCCGACCCGACCTTCAGCTTCATGACCGTGGACCACGACGGCAAGATCAGGATGGACTGCTCTTCGCCCTATGCCATGGCAGGCCTCATCGGTCTGAGAGAAAATTTCGACCTCGCCTTCGGGAACGACCCCGACTTTGACCGGCACGGCATTGTTACAAAGACAGGCGGGCTCATGAATCCGAACCACTACCTCTCGGTTGCCATTGAATACCTTTTTACAACCAGGGAAAAATGGAGGAAGGATGCCTCTGTCGGCAAGACCCTGGTAAGCAGCTCTATGATCGACCGCGTCACTCATCAATTGGGCAGATCGCTCGTTGAGGTGCCTGTGGGGTTCAAATGGTTCGTCAAGGGTCTTATAGACGGATCTTTAGGCTTTGGCGGGGAGGAGAGCGCCGGTGCATCGTTTCTGCGCATGGACGGCACGGTATGGACAACGGACAAGGACGGTTTCATCATGGACCTTCTTGCTGCCGAGATGATGGCAATACGGGGGAAGGACCCCCACGAGCTCTATAAGGATCTTGAGACCAGGTTCGGCGCTTTTGTCTATGAGCGTATCGATGTCCAGGCGACCCAGGCTCAGAAGAGTGTACTGGGAAAGCTTTCTCCCGGTATCATCACCCAGAAGGATCTTGCCGGCGACCCGATTGTCGAGATCCTGAACGAAGCCCCTGCCAACCGTTCTCCCATCGGCGGGATCAAGGTGGCCACAGAGGCTGGGTGGTTTGCAGCACGGCCCTCGGGTACCGAGGATGTGTATAAGATCTATGCGGAAAGCTTCAAGGGGCAGGGGCATCTAAAGCAGCTTCAGGAAGGCGCACGTAGCCTCATCTCCCAGGTTTTTACCCATGCAGGGATCTGAGGTTTCCGTATGCTCATTCACCGGGACATGGAACTTCGTCGACCTAATCCGTAAGGTATGAAGGATAAATAACGGATGGCGAGACAACTTATTCGCAATCAGATTTTGCCTGGACATATCGCCCCGAGCAGAATGTTCATGGACCTTGGGAAATACCTCATCCTGGTCACCCTGGTCGTTCTCCTCATGATCAAGGGGACCACCACACTCGGATATAACTGGCAATGGTACCGGGTCCCCAGGTATCTCTTCACAAGAACCGATGCCGGTCTCATTGCTGGGCCTCTTCTGAAGGGGCTCATGGTGACGTTTCGCATAACAGGAGTGAGCCTGGTGATGGCATTTGCCATCGGGCTTGTAACGGTTTTGATGAGGCTTTCCAGCTCTTTCTCCGCCAGGGCGCTTGCAAGGGCATATCTGGAGCTGATCAGAAATACCCCGCTGCTCATCCAGCTCTTCTTGCTCTACTTTGTCATCTCACCCATTGTGGGTATCGGGGCCTTCACATCTGCGGTACTCGCCTTGAGTCTTTTTGAGGGGGCCTACATCTCCGAGATCTTTCGGTCAGGGATCGAGTCCATACCCAGGGGACAGTGGGAAGCCGGCTTAAGCTCGGGGCTGTCCACTTTTGAGGCATACCGCTTCGTTATCCTCCCGCAGGCGGTCCGCCGGATCCTACCACCCCTGACAAGCCAGGCCGTGTCGCTTATCAAGGACTCGGCCCTTGTAAGCACAATCGCCATCTATGACTTGACCATGCAGGGTCAGGCCATCGTGGCGGAGACATTTCTGGTCTTTGAAATCTGGTTCACCGTGGCGGCAATTTATCTGGTCATCACCATGAGCCTCTCGACAATTGCACATGAGATGGAAAAGAGAATGACAGCGGTGCGATCATAATGAAGCGGCAGGTAATTAAAAAAGGAGGGATTATTCGTATGAAAAAGAAGAGAGTTTCAATCACGGCGGCTCTCGTGCTTGTCATCATTTTGTGTGCAGGGCTGTTGATTGCAGCCAAGAGCGTCAGGGATGAACTTTTGAGCCAGAGCACCATCGAGCAGGTGCTCCAAAAGGGTGTGCTCAGGGTAGGGATGTCTACCTTTGTGCCTTGGGCCATGAAGGATAAACAGGGCAACCTAGTGGGCTTCGAAATCGATGTGGCCAAAAGGCTGGCACAGGATATGGGCGTCAAGGTGGAGTTTGTGCCTACCAAATGGTCGGGAATCCTTCCGGCGCTGCTCACAGGCAAATTCGACATGATTATCGGCGGCATGGGTATAACACCCGAACGGAACCTCAAGGTGAATTTCTCCCAGCCGTATGATTATACAGGGATGTCCATTGTAGCCAGCAAGAAACTCGCCAAGGGGTTTAAGACGTTATCGGACTTCAACAAACCCTCCGTGACGATTGCTGCCAGGATCGGGACTACAGCGGCAGCAGCGGCCAAGAGATTTACACCGAATGCCAATCTCAGGCTCTTCGATGACGAATCCCAGGCCGTACAGGAGCTGCTGAACGGACGCGTCCATGCCCTGATTGCATCGGCACCTCTGCCTGCCTTCCAAGCCCTTGAATACCCGGACAAGCTCTTCCTGCCGCTGAAGGAAAATTTCACGCGTGAGCCCATCGGGTTTGCCATCGTCAAGGGTGATGTGGATACCCTGAACTTCCTGAATAACTGGATCATTGTGGTGGAGGCCGAAGGATGGCTCAAGGAGCGCAAGCATTACTGGTTTGAGACCAAGGAATGGAAGAATTCCATTGAATAGAAGAAGTTAAACCCTTTTCCGGTGCCGGCACAATATGTGTCCTGCTTGAAAAAATGTCGGCACCGGCATTACCGTGGATGAGGCGATCGTGGAGAAGAGGCTCAGGCTCACTATTGTGGATGCAATAGTTCTCAGTGTGCTTGCGGCCGTCTCCTTCTGGGTCGTCCACAAGATCAGGGTGGACCTGCGATATAACTGGCACTGGGAAGTCATACCCCAGTATCTCTTCCGCTTTGATATGGGAAAGGGCAGATGGGTTCCCAATCTCCTGATGCAGGGTTTCCTGACGACCATCAAGCTCAGCATATGGTCCACCCTGCTTGCTACGATCATCGGGGTTATCATGGCCCTGTTCAGGGTCAGTAAGAGGCTCTTCCGCCGTATGGTCGGCAGGACATATGTAGAGCTCATCCGGAACATGCCGCCTCTGGTCCTTGTGTTCATCGTGTATTATTTTGTCAGCGACCAGATCTTGAACGCATTCGGGGTCAACACACTGCTCCAATCCCTCAGGCCGGGGGCGCAGGAATTCCTGGCAGGCTGCTGTGCCCCGATTTCGCAACTGCCCGTGTTTGTCTCTGCAGTTGCCATGCTGGCGCTTTACGAAGGCGCATACATCACCGAGATCGTACGTGCGGGCATAACATCAATCGAGCGGGGGCAGTGGGAGGCATCAAGCGCACTGGGGTTTACCAAGTGGCAGCAGATGCGGCATATCATCTTCCCGCAGGCAACGATAAGAATCCTGCCGCCGCTGGCCGGCCAGCTGATCTCTACCATTAAGGACTCTGCCATCGTCTCTGTAATATCCATTCAGGATCTGACCTTCCAGGGCATGGAGATCATGTCGTCCACCTATCGCACATTCGAGATCTGGATCACCATTACGGCCATGTATTTCATCCTGACTTTTACCTGCTCCCTGGCAGTCAGAAGGCTTGAGACGGCCATGCAGAGAAAATGATGAGGATGGAAGCCGGCGCCGGGCTGTAGGTTTTCTGATTCTCATGATTATCTTAAGGATTATGGCGTTTAAGTAATTTAACAGCATATTGCCGCGCACTCAATATACGGATATACTGCAATTGTGCTTCGGATAACGAGATAGGTGAAGCAAAGGTGCAGTAGAGTAATTGTTGGCCGGAGAAGACAAAATGACAGATAACACCGAGGAATCAATTGCTGGGCGTCCGTTCTTCTGTTCATGGAGTGGGGGTAAAGACTCATGTCTCGCTCTGTATCACGCCATTCAGAACGGCGGTAAGCCCCAATCCCTTCTCACTATCCTATCAGAAGACGGTGTAACTTCGCGTTCCCATGCACTGCCCAAACCGTTGATTGAGGAACAGGCCAGAAGCTTAGGTTTGCTGTCCGCTTTCCGTTCAGCCACATGGCAGCAATACGAAGTGGAATTTGTTTCTGCCCTTCACGAGTTCAAGAAATCCGGAATCGAAGTTGGTGTATTCGGGGATATTGACGTGGACTCCCATCGTGAATGGGTTAGACGTGTGTGTGATGATGCGGGGATCGTACCGATTCATCCCCTCTGGAAACGAGATCGGCGCGAACTACTGGAAGAATTGATTGGTCTGGGGTTTATAGCCAAGATTGTCGTCATCAATGAACAGAAGATGGACAAGAGTTTCTTGGGAAAGACCATACAGGCTCAGACAATTGTGGATATGGAAGAAAATGGAATTGATCCGTCGGGCGAATTGGGTGAGTATCACACTGTTGTGACGGATGGTCCGATTTTCTCCTCAATAGTGGAGATCGAGCCAGCGGGTGAGCAACACCATGAGGGTTACTGGTTCTTGAAGGTGAATCTAAAGCGCTAAATGAAGCGGCCAACAACGGCGTGCAGGCGACACTTTGCAGCGCCTGACGCCGAGCATTAAGCGCGTAGAACCTAAACACTTAGGAAACATTATGGCAACCGATTCGGACGAAACCGCAAGAAGCCACGCTATGGCAGACCGTTTTCTCGCCCTCAAAAAACAGCTCAGGAGTGAGACGGACCGCGGTGCTGTCATCGTGGCCGCCGCGTTGCTGGAGGACACCCTTGAGCATATGCTCTCAGCACGACTTGTTCCATCTCCTGAACGAGATGATGAATTGTTCTCAGGCCCCTACGCGCCTCTATCCACCTTTTCTGCAAAAATAGATTTTGCGTACCGCATCGGTCTCATTCGACTGTCAGTTCGGTCGAGCCTCCATCTACTCAGAAAAATCAGAAACGAGTTTGCGCACTCGGCGATGGAAGGCAGCTTCGAGAGCCAATCGGTAAGTTCTCGACTGCGTGAGCTATTCAAACTGAACAAGACGGTTTTCGAGGCGATTCATGAGGATATAGTATCCGAAGTACCGGAACTCTCTATGGTGTTTGATAGTGCTGAACGTAAAGAAGCTGCGGAGAGGCTCGTCAACCTGATAGGTCGGCGGGGAGTGTTTGACCTTTTGATATCCCTCACAGCCGCAGCACTAAATGATCTGCCGAACGACATATCGCCATTAGAGCAAATCTGGGAGCACGCCAAAATGACTGATAAAGGGAGCATTTAACCATAGGCTGCAGCGGATCGTGGCAAAAGGCGGCCACTCCCGCTGAGCCGTGTGTTATGCTTAAAGGGAGGTGCTAATGCCACGTAGAATTACAAAGGCTGAGAGCACTGCTATTATCTTTCTTGTTTTGATCGGTCTTATTGTTTCAGGCATTGCCAAAATATTTGAAACAACTGGAATCTTAGTACCAGTTGTAATTGTTCTTATCTGTATAGGCCGGGACTTATAGCTGACGGTGATCCGCACGTAATACACCATACAAGGAGACAGTATGATCGTTAAATCGAACGAGGGTCAGAGAAGAAGCTTTCTAGGAGTTGATTTTATTCTGCTCTCGCATGGACCAGAATCAATGGTAACTAAAATGCTTTACAAGATAGAGGACAATGTTCCATTTCATAAGCATCCAAATGAGCAGAGTGGGTATGTGATCTCTGAAAAATATAGACTATTAATTGGTAACATTGACTACATGATAGTTCCGGGTGATTCATATTCTATCCCTCGTGATGTAGAACATCGCATGGAAATCATTGAACCTGGTGAAGTATTAGACTTCTTTAGTCCGCCAAGAAAGGATTATCTATAGTATAGTGTATAACCAACGGCTCCAGCGGACGGCTTACATCCATAGGTGATGCCTGTCGTTGCGATAACCCACGGAACATTGCCCTTCAGACCGCGTGATTCTGTGCAATGAGCATCCTCATATCCAATGGCTCGCACCTGGCAGGATCTCTCTTCAGGCTTATGGCCTGGGCGGGACACTTTGATTCACATACCCCGCAGCCCATGCATGTTTCAAGGCTTACCCGAGCCCGATCATCCGTCATGCTGATGGCTCCGAACTGACAATACCCGACACAGGCGCCGCAGCCGTTGCACTCCTCGTTGATTTCAGAGACATACCCGGAAGGGGCGATTGACGGTACGTGGTTGAAATGTGCTTTCATGCCATTGCAGCAGCACTTGCAGCAATTACAGACGGCAAATAATCTATCTCCGAAGGAGTCTTTGAACCATGCGCTGTGGATATGACCCCGATCGTCCTCTGCCTTTACAATGGCGACCGCCTCATCCTGGCTGATCTTGCGGGCATTATTGGTCTTGTGCTCGAGCATGAAACTTGCGCCAGGATCACCAACGGCCAGGCAGACATCCAGGGGCTCACAAGGGTTTTCCTTGGATGACCTGCAGGGACAGTCGATTACCGCGATCCGGTCCGGGTTCTTCAAAATGATATCCCGGGCATGCTTGTAGGGGATCACCCTTTCCAGGTTGGTCAGGGATATGTCCGTCTCAATGCTCAAGAGGGCCTTTGCTTCATCCAGTTTCATGGCCTTGCCGTGGTAACCGCTCGTTTCCGTGCTCAGAAGGGTGGGCAGCATCCTTTCAACCACCAGCTGGGCCAGCTCATCTATCTCAGGAGGGATCATCTCTTCGGGATAGCGGGGGATGACTCCGGGATCCGGAAGGAACTTGTTCACCAGGGTACGCGTATGATAAATACAAAGGGTCGGCCACCTCCCATAGATGTACCCTTCAAGTACTTTTCCCAAGGTATCCTTATCCTTGCCGAACAGCTTGCTATTATTTTTTGTTGATTCCAGCATGATTTTTTAACCCCCTTCCTGGCTTTTCAAAAAAAATGTAACAGGACAACTGTCTAGTCAGGATCAATGATTCACCGGCTGATGAACGTGATGTTCAGGATAGTTCACTCTATTGAAAAACAGTATTGATGAATAATAGCCCCGTCCCCCATGAAATCAAGGGCTATCGACTACCGGCTACCGACTACCGAAAACTCAGGACCGGCCATCCCCGCTCTATTGCCGTCTTCCTGAGCTGCTCCGTAGGCTCTACGGCAAAGGCATGGCCTACGAGCTCCAGTAAAGGGATGTCTGCCTGGTGGTTACCGTAGGCATAGGATATTGCGAGGTCCATACCGACTTCATCCGCCAGCTTCTTTGCGAGTTCCCTCTTGCGGTTGTCCGTGCAGACCGGCCCCACGGTCCTGCCTGTGAGAACGCCGTCGGGCCTCACCTCCAGATCGGTGCACACGAGATGGTCGAACCCCAGGTCTGAAGCCACGGGCTTGAGGAGGTACCTGAGCCCTGCGGAGATGAGAACGAGGATGTGCCCCTTGTCTTTGTGCTCCATGGCACGTGACACGATTTTCGGGGCAAGGTGAGGCCTGATGACCTCTTCATAATATTCTTGAGAACCGGCCTCAAACTGTGCAAACGGCTTGTCGCGATAGAAGCTGATAAGAACCCTTGCCATGAAATCATCCGAGATGAGATGCCGTTGATAGAAGAAATTGAACGACATGACCTTAAGGATGTAGGCAAAAGAGATCAGCCGGTGCTCCCACAGGTAGCGGATCCCGAGGCTTGGACTGTCCACGTCGATGAGGGTTTTATCGAAGTCGAAAAAAGCGCCTATGGTACGTGTATCCATGACCCCCTCCATCCCATTCTTCTCATGAGGATAACCAAGAACAGGACTTGACGCAAGGGACGATCCATTGGCTTTTCTCATTTTATCTCGCAACTGATAACTAAATATGAAATAAATGCAAATAGGTGATTACATCGAAAAAACATTAAGCATGGTACTGGATTTTAAAAATCAATATACATTAACATTATATTTATAAGCAGGTTTGTAGTATCCTTGATACATGTACTGAAAAAGATAAGATAAGGAGGTATGTTTAATGAAAAAGATCGGTGCTTTTATCGTCATGCTGTTTACCTTCGCTGTACTCTCTGTTCCCTGTTCCGCTGAAGAAAAGGTTTACAGGATTGAGGTCCTCCAGGTGGCCAAGATCGAAGCATTCCAGATAGCATATGATGGATTCCTCGACACCTTGAAAAAAGACGGTATTGTCCAGGGAAAGAACCTCAAGGTCAACCGTGTCATCATTGACTACAACGTTGAGGGCGGCGGTTTTCTGGACAAGATGGGTGTTCTTTTTAAGATCAAATCCGAGGCATCCCGTATTGCCTCTGCAAAGCCCGATCTTGCCGTCACCATCGGTACACCTGCAACCAAGTATGCCCGGGACAAGATCACCTCTGCAGGCATCCCCCTTGTTTTCATAGCCGTGGCGATTCCCCAAGCTGCGGGGTGTCCTTCTCTTGCCAATGGAGGCCCTGGTGTTACCGGCGCTACGCTCTATTTTGATATGAAGAGCGCTCTGAAAATAGTCAAGGCTGCATTCCCCAACCTCAAGACCATCGGCATGGTGAGCAGTGAGGATGAAAACGGCATCGCCCATGTGCAGGATGCCAAGAAAAATGCCCCTGGCTTTGGTATGACCGTCATATCAAAACAAGTGAGCAAAAAGGATAGTATAAAACCAGCCATAAAGGCACTCAAAGACCAGGGTGCTGAGGCTTATGCAATCCCGCTCGATACCTACTATGGCATCAAGAATTACCAGAACGTTAATGACCTTGATGAATTCTGCAGGGCCAACAAGATGCCGATCATCAGTTTTGTGTTCCAGCACACAAAAGGAGCTGTGCTCTCAGTAGGCACTGACTTTGATACGGTGGGTGAACTTGGGGGGCAAAACGCGCTGAAGATACTTAAAGAAGGCAAGAAACCTGAGATGCTGCCTATCCTCAAGCAGGAGGACCTCAAGATCATGGTGGATACCGAACGGATGAAAGCCTTAGATATCCAGTTCCCCATGGAGATCCTCCAGATCGCAAAACCTGCCAAGTAAATGAACGATTAAGAGAATATGCGGTAAGGAAGAAGCTCCCCGCATCCATGGACGGGGAGCTTCTTCTCGTTCAGCCAATCGAACTGAACTCAAGATAAGTCCTGCCATTGAATCCGCAGCATAAGACCCTATAGAAGAATAGTTATTAAGCATTTGTACCAATATGTTTGTCATACTGGAGTTAATAGTGTGTCAAGTGATGGGTAAAGGCCATGAAAACGAGATCTGAGAATGCGTTGAAATTTATTAGCGATAAGGCCCCCGGACATGCCCAGGCAATAACCCCGGCTGCAGGACAAACTAGAGATGCGGAGCTCCTGGATGCTTATTCCAAGGCTGTTATCTCGGTTGTTGAAAAGGTGAGCCCTTCGGTGGTCAGCATCCATAGCGGAAATCATCAGCAGCATAAGGATGACCCCGAGCAATCGGCTGCAGGTTCCGGTGTAATCTTTACCCCGGATGGCTACATCCTCACCAATGATCATGTAGTACACGGCGCAAAACAGCTCCGTGTAACGTTTACCGATGGGAGCACCATGGCGGCCTCCACTATAGGTACAGACCCTGCCACCGACCTGGCGGTTATCGGGGCCAATGCATCCTCCCTTGAATACTCTGAGCTTGGTGATTCTGGTCAGCTCAAACCCGGGCAGCTGGTGATTGCCATAGGCAATCCCTTCGGATTCCAGTCCACGGTCTCAACCGGAGTGGTGAGCGCACTTGGCAGGGCTCTCAGGAGCAGGGACGGCAGGCTCATTGAGAACATCATCCAGCACACAGCCCCCCTGAACCCGGGAAATTCAGGCGGGCCTTTGGTGGATTCGGCGGGTAATGTAATGGGCATTAATACGGCTATCATCTTCATGGCCCAGGGAATCGGGTTTGCCGTGCCGGCAAACATGGCCAGGTGGGTTGTTTCACAACTGCTCACCCACGGCAGGGTACGAAGGGGCTTCCTGGGTATCTCAGGACGGCAGCGGCCCCTGAATCGCAGGCTCATGAGGTATCATAACCTTAAGAGCAACTTTGCCATCGAGGTTCTCTCGGTAGAAAGGGACTCCCCGGCGGCAAAGGCAGGCATCCACATGGGCGATTTCATTGTTGCGGTGCACGACACGGGGGTCTCAAGCGTGGACGACCTCCATCGGTTCCTCTCGGAATGGCCCATTGGTGAAGAGATTATTCTTACCATCATTCGCAGGGTCGAACGCATTGAGATCCGCGTGGTACCTGTTGAAGATGTACAGGGGAGATAAATAAAGAGAGGTCTAAAAAACATTGAAAGTGCACTTGTAACAGGTATGGAATCTTCTTAAGGGGTAAACAGGAAGATCTTTTAAGGAATGCAGGCGGCTTTTATACCGCTGCCTCATGCCTGCCAGTAGATGGCGTCGTTATCGTCCAGGGATTTTTTAATGTATTCCCTCCTTGCCCTGTCTGTCGAGCTGTAAAGTTCCTCTCTCGAGACTTGTCAATATGACTTTATTAGAAATTGCATGAGATATCGGATAATTAGCTGTGTTGACTGTTTGCGGAACAGCTCTGGGCATCATCATGGTTTTTAGAAATTATCCTGTGCCGGAATATATTCGATTCACATAAGGTCATGAAATTTATTTTCTGATTAATAATCATAGCGTATTCTTCCGAAAAGAACAGCGGAGGTAGTATGAAAAATGTAAAATCCTCATACAATGTGCTGGGCGGATTTACCAGGGGGGCATCAAGGATTTTCTTCATCCTTCGGACGAGAAAGATTTATGGATACAACTCGGTCATCGAGAGGATCTTCAGATACCTTTTCACCAAGAAGAGAAGACTCATAACGGTTCGAAGAAACAAGGCAATGCATACTGATACATTCATGAGAGGATAGCATCGGACCTATTCCGTATGGAGGGGGCATGCAGATGAATACGAGAAAGAATATAGGCTGGATGCGCGATCTTGCATTCCACTATGAGGCCATGAGGGCGTCACACCCCGATGATAAGCTCATGATCGTCTTCGATATTGACGGTACGATCTTTGATGTGCGCCATATAATCGTTTCCGTACTGAAAGACTATGACCATGATCATGGAACACGGTTTTTCACAAATCTGGGTTACGATGACATCACAATGCCTGCTCATGATATAGGCACGATACTGAGGGAATTTGCCATCCCGGCAGCCTCCCGTGAGGGAATCGCTGCATGGTGCAAAGAAAATTACTGGTCCCGTGCGGCAATCTTAAGTTCACACAAACCTTTTCACGGGGTGCTGGATGTAATCAGGTGGTTCCAGTTGCAGCCGAATACCTTCGTAGGATTGAACTCTTCACGTTCAGAGTCTCTCCGTACAGATACGTTGAGGATATTAAACACCCTGGGCGAGGAATATCATGTAAAGTTCGATGATGCGCTGCTCTCCATGAACAACGGACTCCCCATACCTCAAGGCAAACTAGACGGTATCAGGCACTTTAAGGATCTCGGTTATCGCATTGTTGCCGTGATCGATAACGAGCCGGAAAATCTTGAGGCAATAGCCACAAGTGATCCTGCAAGTGAGATGCTCCTGCTCCATGCCGACATCATTATCAAATCCTCCCCTGCTCGTGCAGGGAATAATGTAATGAGAAGAAATTTTTTTGATCTTACGGATCTTATCAGCCGCCAGCAACTACCCGAGCACATCGAGTTTGTCTGGCACGGGGTGGATGACGAGTCTATTCTGCGGCAGTTTCTTATCTCATCCGTGCAGTGGGCCGAGCTCCATGTCCGTCAGCATATAAACAGCCAGGATCTTATCTTGCGGAGAAAACCCTATGCGGAAATGCCGCCGGCTCCGGATGAGAATCCTGCGCGGCTGGACGATTTTCTCTATATCCTTGGTGATGCCGGCAGGGGAGTGAAGCTCGATCTTAAGGACCCGGGAATGACCGGCAGGGTTCTCGAGTTACTGAAAGCGTCCGGGTTCACTGATGAAAAGATCTGGTTTACCATCAACATGGAAGAAATGCGCAGAGGGGGCTTACAGCTCATCCTGGATACATTCCCTAAGGCCATCAAGCAATGCCCGGTGGATAGCCTTTCCCAGATGATGAAAGAATCTCCTCCGGAGGCAAGAAAATATCTTGGTATGCTTGCACATTGGGGAATCGACCGCTTTTCCGTGAACTGGAACACACCTTCAAGCAGAAGGATTATCATCCAGCTGCAGAACTGGGGATATGATGTTAATATCTACAACGTACCCGACCTCGAGGCCTTCCTCCAGGCGGCGCTCTTGCTGCCCAAGTCCATCACATCATTTTTCAATTTCCCCAAGTGGTTTTATACCGGCAGGAGTGATGAGATGGAGCAACCCCTCCGGGTGTCCTCGCACCGATTGTCTTTATGAGAGCCGGTCTTTTTTCATCCAATAGTCAAGGATGAGGGCATCTCATAGCTGATAAAATTGGGTTCCGGATGTTCCCCCCCACTGGTGACGAGATGCAGATAGTGGTATGATGCCATGACCGGGAAGGACAGGAGCAGTCTCCATGGGAAAGAATGAATTTGAGGTCGTTATTGTGGGCAGGGCATGCATGGACCACCTGTGCATAGTTGATCAATACCCGGATGAAGATGCCAAGGTGCCCATGTCCATGAGGCTCGTGGAGGGCGGCGGCCAAGGCGCCACTGCCGCCTGCTGCGTGGCACGGCTCGGGGGAAGGGCGGCCTATGTGGGATGTCTGGGTGATGATGAGGAGGGCCTGTTCTGCCTCAAGAGGCTCAACGATTTCGGTGTGGACACCACCCACGTGAATGTCATTGCAGGGGGACGCACACCCTATGCATATGTCCTCATCACCGGCTCAAGCGGCAGAAGGACCATAGTCTATGAGTCCGGTACGCTCCCGGTCATCGAGCTGAATCATGTCCTGTCCGATCTCCTTTCGCATGCAGGGGTGATCCTGTTTGGGCCCCAGGCCACGAACTTGGCTGGGCCCCTGATGAAGATGAAAGGTCTGCCGCCCGTGGTCTACGACTGCGAGCGAAACCGGCCGGGTCTTGAGGACATGATGGGCTTGGCTGATTATTTTGTACCGCATTACGGTTTTCTTGATTCAATAGGATCTTCCGTAAACAGGCCATCAAAACATAAGAAGATAATTTCTCTGGCAGGCATGCTTAAAGGCCGCCTCATCGTGACGGACGGCGAATACGGCTCATATTACCTTAATGGAGAGAGCCTGGTTCAAGTGCATCCTCCCAAGGTCCAGGTCAGAGACACTACCGGTGCGGGTGACAACTTCCATGGTGCATTTGCCCTGGCCGTCAGCAGGGGGTATGACCTTCACCAAGCAGTGCGCTTTGCCGTCACCGTGGCAAGCCTCTCCTGCAGGGAGTATGGAGGCAGGGCGGGAATCCCGGACTATAAGGAGGCTCTTGAGGTGATGAAGACCGTGAAATAATGGGTTTGAGGTTTTAAGTTTTAGGCATCGTTATCTGGTGAGTTCCAGACTGACGTGGGCGACGCCATCGTGACATACGAGAAGTATTGGGAGATGCTGAAGACGCAGTGACCGGTATGAAACAGATCACATCCAATTTGATCGATGAGCTCATTGTTCGGGCGGGCGCGAATGCCAGGCAGCGCATCAATTACAATATACATGAATCACTGTCTGATCCGGTCCAGAGATTATTCATAGCCTCCGCTCTGGAATCATATTTCCGTCCGCATCGGCATCCCGAGAAGTGGGAGTTTGTCCTTGTCATTCGAGGTCTCTTTGATGTCATAGTGTTTGATGATGCGGGTCGGGTAATCGAACGTGCCTCTATCGGTCCCGGTGAGGATATAATAGGGTTTGAAATACAGCCCAATATATGGCATTCCTGGGTCCCCATGGCTGATGGATCGGTATTTTTCGAGACGAAGCAAGGCCCATACGATGCTCGATCATCAGAGTTTGCTGCGTGGTCGCCTGAAGAAGACACACCAAATGTGAGTGAATTCCTTGCAAGATTAAGGAATGCAAAGGTTGATTCCATTTTAGCATGATAAAAGACCGTCCGTGCTTCTGACAGTTTTTTTGATGAGCTCCATATCTCTCCTTTACATCTTTTCCTCTGTCCTTTGCTTGACATTTTGCCGATCAAGGGATCAGATATGGACAAGGTGAAAGAGAGCGACAAGTTCCAACTCTGGAGGGTCCTTACGGCGATCCTGGTGGTGAGTGTATTTGCCGGGATAGCCATGCAGCTTGCTGCCATCATGTCTTTCAATTCCGAGTCCGCCTTGTTTCATCCGGGTTCAGCTATAAAAAATGCTGTCGTTTCTATTTTCTCGGGTGGCGGTTCCAAGGGCGTTGCAGGCTATAGGGCACGGGTTACTGAACATGACGGCAAATTGGAGCTCGACAGGGAACTGATCTCACACCTGCGCAGCAGATACGGCAAAGACCTGAGCAGCCCCAAGGTTCAGGTTCGGGCCATTGAAGAGATCCAGCGAATCCTGGAACCCCAATACCCTGAGAACTTTCATGAGAAGACTGCAGAGGCCATCGGATTGGTGTTCCCTGATAACACCGAGCGGCTTTTAAAGATGTCTGATAACCTTGAGCGTTATGAGACATGGCTCCAGGGGGTGTGGGATCCGCTGTTTTCTAAGAGCAAGAAGGAGAAAGAAAGTATTGTCTGGAGCAAGCGCCGCGAGATCTTCGGTATTGATGCGGAGAAAATTTGGGCGGACGACCAGAAGACAAAAATAATCAATCAGGTCCTTTCAGGGTTAAACAAGGTAAAGAATTCCTCACTGAAAGATAAGCTGGCTTTTTTCGAGGACACCATCCGGCAGGAATATGCTTCAGATGCAGATCCCTTTATACAAAACCATCAGCAGGAGCTCTTGAATCGCTTTTTAAACCTGGAGAGCGTCCAGGCCGATCTTAAGAAGATGCAGCCCCAGGAGCGGAGACAGAGCCTGAAGACCGTCCGCCGGTCCTTGGGGATGGATGAGGGTACCATTGCACAAGGGGATGCCCTTGAAAAGGTCCGTGACGAACGTTGGGAAAAGGGCCTCATGTATATGAAAGAGCGGCAGAAGATCGTTGATTCGGTTCAAGGTGTGGCCCGTGATAGCTTGCTCGACGAACTGAGGCGGAAATATTTCGGCAATGATGCAGCCACAGTGGCCGGCGAGGAGAAGGCCGGCTATTTCAGGTTCAAGGCCAAGCGTGTATACGGGTTGAACTAGCCCGTGCTCCATGTTTCTTAAGTGCTCATCGGCTCCATCAATCCCTCAATGAATCTATACCAAAGGTAAAACAGGTTCATCACAGTAATGCATACTTGGATGATTAAGGAGTACGCAGAGGAAGACTGCACCACGAAGAGCACGAAGGACACGAAGAAAAGAATCCTCTTGAAATCTCCGACTGAGGCAAGAGATCCACGAGTGTCCGTTCTGATTTTCTATGATCATCTTCGTGCTCTTCGTGTCCTTCGTGGTAAGAACAATGGGCAGTAAAAAGGATGCAAACTATAAAAGTATGCTTCACAGAGAGAACCCAAAAACAGGGGTTCATGAAAAACTAACGTTTAATCTTCCCCGGGAGTATGTATGGGTATGGTTTGTGGAGGATGCGCGTGCTGATAAAGCGGTCCAGCTTCCTGACAACAAGAAAAAGCTCGAATATGAATGCATCTTCCAGGTAGTACGATTTCACCTCCTTTCCCGTGATGGGCTTTGTCTTGAAGCGCTCTGCATCGGTTTCGAAGAATGTGTTTGCAGACCTGATGAACGAAGGGATCAGATCGGGTCGCTGCTCCTTATAAAGATTCCCGATGAGATCCACTACGACCAGATGGAAGTTATAGTACCTATCGAGGATATCCTGGAGGAAGACGGCCTTGATGAGCAAAAGTAAAAAAGATGGGGCGCTCCGCAGGAAGAGATCGGCCTCAAGCTGTTCTTGCCCTTTGACCCTCATAAGCGGTGTGCTTGTATCGATGTACAGGAGCTCCGTCTCGTCGGTAATGGAAGGGTGTTCAGGATCGAAATCCTTGACAGCCCAGTTGGAGAGCTGACCGTCAAGTCCTATGGCAACGGGACCGCCGCCGGTGTTAAACTCCCACACCCTAAGCATCTTTCCAAGGATGATGAGTAAAAGCTTTTCCGAAGAGGCCTTATTGATCTTATGGATCACCCGATGGCAGAATGACCCGGAGTGGAGCTTCTCCTGAATGTTGTATATCACCTTATTCCCTGATTCCGGGTAAATCCTTGCCGATGCATGGTCAGGGACCTTGATGCCGATATCTTCGCTCAATGCCCTGTTGTACTCTTTGAACAGGCGCTCATACCGTGCCATTTCATCCTCTGTCTTGAATATGGGCATGCGTTTGAAGGCCAGCCCTTTCTGGCTCTCATGGAGGATCTCGAATATGGTGCTGATCTCTCCGTATCCGAGAATGAGTGCAGGGATCGCACTCTTCTCGGGGTATCTGGGATTCAAGCCCTTTTCGAACCGGGCAAGGAGATCGTAATCGATGCGCTGCTCGATCACAGCACCGCTCTCATGCAAGGCCGAGGAACCTCTTGGCTTCATCGAGAGATTTATCGACCCGCTCGATGATCTCATATGCAAGCCCCTCGCTGATTATGAGCGGGGGGAGGAGCTGGCCTATGCGGGTATCGTTGTTGGCATATATGCACAAGACATCATTATCGTAGCATGCCTTGGACAAGATCGGTCCGCAGTCCTCATTCACCATTTCCATGCCCATCATGAGACCAAGCTGGCGAAAGCGCACAAGGATCTCGGGGTGTTTCTCCTTGAGCTTCTCAAACGCGTGGGTGAAGATGCCGGCGATCTTCCGGACATGATCGAGAAACGCGGGGCTGGAGGATTCCTCGAGAACGGCAAGCGCCACACGGCACCCCAGCTCGGCCCCTCCATACGTCGAGAGGTGGCTGAAGGGGTGTTCGTGGAAGAAGGATTGAAGCTCGGGTGTAAAGCATGTGGCGCTGATGGGGTAGACGCCGCCGGAGAGACCCTTGGCAATTACCATGATGTCGGGCTCCACACCGTAATGCTCGATTCCCCAGAGCCTGCCGGTGCGGCCGAGACCGGTCTGGACCTCATCGATGATGAAAAGCGTGCCGTTTTTCTCACATAACCCTTTCACATATGCATAATAATCCGCATCCGGTATCGGCATGCCCAGCGTAGCTGGTATGGTCTCGAAGATGACCGCCGCCGTGTCGACATCTAGAACAGCACTGATGGCATCCTTATCATTGAAGGGAACCTGGATGAAGCCGGGAAGCTGGGGTCCGAAGAGGCTGCGGTACTTCTCGTCACCGGTGGCGAGTGAATATCCCGTGTGGCCGTGATAACCCCCAAGAGCGGATATGATCTTGGGCCTTTTTGTGTAGCCCCGTGCGAGTTTGATGGCACAGTCCACGGCCTCTCCCCCGCCGACGCCGAACACGGTGTAGGTAATGTCGCCGGGCGTGAGCTCGGCGAGCCTTTGGGCGAGCAGGGAGCGATGCTCGCTGATGAGGTGGTGGTTGCCGATGTCCAGCTCCTCCATGCTTTCCCTGAGGACCTGCATGATCTTCGGGTTTCTATGTCCGAGGTTGAAGACACCGCCGTTGCTGTTGCAGTTGATGAGCCGTTTGGTCCCGCTTACATCCCATATATAGGGGCCCTCGCGCCGGCCCAGAACGAAGTCTATGCCCGCACCTTTAAAGAACTCCACCTTGCCGCTGGAGACATGGTTTGAGAAGCGTTCTGTGATCGAATCTTTGGTATCAATGCCTGATAATTTCATAGTCATTCCATACTCATCGACCCGTTATAAAAATCTTGCCGGAGGTCTATCCGTAATAATACATGAAAATTGGGGAGATGGTCAACACAGCCCTTTTTGCACTTTGGCTTTCATTGACCGGTTTCAGGTGTTTATGTATTAATAAATTGGGAGGACAAGGATATGGCAAAGGACCCGGGCATCGGATACAAGGTGATGGCCACGGTTTTATCCGTAAAGGGCGAATGCAGTGCAGGTCACAGGGTAGGAGAGACATTCGAGATCAGCTGTCATGACCCTGCTGGTCTATGCGGCTTCTTCTATCATGACATCTTTCCTTCTCTGGAGTGCTTCCAGTTCGGCGGCAGCTTGCCGTGGTGGCAGGGTGATGTCATAGAGCTTAGCTGCCCGGACAGCGATAATCTGGTAACCATCAGGCTTGAGCGGAAATCCCGATCATGATCTTCTCTATAACTCCCAGATATGTCCAGTATCCTCCGCTTAAGTTTCGAGATTTGAATCCATGCTGGACCAGGATGCGGTGGGCGATGTATCCACGCAGTCCGGCTGCACAAAAGGGTATGTAGGTCTTGTTCTTGTCAAGTTCATCCAGATGGTCTCTCAGGTCGTTCAGCGGTATGTGCAGCGCCCCTTCGATGATGCCCGATTCATGAAGCTCTTCGGCATTTCTCAAGTCGATGAGCACATTTTCCTGCCTGTCGAGTCGGGCCAGCTCATCCCAGTTGATGGTCGTGAGGTCCCCTTTAAGCATGTTGGCGGCGACAAAGCCCGCCATGTTCACCGGGTCCTTGGCTGAGGAGTAGGGAGGGGCATATGCAAGCTCAAGCTCCTCAAGGTCAAACACGCTCATGTTGCCGTGCAGCGCCGTTGCCAGCACGTCGATGCGCTTGTCCACTCCCGCTCCCCCGACTATCTGCGCGCCAAGAAGCTTGCCGGTTGAAGGAGCAAAAATCAGCTTAATCGACATGATCTCGGCGCCGGGGTAGTAGGATGCATGCGAGCCCGGATGGGTGTAGCTGACATGGTAGGGCACACCATGCGACTTGAGGGTCTTCTCGTTCATACCCGTGGAAGCGGCGGTGAGCCCGAATATCTTCACGATTGACGTGCCAAGCGTGCCGCGGAAAAGGGCCCTCCTGCCCAGTGCATTGTCTGCGGCAATTCGCGCCTGTTTATTGGCCGGGCCTGCCAGTGCCGTATTAACCGGTATCCCCATGAGGTAATCCCTCACGGCCACTGCATCACCGACGGCATAGATGTCCGGGTCGGAGGTTGCCATGGAGGAATTCACTATGATGTGGCCTTTTTCGCTGAGCTCGAGCCCCGCTTCTCTTGCAAGGACATTTTCCGGTCTGATTCCGACAGACAGGACAGCCAGATCGCATGGCAGGCTCAGGCCCTTTGTGGTATTGACCATGATGCCGCCGTCCCGGCGCGAGAAGGACTTCACCCCATCCCCGAGCATGAGCGTAAGGCCCGCTTCCTTGAGATGGGCATGAATGAGCCCTGCCATCTCATAATCGAACTGCGACATCACCTGGTCAAGCATTTCAAGAACGGTTGTCTTCACCCCGCGTTCCATCAAATTCTCTGCCATCTCGATGCCGATGTACCCGCCGCCTATGACAACGGCATGCTTCGGCTTTTTCTCATCAACCAGGGCCTTGATCCTGTCCGAGTCGGGGATGTTCCGAAGGTTGAAGATGCCATCAATATCAGTACCCTCTATCCCGGGTTTGACGGGTTCCGCCCCCGGTGAAAGGATGACCTTGTCATAGTGCTCGGTATAGATACGGCCTGTGGATTGATCTTTGACCTTCAGGGATTTATCGGTTCTGTCGATGGCAATGACCTCATTGAAGACCCTTATATCGATACGATATCGCTTCATGAGGGCCTGCGGTGAGGTGACGAGCAGGGAATCACGTCTTTTGATGACATTGCCTACGTAGTAAGGCAGGCCGCAGTTGGCAAAGGATATGTATTCCCCGCGCTCGAAGAGGATGATCTGTGCACTCTCGTCGATCCTGCGGGCCCTGGCCGCTGCGGTTGCGCCGCCAGCTACGCCGCCTATTATCAAGAGTTTAGTTCCCATAGGGGTCCTCCTTATTCCGTTCCGGATATGTCTAGATGAAGGCGTAAGCTATAAACAGCGATACCGAAGGCCACGGCCGTATTCAGGGATGTCTTGACCCCCTGCATGGGGATTGAAAAGATCTTCTCGCACTGATCCAGGATGCCGGGGTCTACCCCGCAGACCTCGTTGCCCACTATCAACACGATAGGCCGGCCATCCATCTCCGGCATGTTCCGGTGAATGGGCAGAGAACGTTCTCCTCCCTCCAGCGCCCATAATCGCATGCCTTGTGTCTTGAGGGCTTCTGCGGCAGCGTATCCGTCGGCGTAGTGGGTCCAGCCGACGGCTTTATCGGCACCAAGGGCCGTTTTCTTCAGTCTCGGGTTATCAGGCGTCGGCGTGATATCGCACAGATGCAGGTAAGAGATACCTGCGCCGTCTGCCGTCCTGAATATGGAACCAACATTGTAGATGCTCCTGATGTTGTCCAGCAGAACTTCCATCCGCGGTAATGCCGAGAGATGGACCATGAGCGGGGCCTTGTGTTCTTCATAAGGTTCGCCGGCGGTAATGGTGGGAGAACCGCACCGGGGACATCGCCGATCTCCTGCATGGCCTTCCACCATGGGAAATCGCAATTTACAGCCCTCATTCACACAGCGCCATACCTGGTGTCGAATCATCAGCCGCATGATCCGAAGCCTATCACAGGCAGTAACGCAGAGGAATGAGAAAGAGAAACATCAAAAGGTGGGGATGAATCCATTGACAGCATAAATATCGGAATTAGTTTTATAGTGAGATGTTGGTAGAGATGTAAAAACCAGGAGGTGACCATGAGGATCCTGATGTATTATGACGGCTCTGAGGAATCAAAGGAGGCCATACCCATTGTAAAGCTGCATGGAAAGGCCTTCAACGCAAAGGTTGACGTTGTTTCCTCACTCCATAAGGGTGACGAATCGCGACTCGGGGAGATAGAACAGAGAGAGAACGAACTTGAATACATAAAGTCCGTTTTCGAAAAAGAGAATATCCCTTGCGAGACACACCTCTTGATCCGCGGCCTTGAGCCGGGGGAAGACGTTGTGAAGTTTGCAACAGAGAAGAACGTGGATGAGATCATCATCGGGACGGAGAAACGGACCAGGGTCGAGAAGTTCCTCCTCGGCTCGGTGGCCCAGCATATAATATACAATTCCAACCGCCCGGTGGTCATCGTCTGATAGCGGCTGCAATCTTCTCAGCCGGATCGGCCTTACCCGACACTGGTGTGGCTGGGCACTTTACAGAGGCGGTGTATTCCGGTGTCATTGTAGGAGCGGCTTTAGCCGCGACATCTAAAAATGGGTCGCGCCTGAAGGCGCTCCTACATCTCAATAATATGTTGCATGTTCTCGGGGGTAGCGTTAGCGAACCCCGACAAATGATTATAATAGGGGCAGGCCTTATGCCTGCCGTAGCCGGAAGGGTGCACGGAGCTTCAGCGCAACCCCTCAAATATCTTTACAGCGCTTTCCTACTTGCAGGGTCGTTTTTATGCCTTATTATCTTATATACTTGTAGAATCCACATCGAGGAGGTCTCCGATACATGAAGCCCATCGTCATAATCGGTGCAGTTGCTGCTGGGATGAGTGCGGCGAGCGTGATCAAACGCGAGATCAAAGACCAGCAGGTCATTGTGTTCGGAATGGAACCGCATATATCGTATAGCGCCTGAGGGATGCCCTACTATGTATCCGGGCTGATACATAATCCAGAGAAGCTCCTGGCGATAACGGCTGAGGAGGCCATTCATAAGAGGGGTATCGATCTGAGGGTACTCCACGAGGTTCTCCGTATCGAGCGTGCCGGGAAGATGGTCTCGGTGAGGGAGCTTGCAAGCGGCAAGACCTTTGATCAGGAATACGGCAAGCTCGTTATCGGCACCGGTGCAAGGGCTATCGTCCCCGACCTGCCGGGCATCGGTCTTGCCGGTATATTCACCATGAAACAATTTCAGGACGGGCTTGATCTGAAGAAATTTGTCGAAAGCACCAAACCTTACCGGGCCGTTATCGTCGGTGGAGGGTATATCGGGGTGGAGGTTGCGGAAACCTTCCGGAGGCTCGGCATTGAGGTGACATTAGTGGAAGCCTTGCCCCGGGTCATGACCATAATGGATGATGACATGAGCGGACATGTCGTTGAAGAGATGTTGAAAAACAACGTAAAGATCCTCACAGGGAAAAAGGTTATAGGGTTTGAAGGCCTTGAGAATGTTCAAAAGGTGCTCCTAGATGATGGAAGCGCGCTGGAGGCGGATGTCGTACTGCTCAGCATCGGGGTGGCTCCAAACAGTGCTCTTGCCGCCGATGCAGGCCTGGAACTCGGTGAGCGAAAGGCCATAAAGACGGATCGCTTTCTTACGACCAGCGACCCGGATATCTATTCCGCAGGAGATTGCAGCACGGCATACCACCGTATCCTCAAACGGGATGTGTTCATCCCTTTGGGTCTCACTGCAAACCGACAGGGCAGGATGTGCGGGGAAAACCTGGTGGCCGAACTGACAGGAAACGAACAGAAGCCGTTTCCCGGCATCATTGGGACGGCCGTCACCAAGGTGTTCAATCTGGAGGTGGGCAAGACCGGCATAGGCCAATCCGACATCGAACACTATAAGCTGACCGGCATCAGATCGGTTGCGATACAGGCAAAGAATCTTCCGGGATACTACCCGGGCTCATCCGATCTGTGGGTGAAGATATATTTTGATGATGCTTCAAAGGTCATCGTAGGCGGCCAGATTATCGGCAAAGGGGGGTCGGCCATGAGGCTCGACACCCTGGTGGCTGCCATCACAGCACATATGACCCTGGATGACCTCTACAGCCTCGATATGGCTTATGCCCCGCCTTTCGCACCCGTATGGGACCCGCTCCTCATAGCGGCAAAGTCAGGGATGAAATGAAAGGACATTGAGGCCCAGTACACTTTGTAAAAGCACCTTCCGGGCACGACCTTCATCGCGGCTTCAGTACGTTCCTGTGATATCTGATTACGCCTTGAATCTATTTATATTTGCTGAAATCGACACCGCGAAGAGTTCCCCTCTCATCGAACCAGGCATTCTCAGTTATCGGCGGAGGAACGATCTTTTCCTTTTCTTTCCGCACGAGGCTGATGGCCTCCACCGGGCAGGTACTGATGCACAACCCGCAGCCGATACATTTTTCAGGGGTGATATGGTATGCCTGTTCACCTTCCTCGATGGCCCCCACCTGGCAGCGCTCCTCTGCGCAAAGCCCGCAGCTGATGCATGTATCCGGATCAATTGTGGCATAGTAATGTGAATTGACCACATCCCACGCCGGGAGGCCCAGATCATTGATGGCCCTTAAGGGCCCGCAGCAGCACTTGCAGCAGTTGCAGATGAAGAACTGCCCGTTCTGCAGGTTGTTGGTCAGGTGCACGAGCCCTACTGATTCAGTCATTTTCAGCAGCTCATAGGCCTGATCCTTTGTGAGAACACGGCCCATGGGAGAGTTATCGAATACCCCCGGAACCGGGGCGAGGGCGAGGCAGACCTCCAGCGGTCTGTCGCACGGCTTGCCAAGCAAGGCTTGCTCTTTCTTGCAGATGCATTCATTCACCAAAAACGACTTGCTCTTCTCAATAAGGGCCGAGACCTGTTCATAGGGAAGGGCCTCCTGCCCCGATGAGATTGTTTCCTCTATGGGGAGAACCTGCATGAGCTGGGGTTTGTTGGCAAAAAACTGCATGCCGTAGATATGCATATATTGATCGGCCAATTCGGCCATCTCCTTGTCGAGGCGCGGGAGCTGGAACTCAAAGATCCCGAAGACCCATGGCAGCATCTTGAAATACCAGGCGTCGCCAAACTGGAGAGCCCAGAGCTGTCCATGCTGGCCCATGGTCATCAGCTTCTCCAGAAGGCCTTCCAGGGGGCGTCCGGTGCGCTGGGCCACCTGCTCGGCTGTCTCAAAGGTCAGCCTCATATCGCAAAAGAGATCGGCCTCGTCAGGAGAGAAGATTTTTTTCAACATCCTGATTTCCACACCACTATCGGTCGATGGGAACCCATTAGGGAGCGTATCCAGGACCTTTGCCAATCGCCCATAGACGTCATTGTGAGTATTCATTGATGGTTCCTCCTTATATTTTGAAGAATAACGAACGGATCCGCTTACTTCTTGCCTCTCTTTTTGTTCGTTTTTTCCGCAGGCTGCCATTTTATCTTCCCGGACAAGGCACAGGTCGGTTCGCCTTTGGGCCGCGCCCTCTCACCGGTGATAATGAGCGACCCGGTATCCATAAGAAAACGCGTTATCTCTTTCTCATTCATCGGCTCTATGACCCCATCGTTGAGGAGCACTGCCAGCCCATGGGAGAAGACCCACATCTTATTCAATACCTCTTTGCGCTGAGCGGTGGACAACCCTGTCATAATCTCTTCATGCTCGAGCCTCTGCATGAGGATATCAAACACATACCCACGGTATTTCTTCTGTCTTTGAGTATCATCCTCTTCGCCCGTCTCATGATAGTACATCATTCTGAAGAGATTCTTCTCCTCCTGGGCGAACATGACATAGCCCACCCCCATATCGAGGAAGCCGAGACCCGACCATTTTTTCGTTTGGTAACGGATGAGTACATCGCTGGCCCTCTTGGCGATCTCGTCTTCAAGGTTCTTCATGGATTTGAGCCCGGAATAGATGGGCATGGTGGAAGCCCCCAGCTCCTGGGCGATGGCGCGGGCAGAGCACTTATCCCATCCTTGCTTGCGGATAACGCTGAAGGCCGCCTCGATGATGTCGGTTGTACTGAATTTCTTTTCAGGCATAAGTTCATCCCTAATAACGGTTGTTATATAACAACCGTTATTTAATGTCAAGATCATTTTTAAAGATAGCGGTAACCGACTTTCCCTGTTGCCGTATGCTCCCGCCCTCTGGTTGATCCCGGCAGTGGTATGATCTTTGCTTGATGAATCTTTGTCTTTTTGCCATGATCAAAAAATAGGGGTAGGTAAACAAAAGGGAGTATGAATCACAGATGAGGAAAGAAATGAGAAAAATATCAAGTGCTTTAATCACAGGCATTCTGATTGTCGCCTGTGCAACATTGTTTAGACAGGGTATCGCACTTGGTTCAGATGGGGATGGCACCATAAACACTCTACCGGTTGATCCTGATTTCAAGCCGCGATTAGGCACGTATTATTACCGAGTTGATTTTAACAACGTGAGTATTGGCACTGCAAGTATCGTGATAGATCGCGAAGGTGATCTTTATAAGATACAGGTTCTTGCCCAAACAATCGGCATGGTCGAACGCTTGTATAGGCTGCGCTACAGGGGAGAAGCCCTTATGAACAGCGAGCCTGTATCATCGGTAGAGACAAAGATGCAGCAGGAGGTCAGATCGTCTGAAAAAGACACGACCATAAAATTTCAAGATAATGGGACAATAAAAACTACGGAGATAGAATCGAAGAATGGAGCTACCGTTAATTATGATGTTCGAAGGATTCAGACCGAAAGATTTACGTTGGATCCGTTTTCTGCAACCTACCTGGTGCGAGGACTCGAGTGGAAAGTGGGAGTGGAAAAAGTCTTTGATGTATATCCTGGGAAATACCAATATGAGTTGAGGCTGAAGTGTGAGAGTATGGCGACTATTGATATCGCCGGCGAGAAACGCAATGCATATGTGATTATTCCGACAGTGACAAACCTGGACCCGGACAAACAGGCTCAAGCCTCAAAAAAGAAGCAGGTGAGAACGAAAATATATGTTTCTGCCGATGAGCTTAAGGATGTGCTTAAAATCGAAGCCAGCCATACATTGGGAAATTTCCGGGTCCTTATGGTAAGATTCGATCCTGCAGAAAATCAAACTAAGGAAGTGAATACTCCAAGTAAGGAAGTGAACGCCCCAGCCAAGGATGGGGAGTCCAAGGGCAAGGAAGGAGATGTGCCTGCTAGGCAGGAAGGAACGCCCGCAAGTAATTGACTGATTGAATTGAATTTTAAGATTCTTGCGATCATCGTGAGCCTATAGCTTTCGTTAGTTCCTGCACGTGTTCTTCATCAGTAAGGAAGCCGTCATCCACCTCGAACTCTTCCTTGTCTGCAACGATCTTGAGGTAGAGTTCATTATCATCAATCCATCCCTTTTTCCCGCGTTCGACGCGAGTCACATCGGATCTACGGATTGTCCAGTTTCTAAATCCCCGGTGTATTATCTTTTCATCGTTGATCTCAAGGTAGTGTGTATGACCTTTTTGTATTATCCAGCCGCTCATCAGGCAGACCAACCCACTGGAGAGAAATATAATGCTTGAATCAAGTCCTGAATCAAAAAATGCCGAATAAAGACACACAGCACCAAGACCCAGCACAATAAGATAAATATATTTCCATTTGTGCAACTGTTTGTAGTATCGCATCAGCCCATCCCCGAATTTCCTAAACCCAATTCTTTCTTGAATACATAGTAACGTATCGGAATTTGATCTCTCTGAGATGAGGCTGTTTTATAGTCTATCGTTGAAGCCTTTATCAGAAATGATCAAAAGGGGTTGTTATTGAGTGATGACAGATGATAAAATAATGATATCAAGAGGTTTTTAGGAAAGGAAATGATATGGCCAAATCACAAGATACCAGAAAACAAGAGAAGAAGAAACCGCTGAAAACAGCAAAAGAGAAGAAGCAGGCAAAGCTTGAAAAGAAAAAGAGCAGATAGCTTATTTACACCTTTTTAGAACATACTTCCTCCGCCATCTCCTGCCGGCAACTAAAACAGGCCAGGGAAACCGTGCCGGGCTGAAGACCTTTCAACCGAGACACAGGATTGTCTTCCAACCAGCCGACAACATAATTGTTTAAGAGCTAGGAGTCGATAGTAGGCGGCAAGGGGAAAGAAGAAAGGGACGCCGGAGCAAAGACGTCCCCTTCTTTTTATCAGATAAAACCCTACCGTATCTCTACCTGAATATAACCCGTCTGACCGGTTCTATGATCGACAACAAAAATGGTGATCTTCTGGTACTGCTTCAGGGTACTCACAATGGATGCGAAGTTCTCCACGCTGTCGATTGTCTGGTCGTTTATCCTTAAGATAATGTCGTTGATCTCAAAGCCCGCCTTGGCCAGCGGGCCATTCGGATCGAGCCATTTGACGGCAACTCCCTGATCCTGCTCGAGGCCGTATCTGCTCCTTTCATTTTCATTCATCGGCCTCACATCCACCCCCAACTTATCCCTCAGGGAGGCGGCCATTAACTTGGCTGCATCTTCTATGTTTCCGACCGTCACTGGAATAGTGATCTTCTTCCCATCGCGCATGATGCCGAGCTTCACCTCTTTCCCAAGGGGTGTGCCGGCAACCAGGTTCCTTAATGCACCGGAATCCTCAATATCCTTCCCATCAAAGCTCATGATCACGTCCCCTGCCTTGATCCCGGCCTTGGAGGCAGGACCATCCTTCACCACATCCATCACGTAAGCCCCTTTGGGTGTATTGAGCTTGAGTGACTTCATCTTATCAAAAGATACATCCTGAAGCGATATCCCGAGCCAACCCCGCTGAACCTTGCCGGTTCCCATCAAGGACTTTGCTATGTGCAGCGCCATGTTGCTTGGTATGGCGAACCCAAGCCCTTCGGAACCGCCCGATTGTGATGCGATAATGGAATTAACCCCGATGACCTGGCTGTCGAGGTTGAGCAGCGGTCCTCCGCTGTTGCCGGGGTTTATTGCAGCGTCGGTCTGGAGAAAATCCTGGTATGTGTTCGGGTCGGTTATTCCCTGCCTGTGCTTGGCGCTGATGATGCCCTGTGTAACGGTCTGATCGAGGCCACGCGGGTGACCTATGGCAACAACCCATTCACCCACCTGGACCTTGTCCGAATCGCCGAAGGTGACAGAGGGGAGCTTTTCTTTTGCAGAGACCTTTATCACGGCCAGATCGGTCTTCGGGTCGGTCCCGATGACCTTGGCGTCGAATTGTCTTTCATCGGAGAGGATCACCTGTATCTGGGTTGCACCGGCCACCACATGGTTATTCGTCAGGATGTATCCATCTTCGTTTATGATCATGCCGGTACCGATCCCTTTAAGCTCTCTTTTGAACTTTCTGGGGTCCTGGGGAAAATCGAAGAACCGGCGGAAGAACGGGTCGCTTTCAAACGGTGAAAACGGATTCACAATCTCCTGGCGCTGGGTCACCTCGATGTGCACCACTGCCGGAATATTCTGCTTTGCCACATTGATAATTGCATTGCGGAAATCTCTCTCGCTCATGAAAGACTTCGAGGGAGGGGCCTGAGTTACCTGCGTAACCTTCGCCTCTCCTGAGCCCGGGGCTGCAGGGCTCGTGGTTGGTGCGCTGGGTTTCGTGCAGGCATTGAGGGATATTGCAAAGAACAATATAACCGCAAAGAGGTAATAAGGATATCGCTTCATCGCTCGCTCCTTTTCATGAGTATAATAAAATTGTAACATTAATAGTATCTTGTGAATAAAAACTCAAGTGCCTGCACCCGGATTCTCCTGTTTCATTTGAAGAAGACACAAGCGAACATGCCCACAGCAAACCGCGGGGATGTTCGCTTTCTAGTATCGGTCTTATCTGATGATTCCTTTTTTGAATTACAGGGGTTTATTCATGAATGCCTGGATCTTGAAGTAAACACGTATCGAATAAGATTTGGGCGGCAGCTGAGCCCTCGAAATGGCAGCCGACACCCTTGTGTTACATATGCAATTTCAGTTCGATGAGATAGGAATCTCCCATAGTCAAATATTTTTCAACACCGACACCGACATCTCGCATGGTAAGGCCCGAGGTATTAACCGTCTTAATGTATAGATCATGCGATAATCTTTGTCCAACAGGTTTAATCCTTTCATCACAATCCTTCTCATCAAGATCCGGATGCTCGACCTTAATCAGACATGCCCGGTTATTTGTGCCTCACTAACCGATTTCCCCGATAGAAAACCTCAATGATGTTTTGTGTGTCCTGGATATTTTTCGTGGGATCACCCTGTACGAGGAGGAGATCAGCGGCTTTCCCTTTTTCGATTGTTCCGAAATTCACGTTCCTGTGAAAGACCTGCTTAAGTGTGGTTGCCGGTGTGGAGGTTGCAGACATCAATGCCTCTGTAGGGGTAAGCCCGCTCTTCACGAGATGCTGGAGCTCCACATGCAGGGAACCCCCCGTTGCAATTCCAAGGTTGGGTGCATCGGTTCCTGCAATAATCGTCACCCCTGCATCTTTTAAGGTCTTGACATTCGGATGCAGTACACGGTCATATGAGTCTTTAAAATGTTTATAATAGTTACCCCATGGGTCACCCTCCGGGACAATGTATGGCCTGGGGTTTTGTAACGCCTTGACACAAGATGGATACATGGTTTCCCATTCAAGTTTGGTATAGTGCGTGTAGTTCTTTTCGTTCATGAAGACATTCAGGTTGTGAAATACATACACGGTAGGGATGACAAACATCTTTCTTTTTGAGAGTTCCTTGGCAAGTTCCGGGTCGAGCGGCTCCTTATAGACATCGTGCACAAGCCCATCTGCACCGCTTTCTAGAGCTACCTTCACATCCTCATTCCTGCCGATATGGATGACAACCGGGATTCCTTGCTCATGGGAACGCTTCACGATCTCCCTGACAATCTCATGGCTCATCTTGGGTGTACCATCCGGGATGTCATCAAGAAAGATCTTGGTGAAATCAGGATTTGACTCGAGATGCTTTTCAAGGCGTGCCATATCGGTAACATCCTTCACCTGTATGACGACCTCAGGAAAGAAGGGGCGGATGAACCAGGAATAGGTATTTTTAACCTTCTCCATCATCGGAATAGGATGTGCGCCTTTGCCGGTGAATCCCATGCCGCAGTGGAACAGGTGCGGCCCGATGAGCCTGCCTGCCTCTATATCCTCAGCCAACGCCGCCATCTCCGCAGGGGATTTTCCACTCATGTCCACAACAGCCGTAATCCCGCTGTAAAGGCACCCCTCCATATTAAACTGCATAGTTGGAATAATGTCGCCCCACGGGATGATCATGCCGCTGGTGATATGGGTATGAAAGTCGATTAACCCCGGGAGAAGCATCTTTCCCCTACCGTCAATAACTTCAGCCCCGGGGATATTCAATCTCTCTTCAGAGACGAGGGCAATCGTTTCACCCTGGATGTACACATCCCTGTCCTCCAGCACCGGGATTTCCGGAAGGGCTGTAAAGACAGAAACATCCCTGATCAGGTATCCATTCTTTACCGGAGGTGCCTCCCGGACAAGCGTATAGTGGGCACACCCGCAGAGGAACAGGATAAAAATAACAATCATCAGCCAAAACCAAGGCCTATTTTTCATGAGGGTACCAAAAAGATTTTATTGAAGGGTGTTGATGAGAAAAGAGGTTTATCGTGAGTCATCTTAGAAGCATATCACAGATATTCTGATCCCTGAAGCTGAATCTGGAGCTATGAATGAGAATCGATTTTCTCTTAGGTGATAGGGATATTCAAGGGTAAGAAATTGAAAATATCATAGCCGGCCTTATAATAAGTCGGAGGTCGATCGGTTTTTTCAAACCGATACACACAAAAGGAGAAAAATCGTATGGATGTTTTTACCGCAATCAGTAACAGAAGAAGCGTGAGGGCCTACAAAGATTACGAAGTGGAAGACGAGAAACTTAAGAAGGTGTTGGATGCCGCCAGGCTTGCACCATCTGCAAGCAATCGCCAGGAATGGAAGTTTATCGTTGTAAGAGACGGAGAAACAAGGAAGAAGCTTAAAAAGGCGGCTTTAGGGCAGTCTTTTGTGGCCCAGGCCCCGGTTGTGATCGTTGCCTGCGCGACCGAGGCAGAGCGTGTCATGGCCTGCGGGCAAAGTGCATATACCGTGGATGTATCGATTGCCTGCACCCATATGATCCTGCAGGCCTTCGAACTGGGATTAGGCACGTGCTGGCTCGGGGCTTTCCATGAAGGTGAGGTAAAGGATATCCTCAACATACCCGGACACATTCGTGTTGTTACTATGATACCCCTTGGTTATCCGGATCAACCGCCGCTGATGAAATCAAGGAAGAGCCTTGAAGAAATAGTGTGTTATGAAAAATATGCATAGGCAGGAGGAGTTATGAAATCAAAGGTATACCAGATTACAGCCCAATCGAAATCTTTTGCTTACGAGTCAGGGCTCATGGGTAAATTTGAAAAATTTCTCGAGAAGTTCGATCTGAAGAGGTTTATCCCTGAAAATGAACTTATCCCTTTGAAAATGCACCTCGGCAATAATGGGGCATTCAAAACCATACGCCCCCAGTTTGTCAAAAAGGTGGTCGACGCGATAAAAAGGGTCCCTGCAAAGCCCTTTGTCACCGATTCGGTGCGGGTCCCCGGCTATGAATACCTTGAGATAGCCAAGGACGCTGGATACACCCATCTGACACTCGATGCCCCGGTGATCATGGCGGATGGGATCTTCGGCAACGATTCCATAAAGGTTTATGCTGGTGAGACTTTAGGTGAGATGGCTGTGGCCTCGGCGATTCATGATGCAAAATCAATGGTCGTATTGACCCATGTAAAAGGGCATATACAGGCGGTTCTCGGTGGGGCCATCAAAAACATCTCCATGGGAGGGATATCCTCTGCACCGAGAGGGGGCGACTGGCACCAGGGAAGGGGAAAGATGCACTTCCTCATGGGTGAAACCATGCAATGGAATGAATCGAAATGTGTTCTGTGTTTCGATTGCATGAACGTATGCCCGGTCGAATGTATCTCGTTCCCGGATGATGTCTATACCGTTGATAAAAATAAATGCTGGCGGTGCGGGAGATGTGCACGGGTCTGCCCGGTGGAAGCCATCGAAGTCCCGGTATCGCATGAGCTCTTCATGAAGGCCGTTGCGGAAGGGGCGAATGCTATCTTAAAGACATTCGAACCGAACAGGATTGTGTACATAAATTTTCTCCTGGAGATGCAACCCGAGTGTGATTGCATGCCACTTGCCGATCCTCCCATCGCACAGGATCAGGGGATACTTATTTCCCATGACCCTGTGGCTATCGATTCTGCGACGCTCGACATCTTGAGCAAGGTAAGCCCTCTCCCCGATTCCAGGGCTTCGGATCTGAGTCTCAAAGAAGGGTGGGATATCTTAAGCCTTCTCCACAAAAAAGACGGCAGGCTGCAGATTGCCGAGGCTGAAAAGCTCGGCCTCGGGAGCTCCCAATATGAACTGGAGATAGTGGGTTAGCGATAGGAGACCCCGTGATAGGAAGAGAAAGGGGACAGGCAATATAATGAGGCTGCTTTTACAGTTGCCCCATGATCCTGGCACTGAGAATACCAAGGATCTCGTGAACAACGAGCTCGGCATCATGGATACTCTCTGCACTCGGGAAGAACCGGACAGGGGAAAGATGGTTAGCCTCTTTTATGAGGAACCCTGTCGGAGCCGGGTTTGGTCGCATGCCCTGTGCCATGAAGAGTGCCATGGAGCGCGGCATATGATAAGCTGATGTCACCAGGATAAACTGCTTTTCACCGAGCATCGATTTGATGATCTTCGCCTCATCCTTGGTATCCCTTGATATACTTTCCTGAACGATGTCTGCAGGGTTTACACCGAGTTCTACAGCCATCCTGGCCATCTCTTCCGAAGCAGGTGCAGGGGCTGTGGGGTTTACCTTTCCTCCTGACACAAGGAGTCTTGCTCCGGGAAGGCTCCTATAGATGCGTATTCCTTCTGCAAGACGAACCGCTGTCTCTTGGTCATCACCGGCAAGCACGACAACCCAGTTGATCTTGTTCAATCCGGTCATCTTCACATCAAGGGGCGGGTAAAGGCTTTCCAGCTTCTCCAGGGGCCAATAGGATACAAAGCCATAGCTCAGGAACACAAGCAGGAGGCAGGTGAGCGTGAGGATTATCTTTGCCGCACGCTGCCTCTTCGTTGACCAGAGTGTGATAATACCGAAGAAGAAGAGAACAAGGAGAATAGACATCGGCATGAGCAAAAAGCCGATTATTTTTTTAAGCAAGAACATACGTTAACCCACCTTATCTCGTGCTCGCATATTATTTTTATCATGTTATGTTCCTCAAATTAAGCCATGCCTTTTCATATGTTGTTTTTTGTCTTGGTCCAGTAATCGTTTGCCTCTTGGTATAACTCATAGAGCCTTTCCTGTATGGATAGGCGGAGCCTTTCAAATTCATCGCCGTCAATATACGATAAATTTATCCCAGCTGTTAAACACCCATCTCTTCTCGGATGAAACAATAGCGGGAAGAATCGGCATTTCTGAATGCTGAGCGATAACAAGAAGACCGGGTTTTACCACCCCGAACGGCCCTTTGGGTCCATCAACGATATGCCCGATGGTACACCCCTCCTGCGCACGTCTTTTGAGCTCATCAAGGGCTTCTTTCCCGCCCCTTGTTGATGATCCTCTCACCGGAGTCCATCCCAGGATATGAACGATTTTTGAAATATAGTCTCCATCTTTACTTTTGCTTATCATGATGGAGATGCGGTGCCTTTCGGCAAAGAAGGTGATCCCGGGGAAAAATCGCTGATGCCATGATATATAGACAGGCACCTCTCCCTTAGCAAAGATAGATTTTTCAATCTCGGGATTAATGACAATAATTCGGTACGTCATAGAAATAAGCCTAATAATAATCAGACCCATGTAGGGGACTATATAATTATACAAAAATCTCTTTATGGACAGCTTCATATCGATATTGATATTAAAACAAAATGTATCTTTTAAAGCCCCTTAACCTTTAATAAACCGAAAGGCTCGGTGCTTCAAGCAAGAACCGCAGAGAGGATGCAGGGATATTCGGATACATATGATGAAAGACCTCGGCTGCCCTGAATTTGGACATCCATCTGGCCGGCGTCGATTCTGTGGGATATAAGGCTTTCTCATGATTGATACATAAGGATGGATAGATGAAGGGTATCTTTGCATTGATGCTGCACAGCCATATCCCCTATTGCCGCAAATCAGGGGTATGGCCTGCGGGTGAGGAGTGGCTCTTTGAGGCCATGAATGAGACGTATATCCCGCTTCTGAAGACCATGCGCGCACTCCATTTCGACGGGATTCATCCAAGGATGATGATCGGACTCGTCGGTAGTGGGGTCATAGAGTGTTGATGCCTTAAAATAACAGATGCACTTTATTATGATCTTCACTATAATGCAGATATGCCAAAGCGCAAAGATGAAAACCAAATCGCATTTGATGCTCTTCAACAAATAATCAGGCGTGATGCTGAGCGAGATGGTATTCCCCAGGAACCAGCCCCTAAACCAGAGAAGCTTGATTATCGAGTAAAGGCTGGCCGCAGAGGTGGCCTTCGGAGCGGCAAGGCTCGCAAGAAGAAATTACTCCCTGAGCAGCGGAAAGAAATAGCCCTAAAAGCGGCTCGTGCGAGATGGGACAAGAATAATAATCAATAATATTAATTAATTATTAAATCAACCTACAATAACCTACAATACATCGCTTCGCATCGATTATCCACTTGACTCATTTGCGGTTCTATGCGATAAGAAAATTGACGGCAATATTTAGTCTTTATAGGAGGTGTAAAGATGGAACAAATAAAGGAAGAGAATAAGGTCCTCAAAGAGGCAGAACCCGAAAAACTCAACATTCAAGAAAAAATAAAGAAGCCAAAACCATCAAAGATACTTCCGTCAGACAGGCTTTCTTTTGAAAAGCAGGTTCATCTTATACGGGCATATGCGATATTAAGCGGTAATGATAGAAAGCCCGTTATGAATCAAGCATTAGCCGATATGCTCAAAGTTCATCCAGCATCAATTTCAACTGCCAACCCATTTTTTTCTGACATAGGTCTTATTATAAAAGGACCCAATGGATACACCCCATCTGAAGCTGTTTTTGCTTTCAATAATGCTTATGAATGGGGACCTGATACCGCAGGCTTGAAGCTTTCGCCGATAATAAAAGACACTTGGTTTGCCACAGAAATACGGAACAGATTATCATTCGCTCCATTGCCAGAAAAGGAAGTGATAGCTAAACTGGCAGCAGTATCTTCTGCAACAAAAGAATATCAATCCCCACTGCAAATATTAGTAGAATTCCTTATTTTTTCTGGAATAGTAAGGCGTGAAGGAGATATGATTAATATCGTAAAGTCTAGTGCTGTAAACCCTCCTGGACCCAATGGAAATACCATCGGAACTATTGTTAAAACAAATGTTCCGCCTTCTCCCGATGTACCTTCTAATGATGTGCCTCCGAAGCAAAATGTCAACGACACATTACCACCCTCAGTAGATGGGATAACATTTTCAGTGAATATAAAAGTGGCAATGGCAGAAATGCAGGGCTGGCAACCAGACAGGATAGCGGCTTTATTCGAGGGGCTAGCTAAAGTTATTACAGCCAAGGGAGGATCTCAGCAATGAGCTAATAATAAAAAGTGGATCAAGGATAGGAGGTGTTGACGGCAAATCCTTACCTTGATCCACTCTAACTATAGCCCCCGTAGCTCAATGGAAGAGCGTAGGGCCCGAACCCTTATGACGCCAGTTCGAATCTGGTCGGGGGCTCCATCTTTATCGGATTTATAGCACCAAAAAAATTATATTTCAATATTTTTTTCTTGACATGCTTTAGCAAAACGGTAATAGTGTGTTGTAGGGGTGATAAAAATGAATTGTCCAATCTGCAATCAAAACGCAAATAGGTTTGGAAAAGATAGGCATGGCTTACAGCGTTTCCGCTGTATCTCTTGTAAGAAAACCTTTCTTGAGCCTCACCATAGGCCACTTGATGATATGCGTTTATCTTTGGAGAAGGCCGTTTCTGTTATTCAACATCTCATAGAAGGATGCAGCATTAGGACAACAGAGAGAATCACGGGCGTCGAAAAGCGCACAATCCTCACATTGTTGTCCTTGGTTGGCCAACGATGCGAGAAATTAATGGAAGATAAAATTAAAGGTCTGAGCATCAGAGAATGTGCGTGTGATGAAATATGGGGATATGTCGGAATGAAAGCTCGTACGAAGTCGCGCAAGGCATGTAATGATAATCAAAAAGGGGACGCCTGGTGCTTTATTGGTATGGAGCGTCATACTAAACTTATTCTTGCATGGCATCTTGGTCATAGAACAGTAACGGACACAGTCGCTTTTACTGAAAAGCTGGCACGAGCAACAAAAGGTAATTTCCAAATCAATACTGATGGCTTTACCCCATACAGAGATGCAGTTGTTTATAGTCTCGGCTCACAATCTGTAGACTTCGCTCAAGTTATTAAGCTCTTTCAAGGCAATTCGGATAAAGAAACTCGATATTCGCCTAGTACGTGTGTAGGATGTGAGAAGATTGCCGTTTTTGGGAATCCAGATTTAGAGAGGGCGTCCACATCTCACATTGAAAGACAAAACTTGACTGTTCGTATGTCAATGCGGAGAATGACACGCCTGACTAATGGCTTCAGTAAAAAATGGCTGAATTTGAAATGGGCTTATGCACTTCAATTTGCCTATTACAATTTCTGCCGGATTCACTCGACGCTAAAGGTAACACCCTGCATGGAAGCAAAAATCACGGATCATGTGTGGACGATCCAAGAATTAATTACTAGCAACACATTATGACCCCACTACCGACTCGTCCCGATACTTATGGAACAGCTCGCCGACGAGTACATGAAAGGCCGTTTCTGTGCCTATATGGAAGACAAGATACACCGTGCCCGCAATGACATACGGCGCTTTCAGGCGGACCCTGCCTTGTGCTCGGTCGCCCGGTATTGGTTGGAGTTTTTTGAGAGTAATTACAAGGCCTACACCTCTGACTTTTATCGTGATATCCTGGGCACCTTGAAATGGCTCCAGGACGAAGGGGTGATCGAGGTTCTGACCTCGGCAGCCACCCATGGATTTCTGCCGCTTATGGAATCAGACAGCATGGTCTTTGCCCAGGTGCGCATAGGTGTTGAGACCTACAAGCGCTATTTCGGCCGCTTACCACGCGGGTTCTGGCTGCCCGAGTGCGCCTACAGGCCGGCAGAGTGGTCGGTCAGAGAGCAGCGCATGAGAAAGGGCATCGATGAGTGGCTTGCCGGGGAGGGGATCGAGTACTTCTTTGCGGAGAATGTCGGCATTACACGCGCATCCTTCAGAGAAAACCGCCATCAGGAAGCCGCCCCCACCATTTTTCGCGGTTATAAGCTGGCATCGGGTGTCTCGGTGTTCGGGCGCAATGAGGCAACCGGCAAACAGGTATGGTCCCCTGATCAGGGCTACCCCGGAGACCCTTTCTATCTTGAATTCCACCGCAAGGACCCCGAGTCGGGATTGCATTACTCTCGAGTCACCGGGCAGGACGATAAACAGGTCTATGAGCCCAAGAAGGCACATGAGCGTGTGGAGAGTCATGCGCAGCATTTCGTCTCACTCATTACCCGCATTCTCGATCGAACCGTCATCCCTGATACAGAGCCCATTATCGTTTCCCCATACGACTGCGAGCTGTTCGGCCACTGGTGGCACGAAGGCGTGCACTGGCTTGAACAGGTCTACCGGCTGCTTGATAAGGAGAAGACTGTTTCATTAAGGGCCCAGGGCGAATACGTTGATCAGCACGGCGGGGCATTTTCAACCATCATCATGCAGCCCAGCACCTGGGGGCTGAACTCGGATTATACGGTCTGGCAGAATCCCGAACACGGCTGGATCTGGCCCTACATCAATGCGAGTTCCAGAGAGGCGGAGCAGCTGTTCAAAGAGGTGCGGCCGAACGATGATCGCGGAGAGCGCATCATGCGGCAGATGGCCCGTGAGCTTCTCCTCATGCAGGGAAGCGACTGGCCCTTTCTCCTCTTTACGACCCAGGCCAAGGAATATGCCAACCAGCGCTTCCACCATCACCACCAGCGATTTTTGAAACTCATCTGGGCCGCAAAGGACCTCTCGGACCATGGCAGGCTTTCAGAGGCGGCGCTGCAGCAGATCGAGGATGTGGACAACCCCTGGCCCGACCTTGACTGGAACCTGTTCAGGCGCAGGTAAGCACGCCGGCTACAAAGACAGTTCAGCTCCGGTTAGTAAAATGTTCACACATAGTGTAGGAGCGGCTTTAGGCGCGACGATGCAGAATGCTTAAGCAGATAATTTGTTAACAACTGCACCAGGCCATGTTTTCTGTATATACCGCAAACGATCCGCGAACGTAATTGTTGGAGATCTGGGTAAATATTCATACATGACACCATGGGCGCTATATCTGCCTTATAGGGGGGATGACTATGTATTCCTTATAAAAATCTACAGCCTCCCCTGTTCATCGACTTGTGAAGATTATCAAAAGATATATTCAGTATGGGCACAGCGTTGTGTATGGCACAAAATCTGATGATATTATTAGCGATATTACGCTACCTTGCCTTTGGTTACAGCTTCGCTGGTATTAGGCCGATAATCATTAAAGGGAGTTCCATGAAGAATTCTAAAAGATTTTTGATCATTCTTTTTATTTTATACTTACCCGTAGAGTGCTTAGCGTCACCAAAACTGGGTGGTTCTTTTCATGAAATCACAGTAGTGTCAGATGATAACTATCCCCCATATATATTCAGGGATACAGATGGCAATATCCAGGGAATCCTTGTAGATCAATGGAAATTATGGGAGAAAAAGACAGGGATCAGAGTAACGCTTATCGCCACTGACTGGGCCAAAGCTCAAGAAATTATAGAACAGGGCAAGGCTGATGTCATCGATACTATATTCCTCACTGAGAAGCGTGCACAGATCTATGATTTTTCCAAGCCCTATGCCAAGATCGAAGTCCCAATTTTCTTTCATAAGAACATAAGCGGCATTAACAGCATTAAATCGGTCCAGGGTTTTACCGTCGGTGTCAAGAAGGGAGATGCATGCATTGATATATTCAAGAGCCAGGGAATCATCAACGGCCTTGTGGAGTATAATAGCTATGAAGATATCATTAAGGATGCCTCTTTAGAGAAGCTGCGGGTTTTCTGCATGGACAAGCCGCCTGCGCTGTACTTCTTGAACAAGTACAAGATCGATGAATACTTCCGTTATTCTGTGCCACTCTATACCGGAGAATTCCACCGTGCAGTGAAGAAAGGGAGGAAGGCTCTCCTTGAAAAGATTGAGGATGGTTTCAACCAGATCACAAACAATGAATACCAGGCAATCGATAATAAGTGGTTCGGAACGGCACTCATGAAACCGGTATATCTGAAATATGTATGGATTATCTTCGGGATCATCGCTGCGACATTCATTCTACTCCTTTCCTTCAGTTTCTTTTTTCGCCGCCAGGTGAAGGTGAAGACATCTGAACTCACAAGGACGAATCTTTTATTGGAAGAAAAGGTCCAGGACCTTGTAAGGGCCAAGGAGTCACTAAAGGAGAGTGAACATCGCTACCGGATGATCGCTGAAAACGTACACGATACCATCTGGATCATAGACCTGAACTTACAATTCACTTACGTGAGCCTATCAGTTGTGCGGATTACTGGGTATACCCTGGAAGAGATACAGAACCTGCGCCTTGAACAACTGCTTACATCCTCATCCTATGCCCTTGCAGCTCAGGTCTTATCGGAAGAGCTGGCCAAAGAAAACAGCGGGGAAACTATTGATCCGGACAGACCAAGGACCATGGAGTTTGAACTGATCCGCAAAGACGGTAATACTGTCTGGATCGAGTTCACAGCAACCTTCAGACGGGATGATGAGGGTAAGCCTATGGATATTCTCGGGGTTTCTCGCGACATTACTGAGCGCAAGCAAACAGAGGAGTCGCTGCGGCAAAGCG
>JBEKDT010000019.1:0-91972 GCA_050014195.1 Desulfomonilia bacterium | reverse complement strand
CTCGACCTGCATGACTACGGTGTCATTGGGGTGTACGCGGCGGTACTCGGCCACAAGCCCCAGGGTCCGGTCCAACAGTTCCTTGGAATAGAGCTTGCCCACAAGTCCTTCCCGTACCTTCTTTGAGGCCTCGAAGACAAACTGCATATCCTTGTTCTTGGGGTCAATGGGAACAATGATGATCCCTGACTTCTTCAGGAGCGCTAAGGATTTTGCATCTTCTTCCCTCGTGACCCTGATGAGCTTGTCCTGTTCCTTCTTGGCAATATCCAGCATAATCTTCTGGCTGGCAGGCGATATCTTGTCCCACACACTTTTGCTGATAATCGTAGCCCCCAGAAGGTTGCCCGTGGGGTAGCTCGACATGTACTTGAACCGCGAATACCACTGAAATGCAACGGCACCGAACGGGGTGCTGTTCGCGCAGTCGATCATGTTCGTGGAGAGCGATGTAGCAACATCAGATATGGACAGGGACACGGGTGATATGCCCAGCGCTGCAAACATGGCCTGTCCGATGGGTTCTCCCTCCATGGTCCACCACTTTTGCTTGCGTGCTATCTCCAGTGAAAGCAAAGGTTCTTTCGAGAAGGTATAGAGAAACCCGAGATCCATCCATCCGAGAACCTTGAAACCCTTCTCTTCAAAAAGCTTCTCCATGGAGGGCTGCAGCTTTACCCTGACATACCCGATTTCTTCATAATTCCTGAAGAGGTAGGGGACCTCCGTAATCCTCACCTCAGGGACAATAAGTCCCAGACCGGGCCCCATGAAGCCTCCGCCGTGGAGTTGGCCGAGCTTGATCTTCCTGAGCATGTCTTTTTCATCACCCTGGACACCGCCCCAGTACATCTTGAATGCCACCTCATTATTGGTCTTCTCCTTAATCTGTTTTCCGATCTCATCAAAGTAACTTGCAATATTGCTGCCTTTGGGTGCAATGGAGGCCATCTTGATGACGACCTTGGGCTCATCGGCAGCAAAGCAGATGCCCGCTGCAGTGAAGAAAACTATTCCAACAGTAAGTATCATTCCCAATCTTTTCATCATCGACGCCCCCATTATGCTCCTGTAACCTAGAAATACGTATCAATCTTGCCCAAAAGGACTTTTGCCTTCCTCTTGGCCAGCTCGTTCGCAAAGGCCATGTCCGGATATTTATCGCTCGGCGTCTGGATGATCTTCTCAAGGGTCTTGACGAACAGATCACGATCCTGGATCTTGTAGGCATAAAACTTTGCATATAAGTAGTACATGAGCAGCATCTTGCCCCTTGAGATCTCGAATGCTTTATCAAAGTGCTCCTTCGCTTTGGCAGTGTTGTCACCAAGCAACCCGGGCAGGGAGGCATAGTATGCCCCGAGTGCGGCATGGGCGCTCCCATAGTAAAATGTTTCGTCGACCTCGACCACCCGTTGCAGCATGTCTATAACCTTGGGCAGATCCATCATGGCCTGCGGATCATCGGGATTCAGCCCGATCCAGGCAAGCCAGCTGTTGGCCGTCCAGAAAAGGGCAGGCACGTCGCCGGCGCCAAAACCGTAGAGCATCTCCTTGAAGGCGGGCTCCGGCCCATCAAGGGCCTTTGAGAATTGAGAATATCCTTTCAGTACCCGAAGGCCATAATCCCTTGCCTTCAGGTAGAGGAGGCCGGCCCGCTCCTTATCCGTATCTTCCACAAAGGCATTTGCATATCCGAAGTAGCTTTCAGCCGCCCGTAGAATCAATGTGTCATCCGGTACTGCCACAATGAAACCGTCGAGTTGGACGAGGCTTGCGGGCATTGCATCCCGCATCAAATCGACATCCGGGTTCATGTTCACCGCAGTTCTCATGTCATCCATGATAGGGTACATGGATCTTACGGTCATGACCTTTAGGCTACAGCCGGTAAGGGCCAGTAAAAGAATAAGCATTATTCCTGGAATAGATATTCCCCTTGAAGCCATACACCCTCCTTTCATGAAACTAATATACGTGGATATAAAAACACAGAGCATGGTATGCTCACTGAATTAATTTCAAATTAAAAATGAGGCCAGAGTTCATTTTTTCTGTTTCATCACAGCAAAGCATACCCAGATCATTGATGAGCATGCAGAGGGATATCTTACCACGAAGAGCACGAAGGACACGAAGGATCAAATTCTTTTGAACTCTCGAACCGGTTATTGGCTGTGCCATTGAGGTCCATAGTATCCTAAATGAATTTGGCAGGTGTCAAGACAGGCCTTCTAATCAGCTTCGACGTAAAGAATGCTTCGTACAGGTGTTAAGCTTTTTGTTATATACTTTTCTTCGTGCTCTTCGTGTCCTTCGTGGTGAAAACAATATGCCTCAATATATCTTTAGAGCTTCATAAAAAGTACGCTTCACAGCGAAGAACCTTTTTTCTTGATGGAAAATAATTCACTCTGATCCTATTTTCTCCTAAAATCAATCTGCGAAAAGTATTGATATCGTGCCAGAGGACACGCTCTGATATGAAGGGATAGTTTCGTATGTTTAATCCCAAGATCTTCAATTTTCTGTCATCCTAAAACCAAGAAGAAATCGCAGAGATCTATGCTTTCGTTCCCCTTCAATTCAGTGCTACGAGAGACGAGATTGAGCGGTAGTCTATACTCGAATACGACGACGGCGCGTATTGGGCACCGTCTGTGTTCACAAATCTGATGTACTTAACCTTGGACAGGTCAACATACCCAGACCCGGCCGATGATATTGTGGACGCTGGCACGATAAAGATTTCTCCGTCTGCGGTTATCAGGTTTGTACTTGAATGATCCAGCGTCGAATATTCCGGATTTGTTCTACCGAGGTAGGTATAATTAGCATCATAAAGCCAGCAATACATATTGTACGCTCTCGGCTCGGCTGCCAGGAAACTCGACCTCACCGCAGAGAATCCTGTGGTCGTTATACTACCACCATCGTCTGCAGAGTATTGTACTGTGTAGCCCTGTGAAGGAAAGCGACTGAGTGCCGCGATGTACTGCGACGGATTCGTAGAAGGTGCCCAGTCCTCCTTCGTATATAGGTATTGGTGCGTTGCATCATCTGTGCTACCCGGCTCATGGAGAGTTCGCTGAAACGATAAAGTCTTACCTTCCTTCAGCGTGATCTCTACAGTCCAGATGCCCGCAAGTGGGAACGCATTTGGGTTATCACTATATAAAAGACTACCAATAATATAAGGTTTTCCCGTGCTACTGGTACCAAAAGGGCTATTCGACAATGCAATTGACCATCTACTCCCATTGGGCGCAGTCACGCTGACACTCTCGATGTCATCCGTGGTAATCGATTCGCTGTAATACAAAAAAACCTTCAAAGTGCATGTCGAGCCATTGTTATAGTAATCAAGTGCACTGTTTTCGAAGTACCACCCCATGCCTGTTATTGAGCTCGCCGATTCAGTTGAGGTATTTGTTGCTGTAGTTCCGCCACCTCCACCGCCACAGCCAACAAGAAGACAGAGAATAAACAAAGTCACAAGAGCCCTAGTGATGCTGTAGAAACAATTGTTAAACATGATATACCCCCCTAAATGGTTTTTAACGGACCCAGAATTATTAAATTTCAATTAAACGGAGAATATTATACAATGATATTGAAAATATTGCAACAAATATACTGACATTCATTTATTAAAGAATGAGCTTAATCTGCTCGGGAGAGTGGGTTTACCCTGCTCCCCAATCCAATAATGGCAAACCAAGCTGATTTGAGGATGCAGTCAACAGTGAGTGTCAGTGATTCACAAAGGGATCACATCTATGTTTGGTCAAAGCTGAAGCTATCGTGTCAAGAGTGACACTAAGGCTCTCTTGAATATTTCGTCGGTTGATCTTCACATATCCACGGGCTATTAAGCCCTCTTGATTCTTCTAAGATCTGCCTCGCTGAAGAGCTTCCCGCTTATCCATTGCCAAGGCCGGCATCCGGCGACGGAACGGGCATGATCCCCTGCAAAGTCCTTGCATTTTCCGTGCATGCTGTTAGCCTTTTATGGAAAGGATGTCGCTGTTTATTATCCGGAAACGATCGTTTTCAAGGGGAGGATTGCATGAAGAGATCATTGCGATGGCTGCTCGGGGCCCTTGGCGTGCTCGTTGTCCTTGGCTGTGGTGCATTCACCTTCCTGATGCTCGAGGTGGCGCCCGTGGGCACGGCCTATACAGCCAAGCGCATGTGCTCATGTGTCTTTGTGGCGCATCGCGACCCTTCCTCGGTGCTCCGTGAGGAGCTCGGCAAGTACGGCTACATCAGTACGGACATAGACTACAAAAACAAGACCGTGACCGGTTCCATACTCGGCATGGCAAAGCGCACGGCCCTATACCGGGATGGGCTCGGCTGCACCCTTGCCGCGGGTATGAGTGTTGAGGCTCTCAGAAAACAACCTGCCGGGTTTACGGCTGTCCATGAGGATAGGGAAAATATCCCCTGGCCCGACGGCGACTTGATTCGGGACGAACCTCTGCCCAAGATCATCGACGGCTCGAAGCTCAAAAAGGTCGTAGAGGCGGCCTTCATTGAACCCGACCCTGCAAGGCTCCGCAGGACCCGGGCCGTGATCGTGCTCTATGACGGCAGGATCGTTGCCGAGCATTACGCCTTAGGCTTTACCAGAGACACCCCGCAGCTCGGCTGGTCCATGACCAAGAGCATAACGAACGCCCTTGTGGGCATCCTTGTCAAGGAAGGCAGGCTCAGACTGAAAGACCCGGCTCCTGTATCTGAGTGGCGCTCCCCCGGCGACCCCCGCGGCGCCATAACCTTAGACGAGCTCATGCGCATGAGCAGCGGGCTCAAGTTCAAGGAAGACTACAAAGACCCGTTCTCGGACGTGGTTCGGATGCTCTTTTTACGGTCCGATGCCGGGGCCTTCGCCACCTCGATGCCCCTAGAGGTCGCGCCTGATTCCCGCTGGCAATACTCGAGCGGGACTGCGAACATCATATCCCGTATTGTCCGTCAAACTCTGGGCGGATCTCTGCGCGATTATTTCGTCTTTCCCCACCATGCACTGTTCGATAAGATCGGTATGGCAAGTGCCGTCATGGAGCCCGACCCCTCCGGTACCTTCGTGGGCTCTTCTTTCATGTATGCAACCGCGCGCGACTGGGCGCGCTTCGGCCTGCTCTGTCTCGACGACGGTATATGGCACGCAGAGCGCATCCTGCCCGAGGGGTGGATGAAGTACAGCACAACCCCCACGCCCAAGGCCCCCAAACGCAAGTACGGCGCCCAGTTCTGGCTGAATGCAGGTGATACGGGTAATCCGGATGAAAGGTGGATGCCCGGGGCCCCGCCAGACATGTACTCCCTGGCCGGCTTTGAGGGACAGTATGTATCCATGGTGCCCTCGAAAAAACTCGTCATCGTCCGCCTCGGGTTGAGCGATCCCGACGAGAACTGGGACCAGGGCCGGTTCATCGCTGATATCGTGGATGCGGTCAGGTAGGTACCTTCCGGCGCGATTATCCCGGCTTAAGCCGCTTCTACAACATGCAACATATTATGGAGATGTAGGAGCGCCTTCAGGCGCGACCCATTTTTGGATGTCGCGGCTAAAGCCGCTCCTACTCCTTGATAGGCCTAGTAAGTCTCTCCGGCAGCCTCCCCGGGCGAGATCTTTTCCCTGAACACCCGGTACACCCAGATCTTGTATGCGATGACGATGGGCACGAAGATGAGCGCGACAGCGGTCATAATGGCCAGCGTCAACTTGCTGGAGGACGAGTTATAGATTGTCATGCTGTATGCCGGATCGAGGCTGGACGGGATAAGATTTGGAAACAGCCCGATGACGCCGGTGAAACAGACCATCACGATGGTGGCGCACGAGGCGGCAAAGGCCTTCAGGGCATCACCCCTGGTCAGAAAGACCTTGGTCAGGATGAGGGCGGCCACTGCGATAAGGGGGACCAGGAAGAGGACGGGGGTGCTCATATAGTTCAGGAAAAGCCTGGTGGCAAAGGCCGTGTACACAAGGAACGCCACGGCAACGATCAGAAGCACCGCCCAGGCCTTATCTGCAAAATCCTTGGCTCGTGCGCTTAAGTCTTCGCCGGTCTTGACCGAGGCATAAATAGCCCCATGCACCAAGAATAACGCCACGAAGAGAATCCCGGTGAGAAGCCCGTATGGGCTCAGCAGGGTGAACAGGTTCCCATGAAAACCCGCCGCATCCATGGGCAGTCCTTTAAAGATGTTGCCGAAGGCCACACCAAGGAGCAATGCGGGCAGGAAGCTGCCCAGGAGGATGCCGATATCCCAGAGCCTCTTCCAGGCGTCATTGGCCACCTTTCCCCTGAATTCCAGGGATACACCGCGGATGATCAGAGCAAACAGGAGCAGGAGCAGGGCGGTATAGAGGTAGCTGAACATGAGGGCATACGTCGTGGGGAAGGCGGCGAAGGTGGCCCCTCCCGCAGTGATGAGCCAGACCTCGTTGCCGTTCCATACGGGTCCTACAATAGCGACCATGGCCTTCTTTTCATTCTCATTTTTCGCCAGGAAATTGTGGAGCATGCCGGCACCGAGCACGAAGCCGTCGAGCATGAAATACACGGCCCAGAGGATACCCCATAATGCGAACCATGTTATCTGCAGTGTCTGGAGCACTTCCATGTCACACCTCCTGTGCCCGGGTCATCACAACCCCTTCAAGGCCCTTTTCCGGACCCTGTTTCGCGTATTTCACGAGAAGATACACATCAACGATACCAAGGAGCCCATAGACGACGGTGAAGGCAATGAGGGACATGAGGACCTGAGAGACCGTGATGGAGCGGGATACCGCATCCGAGGTCTTGAGCATGCCGTAGACGATCCAGGGCTGTCTGCCCACCTCGGCCACGATCCAGCCCAGCTGCACGCCGATATACGGCAGGGCTATGGCATAAAGCATGATCTTCAGAAAAACCGGTGAGGATTCCAGCTTGTCCTTTGCCGAGAGGTAGACCGCCATGACGGAGAGCAGGATCATCACCATGCCCAGGACAACCATGAGGCGGAAGCTGTAGAACGTGAGCGCCACCGGCGGCCTCAGGTCTTTCGGTATATCCTTGAGGCCTTTGACCTCGGCGTCGGGGTTGCGGTATGCCAGCAGGCTCGTCAGCTTGGGGATGGTGATGAGTTCGAGGGCATTCCTTTCATTGGCGCTGTCCGGCACGGTGATCAGGCTCAGAGGCGCCCCTTTCTGCGTCTCCCAGACGGCCTCCAGGGCGGCGAGCTTGGCAGGCTGCACCTTGGCGATCTCGACGGCATGGAAGTCCCCGGTAGCCGTGACCAGCAGCCCCGAAACAAGCCCGAAGACCGCAGCGGTTTTGAATGACCGTTTGAAGAGCTCCACCTCGTTCTTCCTGAGCAGATGCCACGCCGCAACCCCTGTTACGAAGAAGGCGGCCAGTGCGTAGCCGGACAGGAGCGTGTGGAAGAATTTGATCCAGCCATAGGGGTTTGCCACCACGGCCAGGAAGTCGGCCATCTCGGCCCGTTTCGTGATGAGTGGGTTGCCGGTGATCTCTGTCAGCTTCGCACCGACGGGGTTCTGCATCCATCCGTTGGCAAGGAGTATCCACAGGGCCGAGAGGTTGGTGGCAAAGGCCACGATGGTGATGGCCCAGGCATGTGTCTTTTGTGACACCTTGTCCCAGCCGAAGACCCACACCCCGATGAACACCGATTCAAGAAAGAATGCCAGCGTTGCCTCCACGGCCAGGGGGGCCCCGAAGATGTCCCCCACATACTTGGAGTATTCCGCCCAGTTCATGCCGAACTGGAACTCCAGGGTGATGCCCGTGACAATGCCCAGGGCGAAATTGATCAGGAAGAGCTTGCCCCAGAACCTTGCCATCCTCAGCCATGTCTCATCACCGGACTTTACAAACCGCCATTCCATCCACGCAACGAGCACGGAAAGCCCCAGGGTCAAAGGCACGAAGATGAAATGGAACATGCTCGTAATGGCGAACTGCAGCCTGCTCAAGAATAAGACATCCATGCAGACCTCCTGATAAGTATATTACGGACAATGTCCGCTTTTGAATCTCCCCTTGTACCTGATAATTCTTGTTTTCTTAAAATCTAGCCGCCAGCAGTCAGGGTTTTCAAAGTGACCTCTTCCAGGATGCCCCTTGTTACTGACTGGAGCCTCCTCCACACGGGATGAACCGTGCAGGTTTTCTGAAAGGAGCACACCCCTTCTCCCATGAGGCATGTGTTGGGCATGATGGGCCCTTCGATGGCCTCGACGATCTCACGAAGGGTAATCTGCTCGGGCTGCCTTGCCAGGACAAATCCTCCGCCGGTCCCTCTTATGGACTTTATTAGTCCTGTTTTCACCAGATCCTGGAAGATCTTGGCCAGAAATGTCCGCGGCATATCCATGGCATCGGCGATATCTCCAAGCATGGCTATCTGCCCTTCCGTCTGCCTGGCAAGATAGAGCATGCCCCGGATAGCGTATTCGGCCTTCCTTGTCAGCTCCATCATACCATATTCCTCAACAGGATCTATTATATCCTATTTAATAATCTTATCCACCGTCTCGTCAAGGGGTATTTAAAAATTTCATCTTAATCACCTGGACATGTCCGCACAATTACATGGGTGCCTTGACATAAACAAAGAAAGGGGCTAGTCAATCGATATATCGATGACAATCGAAATGTGCACCCGATCCGCACCATTGAGGAGATGAAATGCCAAGGGCAAAGTCTACAGACAAACAGTTTGACAAGGAGCTTCTTGTAGAGGCATTCAAGGCACTTTCCAACAAGAACCGTCTGATCATCTTCGAGCAGATAAGGAAGGGCTGCGGCAAGGGCAGGCTCGATGGTGACAACCGTCTGGCTGTGTGCGAAGTTGCAGACGCCGTGAACATTGTCCCCTCAACGATCTCCCACCACGTCAAGGAGCTCAGGCGTGCGCACCTGATCCGCTGCGAGCGGCAGGGACAGTCGATCCTCTGAACAGCCAACGAAGAGACCATCAGTTCGATGGTCCGATATCTCACCGGCGGGGACAAACCCTGACCGGGATCAGGCCTCTTAACAGAGTTAACGCCGATATAGCCCTGCACTAAAATTATTTCACAAAAAGTATTGACAACCACGTGCCGAGAGACTATTAGATATTTCGATATGTTTCGAAATGTCTAATATCAGTTACCCGCCACCCATGGGTGAAAAGGAGTTGAACCATGATGCATGCCGGGAGACTCAGAGAAGGATATGGGATGTACGGATGCTGCGGACCCATGATGAGGCATGGCTCCCGCTATTGCGGGGTGATGTTCGGAATCATGCTTGTACTTATCGGAGCAATATGGCTGGCAGCCAGAACTCTCTGGTTCGACCCGATGCTGTTCTGGCCGGTCACATTCCTGGCTGCCGGCCTTGCCGTGATTGTCCTTACCCTGGCAAGGGGAAGAAAATCCTGGACGAATCAGGCTCAGAACAGAGAAGAAAGGAACCACGAAAATGCTCCCCCAAAAATATGAAACAGACTTTCTTCCCGTGCAAACAGTGGCACCATGGTGCTTCTGCTGCGGCCAGGAAAATCCGCTCGGGCTCAAGCTCCGGTTCAGGAAGGAAACGGACACGAGGCTCAGCACCAGCCTTTCGATCCCCGATTACTGGTCAGGGTGGGGCAAGATCATGCATGGAGGCTTCCACAGCATTCTTCTCGATGAAATAACATCATGGGTGGCCTTCGGCCTGCTCAATGAAAGAAGCTTTCTCACAAAGAAGATCCAGGTTGAGTACCACAGTCCGGTATATGTCGGCCAATATGTATATGTTGTGGGGGAACTCGTTGAGAACAACGAGAGAATAATTGTGGCCAGGGGCGAGATCAGGGACAGGGACAATGCACTCATCTCTGATGCCGTAAGTATTATGATCCGCATCAGGCCCGAGCATATGATGAGGCATATCAAGAAGGAAACCACCCCATGATGAAAAGCATCAGGCGATCTGAAGTATCAATACGAAATACCCATTAACCAAGGAGGTGTATCATGATGGACAATGCAGGAAAGGAAAAGATGTTCGGCCTCATGATGGACATGTGCTGCAAGGGCATGTCCGAAGAGGATAAGTCGAAGATGAAGGAACAGATGCACTCATGCTGCAAAAACATGGCATCCATGATGTCGCAATTCAAGGGCATGTGCAAAGGCATGCCCGAGGGATTCAAGTCATGCTGCAGCCGGATGGACTTCTCTGAATTCATGAAGGACTGCTGTGGAGGGGAAGGCAATGAAAAGGCAAAGGCCTGATGCAGCAATGGCCAATGAGGTCACAATGAGCAGGTTCAAAGCTTATATGCTGATCTATGCAACCTTGACTATCGGCCATGGTTCAATGATCCTGTTTTCCCTGTTCCTCTTCCTGGGATCGTTCACCTTGATCGATCTCGGGCTAAAAACCCGGCAGGCATTGCTGATGGATGCATGCCTGTCCCTGTTCTTCTTCACCCAGCACAGCATCATGGTGAGAAAGGGTGTCCGGATGGGACTGGCAAATCTCGTCCCCGATGATTACTACAATGCGTTCTATGCCGTCTCATCCGGGATCGCCCTGATTGTTACGATGCTGTTGTGGCAGAAAATACCCGGCCCGATAGCAGCAGCAGGCGGGGTGTTTTACTGGATGCTCCGGGCCCTGTTTTTCCTGTGCTTCGCAGGGTTCCACTGGGGGGTGAAATCATTGGGACCCTTTGATCCTTTCGGGGTTAAAAAAATACAACGTCTTATCCAGAACAGGGAAACAAAGACCATGCCCTTAACAGTAAGCGGTGCATATAAATGGGTGCGCCACCCGCTCTACTTCTTCTCGCTGATCATGATCTGGTCCTGCCCCGTACTCACTGTCGACAGACTGCTCTTCAACCTCATGTGGACAACCTGGATCATTACAGGGACGGTCCTGGAAGAGCGCGACCTTGTCCGTGAGTTCGGCGATCAGTTCCGCGAATATCAGGCAAAAGTGCCCATGATCATACCCTATAAAATCCCTGGCCGAACGGATTAGGATTTTATATCGGACTGCAGACAAATGAAGCTCCGCGAAGCAAGCTGCGCGGTATCATAGGAAATTTTTCTTTTCCCCCTCTCCTTAATCCACAATTCGTCAGGACAGACGAATTGGATGTACTTTACGTTCACCCTTCAGGGTGAGGGACATGGATGTCCCGAGTCACTCCCACCAGGGGAGAGGATTATAAGGAAACCCCGCAGCAAGCTGTGAGGAATCATTTGATAGAAAAAGTGATTGTTGATCAGGCAGGATAAAAATGTTGCAAACTCGACATGGGCTTGGTAAATAATTATTACTATTTTACTATCTAGTAATTTAGTAATGACTAGAATGGAGACGGCTGACTATGAAAAGGGTGCAAGAAAAAAAATCGGATGCCGCCATAAACAAGGCGAATATACTCAAGGCGCTTGCACACCCGGTGAGGGTAAGGATCTTCGAGGCCCTTGCGAATGGAGAAAAAACCGTAGGCGAGATTGTTCAGATCGTTGAAGAGAAAGACGCCAACACCTCCCGCCACCTTGCGGTGCTCAGAACGGCAGGACTGGTAGCGACGAGGAAGGAAGGCCTGAATGTCTATTATTCCAACAAGATGCCATGCCTGATCTCCATGCTTTCCTGTGTTGACCAGGCAATTTGCACCATCGCTGACGAGCACATGAGGGTAGCATCCTGCGTCAGGAAGTAAACAACAGACATTTTCCTAAGACATATGCAGGAGGTTTCTTATGAGTAGTTCATCGAATCCGGGTATCATGAAGCGGCTTTCTTTCCTTGACCGGTATCTCACCCTCTGGATCTTCCTGGCAATGGCCTTTGGGGTCCTGCTGGGATATTTCGTGCCTGGGGTTGCAGGGTTCTGGGATCATTTCAGTGTGGGCACAACCAACATCCCCATAGCCATCGGGCTCATCCTCATGATGTACCCGCCCCTGGCCAAGGTTCGCTACGAGGAGTTTAACAAGGTCTTCAGGAACTACCGGGTCCTGTCTTTAAGCCTTATCCAAAACTGGATTGTGGGGCCTGTTGTCATGTTCTTTCTTGCCATTATCTTCCTGCATAACTATCCCGGCTACATGGTGGGTGTGATCCTCACGGGTCTTGCCCGCTGCATCGCCATGGTGCTCGTGTGGAACGACCTGGCAGAGGGCGACCCGGAATACGCCGCAGGCCTGGTGGCCTTGAACGCCGTGTTCCAAGTGCTCTTCTACTCGGTCTATGCATGGATCTTCATCACGGTCCTGCCGCCGCTCTTCGGGCTGTCGGGTCAGATCGTAGAGGTAACCATCAGCGAGATCGCGAAAAGTGTGTTTATCTACCTGGGGATACCCTTTTTCGGGGGGATGTTCACCCGCTATATCCTGATCCGGGTCAAGGACAAGACCTGGTATCACGAGCGATTCATCCCCAGGATCAGCCCCATAACTCTTGTAGCATTGCTCTTTACCATTGTGGTCATGTTCTCGCTCAAGGGCAGGTATATCGTGGAGATCCCGCTGGATGTGGTGCGCATCGCCATCCCGCTGCTGTTCTATTTTGTCTTCATGTTCCTGGTGACCTTCTTCCTGGGTAAAAAGCTCGGGGGCAATTACCCGCAATGTGCAACAGTCGGCCTGACCGGTTCATCCAATGACTTCGAGCTGGCCATCGCCGTGGCAGTGGCCGTGTTCGGCATCCAGTCCCAGGTGGCATTCGCCACGGTCATCGGCCCGCTCGTTGAAGTGCCCGTGCTCATCATGATGGTGAACCTCTCGCTCTATCTCAAGAAGAGGTATTTCAGCGTATAACATGATATGAAGCCTTTATATGGGAAGCATGTTTCGAGATGGAATTCAAAGCAATGTTCGATATGATAATAAGCGGGATGAGGAAGTCAAACAGTGAAGATTATGATTTCAAATATTCAGTATGGCTACCCCGTTGTGTTTGGCACGTGATCAACAGTTCACTGGTGTTACATAATTAAATTGAGCTGTTGATATTTTTAATCTCATCCGGGTTAATTCCCCGCAGCTTGCTGCGAAAGGTCTATTCCTTATAGAAGCTTTTGATACCCCGCTGCTTGCGGCGGGGTAGTTCATTTGTTAGGTCATAATATAAATTAATAAATTCAATTAGATATTAAGAGTATATTAATATTAAGATGTAAATTCAAGTTGATCTGTCGAAATAATTTACAGCTGAGCTTTAATATAATTATCAATAAAATCTATCATATAAAGAATATACATCAAATTGATCTGTCGAAATAATTTACACCCTTCAGAGGGAGATAAAATTAATTTAAATAATTTCAGCTTGTTGCATGTAGGCATAAAAATTGCGTTATTTTAAACTGAACTCTTTGCTGAAGGTTTTGTAATGAGTTTAATAAATTATTGAGGAGATTAATCATGAGAATAAAGTATTGTCTTGCATTTGCCGCTCTAGCTTTTGCCTGCTTCGCTGCACCGGTTTCCGCCTCCGTCATCGAATATACCAATATGGCAGCCTTCAACGCCGCTGTCTCGGGCCCGACCACGTACGACTTCAATAGCATCGTCCTACCACTCCCCCCCAACAACTATTCAATCGGCCCTACCACCGTTGGAGGCGTCACATTTGATACCTTAGCCAACACCAACAACATTCCGTTCCTCATCGGCGCCAATTACTATGCCAATACCTTGGGCGGAGTAGCATTCTTCTCCGGCCAGTCAACTACAGCTGGTCAGCCTAATGCTGATCTATCCTACGTGACCGCAACATTGGCGGGCGTAACAGGGATAGGTTTTTACTATAGTCCCGGTGATGATGCAGAGGGGGCAATCACGGTGACTCTCAACGGCGTCATTTACAACCTTGCTATACCGACGTTCAATACTACCGAATTCGTCGGCTTTACTTCGGACACGCCGATCACGAGCCTTACCTTTGCCGAACAAGGCTATGGCATGGATATAACAAAGTTTACAACCGGTTCTGCCACTTCATCCGCGCCGGTTCCCGAACCCGCCACTTTACTGCTCCTCGGATCAGGCCTGCTCGGACTTACTGGGTTCAGGAAGAAGCTGAAGAAATAACGATTCAGTTTATTAGAATATAAAGGCAGGGTCAATCTCAGGCCCTGCTTTTTATTTCATCTTAAGTAAACTCAAGAATGTTGATTCCTGCGATATTATCGATGGTTTCTAAGAGTCTAAAAACCGATGATCTTGAAATATAATCTATGAAAAGATTAGGCCAGCTCTGATTGTGACTTGTGGCACGTTCTTTCTACTTTTTGTGAATATGCAAAAGGGTTCACTGTCAGATCCTGTTTTAGTATTGGTTCTCGATTTGTAAGATCAAGTTGTAGCTAATACAAATCAATAGAATGCCATTTATTTCACTATCCACTCGGCGGTAATCTTTAAGCTTGCCTCTGTAGCGGTCTTCACAACATAGACATTACCTCCACCACTCAGTCTCAGTCCAAATTCCGCTTTTAGAGCATTGGGAGTCAACTCATTGTCAAAGCCTTTTATAGCTTTTACAAAAGAGGTGCAATATGCCTTGATTGTATTAGAGATCTCTTGGAATGATATAGTAGCCTTTTACATGGAATCACTTGCACTCACCTTCCGGACACCTTTCTCAAATACATCTTCATCTGCCTCAATCCATATATCTGCTTCATCAACTTTAAGTTTAATTAGTTTGGCCATATCGTCCTCCATTCTTTATCATATCCGTAAAAAGCAAGGGCTTGTGAACGAAGACAAAAATCCAAGGCTTGTTCAGCAGCCCGGGAATCCAAGATTGAACCCGTAGATAACAGAACGAACCTGGACAACCGTGGGCAGGCAGACTGCAACGTATTTTCAGGGCGTGATTGATCCTTTTTACTTATTTCGAAGGCTTACCTGCATATCGTAATATATATTGGGATGAAGCTTCGGTTGAACCTCCCTGTCCGATCAATTGCCAGATATCTCCCGTCCCTGTGTTAATAACCCATGTCGAATTACCGGCAGCGATTTGCCATTGAGGGCTCGGATCGCGCGCATTCTGACTTTGTGCTGCTATCAATATGACACCGGCCCCGAGTAAGATGCCTATTACCACGCTTTTCCAATCGATCATCTTTTTATCCATAATCATATCTCCTTTTCAATACTTATGTTCTTTAAGATAGCGTGGCGTTCTCAATGCGTTCAACAGGCTCGCGAAGTCACTACTTATACACCTAATAGATATGAAATAAGCTTTATATATAAAGGATACCTTTCATAATACAAGTGATCTCACATGAATTCCCGCGAGGTTGTAAAAGTCCTCAATTCCAGGGATGGTATACATGATTCCACCATAATCGGTGAGCCTGACCTCATGAGGGGCGCGGTCATAAAGGCATATGTAGTCAGTGACGATCCATACATCATCGGAGATGATGTTAAAAAGTATGCTTGCAAAAAGCTTGTTTCTTATAACACTCCCAGAAAGATAAAGTTCGTCTCAGAGATCCCTCGGGATAAGAATGGAAAAGTGATTTCGGATCTGCTAAGGCCCTCGTAAACTAATAAGTGGCAGGTCTGCGGATCAATATACTTCACTCAGACAATAGCATAGATCTCTGCGATAAATCAGCGCTCTCTCTAACGCTGAAAGGTGAACATCTTGAATCGATAACTATGTTAATCAGTCCACTTCATATGGTATACGCCTGCGTCGCATCTTCGTTGCCGCATCGATATCATCTTTGATTGGGAAATGGAATAGGCACAAGCCCCTTGACAAGGGACGTTTTAGTTGTATAATACAACCATGAAGCATGTGATATTATCTAAGGACCGGGAAATCCTCTCCATCATGGCCGAGCTGTCGAAGGCAGTCCGCTGCTGCCGCCAGGACGAGGTATTCTGTGAAGATGTGACATATACCCAATTCATCATCCTGGATACTGTTGAGAGGAACCGGACATTGAACATGGCAAGCCTGCATGATGCGTTATCCGTTGATAAAAGCACCACGACACGCCTTGTCGCACCGCTCATCAAGCGGAACCTGATCGTTCGGGATAAGGCGGATCACGATTCGCGGGCTGCCACGTTGAAGCTGACAGAAGAAGGCCGTGAGGTGCATGAGAAGGTCTGGCAGTGCCTCTTGACCTTCATACGGGCCGTTCGGAATGAGATACCTGAAGAGAAGAGGGAAGAAGTCCTTGAAGGAGTCCGTATATTCCTCACTGCCATGCAGAATGTTTCCTCCACACGGTGCGAGGGAGATGCCGGGTCGGTCCGGTGCAAGTGCCCGGCTATACTTTGAACGGTGTGCACGGATCAATTCTCTATTAAAGGTGAAGATATGACTGAAAAAGAGTGTTCGGAAGGCCAGCCCGATACAAAGATCCTTTTGCCCATGGCGCCCTATCCGGCAGATGGAGCGGCCGCGATAAAGCCACCCCGCCTGGATCAGCCATGTGTGAGCGGTTGGTTGGAAGGGCCTTCGGGGAAGGTCCCCCGTGTGACTGCTTCATTGAAGCGGGAAGATCGCTGGGGTACCATCAAGGCGCGCTTCGGTGTGGGGAGGATGCACTACACCGTCGATCCCGGACTCTATGCCCTGGGACAGCCGGATGAGGATTCCCCGGTACTGGTGACGGCCAACTACAAGATGAGCTTCGACAGCCTCCGGGGTTCTCTGCCGGGGAGAAATGCATGGATTCTTGTCCTGGACTCCAAGGGGATCAATGTCTGGTGCGCAGCCGGCAAGGGGACATTCGGAACCGAGGAACTCTTGCGCCGTATCTCTGCAAGCGGCTTGAAAGACATGGTCAAACATCGTGACCTGATCCTGCCGCAACTTGGCGCGCCTGGTGTAGCAGCCCATCTGGTGAAAAAATTTTCAGGGTTTAAGGTTCACTATGGACCGATCCATGCGGGTGACCTTCCCACCTATCTCGATGCCGGGATGAAGGCGACACCGGCGATGAGACTGAAGACCTTCCCCCTGAAAGAACGAGTGGTACTCATCCCGATAGAGCTTATTGAAGCCATCAAGGCCGCTCTGATAATCATCCCGGTCATGCTGATCATCATCGGATTCAGCGGCCGTGAGGGGTTCATGCAGAACATCCAGGGAGATGGTGTGTTTTCTCTCATTGCCATTCTGGGGGCTATTTTTGCCGGGACAGTGCTCAATCCCATCCTCCTTCCGTATCTGCCGGGCAGGGCCTTCACAACAAAGGGGCTTACCCTCGGTTTCCTCACAGCCCTTGCACTGATCTATATGCTGGGAGACAACCTGCAATCCCTGCATGGTGTTCTCGAAGCAAGCGCCTGGCTGTTGATGGTATGTGCAATAACTGCGTACCTGGCCATGAACTTTACCGGCGCTTCAACATACACATCCCTATCCGGGGTGAAGAAGGAAATGCGCTGGGCCCTGCCCCTGGAGATAGGCACAGGGGTTTCCGGGCTCGCCGTGTGGTTTGTATCAAGATTTGTTTTTTAGGAGCACACTATGCAGAAGCTCGTTTATCTTAAAAATGTTGTAACGTTACAAGTCGATGGAAACAAATGCACCGGATGCGGGATGTGCCTGGAGGTCTGCCCTCATGAGGTCTTGAAGATGAACGGCAAACGGGTGCATGTCCAGAATAGGGATGCCTGTATGGAGTGCGGTGCATGCAGCCGGAACTGTCCTGCCGATGCGGTGTCCGTCCAGGCCGGGGTGGGTTGTGCGGCGGCCGTAATCAATGGTATGCTTGGACGTAATGATTCCTCATGCAGCTGCGTCGTAGATCCCAAGAAATCATCGGCGAATACGACCGGCGGGTCATGCAGCTGTTGATGCGTGTATTGCCTATAGCCTTTATTACAGACCCTTCTCTTTGAGAAAAGGACCATATTTTTTGTCAGTCCCTTGTATGTGATTCTTCAGCCGGTCACTTAAAAAATATCCCTGTTCCCTTTTTTCTGTGTTATTTTATAAAGAGGTGACGGCTTGAAATGATGCTACCGGAGAAGAAATGAAAAAAATATTTGTCGTCGATATCGGCGGGACAAACAGCAGGTTTGCACTCTTTGAAGTCCATTCCCAAAACTCGATGAGTTTCATAAACAGTATCTGGCTCAAGACAGGTGATGCCAGTTCATTTGAAGAATTGATCAAACAACAAGAGATGAACTGCCCCGAACTTATCATATCCGATTGCGATGCATTGGTCGTTGCCGTACCCGGCCCTGTTCTCGATGAGAAAAGGGTGGAAATGGTGAATGTATCCTGGGCAATCGACATTGGGCAGCTGAAAAAACGTTTTCATCTACCCATATATTTTATCAATGACTTCATGGCGCAGGGATATGGTTGTTTATCTCAGGCAACATCCGATCAGATAAAGATCAAAGACGGCAAGTTCTGCACGCCATGTGACATAGCTGTTGTCGGCGCCGGAACAGGATTAGGACATTGTTATCTGAAGTACGACGGGTCAGGAGGGTACATACCTATTCCGGCCGAAGCAGGCCAGATCCCGTATCCCTTCATTAATCAAGAAGAGTTGGATTTCAGGGCATTCATCCTGAAGAAAATGAATATCCCATACCCCACAGGCGATACCGTTGTTTCGGGCCCCGGCCTTGCGCTGCTGCATAATTTCCTGACCGGTGAAGACCTGGCCCCTGACCAGATTGCAAGAAAGATCACCCCTGAAAACGATACGACAAAATGGTTTGCCACATTTTATGCACGTTCCTGTCGAAACTACTGTCTCACCAAGCTGTCTTCTGCCGGCATGTTATTCATAGCAGGCGGCCTTGCAGGCAACTATCCATTCTTGGTGAACAACGATATTTTCCGGAATGAATTTGTAACCTCAACCCTGAAAAGCCCCTTTCTCGATCAGCTTCCGATCTATTTGAACACAAACGAAAATAACGGGCTCCGGGGAGCGGCGTTATATGGCTTTCTCCGCTGTAAGATATGATCATGGGCTATAAAACGTCGGTGTCGGTTTTATGATCCGAATCATTGGATATTGACAGATCCTCTGCAAGCTATTATTGAAAATAATATGCAACAAGAGTATCTGAAACCAAGGTGCAAGAGCTGTTCCCCTAATGGCTATTGTGTTGATAAATTAAGCTCATTATTGGTCTCTGCCGGTGGGAGGCTGACGAAAGAACGGCTCTCTTTATTGCAAACTGTTTGCGATATTGAAGGTCACTTTCACCCCTATCATGTGCTCGATCTCCTCAAGGCACAGGGCTACAGCCTGTCGCTGACTACGGTGTACCGGAACCTGGCCCTGCTCGTCCAGGCAGGCATAATCCGCAGGGCATCCATACGGGAAGAAACAGCTGCCGGCGGGGTATGGTACGAGCACATCTGGGACCATGAACACCACGATCACCTCGTCTGTTCACGCTGCGGGAAAAAGGTCGAGTTCACCTACCAGGCCATTGAGGTCCTCCAGGAGGCAGTAGCCAGGGAACACGGGTTCGCCCTTGAGGGCCATCATCTCGAGCTCATCGGCATATGCCCGGACTGCCGGAACAAAACCGGCACCGGGGGCTAAGGCATGAAATCTTTTATGCCCTTTCACACTCATTCCCTATCATCAAACATGCCCTCTGTTCTGGGCAGTGCTGGCACCGGCAAGGTATTGAAAGGCTCACCCCGCGATGCAAAAAACCTCGGACACATATAACCAGGAGAAGAATCCTTTTACCTTACTGGAGCTGAAGCAAGGTGAAACAGCGGTGATCAAGAGGATCAATGGCGGCAGACACATGACGGCCCGCATGGACGGTTACGGAATCCGCGAGGGGAAACGCATCAGGCTCATCAGGACCGCCCCGTTCCATGGCCCATTGCTCGTGGAGGATCTCACATCCGGCGCCCGGATCATGATCGGCCGGGGCATGGCCAAAGCCGTAGAGGTGAGTCCTGAAAAGCCCTCATGAACAGCTCGTCATAGCCCTTGCCGGACAGCCCAACTGCGGCAAGTCCACCATATTCAATGCCGTGGCCGGGTTCAAGGTGGATACCGGAAACTTCGCCGGTACAACAGTATCCTTCACCGAGACAAAGGTGCTCATCGGAGGCAGGACCGCACGGCTCATCGACCTGCCCGGGACCTACTCCATCTCCTCCCATGACATTGCCGAAAAGGTTGCCCGTGACTATCTGCTCTCGGGCACGGTGGATGTCATCATCAACGTGCTCGACACATCACTGCTGGCCCGCTCACTGGAGCTCACCATACAGCTTATGGAGATGAACATCCCCATGGTGATCGGCCTGAACATGTTCGACGAGGCACAGAAAAAAGGCATCGACATAGACCTCAAAAAACTCAAGACCCTAACCGGTGTAGAGGCCGTTCCGGTGATCGCAGTGGACGGCACCGGGGTACGCGAGATTTTCGAGGCGGCAGCCGGGATCGCCCGGGGGGAGCCCAAACAGATTAAGCCTGTATACGACCGGGATGTGGAGGAGTGCATCTCCACCATAGCGGCACTCTATCCCTCAAGCCTTAAGGACGGCCTGAAGATGGACGAGCGGTTCGTGATCATCAGGCTCCTGGAGATGGATGAAGAATTCGAACGCACGGTCGGTAAAATGGACAAGGGTTTCCTCGAGTATGTCATTAAGCAGCGGAAGCAGCTGGCAGACATACACAACTGGCCCGAGGCAGGGGTGTTCGCGTCACACCGCCACGCCATCGTGTTCGACCTGTTCGAACAGATCGCAACCGTAAAGCACAGGGACGGCATGGATCTCAGGGAAAGGATCGATCATTTCATCATCAACCCGGCAGGGGGCTTTGTAGCGATCCTAAGCCTGCTGTTCGTCATGTTCTATGCATCGTTTAGTCTGGGTGACCTCCTCTCGGGCATGATCGAGCGGCCCCTGGATGCGCTCGGGCAGAGACTCACCAATATGACATCGGGGCTCGCTGCTGTTGCCGTATCAGGGCTCTACAACGGCATGACGGCTGGCATTGGGATCGTGCTGCCTTACCTCATCCCCCTGCTCGTCCTGCTTGCCATCCTCGAGGATTCAGGCCTGCTGCCCAGGATCGCCTTTATGGTGGACGGAATCCTCCACCGGTTCGGCCTGCACGGAAAGTCGGCGGTTCCCCTCATCCTGGGGTACGGGTGCAGTGTGCCCGCCATCATGGCAGCCCGCGGCCTTGAATACGAGCGCGACCGCATCCTTACCATGCTCATCATCCCGTTCATCGCGTGCTCGGCCAGGACGGTGGTTATCCTGGCCCTTGCAGGCAAATACCTGGGCGCCGCCTACACTACTGCCATTTACTTCGGCAACATTGCCGTGGCCCTTTGTGTTTCGTTCCTCCTGTCACGGCTGCAGGTCGACATGGCTCCCGGCATCATCATGGATGTGCCGCCGCTGAGGAGGCCCTATCTCCATCTGGTGGCCAAGAAAGTATGGTGGAGGCTTCGCGAGTTCCTCACCCTTGCCTGGCCGGTCATCGTCATCTCGAGCCTGGCTTTGGCATTTATCACGCATGTCGGGATGGACAAGCCGGTGAACGCTGTCCTGTCTCCCATCACATCGGGAATCCTGAACCTCCCGGACCAGACGGGCATCACGCTGTTCCTGGGCATCTTCCGCAAGGAGCTCACCTTATTGATGCTTAACCAGGCGCTTCATACCTCAGATGTCTCGTCCGTCCTGTCTCATGGCCAGATCCTCGTGCTCGTGGTCTTTACGGTCCTGTATATTCCCTGCATTGCCACCATATCCACGCTCTGGAAGGAGGGTGGTTGGAAGATCGCCCTGTACTCCATGCTCCTGAACACGACCGTTGCCCTCCTCGTCGCCGGCAGCCTGGCGCATATCATGAACATTTTATAAAGGCTCATGCCTGATAACATCCAGAGATTCGTCCATGTCAGTGAAGGGAAGATCTCCATTGAAGATTATCCGGGTCAATCCCCTCCTCCGGCGGGTGGTAGGTCTTGCCTCCCTTCTCTTTACGAGGTAGTAATGAATAAACAGGTCCTAAAGAGGGGTTCAAACATGTCCCGTAAGCAATCATGGTGGCTGTGGGTGTGCATGCTGGGCTTAAGCATGCTCGCGTGCTGCGGTTCGAAAGATGTTAAACTCATCGATATCGGCTATGGGGATAAAAACATGTCGAGCAGCATCCTGGTAGTATATGGCACATGGGCAGGCTCAACGGCAGAGGTTGCGGACTTCATCGGCAAGACTTTTGCTGAAGGCGGCGCAAGGGTGGAGGTCAAGCCCGTGCAATCGGTAAAGACCCTGGTCGGGTACCATGCCGTTGTCATCGGCAGCGCCATCAGGGCCGGCAAGGTGAAGCCGGATGTGATGAGTTTCGTGAAGGACCACAGGACAGAACTCCGGAAAATCCCTACGGCCTATTTTATCGTCTGCATGACCATGAAGGACGATACACCCGAGAACCGGAAGATTGCAGGTGCATATCTGGACCCTCTGCGCGAGCAGGTCGCTCCGGTGGATGTCGGGCTGTTTCCAGGGAAAATGGACTATTCGAAGCTGGGCTTTTTCGCACGCATGGCTGTTCAACACTTCGTCAAGGTGCCTGAGGGTGACTTCCGCCAATGGAACGCTATCAAAGCCTGGTCGCAGGCACTTCTGCCCAAACTGGCAGTGAAGCCCGACAGACAATGAGGCCATCGTGCCAATAAAAACCAGAAAAGAGATAAGGAGGGGACCATGAAAAGGCTCAAGGTGGCATCCATACAGATGGTTTCCAAGAACAATGATTACGAGGGAAACGTCTCAAGGGCGCTCGTACTCATCGAAGAGGCCGTGAAAAAGGGGGCGAGGCTGATACTCCTTCCCGAGGCGGCACTCATCGGCTATGTGTTCGATGACTCGCTGTGGACCATGGCCGAACCGCTCAAGGGGAGGACCTTCATGTGGCTCAAGGGCCTGTGCAAAGCCCACGATGTGTTTATAGGCACCTGCATCCTGGAGAAATCCGATGAGGATTTTTATGACACCTTCATCCTGGTCGGGCCCGGGGAGCATGATTTCTGGTCGCACCGCAAGATCGAGCCTGCAAGCTACGAGGCATATTTCTTCGCAGGAGGGGGACTGAGCCCGAACGTCTTTGCCACCCCCATCGGCCGGGTCGGCGTCTCCATCTGCTTCGACTCCAGCAAGACCCATACGGTATCCAGCCTGATCGATGGCATGCCGGAGATCCTGCTCATTACCTATTCCTGCCCCGGGCTCCCCTGGTTCATCCTGCCGGGGCACAGAAAAAACTGGGTGGATGTGTATGAAAAGACGGCCGCCATCTACACCGGCATCCTGCCGGTGCCTTTGGTCATCTCCAACAAAACCGGCAGTTTCGATTCGCCGGTGCCCGGCATGCCCCTGCTGCGGGCAAATGCGGAGTTTGTCGGCCGCTCGGCCATTGTGGACAGGAACGGACGCGTCCTTGCATCATTGAGGCAAGGACCGGGCGTTCTCGTGGAAGAGGTGGAACTCGGCCGCATAGAAGACCCCCGCATAAACAAGGAAAGGCTCCCCAAGGGACGTTGGCTTCTTCCGTACACCGGCCTGATAAAGGTGCTGATGGAATTCTCCTACCTCTCGGGGAAGATCCGGTACAGATTCAGCAAAAAGCGAAAGGCAGCTGGGAAGTGAATAACCAGTATGTAGAAAGGGCTTTGCTCGGCCCGCACCTGCCTATGTGCACCTGTTTCTATGCCCTGAGTCTGGCGACAAGCAGTACCTGGAGGCTTATGGGGTTATAGACCAGGTGATACCCCAGGTGTTCAAAAAACCGGCTTGAGCCGTAGAGCACGCCCCAGCGTGTTCGGTCGATGTCGAAATGTGCCTCGATCTTGATAAATCCTTCCTGCAGGGGGCTCGCTGTTGCAAGGAACTCAATGTCGTTCTTAAGCCCCCGCATCTCGAAAATCCCATGCACCCTGAAATTAGGGAGGCTTGACGGCACCTCTTCAATCTGATCTGCGGATCTGATTGTGAAGAAGGCTTTTGGGAAAAGCCTGACAAAAAAGAAGTCTTCCGACATCAGGTGTGCGACCAGGTTCGGCTGGAGAGGGTCGCCGTCAAGGTCGATGTCCTTTATGGATGTCATATCTATCTCAAAAGCGCCCTCAATCTTGCCATCCCTAATGCCGATCTCACCCGAGTACAACCTGAGAGTCCCGTGATGCGTTGTATTCCTGTTCCGTCCGAACCAGTGAATAATGCTCTGCCCGGTGTCAACTAAATACCACGTGTTTTCGGACGTCATGGCCGGTTCCACCCTGTCAACGATCCCGATATCTTCACCCTCGAGTTCGTAGCCGGATGCCTTCCAGCCCTTGAGCCCGCCTTGCAGTACGCTTACAGAGCAATAGCCTGCACCAACGAGCTTCTCCGCTGCAGTAGCCGCCTCCAGGGATTGGTCGCTCGATCCGTAAATGACGATCTCAGAGTCCTTTTCAGGTATGAACCCGGCAATATTGTCAAGGAAGATTATCTCGTACACGCACACGTTTATGGCACCAGGCAGATGGACAGACCTGAAATGATCGTCCACCATAACGTCGATGAGGACAATGGGTTCACCTTCCTTGAGGTGGTCGTACAGGACCTGGGGCGATACTATTCTGCTCGTCATAGGGTACTTACCCCTATTCCTTTGATAACCCGCATATTGGAACAATCAAGAGGCGTTTCCGGCTGCCTCAAGCCCTCCCCTTTGCATGGGAAAGATTCCATTTCATTTTCTTAAGTAATTTAATGAGGAAGGTTGACGACGGTATGAAATTAAATCTCTTACCTTTTCATCTGTTACCGCTAATGCACCCTTTTTGCCTTTGCCTTTTCTTCGGCTGTGATAGTATGATCTCTGTACAAACACACGTGAGATGTGAAATGACGCACCTGGGAGAATGATGCAGAAGGTATATATTCTCGATACAAACACCCTGATAGAAAACCCGGATTGTCTAGAGGCATTCAGGAACGGCCAGGAGAACAAGGTCCTTATCCCCTACTCGGTGATCATGGAGCTCGATCGCCTCAAGACGAGGCCGGATCTGACCCACATCATCGCGCTGGTTGCCGACAGGCTCGAACACGACAGGGACTTCAGCGTCATCCATATCCCCACCAAGACCTACTCGGTGAGCAAGACAAACGATGATGACATTCTAGAGGACATACGTTACGCATTTGCCAATGCCCAGGAGTATTTCGGAGCCCTGGAGCCCGTCGTTGTCTCGAATGACAGGATGTTCCGGGTCAGGCTTAACTGTGAGGGGATCAAGTGCCAGGAGTACAAGGATTCGAAACCGTTCCAGTCCCTGTCGCAGCACTATACGGGCTTTGTCGGACATGAAGATGAAAAGATCGCAAACTGTTTTTGGTGGGACCATCAGAACAAGCTCTGGTTCGAGGGTACAGGGGTACAGATCGACTATGAGCACAACCCATGGGGAGTGAAACCCAGAAATATCTATCAGAACTGCGCCATGGAACTCATGCTGTGCAGGCATATCGATGTGGTGACGCTCCAGTCTGAGGCGGGTTTCGGAAAAAGCCACATAGCACTTGCCTGTGCCTTTGAACTCGCGCTCCAGAAGCCTAAGGAGTACGGCAAGATCTTTATCTTCAAGCCTGTGGTTGAGATCGGCGAACGCCTGGGCTTTCTGCCCGGAGACGAGAAAGAGAAGCTGGCCCCCTACATGAGGGGCATTACCGTACCTGATCATGAAACTGCATGGACAGCGTCCGGCAAATGCGCTGTTCATAGACCCCAAGGCCTCCAAACCGGAACTGAACCCGAAAAAGATCGAGATCATCAGCCTGAACTTCATCCGCGGGATGAACATCGAGGACGCCATCGTCATCATCGACGAGGCACAGAACATCACCCGGTACGAGACACGCGCATTGCTGACCCGCATGGGAGAACATGTGAAATGTTTCGTCCTGGGCGACACCAACCAGGTGGACCACCCCTATCTCAATGCATACAACAACGGACTTAACTGGATCGTCACCAAGTTCAAAGGCCACCGCAACTACGGCCACATGGTCCTCAAAGGCAGCAAATCCCGAGGCCCCATCACCGACCTTGTGCTGAAGACGGATCTGTAGGAGCGGACTGAAGCCGCGACTACGAATCAAAGCTGGGTGCACCTTTGTCGCGCCTGAAGGCGCTCGTAGAAAATCAGATCCTGGTTACCCTGGTTATAGGCAGGTATGAACATGTGTACTATCTGGGTCTGAACAAGAGGGAACCGACAGGGAGTTTGGGATTGGCATGCAAGCGGAACGGACCCTGACAAAACTTCTTTTTGCCGGGGTCCGGCCTTGATACACGCGAGGAAGTTCTCTTCCTTGTGCTACTTATCCTTGAACTTAGGTTCGCGCTTGAGTGTAAAAGCGGTCACGCCTTCCTTCTTGTCCTCGCTTGCATAGCATGTCCCGAGAAGCCGGAGCAGAAAGATTCACAGGTCAACCAGGACAAATGGCATCCCGCACCGGATCATCCCTGGAGAAAGTCCTTCCAGAAAATATTCACGCCGAAACAGGCCGATGACCCGGCGGCGGCCCTATCCTACGGATAGGGCTTGGTCTGTACTTCGAAGGACATATGGGGACATTTCTAACGAGCTTTGACACTGTTCTGCCCTGCTCTTGACAAGGCGTTCCTGGGGATTATTATTATGGTACGGATGCGCAAAGATCGTCCTGAGGTCAGGAAGCGTTAAGGCTGGGCAAAGCAAGTCGTGGCATGGCAGGCACGGCAAGGCAAGACGTGGTGGGGTCTTGAAGGGCTGGATTCAATAAGCCTTCTTTGACTTAATGACCCTTACAACCCGGCCCCCCGACCAATACTTTGCGCATTCACAAAGGGCGGGCTTTCATGGCCCGCCCTTTTTCTGCATGAGGTCTTGCCCATACCGCCTAAGAATCTTAAATCAGGATCAAACCTTCTTGAAATGCTTCAGTACCGCCCTTAAAAGTGAGGCGCTGTGCCCCAGCTGGATATAGGCCTCATCCGGGGTCATGTCTCTATTATCCGCCCGCAGCTTATACCCAAGTTTGCGGCTTATGTTTGCTATCCTTGCGATCTCTCGTGCAAGGTCGGCTTCGAACCGATTATCCCTTAAGGTGATGGTATACATGTGCCTGTTTATCTTTTCAGGATGGTCGAGTATGGTCTTTTCCACCACACCGTCATTGGCCTGGTGATGTTTTATGTTGAATTCATCATTGGGAATATTGTGAAGCGGGTTGGACAGGTCGCCTATATAGTGAGCGGCATAGGCCATATGGTACTCGCCGTATTTACCTGAAGCGGAGTTCTTTCCATATTCCCGAAGTGCGGCAATTATTGCACCATAGAGATGGCCTTGTGCATCCGCTGCCTCATCCGTCCTATTATACCGGTTCGTCTGGTCGAGCACCATCTGCGGTGTGACCTCAACTTTTTTAGTATTATCATACCAGTGGTTATAAGACTCCACATTCCCGGCCTTTATCTTGGCTATGTCGGCGCCCGCTCCATTGAACCAGTATTCATAGCCCGCCGCTTTCGCAATGCTTATATGGGTTTTGTCGTGCCAGGCCTGCGCTTGATCAGCCAGCATGAGCAGACAGCAAACAAGAAATACCCTGTAAAAAAGTGGGACAGATTTTTTCCTCGTACTGCTAAGGAGTTGTCCCTGCCTCTGGATTCTTTTTTGTTTCAGCTGCCTTGAAATATGTATCAATATGCTCAAGGAGCACCTTTGCCTTCCTTCTGGCCACTTCGTTTACAAAGGTCTTATCCGCATAGGTATTTGCCGGTGTTCCAATGACCTGCTCCAGGGTCTTCTTAAACAGCTCCCTGTCCTGTATCCGGCACGCGTAAAATTTGGCATACATGACATGGATGGTAAAAAGGCTGTTGCCTGAGTAAGTAAAGGCCTTGTCGAACTGTTCCTTGGCCTTCTCAGGGTCGCCACCTTCCGCCTTGGGCCGGTTTGCATACAAGGTCCCCAGCACTGCATGTACGGTGCCGTTGTTATATGACTCATCCAGCGTATTGAGAAACTCCAGCATGGCCTCCACTTTGGGTATGTCTGCGATGGCCTCCGGCTTTTCAAGGTTGAGGTTGATCCAGCCGGCCCAGTTAACTGCGGTCCAGTAGATGGCTTGAAGATCTCTCTTGTCAAGACCTTTGGGCAAGGCTTCTCTGAAATTCTGGACAGTATCATTTAAGGCTTGGGTAAATATCCTGTAACGCTTCAGCTCATCAAGGGAAAGATCCCTTCCCTTGAGGTAAAGGAGGCTTGCCTCCTTCTTATCGGTGTCTTCCATACAGGAGAAGGCATACCCGTAGTATGCACCCGATACTCTGAATACGAAGGTGAGATCATCAGGCAGTAACGGGATGCGTGGTTCTATATATTGGAGATAGGGAGACATGGCATTGCAGAACTTGTCCACATCCGGGTTGGTGTTCGCCTTAGAATATATATCCTCCAGGTAGGAACCCGTGGGCGGCTCTTCCGGGGGCTCGTGTGCACAACCTGATAGAAAAACAATAATTGTTAGTATCAGGAGCCATGGAGCAATATTGAATGAACGTAAGGTCATATAAACCTCCCTTGAGCGGCTATAGGTACATTGCACAATAATGCCCACTTGGAAGTCAGAACTCCTAAGCATAAGCATCTTCATTATATTACCACCAGATGAAGAAAAATGGGACATCTTTTTTGTTTAAGGCGCCTCCTTATCCAGCCTGACCATAGGAGAACCACCGGGGTTCGTTGTTCTCCACCCCACTACTGAGCCTAGAACTTCTTCATTGCATCGTTTATCAGCGTGCGTGCCTCGTCGGAATACCAGCAATCGATGAACGCCTTATGCTTTTCTTCCTGGAAAGTGCGTACCCGTGCCGCAATCTCTTCCGTCCGATTCTGCTTTATCCCGGCAAATGCCTTTTGAGGCCAGCTGCCTATTGATTTTACTTTCTCCACTGCACGGTCAAGTACCTCACCTGCCGGAACCACCTCATCAACCAGACCCATCTGCAGGGACTCGGGGGGCTCATAGAACCTTCCGGTCTCCATAATCTCCTGTGCAACACGGGTTCCCGCAATATCCCTGACTATACAATCGGCAAGGTATGGGACAGGGACCCCCAATTTGATCTCATTGAGACCAATGAACTTTTTGTCATCACCTATGAACCGGTAATCGCAACACAGCACCACGATGCACCCACCCGCCACGGCGTGCCCTGTAATCGCTGCCGCCGTCGGCTTCGGCAGAGTATACAGCCTGAGGCATACACGGTTGAACGCCCTGAAAAATGTCTCAAAGTCTTTCCTTGAGAAGTCGAACATGTGTTGAATGTCGAATCCGATGGAAAAGAATTTATCACTGCTGCTCCCAAGGACAAGCCCGCACACGTTAGGGTCCTGCTCCACCCTGTCCAGGTTTTCATCCAGCTCATTGACAAGTCCCAGATCCAGGGCATTCGTGATGCCTGAACTCAACTTCACGATGGCTACTGCATCCTGATATGATACCGAAATCATTTTCATGATACACCCTCCACAAGAGTTTCATGGGATCTTAACTTCACTGCATCCAATTCCTGAAGACCTATTATACCACAATTGCGGCAAGGGCTTGTTTCTATCGTCAGAATTCTTTAGGATTTTCCTTGCTTTGATAGGTCAGAGTTGCTAAGATACTGTGTCGCCCGTGAATTGCATGCATAGGTGCATCCGGGTATACTTTTCTGCAAAGGATGTATTGGTGCCATGTTATCGATTGAAGCAACCCAAGCAAATTTCTCCCCCGGGGCACGGCGAAGAATAAAGGATGTTCCCCTGAACATCTGTCTCTTCACCTATCGCGGGAAACCCACCAGCGGCGGCCAGGGGGTTTATATCAAGAGGCTGAGCCGGGCGCTCAAAGACCTCGGCCACAATGTGGAGGTGGTCTCGGGTCCGCCCTATCCGACCATTGATGAGGACATCCCTCTCCATAGGCTGCCGAGCCTCGACCTCTACAATCCGGATGATCTCTTCCGCGTCCCGAGTCTGAAGGAGCTCAGATCACCCATTAATATACTCGAATGGCTCGGAGTCTCCAGCGGCGGTTTCCCTGAGCCGTTCACGAACAGTATCCGCTATTTCAACTTCATGCGGGATAACGTGAAGCGCTATGACGTGGTACACGACAACCAGTGCCTGGCATACGGCATCCTCGGCATCAAGGCCTTGGGTATACCGACTGTCGCCACGATCCATCACCCTATCACCGTGGACCGCGACGTAGAGATAGCATCCGAAAAGGCCCTCTGGCGCAAGCTCAAGGTGCGCAGGTGGTACTCATTCCTCGGCATGCAGGGCCGTGTTTCCCGAAGGCTCTCCCATATCATTACGGTATCCGAGGCATCGAAGTCCGACATCAGTACCGCCTTCTCCATACCCAAGGACCGGTTCCGCGTAGTGGCAAACGGGATCAATACGGACATATTCCACCCCTTACCCGGGGTAAAGAGACTTGATGACCGCATCATGGTCACCAACAGCGCCGACACACCCCTGAAAGGTTTACGCTTCCTCATCGAGGCCGTTGCCTCCATCCGTAAGAAACGCGATATTCACCTCACGGTCATCGGCGCACCGAAAAAGGACGGGGTCATCGACAAATTGGTGAAAAGACTCCATGCACACGATTACATCACCTTCACGGGACGCATCGACGACTCCGAGTTCGCACACTATTACGCCAGGACCACAATAGCCGTAATCCCCTCCATCTATGAGGGCTTCGGCCTGCCGGCGGGCGAGGCTATGGCCTGCAAGGTGCCTGTCATAAGCACCTCGGGCGGCGCCCTGCCTGAGGTGGTAGGCGATGCAGGAATACTTGTTAAACCGGGTGACGCCAAGGCCTTGGAAGATGCAATCATTGACCTTCTGGACAATCCTGCCAAACGCTCCCGGCTTGCCGAGGCCGGATACGATAGGGTGAGAAAGAACTTCACCTGGCACAATACCGCCAAGCAGGTGGTGGAGGTCTACCGGGAGGCTATCGTTGCTCACCGTTGACTTTTCAAAACTCGACCTTGAGCCCGGCTCAAAGGTGCTCGATGCAGGATGCGGAGGCGGACGCCACCTGAGCGAGGCCTTCCGCGCCAAGGGTGTCAGTGTGGTAGGAATCGACCTGAACAAGGACGATGCGCTCAAGGCCCACAATACCACCAAGATCATGCGGCATGAGGGTGAAGATGGCGGGGGCTCTGCGCTTGTCATGGTGAGCGACGTCACGAAACTGCCGTTTGCAGACGAGTCGTTTGACATCGTGATCTGCTCGGAGGTGCTCGAACACATCCCTGACCATGGGAAGGCAATTCAAGAGATCATCCGTGTGCTCAAGCCCGGGAAATCGTTAGTGGTGAGCGTGCCGAGGTACCTGCCCGAGCGTATCTGCTGGGCGCTTTCCCAAGACTACCACAACGAAAAGGGCGGGCATATAAGGATCTACCGTAAGAAAGAGCTCATAGAGTTGCTCGAGGGTGCAGGGACTACATGCATCGACATGGGCTGGGCCCATGCCCTGCACAGCCCATACTGGTGGATCAAGTGCATGGTCGGTCATAAGAATGACGATGCGTTGCCCGTGAAGCTCTACCATAAGTTCCTGGTATGGGATATCATGAAGAAACCCCTCCTGACACGGGCATTGGACAGGGTGCTGAACCCCCTTATTGCCAAGAGCATTGTACTTTATCTGAAGAAAGGTGATTCCTATGGAACGTGATGCTTCCCCTTCCCACTCAATGCTGGCCCTTCCCTTCGATATCGAGGCCCTGGCCGATGCAATCGCCGCAGAGCAGAGGCCGACAGGCGAGATACCCTGGCACGCCGGCGGGAAGACCGATCCGTGGGATCATGTGGAGGCGGCCATCGGGCTTACCATCGGCGGTTATTATGAAGAGGCCCGCAAGGCCTTCGAATGGCTTGCATCCACCCAGCTCGAAGACGGGGCCTGGTACTCCGCCTACAGGGACGGAAACCCTTTAGACCTCACAAGAGAATCCAACATGTCATCCTACATCGCTGTCGGCGTATTCCACTACTACCTCATCACGCATGACAGGCCGTTTCTTGAGTACATATGGCCCACGATCTGTGCCGGGATCGATTTTGCAGTTGACCTCCAGGCCCCGGGCGGCGAGGTTTACTGGGCCAGAAGCCCCCATGGCACCAAAGACCCGGTGGCCCTGCTCACCGCGTGCAGCTCCATCTTCATGAGCCTCAAGTGCGCACTGGTCCTGGCCCTGCTGCTTGGAGAAAGCAAGCCGAGGTGGCAGTGGGCCCTGAAGAGACTGGGGGATGCGCTACGCTACCGCCCCCACCTTTTCGACCGCACCAAGTCGCGTTTTTCCATGGACTGGTTCTACCCCGTGCTCTGCGGCGCTGTTACGGAAAGTGAAGCAAAAAAACGCATCGAGAAGTCCTGGAACAAGTTCATGGTGGAAGGGCTCGGCACAAGGTGCGTTTCCGACAATCCCTGGGTTACCATTGCCGAGACCTCTGAACTTATCCTGACACTTGCCGCCATGGGCGACATCGAGAAGGCCGGGGCGGTTTTAAGCTGGATAAAAAACAAGAAGCACGACGACAACACATTCTGGTGCGGATTCACCTTCCCCGACATGGTCATCTGGCCCGAAGAGAAGCTCACCTGGACAAATGCTGCCGTGATGATGGCGACGGATGCTATCTACCACATCACGCCGGCTTCCCAGCTCTTCAACCACTCATTCTGGGCCTCCGGTGAAGACGCAAAATCCCACATGTATCGATTCCTCAAGAAGTATCACCCCATCTTCAGCATCAAGAAGGCGTTTTATTCTGACGCTTTTGACATGAGGGCATAGCACCTTGCGCAGGGATTACCGTCCATACTACCTCAAGCGACTCGACCTGAAATTCCGCGAGTGGTACGCAGGGCACTTCCTCCGTCCCCAGTTCCGCCATATGGGTACGGGCTGCACGTTCATGAAGCCATGGCATGTTCAGGTCTTCGGCTGGCCCATCGACCTGGGTGACTTTGCCAACGTCATCACCACACCCGATCACCGGGTAAGGCTTACCGTTTGGGGCAAGAAAGAGGGTGACGGATTCATCAGCATCGGCAAGTACAGCCTCATCTGCCCGGGCGTCCGCATGAGCGCCGCCACCGGGATCACCATCGGCGATAGCTGCATGATGGCAAGCAGCGTCTACATCACCGATTCCGACTGGCACGGCATCTACGACAGGCTCGACTACATCGGCGCCACCAGCCCGGTCACCATCGGCAACAATGTCTGGCTGGGCGACAGTTCCATTGTCTGCAAAGGGGTTACTATCGGGGACAACAGCATCATCGGCGCAGGCTCGGTGGTAACGCGGGACATCCCGGCCTATACAATAGCCGCTGGCAACCCCGCAAAGGTCATAAAAAAGCTCGATCCGGATGAACCCATGAAGACCAGGGCCGAATGGTTTTCCGACCCGGATAAGCTTGAAAGAGACATCATCGGGATCGACAGGGACATGCTCAAAGACAACACCATTTTATATTGGCTGAAATCGATTATTCTTCCTCAAGAAAGGTGATTAAAGGACAAATATGAGAGTCGCACTTATCGCCACACCGTATCCCCTTGAAGAGGCCCCCTCCCCGCCGTTGGGCCTTGCCTACGCAGCAGCCGCATGCGAGGCCGCAGGGGCAACGGTGCGCATCTTCGATTATATCGTGAGCAGGTATACCCCTGAAAAGCTTGAAGCCATGCTCTCCGCCTTCAAGCCCGACGTGGTGGGTGCGAGTTCGGTGACCATGATCCATAACCAAGCCGAGCGTATCATCAAGGACGCAAAGCGCTTCAGGCCGTCGGTCATCACCATGATGGGCGGGCCGCACGTATCTTTTGATATTCACGGCACCTTTAAAACCTGTCCTGAGCTGGATCTCATCGTAGTAGGCGAAGGCGAGCAGACGCTTCAAGAGCTCATCCCCGTACTGGATGATAAGAAGGCATGGCAGGGCATCAAGGGCATTGCCTATAAGGACAATGATGGGGTCGTAATCACCGAATCCCGGGAGCTCATCTGTGACCTTGACAGCCTGCCGCTTCCCGCCAGGCACCTGCTGCCCATATCCCGCTACCAGGCCCTGGGCTATCCGGTAAGCATCATTACGAGCAGGGGGTGCCCCAACAGGTGCATCTTCTGTCTGGGCAGGCGTATGGTGGGGTTCAAGGGCCGCTTCAGAAACCCTTCGCTCGTAGTGGACGAGATCGAACACATCCTTGATCTTGGTTTCACAAGGATCAATGTTGCAGACGACCTGTTCACCGCCAACAAGGCCCGGGTCAGGGAGCTCTGCAACGAGATAAAACGCAGGGGCGTCAACTTCGGCTGGACCGCCTTTGCCAGGGTGAACACCGTAGACCTTGAGACACTGAAGATCATGCGGGAAACCGGCTGCGACTGTGTAAGCTTCGGTATAGAATCAGGAAACCCCGAGATGCTCAAACGGATCCGCAAGGGCATAACCCTTGAGCAGGCCCGAAATGCCGTGCGATGTTGCAAGGAGGCGGACATCCTCCCGCATGCATCCTTCATGGTTGGCCTGCCGGGTGAGACAAAAGAGACGCTTGCCGAGACACAGCTCTTTGCCAATGAACTGGACATATCTTATGGCTACCACTTCTTCGCCCCCTTCCCCGGCACTACGGTACGTGAAGAGCTTGAAAACTACGACATCGAGATCCTCACCGATGACTGGAGCCTGTACGACGCCAACTCTCCGATCGTGAAGACATCAAAGCTCAACCCGGAAGAAATGAGCGCCTTTGTAGCAGAATATGACCGGTACAATGAGAACGTCTGGAAGGAGACCTTGGATCGTCATCGGGCAGGTACCTGCTCCGACCATGAGTACCTTTTGGTGGAAGGCCATCGTAAGATGAACCTCGTCTACAGGATTCTATCGGAAGATATTATCGAGGAAAGTACTTGCGAATCACGAAACGGTTCCGATCCCATTATGCTCCTGTCAGTCTCGGTTGCCCATAAGACCGGCACTGATGAAGCCTTCGCCCACAGGATAATAAAGGGCTTCTTTGATGCGGGATATCTCCGGTACAAGCTCTCTGAGAGTACATTCACCTACTACTGGACCCACAACAAGGACGTGGACACCCTACCAATCACGTTTTGAAAAGAGCTCCCGGGGTATATCCGAAGGCCCCCTCTTCTTCAGCACCCCAAGGGTCTTGACCATGGATAATTCTTCATACAAACCGGATGCGGCGGCGAGTGTATAGATGTAATGCGGGGCCTGGCCGCCTTTTGCCGGGTCCGGGAAGATGTCATGGATAGCAAGGATGCCGCCGGGTAATAGGTGGGAAGACCACGAAATATAGTCGGAAAATGCCGATGGATAGGTGTGGGAGCCGTCTATGAAGACCATCGAAAGGGGGGTTGACCACATGCGCACCGCCACAGCGGATGTGGTAACCATGGGCACTACGGTTTCCAGCAGGTCTGAGAGCTCGATGGCCCTGCGGAAGAGGCGGAATGAGTCTATCTTTCCTTCCTTTTCATCATAGAGTTCGGGGTCGAAGTACTCCTGCCCCGGTTGCTGCTCTTCAGAGCCCCTGTGGTGGTCAATAGAGAAAAGGATGCCGCCAGTTTTCTTGCATGCAAGACCAAGATAGAGTGTGGATTTCCCGCAATAGCCCCCGATTTCAAGCACGGGCCCGTGCTTGCTTGCATCAAGGGCCAGTTCATGGAGCGCCCTGCCCTCCCTGGCATCCAGGAACCCCTTGATGGTAAGCTTTTCTATGTCGCGGATGTTCATCAGACCTCGCCTTTTACCGTACTATCTCGCACAGAAGTACGGGACGTACATGTGTCAGTCAAGAAAAAAGAGGATTTAACGGTAATCTCTCATGAATGAAAGATTTTCCTCTGAAAAATGCCTTAAAAATTTTAAAGTTTTGAGCATAAGAATCCGAATCCATGCTTGTGGATAAGGATTATAGCGTCGAGTTCAGTATCACCGAGGGTGGACTTGTAGCATCCATGAAGATCATCCCGGCATCGCCGGAGGTGTCCGGCCTCAATGTCGAGGAACTGCTCAAGGCCATCCAGGAGGATGGGATCATCTTCGGAGTCGTCCCCGAGGAGGTCGAGAAACTCGTTCGCCTAAATGTCTTCAACCAATGGGTCATCATCGCAAGAGGTGAGAAACCTGAAGAAGGGAAAGACGGCTCCATCAGATTCCACTTCAATACCGAGCGCACCAAGGCACACATCACGGAAGATGCATCCGGCAAGGTGAACCTGAGGGACCTGCATCTTATCCAGAACGTAAAGAAGGGCGACATCCTCTGCGAGCTTATCCTCCCCATATCCGGCAAGTCCGGCATGAGCGTTAAAGGAGAGGAGCTGCCGAGTAAGCCGGGAAAAGAGGCAAAGCTTCCGTCAGGGAAGAACGTGACGACCTCGGCTGACAGGAATCATATGTATTCCGCCATTGACGGCATGGTCCTCTGGCTGGAAAACGCCGTGAACGTAGAGCCTTGCTATGTGGTGCATGATGTGGATGCATCGGTGGGTAACATCCGTTTCAACGGATCCGTCGTGGTTCAGGGAGAGGTCGGCGACGGTTACGAGATCCATGCCAACGAAGACATCACCATAGCCACCACGGTGGGCAGGGTGGTGCTGGAGGCCGGAGGCAATATTAAGATAGCCGGTGGAATCCTCGGTCAGGAAAAGGCTATCATTACGGCAAATGGGAACATCCACACCAAATTCATCCAGGATGCCCATGTGAAATCGGAAAAAGAGATCGTCGTGAATGATTATATCCGCAACAGCCTGGTCTCGGCAATAGGCCCGGTCGTAATTAAAAATGCCAACGGCTTTATTGCTACAAGCAAGGTCTCCTCGGATTGCTGGATCTATTGCCATACCGCCGGCCAGGAGGATGCAGGTGTTGAAACGGAGCTCAGTATCGGCCATAGCCCGATACTTCACCAGGAGCAGAATCGGATCAAAGAGGAAATCGCCGAGAAGATTGAGGACTTGCTCAAGCTCCAGTCATCCCTTTCAAAATTGAGGGTGCTCAAAGCCACCAGCGAACTGAGCAGGCAACAGGAAATGCTCTATAACAAGATCCTCGATACCATAGAGACACTCAGGCTTACCCTTACCCAGCAGAATGCCAAGATAATGGAGATCGTTGAAAAGATCCATAAGACCTACCAGGGCAACATCTACATCGAGGGGACCGTCCATGAGCGCACCAACATCTACATCGGTATGGCAAGCAAGATAATTACGGGTGCACAGAACGGCGTGCACTTCTACCTCAAAGAAGGCCAAATCACGGAGGCGGAGTTCGCACTAGTCTCCGATGTCAAGAAGGTATTGGAGTCAGGCGAATGAACCTGTTCGACAAAGACAAGCTTTATGAAGCCATATCCATGGGGACCCCTGTGGAAGGGGAATACCTCAAGGGGCTTGATCTGTCGGGTCTGGACCTGGGCGGTGCCAACTTGAGGGGCTCGGACCTGAGCAAGACGAACCTCACGGACACCAACTTCGAGGAATCTCATCTGGAAAGGACGATCCTCGAGGATACGATCTTTAAAAATACGAACCTTTCGGGTACCCACCTTTCTGAAGTGGCGCTCAAAGACGTTGACCTGAGCACGTGCAACTTGAACAGGATTACGCTCATGAACAGTCACCTTGTCCGCATCACCATTACTGATAAAGAGCTTAAGAAGGTAAACTTCGAGGGCGCAACCTTCACCCACTCCACGCTCAAAAACATCGACCTCACCGGTGCCAGGCTCCAGAAGACAAGGTTCCTCTTCTGCCTCATAGAAAACTGCATTGTTGACGAATGCGACCTTACACAGGCAAACTTCGGGCTTTCCTATATCGTGCACACCTCACTGAACAAATCGAACCTCACCCTTGCTTCGTTGACAGGGGCTGTCATGGAGGATGTACGTATTACAAATTCTCTGCTCGACCAAGTGGACCTGACCCTGGTCCAGGCCCGGAACTTGGATATAACAGGCAGCAAGCAGCGGGGGCTCATCGTCGAGCGCTCCAGGGTCCAGGGGCTGATCAAATAGCTTACGGCTTAAAAAATATCTGCTATTTATCCCCTCATACAATAATAAAAAAGGTTCATCACAGTAAAGCATACCCAGACCATTGGAGAGCATGCAGAGGGACACCTTACCACGAAGAGCACGAAGTACACGAAGAAAGAAATCTTTTGAAATGGCTTACCAGTTCAATGAATGCAAGAGTGTTTGTTCTGCATTGATTAGATTTTCTTCGTGCTCTTCGTGTCCTTCGTGGTGAAAACAATCTGCCTCAAAATACCTTTAGAGCTTCCTAAAAGATACGCTTCACAGACAAGAACCATAACATAAATAAGGGTTTCCCATGTGTTTTGACGCCGTATGCATTCGATCTTATTCGGCTGATATCTCGTTCCAGACCTTGTCCAGAACTCCGTTGGCAAAAGAGGGAAACCGGGTAGACCCGAATCGCTTGGCGATCTCGATGGCCTCGTTGATGGCCACCTTATAGGGTACATCCTTTCGATATGCCATTTCATAGGTGGCGATACGTAGGATGTTCCGGTCCGTGGTGGACATACGGCTCACCTTCCAATTTTCTGAGGCAGTCTCGAGGAGGGAGTCGATCTGGGGCAGGTGCTCGCATACCCCTTCAACCAGTTCTTTTGCATAGGGGACAAGATCTTTGTCCTTTCCTTCGACGAAGTGCTCAAAGAAATCCTTAAGTGTCTTTTCCGTGTGGCTGCTGGTGATGTCGATCTGGTACAGGTATTGAAGCGCCACCTCCCGTGCCCGGGTTCTTAGCTTCATAAAAACGATTCAGATCTGTGAGAAAAGGTCCATCATCTCAAGCAAGGCCATGGCGGCATCAAATCCCTTGTTGCCCCCCTTGGTTCCTGCCCGTTCAATGGCCTGTTCTATGGTGTCTGTCGTAAGTACCCCGAAGATCACGGGCATCTTGGCCTCCAGCCCCACCAGGGCTACGCCCTTGCTTACCTCGGAGGCCACATAATCGAAATGCGGAGTGGAACCCCTGATGACCGCACCCAGGCAGATAATACCGTCGGTATCGGCGAGAGCAGCAAGCCTTTTGGCCACCGATGGTATCTCGAATGCGCCGGGTACCCGGTAGATGGTAATGTCCTTGTCGGCGACCCCGTGCCGGCCCAGCGCGTCGAGCGCCCCTTCCATGAGCCGCGCAGTGATGAAGTCGTTGAACCGGCTCGCTATGATCGCAACCTTCTTCCCTTTGCCGAGGAGTTTGCCTTCAATGACATGCGCCATCTATACCACCTCCAGAATATGTCCCATCTTATCTTTCTTGGTCTTCAAGTATCGCTGGTTCTCCTGTGTGGGCGGAATTTCGATTGCAACCCGCTCGACGATCTCCAGGCCATAACCCTCAAGCCCGATGATCTTTTTGGGGTTGTTGGTCATGAGCCTCATCTTGCGCACACCCAGGTACACAAGGATCTGCGCACCGATGCCGTAATCCCTCAGGTCCGGGGCGAACCCCAGCTCTATGTTGGCCTCGACCGTGTCCCGGCCCTTGTCCTGGAGGTGGTAGGCCTTGAGCTTGTTGATAAGCCCGATGCCCCGGCCTTCCTGCCGCATATATACGATGACGCCCTTTCCTTCATCTTCGATCATCTCCATTGCCCGGTGGAGCTGGTCGCCGCAGTCGCAGCGTATGGAATGAAACATGTCTCCGGTAAGGCATTCTGAGTGGACACGGACCAGGACCGGCTCATCCGGAGTGATATCACCCTTGACAAGCGCTACATGTTCCTTGTCGTCGATGTCATTGTCAAAGCCAACAAGCTCGAAGGTGCCGAATTCGGTTGGAAGCTTGGCGCGGACTACCTCGCGCACCAGGATCTCATTTCTGATGCGGTAGGCTATGATGTCGGCAATGGTGCAGATCTTCAGGCCGTGCGTTGCTGCGAACACCTCCAGCTGCGGCATGCGCGCCATGGTCCCGTCATCGTTCATGACCTCGCAGATCACTGCCCCAGGCCTTAAGCCCGCCATCCTGCACAGATCAACCGAGCCCTCGGTCTGGCCTGTCCGGACGAGCACTCCACCCTGCTTGGCGCGTATAGGAAAGATATGGCCCGGCCGCGCAAGGTCGCCGGCCCTGCTGTCGGGGGCGATGGCAGTACGGATGGTCACGGCCCTATCGGCCGCCGATATGCCGGTAGTCACACCCTTTTTCGCCTCGACGGAAACCGTGAAACCTGTCCCGAACTTGCTCGTGTTGTCTCTGACCATGGGATGCAGGTCGAGCCTGTCTGCGATATCCGGATCCAATGCCAGACACACCAGGCCGCGCCCGTTTTTGGCCATGAAGTTTATGGCATCAGGAGTTATAAACTCTGCCGCCATGGTGAGGTCGCCTTCGTTCTCACGGTCCTCATCATCAACAAGGATGATCATCCTCCCTTGTTTGAGATCTTGAAGCGCTTCTTCCACGGTGCACGTGGGCATACAGGTCTACTCCTATCTGAGAAACCCCTGCTTTTTGAGAAGGTCTTGAAGGTTGCCGCCTTTGTCCTTGTTCAGCAGGTTTTCCACATACTTGCCCAGAACGTCGAATTCAAGATTCACCCTAACACCGGCGGTTTTGAGTGTCAAGGAAGTGGATAGGGCCGTATGCTCGATGATGTTTACGCTAAAGGCCTCAGAAAAGATCTCATTGATGGTGAGAGACACACCGTCGAGGGCGATTGAACCCTTCTCCACTACATATTTTGCATAGGCCTTCTCAAAGCCCACCTTCATACGGATCGACTCTCCTGCAGGATCCTTCTGGAGGATTGTGCCCACGGTATCCACATGGCCGAGCACGATATGGCCTCCAAGCCGGGATGAGAGCGTGAGGGCCCTCTCGATATTTACCTTGGCGCCTAATCCGATATCTCCCAGGGTGGAGCGGGAGATGGTTTCCCGTGAGGCACTGGCTGCAAATACAGACCCTTTTTTCTTCGTGATGGTCAGGCACACCCCGTCTACGGCCACGCTGTCGCCCCTTGCGTCACCCGACAGATCCAGTCCCGTATCGATCTCAATCTCGACACCCAGGCCATGGACACGCTTTGAGACGAGCTTTCCCACTGACTCGATGATACCCGTAAACATACTAGCCCTCCACAGCCCCTTCCACCAGGATATCCCCGCCCAGAAGATGCACCTTCGTTATCACAATCTTTAAGGAATCCGCAATCCGCTCAGGTTTACCCCAATCTACCAGAGGTATGCCTCCGCCAAGGATCCTTGGCGCAATAAACAGGAGAAGCTTATCCACATATCCGCTCTTGAGCAGGCTCGAATAAACACGGCTGCCGCCTTCCACCATAACGGCGTGAAGCCCCATCTTAGCGAGGTGTTCAAGCATTGAAGTCCAGGGGAGCATGCCGGGAGAGTCCGCCTCCATCTGCACGACCTTGGTGCCCAGTTCAATGATCTCCGGTCTGGTATCGGGCGGTTTTGCAGTGAACACTACTGAGCCCTGCCCCAGGCACCTTGCATCTTTGGGGACTCTGAACTCCGGGTCAAGGATTATCCTGGCTGGATCACGGCCTCCCTCCATGCGGCAGGTGAGCATCGGGTCATCTGTGACGACTGTGCCGATGCCCACCATGACTCCGTCTGCACGGTTCCTTAGCTCGTGCACATGGCGCCTGGATTCCTCCGAGCTGATCCACCTGGAATCGCCTGTTGCCGCTGCAATGCGGCCGTCAAGGGTGATTGCAGCCTTCAGGATAACGTATGGCCGGTCTTTGATCAACCATGTTGCATACCAGGCGATGAGGTCCTTGCATTCATCCTCACATATGCCCACTTCAACATGGATACCTGCATCCTTGAGCCGTTCTACCCCTTTGCCCGCCACGATCGGGTTCGGGTCGAGGGTCCCTACCACGACACGGGATATGCCTGCATTGATAACGGCCTCGCTACACGGCGGGGTCTTGCCGAAGTGATTGCACGGCTCCAGGGTCACATACAGGGTCGCGCCGCTCGCCTTCCCGAGCGCTTCCTTTAACGCATAGACCTCTGCATGAGGAAGACCTGCCTTGGGATGGAAGCCTTTACCCACAACCCGGCCGTCCTTCACGACCAATGCCCCCACACTCGGGTTGGGTGCGGTCCTGCCGACGGCCTGCCTGGCGAGGGCAATGGCTTGGCTCATGAAGAAAATATCCTGTTCCATGCTTGAAAAATGTATCTAGCGCTTCCTGGGCCGGCGCAGGCCTTTGATCTCATCCATGAACTCGCTTACATCCTTGAATTCACGGTAAACGGATGCAAACCGGACGTATGCGACAGGGTCGAGCTTGTGGAGGGCCTCCATGATCCGCTCGCCAATGTAGGAAGAAGGGACTTCCTTGTCCCACTTGGATTGTATGTCCTGGATGAGGGCGTTTTTGACGGTCTCTATGGCCTCCATGCTCACCGGCCGCTTTTCGCAGGCGGTCATGATCCCGGCGACCACCTTGGCGGCATCGAAGGGCTCACGCCTGCCGTCCTTCTTGACCACCACCGGGATGAATTCCTCAATGCGCTCATAGGTGGTAAAGCGATACCCGCAGGTGATGCATTCTCTCCGGCGCCTGATCACGATGCCGTCCTGGCTGATCCTGGACTGCAGCACTTTGTCTTCGAGTCCCGAACACCTGGGGCATCGCATGGCGTATCACCCGCCGTAAATGGGGAAACGTCTGGTGAGCTCGTCCACTTCGTTCCTCACCTTTTCTACGACGGATGCGTCACCCTTGGCATCGATGACCCGTGCGATCATGCGCGCCACCAGCCGCATCTCATCCTCGTTCATGCCCCTGGTAGTAAGCGCAGGCGTTCCGATGCGGATGCCCGAGGTCACAAAGGGGCTCTTGGTCTCGAAGGGGATGGTGTTCCTGTTCACCGTGATCCAGGCAAGGTCCAGCATCTCCTGGGCATCCTTTCCCGTGACATCCTTATTTGTCAGGTCCACAAGCATGAGATGGTTATCCGTGCCGCCGGATACCAGGGTGAAACCCAGTGAAAGCAGTTCGTCTGCCATGGCCTTGGCATTGCGAACAATTCTTGACTGGTACTCCTTGAATTCGGGGCTCAACGCCTCTTTGAAGGCAACCGCCTTTGCGGCGATGACATGCATGAGCGGCCCGCCCTGCATGCCGGGGAAGACCTTTGAATTGAGCGTCTTTGCGTGCTGCTCCTTGCAGAGGACCATGCCGCCCCTGGGACCCCGAAGCGTCTTGTGGGTTGTGGTAGTGACGAAATCAGCGTACGGCACCGGACTCGGATGCAGCCCGGCGGCAATGAGCCCAGCGATGTGGGCCATGTCCACCATGAAGTATGCCCCCACCTCGTCTGCTATCTCCTTGAAGGTCTTGTACTCTATGATTCTGGGGTAGGCGCTGGCCCCTGCGATGATGAGCTTGGGCTTGTTCTTTCTTGCCAGGTCTCTGAGCTGGTCATAGTCGATGCGGTGGGTGTCCTGACGAACCCCATAAGCGACGACGTTGTAAAATTTGCCGGAGAAGTTCACCGGCGAGCCCATGGAAAGGTGGCCGCCGTGAGGCAGGCTCATACCGAGGTAGGTATCGCCGTGCTCCAGGATGCTGAAATAGACCGCCATGTTGGCCTGGGAGCCCGAGTGGGGCTGGACATTGGCGTGATCCGCTCCGAAGAGCTGCCTGGCTCGGGCTATGGCAAGATCTTCGGCCACGTCCACATACTCACACCCTCCATAATATCTCTTCCCAGGGTAGCCTTCCGCGTATTTGTTGGTCATGACACAGCCCTGGGCCTCAAGCACGGCCTTGCTTACAATGTTCTCGGATGCGATGAGCTCGAGCTTGTTGCGCTGTCTTTGAAGCTCGCCCATGATGGCATCATATACCTCTGGATCGGTTTTTCTAACATTATCAAGGTTCATAAAAAGTCTCCTATTTCCCATGTGAGTCTTTGATCTTTTCCGATAGTTCCTCGATCTTGGCAAGCCTTGTTGCATGGCGTCCGCCCTCAAAGGCCGTCTTCATCCAGACCTCCACGATCTCAGCGGCAAGACCCGGCCCTGTAACCCTTCCGCCCAAAATGAGGCAATTTGAATCATTGTGAAGCCTTGACATGCGGGCGCTGTAGCTATCATGGCAGAGCGCGCCCCTGACACCCTTGATGCGGTTTGCAAAGATGGACATGCCGATGCCGGTACCGCAGATGAGCACGAGCCGTTCGCATGATTTTTCAAGGAGCAAAGTAACGGCCTTCTGCGCAAAATCCGGGTAGTCCACCGAGTTCGTGACCTCGGCGCCGAGGTCAGTCACTTCGGCCCCTGCTGCAATAAGGGCATCCTTCACGGCCTGCTTCAGGGGATACCCTCCATGATCGCATGCAACCGCTACCCGCACCCTCTACCCCTTTCCGATCACCAGCACCGCGTTCTGGCCGCCAAAGGCAAATGCATTGTTGAGGCAGTATGACACCGAGGCCTTCAGTGCCTTATTCGGTATGTAGTTCAGATCGCACTCGGGATCGGGATTGTCAAGGTTGATAGTGGGAGGCAGCATGCCTTCACGCATGGAAAGGATGCAGATGGCGGCCTCCAGGCTTGCGGTCCCGCCGATGAGATGTCCGGTCATGGACTTGGTGGAACTTATGGGGATCTCGTAAGCACGCCGGCCGAAGACCTTCTTGATGGCATATGTCTCGATCTTGTCATTTAATTCTGTGGAGGTGCCGTGGGCGTTTATGTACCCGATATCTGCAGGGCCAATCCCAGAGTCTTCAAGCGCCCGGTTCATTGCATGGGTAACAGCACCACCCTCGGGGTCCGGAGCAACGAGATGGTAGGCATCCTGGCTCATACCTGCACCTGCCAGGACAGCAAGCACCTCGGCACCGCGGGCTTTTGCTTTTTCAAGATCTTCAAGGACAAGGGCCGCTCCTCCCTCGGATATGACAAAACCGTCCCGGTCCTTGTCAAATGGCCTGCTTGCCCTTGTCGGGTCATCGTTTCGCGTGGACAGTGCCCTCATGGAAGCAAAGGCAGCAACGGAAAACGGCGTAAGGCATGCCTCCACCCCTCCTGCAATCATGCAGTCGGCGTCCCCTGCCTGGATGAGCCGCATGGCCACGGCCAGGGCATGCCCGCCGGTTGCACATGCCGAGGAGATCCCCATGCCGGGGCCCTTTACCCGCAACTTCATGGCCAGTTCCGCAGAGGCAATGTTGGGTATGAACATCGGGACGGTAAGCGGAGATACTCTCCTGTGCCCTTTGACGTAATAAATAGGAAACTGCTCCTCAACGGTCGTCATGCCTCCCGCGCCTGTCCCGATGAGCACACCGATACGGTACTCGGGGTATGAATCAGCGCTTAAATGGGACTGGCTGCATGCATCAAGACCGCAGGAAACGGCCATCTGGGTGAAGCGGTCCATATGCCGGATCTCCTTGGGGCTTAAATAGCGTCCAGGGTCAAATCCCTTGGCAGGGCCTCCGAACGTGGCAGGGAGGCCCGATAATGCTTCAATGGGCTCTATTCCTGATATACCATTGATAAGATTGTCCCAGAGCGTCTTGATATCGCTACCGAGAGGCGAGACTACTCCTATACCGGTGACAGCAACCTTTTTTTTCATTTAGGGCGTCATATCTTGGCTTTAACGTATTCTATGGCGTCCTTCACGAACTTGATCTTCTCGGCATCCTCGTCCGGGATCTCGATGTTGAACTCCTCTTCTACGGTCATTATCAGCTCGACCAGATCAAGGGAATCGGCCCCGAGGTCGTCTGCAAAAGACATCTCCGGCTTGATCTCGGATGGGTCCTTCTCCAACTGCTCGGCAATCAGTTGTATGATCCGCTGCTGAACATCTGCCATCAGTATAGTCCTCCTTTAAGGTTCTCTACATCCTTTAGGTACATCACATATATAGCCCGCCATCCACGACAATAACCTGACCGGTGATGTAGGCGCTCAGGTCGGAACACAGAAACAGGATTACCCCGGCCACATCGTCCGGGCTGCCGGTCTTGCGCAACGGTATCTCTTTGATGATGGCCTGCCTGTCTATGCCTGAAGTCATCTCGGTGTCAACGAAACCCGGCGCGATAGCATTCACTTGTATCCCCCGTGGGCCGAGTTCCTTGGCGAAACTCTTTGTCATGCCGATGAGCCCGGCCTTCGTCGTTGCATACACACTCTGCCCCGGGTTTCCCCCGAGCCCGACAATGGAAGAGACCGTCACGATCTTTCCACGTCTTTGCTTTATCATATATCTCGCAGCGTGGAAAGTGCAGAAAAAGGCCCCCTTGATATTTACATCTATCATTTCATTGAGCATTTCAGGTTTGACCCTGAGAAATAGTGCGTCCTTTGAGATACCGGCGTTGTTCACAAGGATATCAAGCCTGCCGTGGGAGGCCATGATCTCATTGAAATGCTTGGCTATCTGGGCTTCGTCGGCCACATCAAAACACATGGCCTCGGCAGATCCGCCTGCCGATTTGATCTCGCCGACCACCTCCCTGGCACGCTCGTGGCTGTTCTTATAGTTGACGATCACGTGTGCACCTGCCATTCCAAGGGACTTTGCCGTAGCAGCGCCGATACCACGGCTTGCACCGGTGACGAGGGCCACCTGTGTGCTCAGGTCAATGCTCATCATTCGTGATTACCTCCACGTTGGCCCCCGGCGCAATCCGCCTCACCAGCGGTGCTAACACACAACGCGGACCGATCTCAATAAAACGGTCGATGCCGAGGCCAGCTGCCGCACGCACGGATTCCTCGAACCTCACCGGGCTTACGAGCTGCTCTGCAAGAAGCACCTTGATGCGCCCAGGGTCGGCCTCCGGCCGGGCGCTCACGTTGGAGACGACGGGGCATGACGGCTCTTTTATCTTGATTCCCTTAAGGTATCCTTCAAGGGCTTCTCTTGCATGGGCCATGTACGGACAATGGGATGCCACCGTGACCTTGAGCGGCACTACCCGCCTGGCACCCTTTTCTTTGAGCAGCGGTGTTGCACAATCGATTGCATGGATGCTGCCCGAGATCACGACCTGGGAAGCGCCGTTGAGGTTGGACACCCAGAGATCGCTGAATTTGGAAATGACCTCTTCAATATTATGCACCGACATACCAATAACTGCCGCCATGCTGCCGGCCCCTTTCGGGCTGGAGGCATCCATGAAACCGGCCCTTTTTTTCACAAGCTCAAGGGCACTATCTGCCTGCAAACTGCCTGCAGCAACAAGTGCGGTATATTCACCAAGGCTGTGCCCCATCACTACTGCAGGGTCTTTCAGCCCTGACCCTTCCCACAAAGCGACACTCACGGATAACACCGCCGGCTGGGCATTAACCGTCTGCCCAAGCTCGTCTTCAGGGCCATGCTCCATAAGGGTTCGTAGGCCGTCATCAACAGACCTCATGAGGGTGAGCCCTCTGGACATGCCGGGGAACTGGCTCCCTTGACCTGGGAAGATCAGGCAATACGGCATCTCAAAATCATCACTCGGCTTTGGTGTTCTTGATCACCTCTCTGCCCTTGTAGTATCCGCAGCTGGGGCAGATCTTGTGCGGCGGCTTCGGCTCCTTGCAGTTCGGGCAGAAGGAAACCGCGGGCATGCTGAGAGCGTCATTCGCCCTGCGCTTGTCTCTCCTGGTGCTCGAGTGTCTTCTCTTTGGTAACGGCATTGCTCACTCCTATCACTTAGAGTTTTTCTTGAGTTGTAATAACACCTGGAAGCCTGGATCTGCGCTGTGCGTGCATGCACACGGACCGTCATTGAGGTTGGCTCCGCAGTGCGGACACAGGCCCTTGCAACTATCTGTGCAGATATAGATGAAAGGCAAAGACAGGACAAGCTCGGATATGATGTACTCGCCCAGCTTTATCTCTTTGCGGAAATAACCGGTCTCCTCGCTCAGCCGCTCTGCCTCCAGATGATCAGACATCTCAGGGGGGGCAGGCATATAATCGCTCTCCAGATGAAGGTCTACAGGATATTCCATAGCAGACATACAACGGGAGCATGTGGTGCTGAGGTTGCCCTTGATGTCCACGCTCACATGGATATTCTCATGGTGCCTTGCCACCTCATAATGGAGATCAAATGGTTCGGTCACCTCTATGTCCTTATCCGCGAAGAGCTCCATCATGGTCCCGGGTTCTATACGGAGGTCCTTCTCGATACCCGCCTCCCCTATAGTGTCTGGGACGAGCTTTATCTCATCAATAGTTCGTACCTTATCCATAATAGTAGATCATGCTACTATTTCATACGAAGGGCTTTGTCAAGCAAAGCGCTCACAGCAAACAGCGACCACTGATAACTGATCAGAGAGAGGGGACAGGTCCAGTCACTATTCACGAATCACCAGTCACTCTTGATCACTGGCCACATTCATCTATCGCTCTCTTGACACGTAAAAAAAGCCCATATAGGGATATACACCATGGCAAACACGATCATGGCATGGCTGGACGGTACGTTTGTTGATTGGATGGAGACCCGGATCTCACCCCTTTCACAGAGCTTCAGCAGGGCTTCCGCCGTGTTCGATGTAATGGCCGTTGTCCCTGCCAAGAACGGCCCGGCACTGATCTGCCTTCAAGAGCACGTGGAGAGATTTTTTTCCAGCGCCGAGAGGACATATATGAACATTCCCTTCACACGGGAAGAGATCAAGGATGCGATTATCACCACGGCACGCACCAATTCAGTCAGAAACGGCATAGCGAAGTTTTATGCCTATTATACCGACATCGATCTGGGCCCAAGGCCGCCAGAGAACGTATCGGTGGCAATATTCTGCCTTGACTATAGCTCTCTGGGCTTGAACCCGGATGGATTCAGCACCCCGTTGAGCGTGGGCATATCCCAGTATCGGAAGCTCCACCCGCAGACTGCAGCAGTCCATGCCAAGGTGGTGGGCAACTATGTAAACGGCTTCCTGGCGAGAACAGAGGTACGTAAAAAGGGGTTCGATGAGGCCCTTATGCTGGACACCAACGGGTTTGTTACCGAGGGTCCAACCTCCAACATATTCCTTGCCAAGGGAACCTGTGTGGAGACCCCCACCAAGGAGAATGTCCTTCCCGGCATCACCAGGAGGGTGGTCATAGACGTACTGAAAGACATGGGCCACACAGTGAAAGAGACGCATATCCTCCCCCAGGACCTGTGTGAGTATGATGAGGCCTTTTTCTCAGGCACCTTGAGACATGTGCAGCCCATTGCTCAAATAGAAGACTATGACCTCATATGCCCGGGCCCCATCACTCAGGCCCTCATCTTGCGCCTCAGGGAGGTATATTCAGGGACGGCGGAGCGATACAAAGGATTGCTGACGCATATTTGAATGAAGCCGAGTCTTTAATGATTAGTGACTAGTGATCGTTTTTGTGATCAGTGAAACAGTGATCAGAAATCCGGTATACCTCCGGCTGCTTACTGAGTACGGAAATCATCATTGTTTTCTCATACCATTTGCTGCAAACTGTGCATTGAAGGCCTTAAACAACTTACCTTTTTACCCTTGACAGCCAGGCATTCTCACTTGACAAGAAATGAAATCACGGCTATCAATTCAGTCCATTGACCATTCCTCGGTAGCTCAATCGGCAGAGCGGGTGGCTGTTAACCACTAGGTTGTAGGTTCGAGTCCTACCCGGGGAGCCAGATATCAAGAGGGTTTACGGGTTATCACCTGTAAGCCCTTTTTAGTTTATCTCTATTTTCTCCCCACTCTCTCCCCACATTTTAACCTTTATGATGCTGACTGAATAGTCAATGTTAGTATGTGACTGAATTGTCAATGTTGGAATGATCTGATTTAAAACACGACCCCCCCCCCACCCCTTTTTTAGGGGAGCTACCCTCGCGCGCAAAGAATATCAATTTTCATTATATTGGGATCTCTACTATTCAACCCATGTCTATGAGTAGCGATAATGGTATGATCTTTATCCTTTTGTGGATCTAATGAAAGCTAAAGTAATGTGCTACAAGGTCCAATGGATAGTTTCAAAGGATGAGAGAAATGGGTGTGTCGGAAGAAAAAGGAGACCAAGGACCAGGACCGAAGGCATCGCAGGCTCGGACGGCAACATATTCTAAGACTGATGGGAGGTTTCCTATGGTGATGTCATTGTTAGTTACAAGATAGAGAGTACCAGATTCAGGATCTGTAGGAGAAACACCTACCTCGTAGTAAACGGTATCCCCTGAAACCATAGGCCATTGAATTTCTAAGCCAGAAATGAGAGCAGTGATAGTAGGAAGTTGAACTTGAGAAGGAGGAGGATTGTAAGCAGTGACAGATTCAGAGACAGTTTGTCCAGAGGAAGAATAGGCTGTTAGGACGATGTAAAGATTACGAGAAGCCTGATGAATATGGTCAGCATCATTCATGACGAAAGTGTAAGTGAATGAAGAACCTGTGAGATGAGATTCGGTATGGATTACAGGTAAAGAGGAAGAGTCCTGAATTGTTAGAGTAAAATAATCAACAGCATAGATTGAGGAAACTTGCCATGTGATGATGCAGTCACTGGTCGAAAAGTCTATCTGTAGATTGTTAATCTTGGGGCTGCTGCCATCGCCATTTTGATAATAAGGAGTTGTTGGTGAAAGGTCACCAAGAGAAATTGGCGGTCCTTCATTGACAGTATATACTTGCTGATAGAACGTTATGTTGTCCTTCGAGACCGTTATAGTGTGATCACCAGGGGCAACTTTGGCTGAAAAATTACCCAAATTGTCGGTCGTCACAACAACAGGAACACTGGCAAAGGTAACAGTTGCTCCTTCAACTGGAATGCTGCTGCTATCAAGTATCCGCCCTGAAACTTCAACAGCCGCTTGATTCTCAGCGTTGCTGGTGGAATTGTTTCCTCCACCTCCACCACAGCTGACTAAGAGCATGATCATGGAAAGAGACGCAATTGAGCCTATGATCTTAAGGATGCCCCTTGTACTCATAGATAAACCCCCAGAAGATGATATATCCAGATGTATAATATTAAATTTAAGCATTATATATTAAGGTAATTATTAACCTTTGTAAAGATCAAAATGAAATGTCTTAATATAACTTGAGGTGATATCGAGTTGGTAAATAGTGAAGATCTTGGACAAACTGTGGCGTTTGAAATAAGATGCCCTATATGTTGATTTCGTACCATAGCCAACGCTTAGCCTAGACTAAAGGTTTTGTGAAAAGATCTCTAAGAGCACACGAAGGAATCTTAGCTACATAATCTGCTATGTATGATCGGATCTTGGTTATTACAACTAACTAAATTAATTTCTTAAGACAATCTTTATTTAACAGATTAGAAAGCACTGGATGATCCTTCTTATGATGATTCCTAAAAAACTTTCTAAGATCTTTTGATAATTGTTTATAATTATCAATCTCCATCCAAACTTCTTGTCTTATTGAGAAGGCTATTTCTATAAGTTTTCCTTCTGGTTGATAAACATCTGTCAAATAATCGTAACACTTTTGCCCTCTAATATTTTCTGCTTCCCATTTAAAAACTCTGAGTGAATCATCATCAAAGTTTAAGCTCTCAATCCATTCTCTTGTTAGATCATCTGATTCAATATACTGCACTGCATATTTTTTTATATCTTCTTTTGTGTATTTCATGATTACTCCTTTATTTACTTTAACTTGTCCGTTTTCTATAATTAATACCGCCAACACATGTCTCAGGATGTGCCTATATTCACTGCTTTCTAACCCTTTCTTTGTTGAGCTATAGCCTTTGCATCCTTTAACATTTCCTCAAAGGGATCAGGGGGGCCTTCTTTTGTTTCGATCCGGTCAAGGGCGTTGGTGGTCTTCACTAGCTGATCCATGAGCTTCTCTGTTTTCACGTTGGTCAAATCTCGTGAACGCAGCGCGTCAAGTATGAGGAAGAGTTGCCAGGACAATACCTGTTTGCGTGCCTCTTTTGAAATTTGAAATTGAAGGTGGATATCTTGCATCATGGCATCCTTCAACTCGGCTATGTCTTTTTCAAGCTGCTTCCCCCATTTGATGAGGGTGGGCTTTGAAACCTTCAACTCAGTAGAGATCTTTGCATAGCTGTGGCCGGAAGCTCTTAGCTCTACAAATTTCTTTTTCGTTTCAAGGTCTTTCATCTTAATATCTCCCAATTATCTCTTTGGTTGCAAAAAATTCGGCTATAAAGTTTACAGGTATTTCGTGGGCCAATTTCTTTGGCCACGACAATATCCTTTATAGTGGCCATGTGACATTGTGGCTTTCCTTTAATATCAATGGGTTATGCTTGGCCACGGGGGGTTTTGGCAAAAGGCCTCGTGGCTTTACAAAATTAGTTAATATCGCCCATGATATTAAATAATTATGTATGGCCACATAATCTTTATGGCCATTGTGGCCGTGTGGCCAATCATACATTTTCGGATAGTCGATATCCAATAGTCTTCCCCCCTTGCACCGGCATGATTAACTTTTTCACGGATGCTCCTGTTATTAATTCCTTAGCCTTAGATGTCTTACATCCTACTATCTTCACGACAGATTCTACTAACTCGGCCTGTGTATCTGTCTTACCCCCCAAAGCTTGTAAGGCAGCCACAACTCCTTTGAGTTCTTTTTCATGAGATTCTTCTTTCTCACCTGATGAACACCTCCTATAAATAAGGTTTTCATCTCTAATGAGTGCGAATTCAGGTGTTAGTTCATGATTTCTTGACTTAGTATGCGTAACTCGTAAAGCTGGTGCTATGCCCGTCTCTCCTTTATGGACATAAATATTATCAACAAGCATTATATTGTGTGCCCAATCTCCGATTGAAGATGCGCCACGGCCCTCATTGTTTGTGTTATTTTTGCCAACATGATGTATGATGATTGTCGCCACTCTTGTTTTTGTCATTATTTCTGTAAGGCAATTTAAGCTTTCTCTCATCCTTGCATTGTCATTCTCATCCTTATCATGAAAGGAAATCAGAGGATCAATAATAACTACATCTATAGAACAGGATGTTATTAAATTCATTACTGCATCTTGGAACTGTGAATCTGTAAGCGGCCCACTGATGATTATTTCATCATTATTGTCTATGGGCATGAATATCTTATCTGCACCTTCTCTGAATTTAGGGTTTCCTGAGAAGATCTTTTCCGCTCTAGCTATTGTTGCTCGTGAAGAGTTTTCAGATTGAATAAACAAGGTCTTTACCGACTTTGGTATAGACCATAAACCAAATAGAGAATATGGTGGTCCTTCATTAGATAAAAGAGAGCTGCATATATGGGGGCACGCTAAGTAAAGACCAATATTGAGACTAAGGACTGATTTTCCTACACCCCCTTTTCCGCATATCTCAAGACTTTCACGCCTATCTAGCACCCCTTCAATGATAGGCTCACTCTTCAAATCCTTTTCAAGGAGTTTATCTAAAGAAATGACTTTATATTCATTATATCTGCCTGAAATATACATCGGTGCCACATGCTTCTCCTCTCTCTTCCATCCATGCAACCAAACTTAGAGTAGGATAAGCTACTTTCTTGCCTATCTTTACTCTTCCCTTTGGTCCCAAACCTTTAGAATCGAGGTTAGCAAGTGTCCTTGCATTGAGAATACCACCCGAAAATTTGTCTAGCTCCTTCTGTCTTCTAACTACATATGGTGCTTCCCAGTTTCTCTTCATCGCAGATAGATCTGGTTTTTGACGCAGTTGTCTTCCTTGTTTCATAAATTACTCCTTCATCAATTTGGGTTGCTACTTTTGTGAAAGTTACTCGATCATTTTTGTTGGGTCATATCCATGATTTTTCGCCAACTCGATCAACTTCAATCGGATAGCTGGTGGGGTTATTCGGGTTCTACTTCTATATTGCAAGATAGATCCTGGATGACGGTTACAGTGCTTCCCAATTACGTCCAGAGACACTTCGGCAATGTCCCTTAAGTAGCAGAATGCTTTTTTTACTTGAATGTATTCTATCTCTGACTGAGGCGGTGTTGGTCTCCTCATATAGAGGGCTCCTTTCATTTTTTAATTTTTTTTAAATTACCTTAAGCGGGGGGTTGATGTCAATTTAAATCATTGAAATAAAATATAGTTTGGTATCTATAATTCTCAAAAGATACTTAATTTCTTCGTTCAACTTACTAGGGAGCAGAGCATGCCATGTAACTGAATAAACGAAAACTGTAAGGAGAAGGCATATCTAGCAATATGTTGAATTGTAGTTGACCTAACGGGGATGGTAAGTAAAAAACATGCGGAGAGGGATGGGGGTCATTTACTACAGGACTTTGTTAAACATGGGCATGGTGCGCGGCAGGGAGCCATTCTACGTGTTAATATATTGTTAAACAAAATCGGAAAAGTAATGACTTTTTTAAATCCAAAGCTTCTCAATGATCGTAAGTCTTGCCGAGAGTGAAGGTCTTTTTGCCTTGCAGGGAACCTCCGGTCATAAGAAATTTTTTTTACATTTGATACAATCTCCGATGTTCATGAGTCCTCCTAGAAATTTTCCCAACCATAAACTACGTCATCTTTAAAGATTATTTTATAAACACCAGAGCAAGGCGGTGCATCCCACATTAACTCACCATATTGCTTGGTATAAGTCCAGATTTCTGTGTGGTAGTCCCCTATCGTGGATGTATATATGCAGTATGTGGGACCAAAGTTAGCTCGGACTTCATCTCTTGTCATTCCTTTGTGGATAGGAAGATTCGGGTAAGAGACACAGCCGAAGATTAAGAGTGTCAATAGAATTATCGCTATTCTTTTCATTTTGTAACCTCCAAGTCAGCTTCTTTTTGGTCATCGACCCCCTAGTTCAGTAAATGCTTGTTGCTACAATATGTAATGCAATCACATAGCATCCATAAAATAATATATACTATCAATTACATGGTGAATGATAAAACTGCGTTAGATTCCAGACCGCTCTTCTCTTGGTTGATGAATCATTTCATGGTGGGGTACAATTATATTTAACAATATAGTATTATATGAGAAGTGTTCATCAGTAAAGAATATAGAGCGCCAGGTGCTTTTATGACTTTGTAGCATGGATATCAATTCAGGTTCGTCTTGTTAAACCTCCTTCTTGAGATAAGCTTTAGAATGTTTGCTTAAACTCATATCAAGATTTTTAACCGCACTTTGCAAGGCATTTTGCCCAACATGCGAATATCGTTCTGTCATTCTCAGTGTGCTATGACCCATGAGTTCCTTGACAATATATAGATCAGTCCCACCTTCTACTAACCACGAAGCAAAGGTATGTCTTAGAGTATGGAATACAACTTTCTGGCGTGGATCAGTCACATCTTTATTTAAACCAAGTTCATCTATTATCAAACGGAACACATGGGATACTTCTTTGATTCTGTTACCATGTCGCTTGTCTTGAAAAACAAGATCATCATGTCCCTTACGTTCCATACCTATAAACATTTTTTCAACTTCAGATGTCATGTATGCAGCTCTATTCTGAGTATTCTTAGGATCTCGTATAGTTATTATCTTTCGATTTAAATCAATATCTCCCCAAGTTAGCGGAAATATCTCTCCTGCGCGCATTCCTGTATGTAATGAGAGAAGAGATATATTATACAGTTGGGGAGTTCTAGTCTTTATATGGTCAAGTAAATCATATGCTTCTTCTCTGCTTAGAAACCTCAATCGTCGATTATCCCTCTTTGGTTTCCTGACTATCTTAGTAGGTGAGTCAACATCAATATGACCCTCTCGCCGAGCCATATTCCATACTTGCCTGATAACTGCAAAAACATACTCTATGGTCTTTGGGGCTCTATCTTTATCTAGAAGTCTTTTCTTTATTCGCTCGATATCAATCTGGGTAATCTGTTTAAAGGGTTTCTCTCCGATGATCGGTTCGATCCAGATCCTATATAATGTGTCCTCTTTCTCATAGCTCGTTATCTTTTTGCTTGTTTGAGCAGTTGGATAGTACGTCGTCTTGAAAAACTCTCCAAATGTTATCCGTTCAAGCGCGGTTTTCTTTTCGGCTTCATCCTTAATTTCTTTCTCCTCTTGAACAAGTTTTCTTCTATCTGAGAGTCTGCTTGGACCATTGCCAGTTACATATGCCTCTTTCAGCTCTGCTAGTTCGAATAAAGCCTTTTGAGCAGTCCATCCGTCACTACCCCACCCTAGACCCTCTTCTTTTCTTTTGCCATCTTTCTGATATCGAATCGCATAATATCGATCTGGCTTCAATCCATGTTTTCTTGATTTGTGTTCGTAATAACGGACACCAGGATAATTTGTTTGAATCCATTTCACGGGCATCACGAACTCTCCTTAATAATATTATTCTCTCCCCATCCTCTCCCCATTTTATCGGTGGAAATATGGTTTCAAAAATGATCGAATGTGATATACATATACGCTCAAATGGTCTGTTTGTCAATATCTATGTGCTTTTTTGTGATTCTAAGTGATAGTCAATTAAAGTGACTGTTAACCACTAGGTTGTAGGTTCGAGTCCTACCCGGGGAGCCATAAGATTAAAAAGGCCCTTGTGCAAACAAGGGCCTTTATTTTTATGGTTTTCCCAGTAGGACTCGAAGCGAGGGTTCCGCCGACCGGATAGGGAGAAAGAGCGGCACAGGATGTGCCGCGGCAGGAACCCGAGGGGAGGTCACGCAGGGAGAGACACGATGTCTCGACCGTAGTGACCGAGTCCTACCCGGGGAGCCAATAATAACATTGGCTTACAGATACTAACTTGTTAGCCTTTTTCTTTTGTTCTCAGATTTGCCCCCGTTTTGCCCCCATTCACACTGAGTTGAGGAGGGAGAGATTATCAAAAGAGATATTCAGTATGGGCAAAACGTAACTCATGGCACGTTATCAACAGTCAGTGGTCAATAAAAGTTACGGTGGTATATTCATAAGTGGGTCTATATCAAGACTTACACGGACAACAAAAGCTGGATGCATTGTTTTAACTAAATATGGTAATTATGTATCATATCTTTTTTGATTGAGAGGGGGACGCACTTGTTGCAGAAGGTCAAAATCGATAAACTGAAATTTTATACTCAAATTGTCTTCTTTGCCTTCATGATTTCTATCTTCTCTCTTGCATTTCTAATATCCAAAGGAAGTACAACGGAAACGACTGCAGTCTCCGGTTTAAATTGCCAAAAGGCCACGACACCTGTCGACAATGCCATCTGTTCCGACCCTGAACTTGTTGAAGTAGATTCAGAGATGAATAGGCTCTTTGAATTAGCCCAAAAAGGAATGACTCAAAATCAAAGGGAGGAATTCATTGCATCTCAGGGTGAATGGCTAAGGCAAAGAGATGCAAGATGGGAAGAATGGCAAAGATTTGCAGAATGGAAAGAGTTGAGAATGCAAAAGCGTGCAGCGAAGAACCCTGGTAAGGCACAAATAAAACATATAGATATTAAAACCTATCAGAAATCCCGTCTGAAAAAATTCTATGAAGACCGTGTTGTATTGTATAAAAATTGGGATACGCAAGAGTGTTTGGAGGTTCGCAAAAAGCTTGCAGAGCGTATCAGAACAACTCCATTTGAGCCAGGGAGATTGATTGTATCTTCATTAGGATTTACTGAGGATAGTATTAAGAACAATTTAGGTGATGGAAATAAAGAATCGATATTAGATTACATCAGCAAGAATTACAAACCCACCCAAGAGCAAGTATCAGATATAGAAGCAACCTTAAATAACACTTCAACCAGGACCGACCTTTATCTCGAAGATGTCGAGCAGGATGGCATCAAAGATATTATCCTTGATAATACTGCAGGAACAATGCACTGCGACCGTTTTCAATTCTTCCATGTGAATAGTGACAAATCACTGGTTAAAATAGAAGGCCCTTTTATAGATCAGTATGAAGATGAAGGGGGTATCTGCTGGGCTACATCACTCGGTTTTGTACATATAGATAGACGCACATATATCGCTGTTGTAGATAATTTCCTCAATAATGCAGCAAATGATCAACCAAAGACCATCATCGAACTGTTCAGCCTTAAGAATGTAAAGGGCAGAAGTGGTCTTGGCAAAATAGAAGTCACATATTCTACACAATTTCATGGTAATCTCGTCAATCAATATGACCCGTCATTTAAAGTGCTTGAAGAAAAGGCAAATGCCCTTGCAAGGAATTTTTCGGCAGGTTTTTCACCCATAGCAACATCTCTCATGAATAACCCCGAATGGACTTATCCTGCAGAGAAAGTTGAGAATATAGTAGTGGCTATTGTAAAGAGAGATTATAAAGAAAATTTCCTTCAGAAAGAAAGTCAATACCAGTATCTGGATATTGAGAACAAGGGCATAAAAGAGATTGTTTGCCACTTGGCATTTGAATCAAATGGCTCCAAGTATTACCGCATGCTCATTTTAAAAATAAATCAACAGCAACCTGATAAAACATCTTACATTGATGTGGACAAGGATTACAATGAACAGCTTAGGTTTATTAATAGTAAATCATTCCATTCATCTTATAACGAGTTTGATTTTCTTGAGTCCCACGGATCTGAGTACTTTCCCTTATCAAACGGAAAGGAATGTTTTATTGTTAAATTAGGGAATGCCTATTTCGGATGGCGGAATTCATCATGTTACATCCTCGGAATCTACCGGATAAAAGAAGGTAAACTCCAGATGGTTGATGCTATGACTATAAGTCCAGAATTTACTTTCAAAGGCGTAAAGATTTTGTGAGTGTTGATAACTGCGATTTCATCACGGTTTTGAGATGCCTGAATACTGAAGATCTGTGTTTGAAACCTATGCATTAAAGCAGTCCATATCTGTGTGTATCAAATGGCACCCAGTATCAACACTCTTTAAAAAATCCCCCATTATCTTGCTTTTTAATATTCTATTAATATTATATTCATAATATACTGAAATAGGAGGATGGTATGAAATTCAATTGTCGTTCAGTTGACTTAAGTTTTTTGGAATCGGCACCTCTCCGATTTGTAAATGAGGTGGAAATCAATGCTTCTCCAGAGCAGGTGTTTAAAGTTTTTGAAGATGGAGAAGCCTGGCCTAAGTGGTTCAAAGATATCATCAAAGTAGAATGGACAAGTCCTAAACCGTTTGGTGTGGGTACTACTAGAACAGTAACCCTCAAACCCATGACAGTGTATGAACAATTTATTGCTTGGGATCCCGGAAAGCGATTCACCTTTTTTTTAACTGCAATCAATCGTCCTATTGTAAATGCTCTCTGCGAAGATTACCGGCTGGAACCGTTAGGCCAAGGAAAAACTAAATTTACCTATATCGTAGCTTACGAACCCAGGCTACTTAGCAAATTGTTAGGGCCAATCGGAAGATGGTTTTTTGGAAATATGTGTCATAAAGCCGCCCTTTCTCTTAAGGCCTTTATGGAAAAAAACCATTGATCTCCATCCCGGTATAGTTTTCTGATCAGACTATTCATATTGGCTAAGCCGTTGATAACTGCGATAACTTTCTAGTTTTGAAATGCCTAGAAACTGATGATCTTCTTATCTGATATACAATAGTAATTGAGCCGCAATTATTATTTCCATATCCAAAGGTCGGCATCACCTGCGCCGGAGAGAACAGACCAGCTTTGCCCAATCGAATCAATCCGGCATTCGGGGTTCTCCACCGAAGCAGCGAGCCCTCACGGTGCCTCTTCCCAAAGCCGGTTTCAGCCGTAGAGCTTCTTCACCATCCAAGCGATCTTTTGTCCCAGGATCTGCGCCATCTGGACGCCTTCCTCATCTTTTGCCACCTCTCCCTTTTCTCTGGCAACGCTCATTGCCCGGCCGGCGATGATAAGCTCGTTGCTAAAGAAGAAGTGGTTCATGGTTTCGATGGTATGCATCCCTCCGGTGCGACGAAAACAGGATAGAGAAGCCCCAACTTTGTTCTTGTACATCCTCCCATTTGCCAATCCGACGAAGCCCGCCCGGTCGATCAAGGACTTCATCTCCGCTGTTACATCCTGAAAATAGGAAGGAGATCCCAAAACGATACCCTGAGCAGTCGTCATCTTTTCGATATACTCGTTCGCCGCATCGTTCTTAACGGCGCACCGCCTGTCCTTATTCTCGAAACACTTGTAGCAGGCAATGCACCCGTGAATCGCCTTTGCCGAGAGCTGAACGAGCTCCGTTTCAATGCCCTCTTTCTCGATCTCCCGTAAGAGATAGCCTATCAACGTGGTGGTGTTGCCGTCTTTCCTTGGACTTCCGTTGAATGCAATGATCTTCATACGCTTTACCTCCACAGAATTTACTGCACGGGGATGATCTTCCTTTTATACCCTTTCTCAACTAAGAATATGGTACATATGATTCATCTGACCGGAGGATACCATATGAAAAAAATCCTTGTCATTTATCATAGCCAGCAATTTGGAAACACAAGAATACTCGCAGAAGCCCTTGCGGATGGAGTTCGAGAAGCAGGTGCGGATGTGGAGCTCATGAACACAAATGAACATCGGGTAACTATGAAGGAATTCATGTCAGCCGATGCGGTTGCTCTTGGTACGCCTGATTATTTCTCGTACCCTGCCGGTACCATCAAGACTTTTTTTGACGATATGTATCTTTGGGACCAATCAGGTGAGCCTGTAAAAGGGAAACCGGCTGTACTCTTCATATCCCATGGAGGCGGTGGAAAAGTGAGGCAGCCACTGGACTCTTTTGCTCAGAGATTCTTTACAAAAGTAGGTGAAACGGCTGAATTCGAACGACCAATAAATGAGGAAGCAAAAAAAACGTGCCATGAGCTCGGCAAACAGCTTGTAACAAGCCTTGGGAAAATACATAAAATGCCTTAACCTTGATCGATATCAATCTCTATTCTTTATCCGTGTCTGCGCTCTCCTCCAGGACAATATCATCCACATCTAACGTATATTCAGCATCGACTTCATTAACAACCTCGACCACGTCATCTCTCTCTTCCGGGGCAATAATGGTAGGGTCTGCCTTACCCATGTAGGCTGATCGCCGTCTTCTCTTCCGCTTGAGCATCCGCTTTGTCTCTTCATTATTCTGGTCTTCTCCACATGAAGGGCAAAGGGGCTGTGGTCTGCCCAGGTCATAAAACTTGGTCCCGCACTTATAACACTTGTATCGTGTCCCGAGATCGACTACAGAAAGCTCCTCTTTCTTGGGTTGAGTCTTTACAGCTACGGTTAGCTCCCTTTCCTTGGGCTGAGTCTTCACGACTGCAGGAGTTTCTTTTTTCTTTGGCTGCTCCTTCACAGCTGCAGAAAGCTCCCTCTTCTGGGGTTGCTTCTTCACGGCAGCAGCAATCTCCTTCTTCTGGGGTTGTTTCTTCACGACTGCAGGAGTTTCTTTTTTCTTGGTTTGCTTCTTTTCGACTGCAGCAAGCTCCCTTTTCTGGGGTTGCTTCTTCACGGCAGCAGCAATCTCCTTCTTCTGGGGTTGTTTCTTCACAACTGCAGGAGTTTCTTTTTTCTTTGGCTGCTTCTTCACAGCTGCAGGAAGCTCCCTCTTCTGGGATTGTTTCTTCACGGCAGCAGAAATCTCCTTCTTCTGGGGTTGTTTCTTCACGACTGCAGGAGTTTCTTTTTTCTTGGGTTGCTTCTTCACAGCTGCAGTGAGATCCCTTTTCTTAGGTTGCTTCTTCACAATCTTATTTATTCACCGCGTCTTTCAATAATTTGCCTGCCCTGAAACGAGGAGCCTTGCTTGCCTTGATCTTTATCTTCTGCCTGGTCTGCGGATTCACGCCTTCTCTGGCTGCCCTCTTGGCAACATCGAAGGTTCCAAAGCCTACTAAGGTTACCTTATCGCCTTTCTTGAGGGCACTAGCAATTGACTCTGTGAAAGCATCTACCGCTAGTTGTGCTGCTGACTTAGATATCTTTACTTTGCCTGCCATAACATCAACTAAATCTGATTTTGTCATAATATCCTCCTCGTATGTATTGAATTGATATAATGGAGACCGACTGCAGATTCTCTCAACTTATTTTGGCCTTTGCCCAAGCTACTACTATTTTCCGAGACATCTCAAGAGTCCCCGGGAGTCTTGACCAATCAATAAGCATAACAACCTACTCGGCCTTTTCTCTCAGCTTATATTTCCCTTTGCCCATGTATACCAGATAGTCCTTCCCATTGGGATAATATTTCCAGGAGGTATGTTCAGGTGCTGTCGATATGACAGTCGTGTTAAAACTATTCTTATTCAGCTCAGGGTATTTCTTGATAGCCTGATTATATAGATCCACCGATGAAAAGACTCCCTCGCCCGATACTTTGGAGACCTTTTTCGCTGTCTCTAATACGATGTCATGGATTGATTTCCTGGCTTTCTTCTTTACAGGTTTTCCCTTCTTGGCAGGAATAGTCTCGATCGGCAAGGATACGGCAGTAGGCTTTACCTTGATGTTTTTCACAACGACCTGTGCCTGATCACCCTTGATCTCCAGAGCCATATTGACCATCAGAACGAACTTCAGACTCTTTTTCCTCATGGGAACTCCTCTTGATATAATATTTGATTCTATAATTAATACAGTTACTTTGCAAGGTTGATTATAATATTTCTATCTTCATGTTGTTTGCGGGATTATACTTTAGGCCACGTCAATCTTATAACAAAGTATTCTATGTCTTTTGTAACCTCTTATCTTTCCAATATAATTCAGTAATGGGAGCCAATCAATTCATGAAAGTACGGCCCGATAACTGAGGCCCCCGATGAGAGGGGCTTCTTTACTTTTCATGGGCATATAGTCAGTAAACATGATGTTGTGCATTCAAACCTTTTATTGAGCATGGACCGGCTTGATGATCTCGGGTGAATCGTTTTGAGGACTGTTCACAAGCTTGGAAATCTCAAAGGCCTCCAATTCATCATGAGGAAAGGGCTTGATACATTTCATGAGATTGTTCGCTGATTCAGGGAGTGGGTTCAGCCAGATTCGGTAAATATCCGGCTTTAGAATAGCAGGCATCCGGTTATAGATTTCACCGATAAGGGGGTTGGCATCGGTTGTGATTATGGTGCTTGAGACGATGGTTTCTCCAGTTTGCTCATTGGTCCAGTTATCCCATAAACCTGCAAAGGCAAAGGGCTCACTATTTCTCATCCGTATAAAGTAGGGCGTCTTGGTCTTGTGCTCCTGTTTCCATTCGAAGAACCCATCACTCAGGATGATACAGCGTCGCTTTTTAAATGACTCCCTGAAAGAAGGCTTTGTCGCTATAGTCTCAACTCGGGCATTGATCATCCTGTACCCGATTGTCTTATCCTTGGCCCAGAACGGTATGAGCCCCCAGTGAGTAAAGGTAAGCTTCGGGGTGGGCATGTTGAGAATGGTGAGAATATCTTGGGTTGGGGCAATGTTGTAGTGCGGCTCGAATCTCTCTCGGACCGTATCATCTATCTCCAGGTCGAGGATGCTGACCTTTATCTTCTCGGGATCAGCGATCTGTATGAACCTACCGCACATCGTATTCTTCACCTCCTGATGATACACGTATAGATACCAGGATGATTAGAAAAGTCTACACAGTCATTGTTTTCTCTTTTGCGGGCTTACTGAAATCCATAGTACGGCTGGTTGAATAATGCCTGCGTGGTAACTAAGGGTCATTTTTATATACGCTGTATGCTGAAAAAATGGTTATGGGTAATGTATTGTTGAGTTTTGGTATAAAACAGTTTCTCAATCTCCTATGGCTTCAATCTTAGAGGTTATTCATCGATAAGCAGGTTTAACTTTGACAAAGTGATCTCACATCTCTATGACACTGACAGGGATGGACATAGGGCCGATTGAGTGAGGACCTTCTTACATGGAACGGCATGAAATATAAAATAACAAATTACATTATTAAAAATCCGTAACGCGAGCCCAGGTAAATTACTGCTATGCCCCAAGCCATATGTTAAAACGACAGACACTGAATCAAATGAAATCAACCTTAAGGGCCCTGCACTCGAGAAATTACCGGCTCTTTTTCGGCGGTCAGGGCATATCCCTCATGGGGACATGGATGCAGCAGACAGCCATGAGCTGGCTTGTCTACCGGATCACCGGGTCTGCCATGATCCTTGGCGCCATCGGCTTCACAACCCAGATCCCCATGCTGTTTTTCTCACCCATTGCAGGCGTGTACGCAGACCGTATGGACCGTTACCGTCTGGTGATCGCCACCCAGTCCTGCGCCATGCTGCAGGCCTTCGCACTCGCCTTTCTCACCCTGTCGGGGTTGATACATGTGTGGCATCTCTTTATCTTAAGCTTCCTTCTGGGAATTATAAATTCTTTTGATATGCCTATACGCCAGTCATTCGTCGTACAGATGATCGAAAACAAAGCGGACCTGGGCAATGCCATTGCCCTGAACTCATTCCTCTTCAACGGCGCAAGGCTTGTGGGGCCGTCTGTTGCAGGCATCCTCATCGGCATGACGAGTGAAGGAACCTGCTTTCTCATCAATGGCTTCAGTTTCCTGGCAGTACTGGTTGCCCTGTTGTCCATGAAAATCGAGAGGCGCGAGATAGTAAGGGTAAAGGACAGTCTCATCAATGAGCTGAGAGTCGGATTTAACTATGTCCGGGATTTCATTCCCATCAGGTATATCCTGCTCAACCTGGCGCTCATGAGCTTCATGGGGATGCCTTATGCCATTTTGATGCCCGTCTTCGCCAAGGACATCCTCAAGGGCGGACCGGAGACACTTGGATTCCTCATGGCTTCCACAGGCCTTGGTGCCATTGTCGGCGCACTATTCCTGGCATCGCGGAAGACGGTCCTCGGGCTTGAACGCCTCATCGTTCTTTCTTCTTTCCTGTTTGGTACAGGCATCATCCTTTTCGCCATATCCAAGTCCGTGCTTATCTCAGCGGTCTTGTTGACCGTTACAGGGTTCGGGATGATGGTGCAGATGGTCGGGAGCAACACAATCGTCCAGACCATTCTCGATGAGGACATGCGGGGGCGAGTCATGAGCTTTTTTGCCGTTTCATTTGCCGGCACAATGCCTTTCGGCAGCCTCTATGCAGGCTCGGTGGCTTCTTCAATCGGCGCCCCCATGACACTTACCATCAGCGGTTTTGTCTGTGTTGCAGCGGCATTGTTATTTTACCGGAGGCTCAGAGCCATGCAGGAGGTCATACGACCCATCTACGATAAGATGGGAATCCTTCCCGGATCGCCATGGCCTTGAACACTTACGCGGCCTTGGAGCCTACTTCATTCAGGCCGAACTTGTTGCCCTCCGTGAATGCCTGGTGAGCGCAAAAGATACGTTTGACAATATTTCTCAACAGGTCTTGAATACCCCATGAACAAACTGACAAAAAGGGAGATAGATATGAACCCAAACAATCCGGATATTATAGAAATCAACCCTAACAGGCTTTTGAAGATAAAATTCCCGAAGAAGACAATCATCTTTGTCGTTATCATTATCTTAGGGCTTCTATTCTTGAATCCTATTGCAATGGTCCCTGCCGGGCATGTGGGCGTGAAAGACTTCTTCGGTTATGTTTCATCAGATACACTTTCTCCGGGCTTAAGGCTTGTTGTCCCATTTACTCGTGTTGTCGCTATGTCGGTGCAGACCCAGGAGATAATGGAGAAGGCTGAAACCCCATCCAGAGAAGGGCTCATTATAGACCTTGAAGTATCTCTTCTCTTCCGAGCCGATCCGGATAAGGCTGCAGAGATCTATAAAAAAATCGGCAGCGACTACACGAAAGTGGTTGTGGAACCGCAATTCCGATCGGCAATACGCGAGATAACGGCGTCCTACGACGCAAAATCGCTCTACTCCTCCGAACGCAACAAGATCGCCGGTGAGATGCAGGATATGTTCGTGCAGCTCACCAAAAGCAAGGGCGTGATATGTGATCAGGTCCTGTTAAGGAAGGTGGGATTGCCGACTGTCATCGCTAATGCAATCCAGGAAAAGCTCAAGAGAGAGCAGGAAAGCGAGCAGATGAAATTTGTCCTCCAGAAGGAACAACAGGAGGCTGAACGCAAACGCATCGAGGCCCAGGGCATCACGGACTTCCAGAAGATCGTTTCCCAGGGGTTAAACCCTCAACTCCTTGAATGGAAGGGGATCGAGGCCACCGAGAAGCTCGCTGTGAGTTCCAACACGAAGATCGTTGTCATCGGAAATTCGAAAAACGGCCTGCCCCTTATCCTTGGTGGAGAAAAGTAAATAAAACAGGAGACAAAAGGCAGAATGCCTTTTGTCTCCTGTACTCTTCTTATCTTAAAAAACTAAAAATTTATCTTTCCAGGAACATCCCTATCAGCGTTCTTTCCGTTGCCGAGCTGCCCTTCCCAATTAGCCCCCCATGTCCAGATTGAGCTGTCCGTCTTGAGGGCAATGGTATGTTTATAGCTGGCATGGACCATTGCCCAATCCTTATCAGAGCCCACTTGAATGGGGGTCATCTTGTCCTTTGTCGTGCCGTCTCCGAGCTGGCCATAATAGTTGTTTCCCCATGCCCAGAGGGTCCCATCACTCTTCAGGGCAATGCTGAAATCATTCGCTGCACACACGGCAATCCATCCCGTTGTAGTGCCAATCGGGGTGGGGGAATATTTTGAAATAGTAGTGTTGTCTCCAAGCTGGCCATAACCATTATTGCCCCACGCCCAGAGAGATCTGTCGGACTTGATGGCCAGGGTATGATCTCCGCTTGTACTCACGGCAATCCAATCCCTATCTGAGCCCACTTGGACTGGAGTATCATCTGCTACATGAGGAAAGTCCCCGTACTGGGGGTTATATATAAGCCCCCATTCCCAGAGCGTTCCATCGGACTTGAGTGCGGCATTATGTTCCACACCTGCACTTACCATGGTCCAATTGTTGTCCGATCCAACTTGTATAGGTGTGGAACTATTACCGCCCCATGCCCAGAGCGTTCCGTCGGTCTTGAGTGCAAGAACAAACCCACTTCCAGCGCTCATGATGTCCCAATCTCTCTCTGAGCCGATCTGTACAGGAGTATTGATGATACTCACGGAGCCGGTCCCTGATGCGTTTGAGCCCCAACCCCACAGAGTGCCGTCTGATTTGAGTGCCAGCGAGAATGTGTCTCCGGCACTTACTGCAACCCAATCGGTATCCGTACCTATCTGAATCGGTGTATTTCTGTTCGACCAGGTTCCGTCCCCGAGCTGGCCACTCAAATTGTATCCCCATGCCCAGAGCGTTCCATCAGGCTTTACTGCAAGTGAGTGATCCACACCGGCGCTGACAATGAGCCCTTCCGTCTTCGCCGGGGAACGTACACTGATAATCCTCGTTTCGCTCGAAGTCGCATCCTTTGAATCTTTCACCATTAAAGTGACCGTATAGGTCCCTGGTGAATTAAACGTGACAAAGCCGGGATCCTGCTCGTTAGAATTGGGCGGTCCACCACCAAAATTCCATTGATAGGTGTAAGGCCCTGTGCCGCCGCTGACTGCACTTGCGAAATTAATCGATTGCCCTTCGGTAATTATCACATTTCCTGCAGGGGAGGTGATGCTAAGAGTAACCGCTTCTTCTGCTGCTGCTTTGTGACCTGTATGATGTTTGTTGCATGCGCAGAATAAGAACAGACAGAGAAATAATGGGATGATAAAGGTCGCAATGCGGATACTTCTCATAGAACCTCCCGTTCCACCATGTGCACTTCATCAAAATGATCCAAAAAACTTTTTATCTGTATAATAATATATAAGAGTTCTCTGTTATCGGACAAGTCCTTGTGATCTTCCCCGCTTTTCATGAGTATTCCAGTATTGCCGTAATGATATTTTATAAGCAATAATTATGCTATGAAGCGACCCCGAGTTTTTTCAGTATGTTATCAAAATGATCCACGGAAACAGGCTGAATATATGAGAAAAGTCTTTCCACTCAGGGAAGGGTTTTACTCCTATCGAATAACGCGGCTATTACTTTGTCAAATTGTAAGTATCTCACAAAAAGACGGTTTAAAAAAAGAAACCCACCCTTCCCTCAACCTCATCCACATACAGCTTCTGGTCATCATTGATGGCTGATTTGTAATTTATGGACATCATAGTTCTTCTTGTAATCATTTTGCCCGCTGTTATATCAAAGGGTATGAACCATTTTGAATTCCTCCAGTCATAACGAATCTCGGGTGCGAAAGTGACGAACCATAGGTCAGGGAGATTGATGTTGAACATGGGCTGGATGATGGTCTGGTTGATATGTGAATAGCCGCTATAACCTGCTACATCAAAGGCTTCCCGGGCCATCACCGCACACCAGGCCCCTTGCATCCAGCCACTCAGATCATACTTGAACCCCGCAGACGGCACGAGCTGGTACCTTCCTGTTCCCAATTCTTTCTTGGATGCAGTCGGGGGTATATATTGCGCCCCGACTACATACGTCCACTTGCCCTTTGTTGGGGCAATGAACAATGCCTCGGTAAAGACTTCTCCGAAGCCATTTACTGATTTACCTTCAGGATTATTCGGGCTGATTCCCTTGGTCCTGATATAGGGAAGTTCGGCGCTCAGAGATACCATCCAGCCTCTCCTCAACTCAAAAGGCAAACCAGCGTGCAATGTCAGTGTGCTGCTGCTGGCGTCTCCGATCATATCATCGTATCTTAAGAGCGTATCAAAACGACGGACAGGCCTGGTGAAGTCCTGGCCGTTATTAACCTCTTCATCCGCCGCCCTTAGGGGTATTATACAAGGCATGGCCAACATAAAACACACAATGACGAGTACCTTTGCTTGCAATCTCATCCGCACACCCCCTCTTTTCATATCGATATGAATTAATTTGTTTATCAGGTACTTGATCTTAATACAAGATCTTCACATTTTTCACATAATCACCAATATCCTCCATAATGGCACAAGACGTTATCAACTCGACGTACTGGGCTTGAGGCCCTGGAACAAGGAATATCCTTCTTTATCAAATCCTTGATATCTGGTGCCTAGCACCTATCTCTCATATTACACATGTTAATTTACTCTTGCTCGACATCCCATTTGCCGATAATGAGAGAGCATGGAAAACATGTTCAGCATTGAGGAGTTCCCGTTCCCATTGGTGATGATGGATGTGCTGGAGTCTCAGTTCACCGGGATCATCTTTGTCTCTACAGATCAATGGAAGAAGGGCCTCATCTTCAAGGACGGCAGGCTCTGTGCCATACAGTCCAATAGAACCGACGAGCTGCTGGGAAATATCCTTGTCGGAATGGGGATGATCTCAGAAGATGAGAATACACGGTCGCTCGACACCTCTCGTCTGGAGCGCAGGAAGCAAGGTGTCATCCTCCTGGAGATGGGCCTAGTCCAGCCCCTCGAGATCAACGAAGCACTTAAGGCACAGACAGAAAAGCGCTTCCTGGATATCTTCTCTTGGGAGAACGGTACAGCCCAGAAGGTCCCAAAGGGGGAGATAAATAAACAGCCTGAGCTCAGCAAGATTGAAATGGCCCACCTCATCCGCAAAGGCGTGATGGAACATACCCCTTTTGCAAATATTATCACTGCACTCTCCCCCTTTGCTGATGCCATACCCAAAGTGATGGTGGACACCCTGCCGGGAGATACCGGCATTGACCTGGAAGATATCCGCCAGTATACGGTCGCCGAGATCCTCCTTCTTGGACAGGATCCCTCACGTGCTCTGCTCAGTCTCTTCTGCACCGGAGATGTCAGCTTCGAGGAAAGTAAATATAAGGCGCTCATTGACACACTAAGACACAAGCTTAAGACCATCAAAGACCAGGATCCCTTCGAAGTCCTGGGCGTTGACAAAATGATATCCGATGGCGGCCTCAAGAGGGCCTATATCAAGATCGTCAAGGCCAATCACCCCGACACGTATGCCTATGCCGATGATCCCGAGGTGAAACTGCTCGCCAACGAGATCTTCACCGAGATCCAGAAGGCTTACACCAACATAAGTAAATTGCGTGAAGGCAAGTCCATCGAGGAGCCGCAAGGCATCGATGAGAGCCTCCAGGCCGAGATCCTGTTCAGTAAGGCCACCGAGCTGTTGAAGGCCAGGGACTATCAGAATGCCATTGACAACTTCAAGCTCTGTGTGAAGATGAGGCCTGAGGAGAAACTCTTTGTAGAGTCTTTTGTGAAGACCTTGTTCCTCAGACTGCAGAACACAGGGGCCGGCAACCCCCTGGAGATCAAGTCGGCCATTCGAGACGGGTTGAATCGCTTTCCCGGATCGGACACCCTCTGGGTGATCTATGGCTGGGTCTTGAAGAAAGAAAGCTCAAAGAAAGCGATCGAGGCCTTTGAGAAGGCCCTGGAGATCAACAAAAACAATGTCGATGCCCAGAGGGAAATACGCTTGTACCAGATGAGGGGAAAACCGGTAGCACATTAAGTTCGGGTGTCAAACACAAGGTTTCATAGATCTCCTGCTTTTTTGATATCGAAGGTCAATATTCATTTTTTACCTCGTAAACTATAGTCATGAGAACTTAATCACTTCAGGAGAGTCACTGATCACCCTTGATGAAATCCGAATCCTGACTGTCGTCTTCCGACTCCTCTGAAGCATCCTGCCTGTTCAGCATCACCCTTACCTTGGGGGGCAGGTATGTCATATCTAAATCGGTCTTTCCAATTCCCTCCAGGATCAGCCTGTTCTTTTCACGGTAAGGCGCCTGTTCATCGAAGATAACATGAACACGCCCATCCAAACGACAGACCCCGCCCTTACGGTTGAGTTTATCCTCAATGACATCAATGCCTGCAGATGACGCCGTCTCATAGAGTAAAACGAAGAGTTCCCTTTCCTTGCGATCGTACATGTGGCTCCTGTCAACTCCTGCCGAAATCGTCTTCAAGGCGTACAATATCGTCTTCTCCGAAATACTCACCTTGCTGGACTTCGATGAATACGAGGGGTTCATCACCGATATTTTCGATACGGTGTTGAGCCCTTAAAGGGATGTCGATGGATTCACTCATGGCGAGCTTCACCTGTTTCCCGTCTACCGTTACGAGTCCTCTCCCGGCAACCACGACCCAGTGCTCTCGCCGCTTCCGGTGATACTGGAGGCTCAGCCGCTTACCCGGCCATACGGTTATCCTCTTGACCTTGTGGTCCGGCATGTCCTCCGAGAGCACCTCGTAAAAGCCCCAAGGTCTCTGCTCTGTGCTCCCCTTATCCTCCATGGTAATCCCCTTTATGGCGCAAAGATAACTTCAGAAAGTGATGCGATCAAGAAAAAAAGAGGAGGCGCTTTCCTGCGCCCCCTCTCTTGATAAGATTCAGGGTCGGTGCAACTGATGTATTGCTTTTTAGGCCTCTGTGCCTTCGGCCTTCTTTGGCTTGAGGTCTATTCCTGCGGCCCTGGCCACAAGGACGGCGATATCCGCCGACTGGAGCTTCTCGCCGAGCTCAAGCTCCTTGATGCCGTCGGTGAGCATGGTGAAGCAGAACGGGCATGCGGTGCAGACCGTCTTGGCCCCGGCATCCAGGGCTTCGTTTGTCCTCTTCTGGTTGATTCTGGTGCCGAGGTGCTCTTCCATCCACATCCTGCCGCCGCCTGCGCCGCAGCAGAAACTCTTGGCGTGGTTGCTCGCCATCTCCACCATGGGGCTCGTGCTGATTGCTTTGAGGATATCGCGCGGCTGGTCATAGACCTTGTTGTAACGGCCCAGGTAGCAGGAGTCGTGGTAGGTAATGGGCCCGAGGTCGCTGATGCGTTCCTTGATCTTGATCTTGCCGCTCTTGATGAGCGTATCGAGGATCTCGGTGTAGTGGTAGACCTCGAAGTTGCCGCCGAGTTCTTTGTAATCGTACTTCAGGGTATTGAAGCCATGGGGACACAGGGTGATGATCTTCTTCACATTGTAGCCCTTGAAGGTCTCGATGTTGGCCATTGCCAGGGCCTGGTAGATATACTCGTTTCCGAGCTTCTTGGCCGAGTCGCCGCAGCAGCCCTCTTCGGTGCCCAAGATTGCATAGTCAAGGCCTGCCGCCTCAAAGATCTTCGAGAGAGCCAGGGCTACGCGTTTGTTCAGATCGTCGAATGCACCTGCACAGCCCACGTAGAAGAGATACTCTGAGCTGCTCTTCTCGGAAAGCAGGGGAATACCCTGGTCCTTAGCCCAATCGGCCCGTGTATGGGCGCCGATGCTCCACGGGTTGGAGTTATTCTCCATCCCCTTGAACACACCCATGAGTTCGGGGGCGAAGTCGGACTCCATCATGACCATATAGCGCCTTAAGTCCATGAGCTTCGGGAACTGGAGGATATATGACGGACAGGCCTCAACACAGGCCATACAGGTGGTACATGCCCATGCGGTCTCTTTCTCGATGGAGTCACCGATGAGTTTGGGTCCGGTATATTCCTCATCCGGGATGATACGATAGTTGCCGTCCGCATCGAGGGCGAATTTGGCCTTCTCTTCGATGTAGGTCCTGATGTTCTGGATGACATCCCTGGGCTTGAGCGGTTTGTCGGTATTGAAGGCCGGGCATACCTCCACGCACCTGCCGCATCTCATGCAGGCCTCCTGGTCGAACAGGTCTTTCCAGGAGTATTCCTCCACGTTGTGGATGCCGAAGGTCTCTGCGCACTCGAACATCTCGGGAGGCATGACCCTGATGGGGGGTACCGGTGCCGTGGACCTGAGGAAGATGTTTGCAGGTGTCATGAAGATGTGCATGAGCTTGGTATAGCCCACGTATACGAAGAAGGTGAGCGCCATAAGCACATGGAACCACCAGAGCAGATAATGGACCCCCCTGATGGAATGCTCGCTCGCGCCCGAGAAGATATACGCCACGATCCTGCCGCCGGGAGAGAACCACACATACTTGTACATGATGCTCGTCGGATTCAGCTCAACGGCCTGCATCCTCAAGCCCTCTATGAAGAAACCGGTCACCAGGATGGCAAGGATGAACCACAGAGTGATGTTGTCCTCAGGCTTATTGTCCAGCCATTTCGGTCTGATCACGTATCTCCTGTACAGCGCCATGAGGATGCCGATGATGGCCAGCATCCCGAACACGTTGGCAAAGAGCTTCATGATGAGATAGAAGGCCCCTTTCATGAACCAGATGCCCGTGATGGGGAATAATATGTCCGCCTGGAAAAACACGATGGCGGTGGTGATGGTCAGCGCAATGAACCCATAAAAGATGAATATATGGAATATGCCCTGATAGGGTTCTCTGAGGATCTTCCTGTGTCCGAACACATCACCGAATGCAAACCAGAATCTGCCCCATGGGTCGTCGAGCCTGTTGCTCTCCGAGCCGGTTGCCTTCATCATTACCTTCACGCGTGTCCAGAACCCTCCTTTGTAAAGAGCCCTGCCTAACAGCGCGAATGCCGAAAGGGCGAGTATATAGAGGATAATCTGTTCCGTATAGGAACCAGGACTTAAGATGTTCCAAAAGACTTCTCTGGTAATTTCTCCCTTTGGACCGTGCATAGCCCCCCCTGAAAAAGTGAATTGTATGCATGAGGGGCGGACGATGCCGCCCGCCCCTATTTACCCTTATTAGCCTTTAATCTTCTTGATCTCTTCGATCAGAGCCGGGACGACATTGAACAGATCATCCACTATGCCGTAGTCGGCCTTTGTGAAGATCGGGGCCTCGGCGTCCTTGTTGATGGCAACGATCACCTTGGAGGTGCCCATACCGGCCATATGCTGGATGGCACCTGAGATACCGGCCGCGATGTAGAGATTCGGGCTTACGGTCTTACCGGTCTGGCCGACCTGGTAGGAATGATCCCTCCATCCTGCATCCACTGCCGCCCTTGATGCACCTGTGGTGGCAGCCGGACCGAAGAGGTGAGCGAGGTCTTCGAGCATCTTATAGTTCTCAGGACCCTTCATGCCTCTGCCGCCGGATACGATGATCTCGGCCTCGGTCTGGTCGGGCTCTGTGGAAGCAGCAATCTCAAGCGACTTCACGGTAACCCTGATCTTGCCGGCGTCCAGGCTTACGGCCACCTTCTCAACGGCACCGGCGCCTGCGACTTCCTTGGCACCCAGGGCATTCGGCCTGACCGAAATAACCTGGGGATTCCCCGTCGCCTCAACCAATGCATATGCCTTGCCGGCATACAGAGGCCTCTTGGCAATGACCTTGTCGCCTTCCTTCGTCAAACCGACACAGTCGGAAATGGCGCCGACATTGAGTCTGGCTGCCATTGCCGGAGCGAAATCCTTGCCCTGTGCCGATGCACTGCAAAGGATCACACTCGGCTGCACCGTCTTTGCAACCTGAACAAAAGCCTGGACAAAGGCCTCGGGATTATAGTTCTCGAACTCAGGTCCATCGACTACATAGATCTTGTCCGCGCCGTACTTCGCAAGCTGGGGAGCAAGTGCTTCAGCACCTTTGCCGATAATGCATGCGCTGACCTCACCGCCGAATTCCTTTGCCTTGCTGGTAATTTCAAAGGCGCCCTTCTTGACTTCGCCCTTCTGAACTTCTGCGTAAATTAGTGTTCCTGGCATGGCTGTCACCTCCTCACCTTAGATGATCTTAACTTCTTCATGCAAGGCCTTTGCAAGAGCAGCCGCCTTGGCCTTTGCATCGTCGCCCGCTATGATCTTGCCAGCCTGGCGGGCCGGAGGCAAGGACATCTCCTTAATGGTCGTCATGGGGCCTGCATTCACACCGAGCCCGGCGGCGTTTTTCACGTCGACGGGTTTCTTCTTGGCCTTCATGATGCCGGGAAGCGAGGCATACCGGGGCTCGTTCAGACCCTTCTGCGCCGAGAAAACCGCCGGAAGAGGGACATTCAGAATCGTCTGGCCGCCCTCGACCTCGCGGGTCACGGTGGCGCTCTTCTTGTCGGCAGCGGCCTCGAACTTAAGCACCTGGGTCACTACCGGCAGCCCGAGCAGCTCGCCGACCATGGCCGGGACCTGGCTGCAGTCATCATCAATAGCCTGCTTGCCAAGGAACACTGCATCATAGGTAAGCCCCTTGACGGCTGCGGCCAGCACTGCCGCCGTGGCATAGGGATCGGCCTTGTCGTAGAATGCAGCGTCGTTGATGTGCACTGCGTTGTCCGCACCCATGGCCAGAGCAGTGCGGATGGACTCGATCGCCCTGTCCGGGCCGAGCGTAACGATGGTCACGGTGCCTGCATTCATCTTCTCCTTCTGGCGGATTGCCTCTTCAACGGCAAACTCGTCGAAGGTAGAGATGACCCACTTAATGCCGTCTGTTGCGATTGATGTACCTGCGATCTTGATCAATGTCTCGGTATCAGGTACCTGTTTCAGACATACAACAGTATTCACATTAAACCTCCTTCCTCTTTGTGTTTTTATCCTTTGGGCATTTTTCTCTTAGGCCCTGTTTCTCCCTATAAGCTTACATATCCTTAAAGACCGGTTTGCGCTTGTTCTGGAAGGCATCGGTCCCTTCTTTCCCATCCTTTGAGATGACGACCCTTGCAAAATTCTCGATCTCGATCTCCAAACCTTCATCCGGGCCGACTTCAAGACCCGAGGATACCGCATCGACGGCGGCACTTACGGCGAGCCTGCCTTTGGCTGCAATGGTCCCGGCCAGGACGTGCGCCTCATCCATGAGTTTATCCTGGGGAACCACCTTGTTCACGAGACCGTTTGCCAAGGCTTCCTCAGGTGTGATGTGGTTGCCTGTGAGGATCATCTCCAGGGCCTTGCCCTTGCCGACGGTCCTGGCCAGACGTTGAGTCCCGCCGAACCCCGGCATAATGCCTAAATTGATCTCGGGGAGGCCCAGGCGTGCCCTCTCGGATGCAATACGCATGTGGCAGGCCAGGGCAAGTTCCAGTCCTCCGCCAAGGCAGAACCCGTTGATGACACAGATGACGGGCTTTACGGCCCCGTCTATGGTGTTCATCATGAGGTGGCCCTTGTGCGCGTAGTCTTCCACCTCGTGGATATTTCTCAAGCGCTGGATCTCGCTGATATTGGCGCCTGCGACGAATGCCTTCCCTTTGCCGGTGAGAAGGATCACGCGGACCCGGTTGTCGGCACATGCCGCCAGGACGGTATTCGTTATGTCGTCTACGGTCTTGATGCTCAGCACGTTCATGGGCGGATTCTCGACCGTCATGAGGGCAACACCGTATTCATCCACCTCGTATGTGCAGTTTGCAAAGATACTTTTCCCCTCAAGGAGCGAGGACAAGATCGCAGGTGCGGTGAAACGCTCCGGGCCGTACTCGGCAGCAAGAGCGCACATGATATCATTGATCATGGACCACGTGGCCTTCTCCTCGGCGAAGTGGAGCGGGCCCCAGGAGACCTTGGTGGGAAAATTGGTGCCGTAGACCATGCCCGTGTCGCAGTCGTGGGCGGATGCAAGGCCTTCGGATACGATCATGAGGGCCTCCCTGATCTGCACGGATATGAGCCGCTCAGGGGAGAATGCAACCCCGCTGACACCGTTTTTCTTCCACCAGCTTTTCAGGAAGGTATCCGCCTCCTTGGAAGGCGTTTTCCCCTTGCCGGAATACGTATAAAATCCTTTCCCGGTCTTCTGGCCGTACATGCCCTTCTTCACCAGGGCCTTCATGAGATCCGGTGTTGGTGTCCTTAAACCGAACGCCTCTTCAAGTGATTCGGACGCATGCACGCCTACATCCAGGCCCACGAGGTCCCACAGTGCAAAGGGGCCCAGGGGCATGCCGAATGCGACCATGGCCTCATCGATCTCTTCCATGGTGGCCTCGCCGTCCATCAGGGAGAGCACTGCCTCGTTCAAGTAGGGGATGAGTACGCGGTTTACGGCAAACCCGGGACCGTTCTTCACCTTGATGGGTATCTTGTCGATGAAGAGCGTGAATTCCATCATGGCGCTCAAGGTCTGAGGAGAAGTATTCTCGTCATAGACGATCTCCAGAAGTTTCATCATGGGCACCGGATTAAAGAAATGCAGGCCCACGAACCGGTCCTTCTTCTTGAGCTTACCGGCTATTTCAGTCAAAGAGAGCGAGGATGTATTTGTGGCAAGGATCGTCCGTTCGGGGCAGAGTTTTTCGAGCTCGGTGAAAATGACCTGTTTGAGCTTCATGATCTCGGGGACCGCCTCAATTACCAGATCCACCTCGCCGAAGAATTTTTTGTCATACTGAACGGACCCGCGCAGGAGATTCTGGCCGGCTGAAGCCTTCTTCGGGTCCAGCTTGCCCTTGGCTACCAGCTTGTCATACACGGCCTTGGAGGTCGCAAGGGCCTTATCAACGAACTTCTGCTCGACATCCTTGATGAAGCACTCGATACCCACCGAAGAAAGGACATGGGCGATCCCGCCACCCATGGCCCCACCACCGATGACAGCGGCCTTCTTAATCTGCATGGCTTAAAAATCTCCTCAAAGCGATTAATTATTCTCCTTCACAAGCCCGTTGAGGAAGGAGTTCCCCACCATTGTCGCCACTTCATGGACATCGAAACGCTTGCGCTTGGCTGTTACCAGGTATGTGGAAAGCTCATCCAATGAACCAAAGATAATCCTGGCGCAAAGCTCGGGCTTGAGGTCTTCCCTGAATACGCCCTGCTGCTGGCCCTGGGCAACGATGTCCGCAATGATATTGAGATATGCGAGAAAATGCTTGTTCTTGTATTCCCGCATGAATTTATTCGATTGTCTGAGCTCGACCTGTATAACCTCTGCCAGGGCCCTGTCGGCCTCTACGATGGTGAGATGGTTGTCGCAGAATTTTATCAGTTTCTGGCGCGGATCGTTGATGGTATCCAAATCCGTCTTCACTGTCTTGATAATCCTGGTGAGCTCTTCTTCAAAAAGTGAAATCAGGATGTCGTCCTTGTTCTTAAAATAGAGGTATATGGTTCCGTCAGCCACATGGGCCTCACGGGCGATCTCAGACACCTTGGAGTTATAGAAACCTTCCATTGCGAACACCTGTTTTGCAGCATTCAATATCATGCGATATTTTTCTTCACCCCTCATTTTAACCCTTCCTTATCGCGCATGATCTTCATGGCATGATTGCTTCGTTGTACGAACCCATAAAATAAAACGGTTAATAGGGGGCTCAGGCATGCCTGAGCCCCCTTGTTCTTCAAACTGATCCTACTTTAACTGCTTTCTATTCTCGACGAGGGTATCGACAACGGACGGATCCGCCAAGGTGGACGTATCGCCGAAGTCTTTGAAGTCATTTGCAGCAACCTTCTTCAGGACGCGGCGCATGATCTTGCCGGAACGGGTCTTGGGGAGCGCATCGGCCCACTGGATCTGGTCGGGAGTCGCGATGGGGCCGATCTCCTTTCTCACGTGAGCGATGAGTGTCTTTTTGAGGTCATCCGACTTGGCCACGCCGGTGTTGAGCGTGACGTATGCAAAGATGCCCTGGCCCTTGATATCGTGGGGGAAGCCCACAACTGCGGCCTCAGCAACATTCGGATGAGAAACAAGGGCGCTCTCGACCTCGGCGGTGCCCATACGGTGACCGGACACGTTAATGACGTCGTCCACGCGGCCCGTGATCTTGTAGTATCCGAGATCGTCGCGCTCAGCGCCGTCACCGGTGACATAGTAACCCGGGAACTGAACGAAGTATGTCTCTTCGAATCTCTTGGGGTCCTGCCATACGCCCCTCATGATGCCGGGCCACGGCCTCTTCATAACGAGGTTGCCCCTGGCGACACCTGAGAGCTCCTTGCCGTCGTCGTCAAGCAGTGCGGGCTCGACGCCGAAGAACGGTACTGTCGCCTTGGCGGGCTTGATATCGATGGCTCCGGGCAGCGGAGTGATCAAAATGCCGCCGGTCTCGGTCTGCCACCAGGTATCCACGATGGTGCACTCGCCGCGACCGATGAGGTCATAATACCACCTCCAGGCCTCGGGGTTCAGCGGTTCGCCCACGGAACCGAGTATCCTGATTGAAGTGAGGTCGTGCATCTTGGCCCAGGAGTCGCCCTCTTTTGCAATGGCGCGGATGGCGGTGGGTGCGGTGTAGAAGATGTTTACCTTGTACTTCTCGACCACGGCCCAGAACCTGTCATAGGCGGGGTAGCTGGGAACGCCTTCGAACATGATGCTGGTTGCGCCGTTGGCCAGCGGGCCGTACACGATGTAGGTATGGCCGGTGACCCACCCGATGTCAGCGGTGCACCAGTAGGTGTCTTCCTCATGGTAGTCAAAGATAAGCTGATGGGTCAGTGCTGCAAAGACCAGGTAGCCGCCCGTGGTGTGCACAACACCCTTGGGCTTTCCGGTGGAACCGGATGTGTAGAGAATAAAGAGCGGATCTTCGGCGTTCATCTGTTCAGGCTCACAGTACATGGGGACCTGCTTCATTTCATCATCCCACCAGAGGTCCCTGCCCTCTTTCCACGCTACTGGCGTACCGGTCCTCTTCACCACGATCTGCTTGGTAACGGAGGGGCACATTTCACAGGCCTTGTCCGCATTGTCCTTCTGGGGCACGGCCTTGGCGCCACGGTAGGTGCCGTCACAGGTGATGAGCAGCTTTGAATCGCTGTTCTCGATGCGATCCTTCAGGGCGTCGGAAGAGAAGCCGCCGAACACGATGCAATGGATGGCGCCGATGCGTGTGCAGGCCAGCATGGAAATAGCCAGCTCGGGGATCATGGGCAGGAAGATGGTAACCCTGTCGCCCCTTTTGACGCCATTCTTTTTCAGCACGTTGGCGAACTTGTTGACTTCACGATACATATCGGCATAGGTGAATACTTTCCAGTCGGAGGGATCATTGCCTTCAAAGATGATGGCGGCCTTGTTCTTTCTCGTAGCAAGCTGACGGTCAAGGCAATTGTAGCTGACATTGAGCTTGCCGTCTTCAAAGAACTTCACATAGACCGGCGGTTTAAAGGAATAGTCACAGATCTTTGTCGGCTTCTTGAACCAGTCAAGCCTCTCGGCCTGCTTTGCCCAGAACTTATCGGGGTCCTTAATGGACTCCTTCCACATCTTCTCGTATTCTGCCTTGCTCTTGATGTAAGCTTTTTCCCTTACCTTCGGGGGTACGGGAAACAACTGTTCTCCGAAATCTTTGGTCTCCTCAGCCATGTAATGCCTCCTTCTTCTAAAGAATATAATTTGCTTGGCATCCACCATTATATATCCAAAGTAATAGTCAAGGTCAAGGAAAAATGAATGATCATTCATATCTTGTTCCGGTGCCTTTGTACAGTCCCCTTACAAGCGATATTATCTGTGTTATATAGAGCGCAGCTAACGGATTTCACAAAAAGGAGCCGGAATGAGAAAGATTATATCAATTTTATCTTTCATGGTGTGTCTGCTTGTCTCCGAATTGGCCTTCAGCATGGAAATGGTAGTGGAAACAACAGGCTCTCAAGAACTGGGCTCTTTGAAGACAGGAATTGAAAGGATCGTGGTCCTTGGTGAAAGAATCGTCACGTTCAGGAACAGCCAGGGTATGGCTAGACTGGTGTCCGGAGGGAAAAATTGCCGTACTCATCCTGAAAGACAAGGACACCTATGTGCAGTTTCTCGGACTGTAACGGCCAAGTCCAATTTGCATTCAAGTGCCGCCTCGGTATCATCTTGAATGCAAAATGGAATAAGACCGGCCTTACATGGGCCAGAGGCCCTTTTTCGGCTTCTTACCAGCGTCTTTCGATCCGGACTGTTTTGACGCCTCTTCTTCCAGCTCCTTGTCCTTTATAGACATATCCCTGCTGAAATCAGGGCAGTGAACGCCCGCACCGGGTTTAAATTTTTTATTACAGTCGGCTCTCCATGCACATATGGGGCATAATGATCTGTCGCTCATGGTGGTAGTAATAAAGGGCATTTCGTATGTTGTCAATGAAAAATGGAGTGAATGCACAACCTTTCAGGCATAGGTAAAAAATGATAGAGTTTTAAGTTTTAGGTTTTAAGTTTTAAGTATTTTACTTTACACTTTACACTTTACACTTCAAACTTCATTCCATTGATGGTCACCATGGAGTACCATTTTCTCGGTTGACACAAAAATCGGCCTACGTTAGTAGTCATATGATAGTCATATAGTCATACAAGAGATCCATCAGAAGGAGGTAATCGAAGTGTACAAATCTTATGATGATGCCTATAGGCTATCCCTTGAGGACAGGGATGGCTTCTGGTCGGAGGCAGCTAAGAAGATACAATGGGAGAAGAAGTGGGACAAGGTACTGGATGATTCCAAGAAGCCCTTCTACCGCTGGTTTGCCGGCGGCCGACTCAATACCTGTTACAATGCTATCGACTATCACGTGGAAAACGGCCGAGGCGACCAGGTGGCCATCATCTATGACAGCCCGGTGACCGGGACCGTCCGGAAGATAACCTATAAGGAATTCTTACATGAGGTTTCACTGAACGCCGGCATGCTCAAGAACCTGGGTGTAACGAAGGGCGACCGGGTGATCATCTACATGCCCATGATCCCTGAGACCATGTTTGCCATGCTGGCATGCGCCCGCATCGGGGCAGTTCATTCCGTGGTCTTTGGCGGTTTTGCGGCCAACGAGCTGGCGGTCCGCATCGAAGACGCCAAACCCAAGGTCATGTTCTCGAGCTCCTGCGGCATCGAGCCCAAGGGCGCCATCCCCTACAAGCCCCTGTTGGACAAGGCCATCGAGCTGTCATCCCACAAGCCCGAGAAGTGTGTGATACACCAGCGGCCCCAGGTGAAGGCCGAGCTGATAGCCGGCAGAGACATAGACTGGAATGATGCATTGAAGGGCGCAACTCCCGTGGGCTGCGTCACCGTGGAGGCTACGGATCCGCTCTATATTCTCTATACCTCCGGTACCACCGGCAAGCCCAAGGGTGTGATGAGAGACAACGGCGGCCATGCAGTCGCGCTCAAGTGGAGCATGGAAAACATCTACAACGTGAAGCCCGGCGACGTGTACTGGGCAGCCTCGGATGTGGGCTGGGTCGTGGGACATTCCTACATCGTGTATGCACCGCTGTTCTACGGATGCACCACGATCCTCTACGAGGGCAAGCCTGTGGGAACACCTGACCCGGGTGCATTCTGGCGGGTCATCTCACAGCATAACGTAAAGGTGCTCTTCACGGCTCCAACAGCCTTCCGCGCCATCAAAAAGGAAGATCCGCAAGGGTCTTATGTCAAAAAATACGACATATCATGTCTGAAGTACCTGTTCCTGGCAGGGGAGCGTCTGGACCCGGACACCTACCACTGGGCAAGCGACCTGCTGAAAATCCCGGTCATCGATCACTGGTGGCAGACAGAGACAGGCTGGGCCATTGCAGCCAACTGCATGGGTATCGAGCAGCTGAAAATCAAGGCAGGCTCCCCCACGAAACCGGCTCCCGGCTTTGATGTGCACATTATCGATGAGGCCGCCAAGGAGCTGCCCAGGGGCAAAGAAGGAATCATAGGCATAAGACTCCCGCTGCCGCCCGCCTGCCTGCCCACGCTCTGGGAAAACGATGAGGGTTTCGTGTCATCATACCTGACCGAGTACCCGGGATACTATGCCACCGGAGACGGCGGGTACATGGACGCCGACGGCTATATCTACATCATGGGCCGGGTTGACGACGTCATCAATGTGGCAGGACACCGGCTTTCCACCGGCGGCATGGAGGAAGTGGTGGCCAAGCACAAGGATGTGGCCGAGTGTGCGGTCATCGGGGTGAACGATGTGCTGAAGGGCCAGGTACCCATCGGTTTCGTGGTCTTGAAGGCCGGCGTCAGCAAACCCAATAACGAGATCACAAAAGAAGTGGTGAACATGGTGAGGAATGAAATCGGTGCGCTGGCCTGCCTTAAGGATGTGGCGGTAGTACCTCGTCTGCCCAAGACACGCAGCGGTAAGATCCTCCGGGCGACCATGCGCAAGATCGCTGACGGTCAGGAGTACAAAACCCCATCCACCATCGAGGACCCTGCTGCCCTGCAGGAGATCCAGGGGGCTGCGGTAACGCTCGGTTATCCGAAGAAGTAAGCTTAAGCGGAATGAACGGGGGCGGATCGTACCGGCCCCGTTCTTTTTTTATTTTAATGAAAAGAGGAGATATCATGTCTGAACAGAAAATGGGTAATCCTGCTGTTGTCGGTCTCGCCGGGTTCGGTATGACCACGTTGATTCTTCAGTTCCACAATGTCGGTTGGTGCGGCGCCGGGCCGGTTCTTGTGATGGGCCTCATATTCGGAGGGCTTGCACAGATGATTGCAGGTCTGCAGGAGATCAAGACCGGCAACAACTTCGGATACAGCGCATTCACTGCATACGGCGCCTTCTGGATCGGGATTGCGCTGATCTTCCTCTGTAATCAATTTAAGGTGTATCCTCTATCCCCGACGGACCTCGGATGGTATCTTGTGGGATGGACGATCTACACAGGTATCATGTGGATCGGCTCCATGCGGGTCAATAGCGCCCTGGCGATGACATTCACCCTGCTGTTTGTCGGGTTCATACTGCTGGATCTTGCATCTTTCGGCTATCCGGGCCTCAAGACGGTTGCAGGATACGAGCTCATGCTCTGTGCGCTCAATGCATGGTATGTCATGGCACATGCGATCTTTGCCGACGTATTCGGCAGAGACGTGCTCCCGGTAGGGAACCCCTGGATCAAATAAGCCGATAGTGACCGGTGATCAGCAACGAGATAGGTCGCGGGTTTTTATGTTAAGGGGAAATGTCCTCATGCCCGGCTGCATTCAAAGCAGGGGGTCGAGTGCATCGAGATAGCGGTCCGTAACACCGCGGAACTTTTCAAAAGCTTCCCGTGCTCGAAGGCCTATCTCCTCCATGCCCTGTTTCTTCTCGAAGATGGCGACCGCGGCATTTGCAAGTTCCTGGGCGTTCCTGACCACGACGGTAAAGTCCTGAACTATATCGAGTGCCCAGGTGAAATTATCCATGTGAGGGCCATGTATAGTGGGCACGCCCCAAGCGATGGGTTCAAGGATGTTCTGGCCGCCGAGGTCCACGAGTGACCCCCCCACGAAGGCTGCGTCGCTCAGGCCGTAAAGGATGAAGAGCTCGCCAAAAGTGTCCACGATGAGGAGGTCCACATCGGTCCCACCTGCGCTCCGCAGCCCCCATTTGATATTCAAGCCTTGGGCCATGTCCTTGATGTACTGAATCCTGTCCGGGTGTCGCGGCGCAATGATTGCATAGAGACCGCGGACCCGGGAGGCTATCCGTATGATGGCGTCCACGACCTCCTTTTCCTCACCTTCCCTCACACTGCCCGCAATGAAAACCGGCCTGTCCGTGATGCCGAGCTCACGGCGCAAGGCATCACGACGGGTCTTGTCTCCGAGAGCAACTTGGGCCAGCTTGAGGTTGCCGAGCACCTGCACCTCAGAGGCACCAATACTCCTGAACCGCGCAGCATCATCCTCAGCCATGGCAAACACCTTCACATCGGCAAGGATATGCCCGAACACCCCTGCGAACCGCCTGTAGCGTTTATAGGCACGTACCGACATCCGGGCATTCACGAAGATCACTCTCACGGCACACTTCTGTGCGGAGAGGATTAGGTTGGGCCAGATCTCGGTCTCCACAATAAGGACGGCCTCCGGCATGATCTTCAGCAGGTGCCTTCTCATGGCCCAGGGGACATCGAAGGGAACGGCAAAAACCATATTCATTCCTTCTGTCGCTTCAGCCATCTTTCTTCCCGTTGCGGTCATGCATGACATGCAGATGAACAGGTCCGGCCTGGAGGCCTTGAGCGCCCCGACCAGGCCGGAAACCGCCTTCACCTCGCCCACGGAAGCCGCGTGAATCCACAAGGTCTTTTTCCCTGCAGGGACTTCCGGCAGCCTCAGGCCAAGCCGCTGCAGGAGTGTCCCCTTGAAGTTCGGGTGCCTCCGGAGGAAAAAAGCCAGGGGCCACACCGCAATCGATCCGAGCAGACGATATATCAGGATCATGAGGGACGCCATTGGGTGAGGAGCCTTTCACGGTCTTGCGGGGTGTTGATCTCGAAGAATTCGCCTCGAGCGATGATTACCCTGATGGATATGCCGTTTTCCAGAGCCCTCAGCTGCTCCAGCGATTCGGCCTGTTCAAGATAAGATGGCGGAAGGCTTGTAAACCTGAGGAGGGTATTCCGGGAAAACCCGTAGATACCTATGTGCTTGAGCATCTCCACATGCCCTGTGTTGCGGAAATAAGGGATGGGAGACCGGGAAAAATACAACGCATTACCCTTAAGGTCACACACCACCTTTACACAGTTCGGGTCATCTTTATCCTCCGGTAAGGCCCTTGTTGCGATGGTGGCCATGGCGGCTCCGGCTTTAAGCTCTCGGACGAGCCCTGCAAGGGCATCGATGTCGAGGATCACCTGGTCGCCCTGGACATTGACAACATAGTCGGCATCCAGGCCCGAGATTGCCTGGGCAACCCGGTCGGTGCCCGAAGGGCACTCGGGGCTTGTCATGACCGGCTGCCCGCCGAATGCCTCCACGGCATCCCGTATTCTCGCATCGTCGGTGGCAATGAGCACTTTGTCGATCTCCCCGCAGGCAGCTACCTGCTCATAGATCCTCATGATCATAGGCTTCCCTGCGATATCGACAAGCGGTTTGCCGGGAAAACGCGACGATGCATAACGGGCCGGGATAACGGCTACAACACTCATGTCAGCTCAGATCCACGCCCGCATTGACGGCATCAAGGGCCCGCAGGTGCTCCTTGTATGACCCCTCGTCATAGAGGACCATGCGCACGAGCTCAATATCCGTGGTTCCTTCAAGATACCCCTTTATGGCTTTTATGGCCACATAGGCCGCCTTGTCCACAGGATAACCGAAGATCCCGGTGCTCAGGGCCGGGAAGGAGATCGACTTGATCTTATTCTTGTCTGCAACTTTAAGCGAGTTGACATAGCAGGCCCTCAAGAGCAATGCATCGTTCTTCGTGCCGTGATAGACAGGGCCCACGGTGTGGATAACGTACTTGTTGGGCAGGTTGTGCCCGAGAGAAATCTTGGCCTCACCGGTTTCACATCCGCCCAGTTTTTTACACTCCTCCCACAAACCCGGCCCTGCTGCGCGATGTATGGCCCCTGCCACACCGCCGCCGGGCGCAAGCTGGGAGTTGGCTGCATTCACCACGGCCTCGGTGTCCTGTGATGTAATATCCCCCACCATGAACTGAAGCCTGGACTTGCCGATCTGGATCTCTTTCATCTCCGCCCTCACACCCTCGTAGCGGGCAACTCGTTCTCTCCATGCGTATTGTGGTTATCTGAACTCTTCATTATCTATACCGTATTCATCACCAAAGCAATCCTGCCATGAATGGAGGAGATCATGATGACGAACAAAACCGGGCATAGGCACATGAGCGGCTGATTGCAGGTTGGGTAGAGGCATAAAACCCGACCCGCTCAGCATTTGGTGCATGATGGTTTTCCTTGTCATAGAGCCACCTGGGGCGGGCTATCCATCTACCTTGACTCCCAAAATATTGTGTGCTACCCAAGTGAAGCTCGTGTGGGGCCGTAGCTCAGTTGGGAGAGCGCTTGAATGGCATTCAAGAGGTCGAGGGTTCGATTCCCTTCGGCTCCACCATGATTCAATCCCTCTCCCAACTTATCAATCGTGCAGTTTTTGTGCAGTTGGTTTTTCATTCAATACACCATCCAGCATATCGACCGCTTTTACCTTGTGGCCATGATATAAAACCTTATATTATTGTCAATCAACCAAGTTATTCTTATTGCCCGGAAGGGTAATCTGTTTCCCCATTTAGGGAAAATGATTTCTATCTTTATGAGCTTGCCTCGCTGCGGAAATTATAACATGCTGAGATATATAGCATGCTTTATTTGCATGATTCTTGCTATAAAGTAATCTGGTAAGCCGATCTGTTGTCTGCTTAGATTACATCACGAAGAAAATCATCTGTGCATATCATAAAGATGTAATTGGAAGGCACACGTTATTTCCGGAAAGGGAGGATATCTGTTGCGTGTGTTGAAATGTGCTGCATTGGGCTTCTCATTCGGTTCAACAAGCAGTCGAGCATGGATCCTGCCTTATCTACCCTGCCACCATTTTGTGTTGCTCAGGATAATGGGAATACCGGATGGCAGCGGGGCATTTCTCATTACTGTTTATTGTCCTGCTTGAGCAGCCTTTCCGCAGTTGAGACAGAGTGTTCCTGATCGACTTGCCACAATATTATTATGAGGAAAGGGGGTATTATGAGGAGAAAAACACGTATAGTATGTTCAGTGCTGGTAGTTTGCGGGATACTCACGTCTCTTCCTGCGGTGTCCTATGTGACATGGATCTTGGCCGACCTCATGAGTGTCGTTTCACCAAAACAGTTACAGACCCTTGACTACCATCCAGTGGAGATCGTGGTATCCTTCAAGAATGGCGCCATAGCTAACACCTTTAAGGCCTCGCTCAACGGGCATGATATCACTGGTGAATTCCAACCCATCCCGGGCGGCGTACATGCTTATGTGACCCCGGATGATGGGTTGAATTGTTACATCATTGGCAAGAATTCGGTGGTGTCAATGATCAATTTCCTCACCACGAGTATTCAAGGTAACGGGTACAAGAAAGACATAAATGTCACCGAGTTCAATGTCAAATACTACCCGGTTAAGACTGTCCGTGACAACGTGGGCGTATGGTTTATCACCGGGGGCTCACTTGGTGATGTCATGGAGTCAATGGGGTATGCGGTGGCCACCGACAGGCTTTGGCAAATGGAGACATACCGCCGCACCGCGAGAGGCACGCTTGCCGAGATATTCGGCTCATCTTATTTGCCGAACGATATCTCTGTGCGGACTATCAGCTATTCCGATCAGGAACTGTCTGATGGGTTTGACGCCCTAGACAGGGATGAACAGATAGCCATTGAATCGTATGTGGAAGGTATCAACAAGCGTATCGACGATATCAAGGCGAACCCCACGCTACTGCCGTTTGAGTTTCTGGCCCTCGGATTCACACCCGCTTACTGGACCGAGGAAGATATCCTTGCATGGATGACAGTCTTGCTGAGAGATTTCGACTGCGAGGCGTTGGAGGTGGGCCAGATCCAGAACGCGGCACTGTTCCAGGCGCTGACAACCCAATATGGTTTCGGGGTGGGATATGGCATGTTTAACGACCTCAGATGGTTGAACGACCCGAATGCACTTACCTATATCCCTGCGGTCAAACAGAAGGCGATGATGGCGACCCCAGCCCTTGCTGCTCCCAGCGCCTCCGCTCAAGCACCTGCGATCCAGGGGGCTCCGGCTGATTTCAAAGGGGCATATGAAGACCTGTCCACCCAGAAAGATACCGTCACAAACAATCTTAAGAAGATCAACGCATTCGTAAAGATGGGGAGTTATGCATGGTCTATCTCAGGCAAAAAGACGAGAGACGGCAAACCGATTATTTACTCCGGACCCCAGATGGGGTTCTCGGTTCCTGCAATCGTGCTCGAAGGCTCCATAAGAGGTGGCGGCCTTGATATCTCGGGCATGTCAGTCCCTGGTATCCCTGGCATCATCATCGGCCGGACACCGCATCATGCATGGTCCATGCAGGTGGGGCATGCACATACGGTTGATTTTTACGTCGAATCTGCTTCGAATGTCACCCTCAACCGCGTAGAGACCATACATGTCGCCGGTAAGCCTGATTATACGCTTCCCGTTTACCGTAGCAAGCATGGGCCCATAGTCAACCAAAGCCCTCTCCTTTCCTGGAAGTACTCACACTGGGGATATGAGTTCAAGACGGTCAAGGCATTCATGAATCTTGCACGCGCACAGAGCATGGATGACTTCGGCAAGGCCATCGAGGATGTCGCAGTAAGCCAGCACTTCTGTTATGCAGACAAGGGTGGGAATATCGCCTACTGGATGTCAGGCCGTGACCCGGTAAGACCTGTAGGTGAATGGCGACTGCCCCAGGGTTTATTAGGTCCTCCTCTTGAATGGGATGCCTCGGTTCTCATCCCCAGGTCAACGAATCGCAATAACGCCCAGGGTTATTACTGCGGATGGAACAACAAGAGCAACCCGGGCTACAATGACTCTATCAATAGTCCTAGCTACTTCTTCGGGCCGTTTGTCAGGGCTCACGTGATTAATGACTATCTTTCCACCAATAACAACCTCACCTACGAAGAGGTGCGGGACCTGGCCCTTTATATTGCAACCACCGATTCTTTCGGAAGCGGCGGCATCCCGTGGGATTTTGTGGAGAAGGATTTCACTGATGCTGTGAACAATGTGGGCCTCACCCCTGTAAGAAAGGCGGCACTCGACCTGCTTTCGGCGTGGGACGGCCATTTTGTCGATGGAGGCCCCTCGGAATGGCGTCAAGGCGTAGACCGTGCCGATGCCTGGATACTGCAGGATGCCTGGATTCGCGAGGTCATCAGGCTCACATTCGCCAATACGCTCCCGTTCTATTTTGATGCCAACAATCCGGTAGTCATATATCGCCTGTTCAATGTACTTCTCCACAATCTGGACGGCAACTTCAACACCTATGATTGGTTACCGGCTCAGACCCGGGACAACACTATCGTGCAAGCGCTCGATAACGTGCTTACAAGTCTTGACCTCAATAAACGGCCGTGGGGCACAGGGCAGCGTGGGGAGATCGTGCTTACAGATAGCTTCTTAGGTGGTATGGTCGTCGATAGTATACCATATGCTGAACGATCAACGTACGCACACTGCGTTAAGCTCGGGCCGGGCGGTCCCATTCGGATCGAGAGTATGTTCCCGCTCGGTGAATCGGGTAACATACTCTTTAACGGCTCTATACCGGTAATCGATCCAAACTTCTTCAGCATGATACCGATATACGATCCGTTTGAACCGAGGCCATTCCCTCTGTTCAACTGAAAGCCTCTTCCATACTAAATTACACCGGCCCTGCCTGTTACCCGGGCAGGGCTTCTTTTATGTTCATGAACAGGGGGAACGTAGAGATTTCATGACAAGACTGTCACGTACTTTATCATTTTGGGCCTTTGGAAAAAGTGAAGATATCGTGCAAAGATTATTTTAAGGAACCTTTACTCTTCACCCCGCCTTGAAAGTGTTTATTTATCGCAGTAATTATCATATAAGATAACGTTTTACATGAGCGGCCGACAGAGGCCGGAGGAGGTCAGCACAATGGAAGGGTTGAATAATGGATTGAATACGACCTTCCAAGTCGTCTGAATCCTTAATGGTTAGCCATTATGTGTGCCGGCTCGTTGCCTAGAGACTTGACTCTCATAGTTAGAAACGATTCTTCGTCATCTCGGCCAATTCCTCCGCATAGAACGAGTCTGGGGGGACAAAGAAATCAAAATGTTCATACAGGGGGTGCGTTAAAGCCTTGACCGCATCAGGCAGCAACTCGCGAATGACCTGTTGAGCAAAGCGACCCTGTGTGCGAACCACGCTCTCCGTTGAGATGTAGCCTCCGGGGATGAGGCGGCGCATGTTGTGAACGAAGAGTTTTCGATTTGCTATCCCGTTCCACTCGCACTCGACCAGAAGTTCAAAACCTTCATCAAACATCACCGAACCGAGATCGACTACTCGCAGGAGAAATTCGCCAAGGCGCCATACAGGTAGTGTGGCTTCGAAGAGCGTTCCTGCTTCACCGACCCTCCTGATGGGATCCAGTGAGTCCTCCTGATAGCCACGCAGGAGATAGAAGTTTCCCTTGGGATCGATTCGCCAGAAGTCGGCGTGACCGACGTCGGGGTAGTTGGCGTGCCCAAGCCATGCCTCGATACACCCGGCGACAAGCTTCGGCCTTGTTGCCTCTTGATGTAATGTTACGAAGACTGGCCAGCCTGTGTAGGACCGCGCAGCTTGGTTTGCATCGATGATGGATCGTGCATCAACATTCTTTGATACGCCAAGAATCCGAGCCGCGAAGGCGAAGTGCCCGAGCTTGATATGAGCAGGGTGTTCTGTCTCAAGCGACTCGTTTAGCGATTGCCAACGGACCTTTGCGGCTTCAGCGAAGTCCAGAAGTTGCTGTTGTTCGTTCGGGGGCGACGGTTGAACCAGATCAGCTGCGGCTGGAAGGAGACTGCGAACGAGTCCAATGATCTCTTCACGTTGGTTTAGGAGCGCATGCCGCAATAAGGCATCCCATTCGGCGGCGTTTAGTGGCCCCCGACTCTCTGGTCCCGGCGCCCGAATATAATAGACATACTGTTTAAGGCTTCCGCCTGGAGTCGCGCTGTCCGAACGTACTGGCACCTTTGATTGCCCTGTAACGCGAACTAGCGGGTACTCGTCGCCAGTGACCGGGTGCTTTTGCAAAGTGACCTCAACGTGAAAGGCCGGTTCAGCTCGCCGCTTAAGGATAGAGTTAATTGCGTCAGTGAGGTACGGTTTCAGTGACGATGGTCGTGCTGGATCAGGGACCAGTTTTTTGTCCTGGTCTTCACGATACCCAAACAGCAAGAAGCCACCACCGTGGTTCTCAAGTGCGATGAGGGCTTTTGCGATAGTCCCTTGCGACTCTGGTTCGCTCATATCGAGCCACTGCTTAACTTCGAAATCAAGTGTCTCAGTTGGACTGAGTAGCCAGTCTTCAAAGCGCGAGTTGATATCTCTGTTTAGCACGTGCTTGTCCTTGAGCTCTACGGGCAGTGATTGTGATAGCTAACTAGTGCCCATCCGGAAAGTATAGTTAGTTGAAATAATTGAGTAAAAGAGCATTTTCTCATTGGAGATTTAGAGAATATCTGCTATGGTTATCATGCAACACACTGATATTCCAAATCAAT
>JBEKDT010000018.1:0-95685 GCA_050014195.1 Desulfomonilia bacterium | reverse complement strand
TGAAAGGTAATGTTTCTTCTAGCAAAGATATCAATAACTGCTGGTAAAAATAAATATTTCGTTCCAGGATGTGGGATTAGCCACTATTAAATATCTCTTTTGATAATCATCACAAGCCAACAGGCATGAGACTGCATATTACCATAAGGAATTGAAGCTCAAGCCAGACTGAATATAACTGCGGAGATTGTTGAAAAAGTTCATTTTCATATCGGTTTTGAAATCTCTGAAAACTGATGATCTGGGGTTGAAACTTATGCATCATATCCCGATGAGCGTTATGGCCATCACACACAGGGAAACCCCCCACCATTGAGAGGATGACACCTTCTCCTTAAGGATCCACCAGGCCAGGATCACAGTTACTGCCGGGTACATGGACGCGAGTACGGCGGCCACATCAAGTCTGGTAAACTGCTTTGCCAGCATGAAAAAGACATTCCCCCCCGCATCGAACAGACCGGCGATAGCAGCCATGGGGTTTCGGCCCGGCGACGGAAACCGTTCACGCCTTAAAGAGAGAATTGTGGCGGCAAGGATGATCGCTGCGGCCTTCGAGAGGACCAGGGGGAAGAACACCAGCCCCTTATTTACCTGGGCGATCATGATGAAAAACCCGCCAAAGCCTATACCTGCGATTATCGAAAGGATAAGCTCCTGAGAGCTTGCATGCCTGTGGCCGTCGGGCTGGCGCGACACGATCCAGATGCCGAAGATCGCAAAGATGAAGCCAAGCACCTGAACTGAGCCGGGAGGACCCATGGAAAGGCAGTTGAATACCACGGGAAGCCCGGCGCCGATGACCGCTGCAGTGGGGGCTACAGCGACGGCATTTCCCAGCGAAAGACCCTTGTAGAGGGCGGCGATGCCGAAAGAACCGGTCAGGCCTGCGATCAAAGCCCATGACACATCCCTGGAAGATGGCAGGGATTCCCCGGTGAGAAGACCCAAGGCCGCCAGGATGATAATCCCATAGATCGAAACGAGGAAGAGGACCTGGAATTGACTCCGCGACCTTGTGGCTATGCCGCCGCTGAAGTCCCCGGTGCCCCATGCCGATGCCGACATGATGGCGAAGATAACCCCGATGATGTGCGGTGTCACCTGTTCATCTCCATTGCTGTATGACTCATGCACATCTCATGCAGGGCATATCTTTTTTGAACATTTCATCCGAGGGAAGAAGTCCATGGGGAAGATATGACCCCTTGGCGTATGATTCAGCTGACAGGTTCGTCATATTCCTGAAAGAAGACAAACGGCGCCACGATGATGAACCGGAACAGAGAACCGAAGGTCTCCCAATCTGCAATCTGCTCTTTGGTCGGTCTCATCAGGCGGCCGGTGTCCAGCCATTTCTTTACTTCACTGGTGTGGTCAAGGGCCACATGAACACCCACCTCCACCAAGTCGAGATCCGATGCCACGAGGAAGAGCGATTTGGTGAGCATATCCGGGATCAGTCCTTTCCAGGAGGACACGCCTATCTCCCCTGTGAGCTTCTCTCTCAGTTGCTGTTCACGCTGCATCGTCATCGGTTTCCCTATATCGTGTCTCACCCCTTATGCATGGAGTTTCTTCAGAAGCCACGCCATGTTCTCACCGAGGATCTTCATGGTGGCGATTCCTTCAATATCCTTTTCCACCTCGCCGGGCTCCATGCCGATACCCACATTCCAGTAGTTTGAACCCGGCACGATCATCTGGCTGATGAAGAAAAAGTGGTTGATGGTGTCGAACGTATGGATGGCACCGCCCCTCCGGACAGCCACAACAGCAGCTCCCACCTTGCGCCTGAACATATCGCCGTTGGCCTTGGCCACCATACCCGCCCTGTCGATGAGGGCCTTCATCTCGGTTGTCACATCGGTGAAGTATGTGGGTGATGCCAGGATGATCCCATCGGCATCAAGCATCTTTCGGATACATTCGTTGACCGAGTCGTTCTTTACCGAGCATTGTTTGTCCTGGTTGGTAAAACACTTGTAGCAGACTATGCAGCCCCGGATGTCTTTGCGGGCCAGCTGGACCAGTTCCGTCTCAATGCCGTGTTTTTCAAGCTCTGTGAACACATGCTTCACAAGGATGGCCGTATTTCCATCTCTTCGTGCACTCCCGTTGAATGCGATCACTTTCATGGATTTCCCCTCCGGTATCTCTTCATCCTGTAAATGGCAGGATTATATTCGTGTCAGGTGCCGGTACTTGATCCGGTGCGGCTGGTCAGCAGCCTTGCCGAGTCTCTTTTTCCTGTCCGCCTCGTAATCCGAATAATTGCCTTCGGACCACACTACGGAGCTGTCGCCCTCAAAGGCAAGGATGTGTGTGGCGATGCGGTCTAAAAACCAGCGGTCGTGGGTGATGATGACCGCGCAGCCGCCGAAATGCTCCAGGGCCTCTTCCAGGGCGCGCATGGTATTAACGTCCAGATCGTTCGTGGGCTCGTCCAGAAGAAGCACATTGGCGCCTTCCTTGAGCATGCACGCCAGGTGCACGCGGTTGCGCTCGCCGCCCGAAATCGTGTTCACCTTTTTCTGCTGGTCCGTTCCCGAGAAGTTGAAGCGCGCCACATATGCCCGGGAATTCACCTCTTGCTTGCCGAGATCGATCATGTCGTGGCCGCCGGAGATCACTTCCCAGATGGTCTTCTCCGGGTCAAGCGTATCGCGCTCCTGTTCGACATACGCGAGCTTCACGGTCTCCCCGATCCTGATGACGCCGGAATCGGGTTTCTCCTTATCGGTTATTATCTTGAAGAGCGTTGTCTTGCCGGCGCCGTTGGGGCCGATGACACCCACAATGCCGCCTGCAGGCAGAGAGAAGTTCATCCCTCCGAAGAGCAGGTTTTCGCCATACGCCTTGGACAGGTCTTCCGCCTGGATCACCACCTTTCCCAGACGGGGTCCGGGCGGGATATAGATCTCAAGGTCTTTGTCCTCTTTCTCGAAATTCTGGTTCAGGAGGGTCTCGTATGCGCTGATACGCGCCTTAGCCTTAGCATGGCGGCCCTTGGGCGACATGTGGATCCACTCCAATTCCCGTTGCAGGGTCTTCTGCCGCTCCGTCTCCCTTTTCTCTTCATTCTGAAGCCGCAGCTGCTTCTGCTCCAGCCATGACGAGTAGTTCCCCTTCCAGGGGATGCCGTATCCCCGGTCAAGTTCCAGGATCCAGCCGGCCACGTTGTCCAGGAAATACCGGTCATGCGTGACGGCGATGACCGTACCTTCGTACTGCTGGAGATGATGCTCCAGCCAGGCTACGGTCTCGGCGTCCAGATGGTTTGTCGGCTCATCCAAAAGGAGGATATCCGGCTTCTGCAGCAGGAGCCTGCACAGGGCCACCCGCCTCTTTTCACCTCCGGAAAGGACTCGGACAGGCGTGTCTCCGGAAGGGCAGCGCAGGGCATCCATGGCCATGTCCAGGCGCGATTCGATATCCCAGGCATCCAGATGGTCGATCTTTTCCTGCAACTCTCCCTGGCGGGCCATGAGCTTGTCCATCTCGGGCTCGCTCATGGGCTCGGCAAATTTTTCACTGATGGAATTGTATTCCTTGACCAGATCCACAGTCGCCTGCAGGCCTTCCTCAACAACGGACTTCACGGTCTTGTTCGGGTCGAGCACAGGCTCCTGTTCAAGGAACCCCAGCGTGTATCCCGGTGAAAGGACGGATTTCCCATCATACTCCTTCTCGACACCCGCCATGATGCGCAGCAGGGTGCTTTTTCCCGATCCGTTCAGGCCCAGGACACCTATCTTGGCGCCGTAGAAATAGGAAAGGGAAATGTCTTTAATCACGGGCCTGTTCTGGTATGATTTGCTGACCTTCATCATGGAATAGATGATCTTTTCCGGCCCATTGCTCATGGGAAAGCTCCTTGATTTAGAGAATGTTCTTTACTGGTATACCCAATATTCCGGCAATAGTATACCAATCACTATTCACTCATCACTCGTTACACACTGAACCTGACGGAGAGGATGTCGCCGTCTTTGACCGGGTAGGTCCTACCTTCGAGCCTGATGAGCCCTTTATCCTTGAGCGCCTTCTCGGAACCGTGGGCCATAAGGTCGTCGTAGGTGAAGCATTCGGCCCGGATGAACCCACGGGCCAGGTCCGAGTGGATGGCCGCCGCGGCATCGAGGGCCGTGTCGCCCCTGCGGACGGTCCAGGCGCGCACCTCGTCGGCGCCCACGGTGAAGAACGAGATATAGCCCAGCAACTCGTAGGCCGCCAGGGTAAGCCGGTCCCTGGCCGAGGCGCTTATGCCCATATCCTCCATGAATTCCGCCGCCTCGTGGGCATCGAGCCGGGAGAGGTCCATCTCAAATCTGCCCGCAAACTCGATGCCGCGATAGTCCTTCCAGATCCGCCCCAAGAGCTCGGCGTTGCGGCCGAAGGTATCTTCATCCGAGTTGAGAATGACGAGCATGGGCTTTAATGTGAGGAAACGGAAGCCGCGAAGGACCTTTTCTTCATCAGGGGATAGGGAAGGGGTTACTGAGAGATCTCCCTTGTCGAGGAATTCCCTGACCTTCTCAAGCGCGGTCTTTTCAAGCTCCAGCGCTGCGTTTTTCTGTCCCCTGCTTATCTGGTGCTCGATCCGCTCGAGTCTGGTCTCCACCAGGATGAGGTCGGCCAGGATGAGCTCCGAGACAATCCCATCGATCTCCGAAAGAGGGTCAGGTTCGCCCAGGAGGCTGTCGATGTATTGATCGTGGAAGTTTCTCACCACCAGGGCAAGGGCATCGGCAGTCTTGATGAGGCCGAGCTCGGAGGCGGAGAAGACCTCCTTTTTCTCACTGCCGCTCTCTGAGCGGAACCCCCCGAAGTCGATGCACTCGAGCGTGGCATGGGTAGTCTTCTTCGGTTTGTACATATCGCTTAAACGTGTGATGCGTGGGTCGGCCACATGGACGACTGCAACATTCGGCTCATCCTTGGCCGATGAGTACTGGTCTATGGCGATATCCATGCGGGTGAGCGCATTGAATGTGGTGGTCTTTCCTGATTTTTTAAGCCCTACAAGTCCTATCTTCATGGATGCCTCGGTTCAGGGAGCAGTGTATAGCATCAAGAATTGCAAACGGCAATATGCATATCCGGATTCTGATGATCTGTCTGGTGCTGCCAGGGGAAAACAGAGAATCAATGGTGATGGATGGTGATAATAGGACACATAAACCTTACTGATGATGTCTCTATCTCCTGCCCACATATTTAGGCTCAAATTACATTCGCTGTTCTATAGAGATCTTGATCGAGGGTGTCGAAAAACTCAAAGGATGAAAAGTGACAAAAAAACGACCTCATAGAATGCCCCACGATGGGGAATCTTTGATCGAGGCTTGTGTTTTGATGGTTTTAGAGCTTACTGGAGTTTTTCGACAACCTCTTCGGAGATCTAAGGGTGGGCCTTAAAGAAGATTTGATATGGTCTCTGCATAATCATCCGCATCGTTTAAAAAAGATAACTTGCTATAGGCAACACATGTAATTGCAGTGCCTACACAAAAACCTACCAAAAATAAAATAATGATTACAGTAATAATCAACATTCTTTGAAAGAAGCTACGTTGCTCGTTTCCTATCGTAATGTCGCAATTCATTGAACTTCTTCTTTTAATGAATAAGATCTAAAATTATTAGCAAAGAAAATGCCATCGTTTATTATCATATAATACAATGAGTTATGAATGGTGAGTGCTCTGCGAAATAAAAATATGAATAAATTATTTCTTATAAATGGGAAGAAAATGCTATTAGGCTGGAATGTTAGGTTTAGATTTCATGATGGTATGTATGGTCGTGATCATCTCTATACAAAAAACAACTATGTTTCAGAGAGAACGTTCTGTAATGAGATGGTTGCCTATGTAAAAAACATCAGCAGACTTCATTTTTCAAGCCCCATAACAACGCTCTTCATGCATTGTGGATAACATGTGATTACTGGATGATGTACTTTCCAGGCAGGATGTAGCGATATAAAGATGCCCCGCAAACAAAATAAAGGTAATTTCCCCTAATCGCAAATCCTCCTGTAATCGCTCTTGGGGCGTGTGCAATTAGGGTTACCTTGTTCGTTGTTGTATCAATGGTAAATATTCCAGCCTTGGGATGTTCTGCTAACCCCCAGATCCGTCCATCGGGACCAAGAGCCATAGCATTGTATATCGTTTTACCCGGAAAGGGCAAAGCTTGGTTATGCGTTACGATACGTGCAGCAGGATCGAATATGAACATCGTGCGGTCAGCTATCCCGTAAACAAGACCATTTGGGGCTGTAAGCAGGTTATAGATGGAACTGGCACCAGGCACAGGTATGGCTTCAAACTCAAGCTTTCGGGTTTCGGGATTCCACAAAAAGATCTCTGCATCTTTTTGAGTAGGGTGACTGCCACCTCCGCCGAAGATGGTTGTTCCACCTGTAATAAGGTTTCTCCAAACTGCAAGGGTAGTCACACTCTGGTCACGGATGAGATTCGGATATAGATCGATTGTGCTGGTTTGAACGTTCCACATGCACAAAGGTCCGCCTAACTTTCCATAACCCGCTATGGAACCGACAAACACCTTTCCGCCTGGCCCATTTATAAATGCTAGTGGCCGCCAATTCTCGTCGGAGTCCTTAAAGTTTATCAACATGGGGTTTGGGGCAGTAGGGTCTTTCTGGAACGGTTTAACCGGGTCATACACCATTAATGGTGCCAGACTGGAATATGCTGCCATCAGCAACTTATCCTCGTGTTCCAAGAATGAATAGACTTCGCCTCCTCCTAATTCACCAAGTTCCTGGAATTGAAGCTGGGTCATATCAAGGCGCAGTAACCGGGCCGGTAAAATCGAGCTCCCGTAAAGAAAACCATCTGGTCCAAAACCGATTCGAAAAACTGGTAACTCATTACCTTCATAGTCAATGTCGCGTTCAATCGATTGCTCGTGTATAGGATCTTTGATCACCAGCGTATGGCCCCGCAGCTCCAATAAGCGCCCATCATATAACTTATTTTTCGGCATGGGAGGGGCAGCATCCTTTACTGCTATTGGCATGGCAATCCAATGATCTAAACGGAAATATTGCTCGCCAGAAATACCGTAGACATTCCCATCAGTACCACGATATACCATTGCATTTCCCGAAACCTGAAACTGTGGGGGAAGAATCTCACGATATTTTCCCGTGGTGATTTCGTACGCCGCGATATTCATCTTAGCCATACCGATACCTACATACATGAATCCGGCATCACTGCTGGCGAGATAATGAGCATAATTCTCGACAGGGTCCATACGGCCCAGATCATCCAAAACCCGAGACGTTGGATCATATCGAACCAATTTGGCATTTGGATAGGTTGCACCATACAGTTTCCCATCCGACCCAAAGGCAACATCCCAGATATACTCCTCAGTGGCACTAGGTCTTCCGAGATCGATAAGTTTTCCAGCTTTCGTATCGAGTTTGACAAGATGTGCATTTGGTAGTGTACCGAGGTACACGTTGCCATCAGGTCCTGCAACCATGCAGTGTGCTCCGTATTCCCCCTTTATCGGATTGGGGTATAATCTAACTTCGCCTGTTGCAGGATCGATTGCCGCCATCTCAAATGTATTTCCTATGTAGATGTAGCTAGCATAGAGTCTTTCACTACCTGCTGTTGCACCTGGACCAACGGTAAGAGCAAAATTTGCACCTATTCCACGATAGGTGGCGAGGAGTTGAAAGTTATTAAAATATTGGTTCATAAGAGCCGTGGATGCCCCTAAGACCATTGGTGTTTTTTGTGCAGCAGGAGTTTTACCTGCACAAGAAAGAATAGTTAAAAGCAATCCCGAGACTACCAATAAGCTAACTATTCTTTTTATTAACATTTTACCTTCTATATCCCATTTGTATTATTTCATCTAATGTTTCAATGGAGGTATCTCTTGAGAAATTTATGTTTGACCAAAATTGATGATTATGTGCCATTACAAGCATTATGCCTTCATTGAATATCTCTAAACATACTCTTCATCATCGCTATTCTTAAGTGAATGTTCATCAAGGTCTGATTCTGAGAGATTTCTGTTGCCAATGCGCTGAAGCTGGTATATGCGCACGGTGCGCATGATAATACCTGTGTGTGCGGCAGGAGAATGAACACCATGAAGCAGCCTGCAAAAAATGAGAACATCAGGAACGTCGCCATTATCGCCCATGTCGACCACGGGAAGACCACGCTCGTGGATGCCATGTTCCGGCAGAGCGGGGTTTTCCGCGAAGGCCAGGAGGTCCAGGCCAGGGTCATGGACAATCTGGAGTTGGAGCGCGAGCGCGGCATCACCATTGCTGCCAAGAACTGTTCCGTGATCTGGAACGGGATCAAGATCAACATCATCGACACACCCGGCCATGCCGACTTCGGGGGCGAGGTGGAGCGGGCGCTCTCCATGGCGGACGGCGCGATCCTTTTGGTGGATGCATCCGAAGGGCCGCTGCCCCAGACGCGCTTCGTCCTGAAAAAGACCCTGGAGGCAGGCCTGAAGGTGATCGTGGTGATCAACAAGATCGACCGCAAGGACGCGAGGCCTCTTGAAGTCCTGAACGAGATATACGACCTCTTCATCGACCTGGGAGCCGACGATGAGCAGATAGATTTCCCCTGTTTGTATGCCATAGGCCGCGACGGGGTGGCCATAGGGTCTCTGGATGAAGAAGGACAAAACCTCAAGGTCCTGTTCGACACCATCCTCTCCGAGATCCCGGCCCCGGCATACGACCCGGCAGAGCCGTTCCAGATGCTGGTGGCGGACCTGGATTATTCCGATTATGTGGGCAGGCTTGCCATCGGCAGGGTCTTTCATGGGCAGACCAGCGCAAGCGATGCACTGCTCTGCATCGATGCGGAGGGTGTTCATAAACCGCTCAAGGTCACTAAGCTCCAGAGCTATGAGGGCATATCCATCCGCGAGGTCGATTATGCACTGCCCGGCGATATCGTGGTGCTCGCAGGCATCGATGATGTGAAGATCGGCGACACCATCTGCACCCAGGAGAACCCCAAGGCATTGAAGCGGATAATTGTGGATGAGCCCACCGTGTCCATGCGCATCATCGCCAACAATTCCCCACTGGCGGGAACCGAGGGCACTTATGTGCAGTCCACCAGGATTTACGAGCGCCTGGTCAAGGAGACGCTGCGCAACGTGGCTATTAAGATGGAGGTTGCCCCGGATAAAGACGGCTTCATCATCAAGGGCAGGGGCGAGTTCCAGCTCGCCATCCTCATCGAGACCATGAGGCGCGAGGGTTTCGAGATGTGCGTGAGCAGGCCCGAGGTAATCTATGAATATCAAGAAGGCAGGGTGATGGAGCCCATCGAGCACCTCTATATCGATTGCGGCGAGGAGTATCTCGGCGTCGTCACCCAGAAGCTCTCCATCCGCAAGGGCAGGATGATAAACTTTACCAACTACGGCGCCGGACGGGTACGGGTCGAGTTCAACATACCTTCACGGGGGCTTATCGGCTATCGCGACGAGTTCCTCACCGACACCAAGGGCACAGGCATCATGAGCTCGTACCTGCTGGGTTATGAAGAATTCCGAGGCGAATTCACCAGCCGCTTCACCGGCTCCATCGTGGCCGACCGCAAGGGTACGGCGGTACCCTATGCACTGAGCGGCCTGGAGCCTAGAGGCAGGCTCATCGTTGTCCCCGGTGATCCGATCTATGAGGGGTTGATCATCGGCGAGCACAGCCGCGAGAACGATATCGACGTGAACCCTTGCAAGATGAAGAAGCTCACCAACATGCGGGCCGCAGGCAGGGACGATAACATCATACTCTCGCCCATCACCCCCATGACCCTGGAGAAGGCACTCCAGTTCATCAGGGAAGACGAGATGGTGGAGGTCACGCCCAAGTCCATAAGGCTCCGCAAGACAGAGCTCTCGGCAGGCAAGCGCCACGGCATGAGCATAGCAAAGAAGAAGGCCTCAGGTTAGAGCGGTACGTAGTTACATTCATGCTTAATCCATGGCTGATCAACAACCAAACAATCCTCTGCACGGCTTGACCTTGGAAAGGATGCTTACCGAGCTGGTTGAACGGTATGGCTGGGATGAAATGGGAAGGACCATCAGTATCAGGTGTTTCAGAAATAATCCAACGATCAAGTCCAGCTTGATATTCTTAAGAAAAACACCCTGGGCCAGGAAAAAGGTTGAAGACTTGTACCTCAGCCAAAAGGGCGCATCTTGATGGAGATATATGTCGATGCCGACGCATGCCCGGTGAAGGATGAGGTGTTTCGAGTTGCCGGACGTTACGGGTTCAAGGTCTACCTTGTCTCCAACACCGGCATAAGGATACCGAAAGACGTATTGGCCGAGATGGTCCTTGTTAAGGACCACTTTGATGCTGCTGACGATTGGATTACCGAGAATATTCATGATAACGATATCGCAGTATCGGCCGACATCCTCCTTGCTTCGCGGTGTCTGAAGAATGGCGCCCGTGTGATAGATCCCAAGGGACGTGTCTTCACCAAGGAAACCATTGGCGATGCCCTTGCAAATAGAGAACTGTCAGCCTATCTCCGCGATATGGGGAACAATACCAGCGGGCCTGTCCCTTTTGGAAAGCGGGATCGTTCCCGCTTCCTGCAGCATCTCGATGGCTTGATCCAGGCAGTTCTCAGGGGAAAGTGAAAAAGATGGTGTCACCGGATGCCAGGGCCGGTTGGATGTTTAACTTTTGAAATTCTTCTCATGCCGAAATGGTTTTCAATAAGATCAAAATCCTTGTCATTATCAAGGAGAGGGATTTCATTTTCAATTGCAACAGAGGCAATCATGCAATCCACAGGTTTTCTTATGGTAATACCTTTCTGTCGGAGAGAACGATAGATTTCAGCAGATCTTAAAAAGGTTGTATCAACCAGCACCATTATAAACTACGCCCCTGACGCCACTCGTCCAGATTGCCCTCCCAATGAACCTTGCCCTTAAGTTCAATTATTTTTGTCTGATTTTCCCGACGAAGTAACTCATTCAAAGCATGATCTATTAATGCCTTCTGTGTTTTAATACCTGTGGCTTTCATACAATCAGCTACTAGTTTATCATCAAGCACGATATTGGTACGTTTCATAATCAACTCCCGTTGTTTTTACTCGTATACACATTATATCACAAATTATGTGTATTTCAATAGGATGAGGAGAAAGACGAGGAAGATAACGGATGCGTCAGCGGCTGGCCGGAGGCCAATCCGCTGCACGCGGTGTTGGGTGGCGGCTTTGGTCAAAACAAAATACCTAATTCGTTGAGGCCAATACATATCGCCAAAAGTTCAGCGCCCATTTCTGTTACCCGCCGGATGTTTGCCATTTCATCATCGGCTTTTTCTTGTGCCATATCAAAAGAAATTGTCTGCGCAGTATCATTTAATTCTACGAGAATTGTAGCATGAGCTACATCTGGCGGGTTTTCCCAAGTTATCCAGTTCTGTCCTTCCACAATCGAAAATACATGCTTTATCTTATTGTAGATGCGCACATTTAAATCGGACTTATCGCGATATAGTTCCGCGCAAATGCGGATGTTTTGAATAAACGGTGCATAGATGCCATTAGCATCACCTATTTTTTCGAGTTCGGGAAAGATTGCATCAAGATGGGATACGGCTGCTTTCTGAACTTGTGAGAGTGACGGCAATTTGAGAAGGCGGTGTAAGGAGGGTGGATTAGGGTTAGATAATATCTGATTATAAAATTGTACGACTTCCTGCGGGTCAGTATTTATATATGTCCAGGGGATACTTTTCTTTCGGCGTTCTCTTATAGCGATACAAAGATAACCAAATGCTTCAAGAAGTGCGATGTACTCAGCAAATATCTTTAAGCGGAGGATTTTCTGAGCACGACTTGTTTCAACTAATGGCTTGTGGTTATCTAACCTTCCGGGGTTATAGTAATGCTCAACGGTGGCAACGCTTTCGTAAAGAACAATTGCCGTTAGGTCACGGTTATACCAACCAAAAGAGTACAAATCTTTCAGAAAATGGATATCTCTTTCTATTTGTGGCAAAGATGGCTCACGGGTATCGCGCAGGCGAGTTGCACAATAAGGACAACATAGCCATTCGGCCTCAACTATCTTCCTACATTTCCAGCAAGCTTTATTGGTAGGAGCCACGGTTATTGTTCTCTGAAACTCATTGGAAATGAGCCACCCAACGGGCTGCTCAGGGGCGGCGCGCTTTTACACCGTCCCCCTGCAGCAGCAAGGTTAGCCGAGTCGTCTATTTGATTATTATATGTTCTGATGATATACAACCCTCAACTTCATTAGTAATTTTATTCTTTCTTTTTGGAGGTACAGAAAATAGTAATTTATTGTTGTTTATTTCTATATCATATAAACTTGCTGAAAACCCTTTTCTATTATTCTTTGATGGTCGTTCCCAGTCCTGCAAACAATCGGAAAGTTTTAGCAAATAAGCTATAGGAGTCCTTTCAAGGGATATTTTTGCTTCTCTAAAATATTGCGCAGGCAGGTTATGAATAAATATGGCAGCACATGCAGGCACCACATCATTATCAAAATATTCTTGTGACCAACCAGAGTATAGAAGGTTTTCTCTGTGTGGATTATTTTTTTGATATAACAGATCAATAATATATAAAACGCAAAGAGCGCTTATCATACCATGACAAATCTTACCGGTCTCAATATAACTATCATAGATATTTCTACTATTAATTTTAAGGCCCCATTTGTCGAGATAATTTTGAATTAAAGCAAAACTATCTGCGTTATTCTGTAATTTTGCTATCCCTTGGAGAACTATACTAAAATGTATATCATGTGCGGACACTCCTATCTTATTTCTTATTTCATTTATTTTGTCAGCATATGATTTTAGTAAGTCCGTGGCTATTTCTGTGGGGTAACCAACATCATGAAATAGTCCGGCTAATTTCCACTGAAATGTATCAACACTGCTGCCGATTACATTCTTTATAAACTTCTCATTCAGATATATTCCGAGCAAATAACTAAGCATAGCATGGACAACATGATCTCTAACCCAGGGTTCTAATCCCCGGATGCCATGTTCAATGCGTGCCAGTTCTGAAACATGAGTTAATAACTCTTGTTTGTTATGATTTTTCATTATTGTCTCTATGAAAGTAATCGCCATGGACTGCCTTTCTAGAAACTTATGTTTATGCATTAAGAATTCTCTGATCGATTCCTGGCTGCAATCATAATAGTATTCATAATATTCCCAAGTTGGCAGTAGTTTTTCATTGATGGTCATTTGTTACCCTTTTGCATTGGCATTATTGTCTATCCTTTGTGCGGCTAACGGCGAGTTGGGCGGAACCCCCTTGGGCGCGGCGCTGTGTTGGATTATTTCCGACCATTGAACTACCCCCCCCCCGCGTTCTTCACTGCAACTACCAAAGCGGCGAGAAGCGCCGCGCCAACCATTGATTAACAGGTAGATTTGCCTTGATAATATGATAGTGGACACATTTTCAGGCAAAGTTGCCTTGACCTGTTATCACCTTTCATACCTATCCTCATGATGGAATATCCCATGTCAACACTTCAAAAAGAAGAAGGTACGTTCCACCCTCCGCATACTCATTGCCGTGATAAGTGATTTCGTGGTGTAGGATTATAAGATTACTATCATGAACTATGAAAATTATATCATGAATGGATCTTAAAATCTAGAGGTGTGAGAAAAGGCCATAGGCCTGGGGTTCCGAGTGTGGGGGACGCTACTTGTTGAAGGAACAGGGCAAGAGTGTAACATTGGAAGTACGAGAAGAGGGATCCTTTACCACGAAGAGCACTTTAGAACACGAAAAAAGGAAACCTTTTGAAATAGCGGACCGGTTCATAGGATCCAAGAGTGTTTGTTCTGCATTTTTTAGATCTTCTTCGTGCTCTTCGTGGTGAGAAAAGAATTTAGGATGCGAACCATCTATCAGGCTATACCAGCCCGATAGTCACCGTGATTTCAGGACGTCCTTCAAGACAATCTCCGGATGATGGTACCGCTCATACCGGGGTGTCTTCTTGCCGTATTGGATCGCCTCCTGCGGGCACCACTGCAGGCAGGCGAAGCACTGCTCACACCGGTGGTTCCATATATTAATAATGGTCGCAACAGCATGGAGGGTCGGATGAACGGGGCGAAGAAGTTGCGTGCACCCCTTATTCCTGTCGCGGCTAAAGCCGCTCCTACAGGTTCTGATTTACTCTTCGTGGAGGACGGTCTTGATGATGTAGCTGCCCGACTTCTCGTCGAGCTCCAGCTCCAGCAGGTGCCTGTCCCGCGCCTCTTCCAGGAGCCGGCTGAAGGACCTGAACCCGTAGTAGCTCTCGTTGAATCCGGGTTTGCGCCGTCTGAGGGCCTGTTTTATCATGGAGCCCCAGAGCTTGTCTTCCTCGCCCCGTTCATCGAACAACGCCTCCACGGTCTCTACCACCAGGTCCAACGCCTTCTGCTTCTTGTCTTCCTCGGCATTCTCCTTCTGCTCCGGCTTGACCGGTGCCTCATGTGTGGCTTTCACTACGGGCCTTCTGATTTTGCGTCTCTTGGCCTCGCTTTCACGCACCAGGTCGTCGTAGAAGATGAACTCGTCGCAGTTTGCTATGAGAAGCTCTGACGATGAGTTCTTCACCCCCACACCGATGACGAGCTTGTTGTTCTCCCTCAGCTTGCTTACCAGCGGCGAGAAATCCGAGTCGCCGCTGATGATCACGAAGGTGTCCACATGCGACTTGGTGTAGCAGAGGTCCAGCGCGTCCACGACCATGCGGATGTCGGCCGAGTTCTTGCCGGACTGCCTGAGGTGCGGGATCTCGATGAGTTCGAAGGATGCCTCATGCATGACCGGCTTATAGTCTTTATATCGCTCCCAGTCGCTGTAGGCCTTTTTCACAATGATGTTCCCCTTGAGCAGCAATCGCTCAAGGATCTTCTTCACGTCGAACTGGGCATATTTGGCGTCTCGAACGCCGAGGGCGATATTCTCAAAGTCACAGAACAATGCCATGCTCTGGGTCTTTTCCAGTATTGCCATTGATCACTCCTTGTGGGAAATTTTTCTCTTGCCGGTGCATGGTACATTCCACATTCGATTTATCCGCCGTCATATCCAGTCATGACGCGGTAACGCATCATTCATCCTTTCTTTCTGCGGTTGTGTCAAGGTGATAAATCTAAGGTGAATGGATGATACTATTAAACTTAAGATCCGGCATGACAAGCCGTATGGAGTTGTTCGGATGTATTCGTACACACGTACGTGAGCGTACAGCATTAAACTCATGGCAATACATAATCAGGTCTGAAGTGATGGCTAGGGGAGGGACTGTTGCCCAAGATCATAATGCAGGAGATTTTATTACCCTCCATCAAGTACCTTTCGGATGGTTTTCGCCAACTCTTTCACTTCTAAGGGCTTCATGACAAATTTCCGAATGCCGATCTTTTTTGCCTTCTCCTCCGAAATATGCTCACTATAACCGGAGCACAGGATGATCGGGATATCATGACGGATCTCCAGAATTTTCTGGGCGAGTCTGTCCCCTGTCATGCCCGGCATTGTCATGTCGGTAATCACCAGATCATAGTTGTCAGGGTCTTTCTGGAAAAGTTCGAGGGCTTCTGTACTGCTTGATTTTGTAACCACGGTATATCCCAGTTTGCTCAACATCTCTTCAGCCAGCTCCACTAAAATAGGTTCATCATCAATGAAGAGGATACGCTCAGTTCCGATCGGGAGAGGCCTTTCCTCATGTTGCCTCACTACAGCTTCTTCTGACATTATTTCAGGCAGGTATATATCGAAGGTTGTCCCCTTGCCGGGTGAACTTGCACAGGTGATGGTGCCACCATGGCTCTGCACGATCCCGTGAACGACCGCCAGCCCCAGGCCCGTTCCCCGTCCGATTTCCTTGGTGGTAAAATATGGATCAAATATCCGAGCCATGACCTCAGGGGTCATGCCATGGCCGGTATCGCTTATGGAGAGCCACAGATAGGGACCAGGAGGCAGATTCGGTTCAAGGGACTGGGGGCCTTCATCGATATCAACTCTCCTCAGTCTCACCTCCATCACGCCGCCGGTCTTGTCCATTGCGTGGGCTGCATTGGCGCAGAGATTCAGCATGACTTGATGGATCTGTGTAGGATCAGCCATGACCAGTCCTGAATCGATAAGGTCATGACGGATATCAATCGTTGTGGGGAGAACGGACCGCATCATCTTGATCGAATCCATAACAGTTTTGGTCAGTGAAATTGGAGAATATCTGGCATCGGCCTTGCGGCTGAAGGTGAGAATCTGACTCACAAGGTCCTTGGCCCGGTCACCCGCCTTGAGCACCTCATTGAGCTCTTTCCTCGCCTGCTCCGGTTCTGAGACATCGTACATGGCAAGCTGGGCGTATCCGATGATTGCAGACAGGATGTTGTTGAAGTCGTGTGCGATGCCGCCAGCCAGCGTCCCTATGGATTCCATTTTCTGGGCTTGGATGAGCTCATTCTCTAACTTCTTCTTTTCATCCTCGGCTTTTTTTCGATCTGTAATGTCACGAACGATCCCTTGGTGCCTCCCGTCATCAAGTTTTGACACGCTTATTTCCACTTGAAATATCGTACCATCCTTACGCTTCATGGGCCGTTCGAACCTGAGATTCTCCCCTGATGTAACACGGTCAAAACGCTGTTGACCGACATCTCTTAATTCGTCAGGATAGGTGTCAAGGACATTCAGCTTGAGCAGCTCATCCCCCGTATACCTAAGCATTTTATAGAACGTTGAATTGACCAGTAGATAATTGCCGTTGGGATCCACGACAAAGATGCCGTCTGCAGCCTGTTCTATTAATTGACGATACCGTCTCTCACTCTCCCGTAGTTCATCCTCTGCCCGCTTTCGTCTTGTGATATCGTGTATGATTCCCCACATGCCGATGGGTTTCCCGGCTTCATCTTTAATGAGATATGTTCTTAACTCGACAGGAAAGATTGTGCCGTCTTTTCTCCGGTATTCCTTTTGATAGATCTCTGAATATCCCATCGGGAGTACTTGTTTTTCAACAATTTCTTCTTCGAATTTATGCCATTTTTCAGGAGTGATATCTTTATACGTAAGGCTGTACAATTCATCTTGCTCATAGCCGAGCATGTCCCGGTAGACATGATTGAACTCCTTAATGGAACCATTCATATCTACAACGACAAAGGCATCCATGATGCTGTCAAGGAGTCTCCTGAACCTGGTTTCAGATACCTGTAGCGAATTCTCCAATTCCTTGCGCTCTGTAATGTCCGATCCAATGCTCAATATTTCGATCAGCTCGCCCTGATCATTAAGAACTATCTTGTTAGTCCAATCGATCCAAACCCGGTCACCGTTCCGGCGCATGTTTTCATTGATGTTTCTCTCAAACTTCAATGGATGTAGACAGATTTCCTCCATAAGTGGTCGCAAATCTCTCCCAGTGCTCTCCGTTTCAGGAACTATAGTGCCCACTACATGTCGTCCCAGGATCTCTGCTTCGGTATAGCCGAAGAATCTCTGGCCGAACTCATTCATGAACGTGATTTCTCCCAGGCGGTTCCAGCGCAGGATGATGCTGTTTGCTTTTTCAACGAGCTCACGGTATTTGCGCTCACTCTCGTAAAGCGCTTTTTCCATCTGCTTTCGTTTGGTGATATCGGTGCTGATATGGATGACTTTTTCGATCTGCCCCTTCTCATCTACAACAGGGGTACAGGAGACCAGAAATACACCTCCAATGGTTTCCATTTGCATCTCAAAGGTTTCCAACTGACCTGATTGGAGCATTTTTTCTATAGGGCAGCATTCGGCCGGGATATCAATCCCATGGACTATTTCATGACATTTCTTCCCGTAGAGCTCATCCTTCAGCATGCCTGTGAGTTTTTCTGCCGCTGGGTTTGCCATGAGTATGTTGTGGTTCACATCTAGAATAAGGATTGGATTACGGATTGCTTGAAAGATATCACCCCATTCTTTCTGAGCACGTTTTTTATCTTCTTCTGATTGTACGAGATTCATTAAAGTCTGATTGAGCTTCTGAGAATACTCTCCCAGTTTTTCATGCAACATTGCGTTCTTAATGGCAATTGCAATGTGAAGTGAAAGCATTTCCAAGAAAGATGCCTGGTGAGAAAAATCTCGCCTAGTAAATGACCCAATACCCAATACACCTTGAATATCTCTGTCCACGATAAGGGGTAATGCTGCAAATGATATTAACCCTGCCTTTTTACATTCATTCAGGGTGCACCGGTGATCAGTATGGATATCGATAGAATATATTGGCTCACCATCTTTAGCGACCAAGCCGCAGAGACACTGGCCAAAACACTTTATATCAGGTGATTCCTGTTTGAATATCGGGTTCTCAGGTTTTTCTCCCTGCGTAATCAATTTATCTTCATCAAGTAAGTAGATAACAACTAAATCTGGGGCTATAGTAGAGAGAATATGTTCATAGGCAGATGCGATAACTTGATTAAGTGAGAGAGTGGAAGTAATTTTTTGAGCCAGATCTTTAATTGCTGTCAAATCTTTAAGTTGTTCAATACAATCATTTTCAATTTCCTCAATTAGACCAGCTTTCTTTTTTTGCTTCTTTTCAATTTTATTGGATTCTTTACCCTGTGGTTTTTTGAACATCGGGTCAACACCTTTTGTTGTAAAAAGTGTAAATAGGAAAGAAGACAATGAATGATCCGAAATGCGAGAGAAAAAGTCTTCTTAGGCCCTTCATCGGCTTTCCCTCACTATATTTAGCTACTTACTGCTCATGCTTTTATAAAACCCCGGAACCAGATTCAGTCATAAGTATGAAACAAAAGTCTTATATATAATTGGCTTTACATGCAAGGCAGTCTGCCTTAAACTTTATAGTATTCTAGTAGTTATTCTGATATAATAACTATTAATTCATCTTATGCAAGGCATTACTCGGCCCAGATTTTGATCGTATAGACAGCTTTTTCAATTAAATATGCCAAAAGCTGGTGATTCGGACTTTTTCAACAGACTCGCACATGTTCTATGCATTCCCATGCTGGAGAATTGCCGTTTGTAATTTGATATTGTGAGAATAATTTAAGATGTGACTGGGAGTAAAATTTTTAGTCTATGGCTCTTAGTTGAACCATGGATGGTTCGCATACGATACAGTTCTTGCCGGATTTCTTTGCCTTATAAAGAGCATCATCAGCTCTTCTCAGGAGCGTATCGATGTCCTCCAGAGGTTGATATCGGGTGATCCCCATGGAGATGGTTATACGAAAATCTTCCGGCAGATCAGGATAGGTAGTTTCCGAGACCAGCTTTTGGATCCTGTTGGCAGAGATTAGCCCATCCTTCAGGTTCGGGTAGGCAAGGATGAGGACAAATTCCTCACCGCCGTAACGGGCAAAGTAATCTTCTTTCCGGATACTATCCCTAATCCTCTTGCTAAGAACCCTCAGCACCATGTCTCCGGCAAGGTGGCCATGGGTGTCATTTACCTTTTTAAAGTCGTCAAGATCAAAAATGCATAGGCAGAACATGAATGCTCCACGATCAGCAAGACTTTTTTCTCGCGATAGAATATGGAACAGATGGCCTCTGTTATATATCCCTGTGAGGTCATCGAGAATCGCTTGCTGCTTAATGACCTGATTGGCGTCATTGAGCGCATCGTTGGTGTTGCTGAGTTCAATATTTGCCCTGCTCAGTTTCTTTCTGAGCCCATTGATATAGCTCCCGATAAAAGAAAACCATATGAGCACGGCGAACAGCGTACCCGAGTAAAATAGTTCTACTCTGAGATTAACACTCTTGGGGTGGTTGATGAGCAGAAGTGTAATAACAAAGCCATACCCCAAGAGAGCGAGAACAGAGAGTATAAAAAACTGGCGGAAGCTCAGCTTGAAGGTACCGAAGGTGAAGACCACCAAGTAGAGGAGGAGCATTATCCCTCGCCCCTCATCCAGGCAATATGCCATGAACATGATCCATACTGTTGCGAGAACTATTTGAATCATCGTAAGACTCGGGTCCTTAAATCGTCTATTCAACCCTGAGCGGATTAAGAAGAAAATGATAAGGTTCGTCGTTATGATGAGGGTAAGAGTCCAGTAAATCGACCATGGCAATCTCGCGAACAGCCCGTCATAATAACAGTATAGGGCGATAAGCATCCATATGACGTATGTGTCAAATGCCATGAGGAATCTTTTGACCCTCAAGGTTTGTTTCGGGTCATCCTTGGGAATAATGTGCACCATTTTTATCTACCTATACATCCCTGATGTATCACATATACTTTCGTCATATAATCTTAAACCATTAAATTTATATTAGGGTTTTTGTGGAAGCTGTCGAAAAAGTCGTGAAAAATGAATATAACTTGATATGCCCTATAAAAATGGACACATCATATCATAGTGTTACAACCGGCACGGAATCTATGCTTAGGGCTTATCTATAAAAAATCGCAAAATATTATGAAACAGAACATGGCAGCAGCAAAGTGAGGTAAGATCAAGTTTTCCCTTCTTTTTACCGATAAAGAAGACAGAGTACTTCGTGTGAAAATGCCAACGATCATGGGAGCTGCACAACGGTTCTTTTCAGGCCAAAGATCATTTGCGCTTAAAATAGCTTCATACGTACATGCGCTCTTGAAGTTCTTCAAGGCTGCGCTGCTGTTGATGTCACAAAGATACCGTTCTGCCAATCTGAGATTCAAGATTGCCTTCTTTACGGTTATTCTCCTCACCAGTACCTCTTTTATCCTCTGTATTATGACTGTCGGGATAATGAACAATTACATATTGAATGAGATTATTAAAAGAGGGGAATCCGTAGGTAAGAGTATCGCTGCATCGGCAGGGTATAGCCTTCTATCAAGAGACCTCCTGGGTCTGGATACCCTTGTTTTTAAAGCCAAGTCATCAAACAATGACATGCCTTACGTGGCTATTGTCGATCCTGGCATGAAGGTCATTGTCCATAGCGATACTCCGATGATCGGAGAGACTATGTTAATCAGCCATGGTCGGCTTCTCAGAAGGGCTGCCGACGGGACTATGATAAGAGAATTACCAAACCAGTCAGGCACTATTTTCGAAATATCATGTCCCATAGTTTTTATGAAGAAATCTCTGGGCAGTGTGATTCTCGGCATGAACAGGTCCGTATTGATAGAGGCACAGAGAAAAGTCACTGACAGGATATTGATCGTCTTCGGAATCATTGTCGTTCTCGGAATATTTGCAAGTTCGCTGCTTGCATCTTTCCTGATAAAGCCCATAAAAGAGCTCTCCGCAGGTGTGGATGAACTGAAAAATGGAACAGCAAAGGAGCCTCTCAGGATCTATTCTCAAGATGAGCTTGGTAATCTGACACGCAATTTCAATGAAATGTCGACCCAGATAGCAGAACAGCGGGGCAAACTGAATAGATATGCTCAGGATCTTGAAGACGCTTACGTTTCCATTGTAAAGGTAGTGGCTGCGGCCATAGATGCAAGAGACTCCTATACCCATGGGCATTCTGCCCGGGTTGCACAACTGTCCCTCCTCATTGGGAAAGAGATCGGCCTTTCCCAAGATGAACTGACAGACCTGGAAGTAGCGTGCCTCTTTCATGATGTGGGTAAGATAAAGACCCCAGACTCAATTCTGCTTAAGCCGGGGAAACTCAGCCCGGCTGAATATAAGGAAATGATGCACCACGTTGAGTATGGGGCTTCCATTCTTAGCTGGGCTCCCTCCTTAGCCAAGTATATCCCTTCTACTCGCCACCACCATGAGTGGCACAACGGCAAAGGCTATCCTGATGGATTGGTCGGAGACAATATTCCTTTCTTTGCAGCAATAATTGCCATAGGTGACACATTTGATGCGATGACCTCAGACAGGCCCTACAGGAAGGCTCTCTCTGAGGAGGAAGCGTTGAGTGAGATCACTCGTATGTCGGGAATACAGTTCCGCCCAGAGTTAGTCACTGTCTTCATTGAGTTGATGAAAAAGCATAGTGCTTATACTATGCCACTATCTGTTAAGAAAGCGGTCTGATGATGGATCTCTTTAAACCAAAACTGCTCCTCTTCGTCCTTATACTCTCGCTCACCGTGCAGTCGTGTGCTGAGATGAAAAGCTGGATATCACCAAAAAGTCCTGTCAAGACATCGGCTCAAGTCAAACATACTTCGCAGGCACCCAGTAAAGCACCAACCTCGGCCAGACAACATCAGGTGCCCAGTCAAGCACCAGTTCAGGCAGCAACCTTGGCCAGACGACATATGGAGGCAGGTGAGTACCAGAAGGCTATTGAAATCTACAGTGACGAGTGCCGGAAGAAGCCACAGGATCTGCCAATGATGAAAGAGTATGCGAAGAGCCTTGAGGGTATCAAGTCAACGGCCGACAAGGCATTAGAAAAGAGGGACTTCGCATCTGCAGGCAGAATGTATTATGTTCTACAGGACAATTATACTAAATTTAACAATGTTACTCAGATGCTCACATTCAACAGTGCTTATTTGAATACAAAGCTTTCTTACTGCAAGAAGTCTCTCTCCATGCAGGGATTTCAGGAATATAGGAAAGGCAACATCAATAAGGCAATCGTGCTCTGGCAGAGTCTTCTTGTCATTGACCCTAATAATAAAGACATCAAAGAGGCTGTGAGGACGGCAACACTTCAGCAGAAGAACCTACAGGGAAAGAACTAACCATTAATCTGGTGTCATACAAAGAACACATCTTCTATTGTTGTCTCAATGGAATCTATGAGTTAATCACCTATTATAATGAGCAACCATACTCGCTCTGCTCAGCCCGCCATTCTGCGTCCCTGCTCGGGCCTGGCGATACTGATGAGCGGGCGGCCCCTCTTCTGGCTGAATCTCTTCTGGATGACATCGGCCTCGGCCTGGGGTACGCTGATGAAGGTGAAGTCGTCTTTGATTTCGATGTTGCTCACGAGCTTTTCCTTTACCCCCGTGTGCTCCCGAATGAAGCGCAGGATGTTCTGGGGTGTCATACCGTGTTTGCGCCCGCGTGCCACGAAGAGCCGCGTGTGCGCCTTCGTGTCCGACTGGGCCACGGTGAGGATCTCTTTATAGGCCTTCGGGTCCAGCTCGTCGGCAAAGGTATGGCGCAGACAGGCTGCCAGGACCATTGCCGCATCTCCGGTCTCAAGCAGCTCTGCAGCCAGCAGTGCATAGGTACCCAGGTCTTCTTCGCACATGACCTTCTGTATCTGATCTTTAATTCTCGTGCGCTTGGAGGCAATGATATCCTTCACGCCGGGGATGCTCCCCTTGCGCATGGCAGAGCCTGAAGTCCTGCGGATCAGGTCAAGGGCGCGCTGTTCCCGGGGAGTCACTAAGGTGATGGCAATGCCCGTCTTGCCGGCCCGGCCGGTGCGGCCGATGCGATGGATGTATGAATCGGGGTCTTGGGGCAGGGCGTAGTTGATTACGTGGGAAAGGTTGTTGATATCGATCCCCCGGGCAGCCACGTCAGTGGCAACCACGATGGTCAGGTCCTTTTCACGGAACCGCCGCATGATCCGCTCGCGATCTCGCTGGTCGATCTCGCCGTGAATGCCTTCGGCATCATAACCGCGCCCGGCAAGCCTTTCAGCGATCTCGGAGGTCTCTATGCGGGTGCGGCAGAAGACCAGGCCGTAGAACTCGGGCTCCATATCGATGATGCGGCACAGGGCATCGAACTTGTCCTGTTCTCGGAGCTGAATGAAGATCTGGTCGGTAAGCTGCTGTGTCTGCTTCTGCTGGCCCATGGCAATAGTTTCATAGCCTTTCATGTGGCGTTTGGCGATGGTGATCACCTCATGGGGCATGGTGGCCGAGAAGAGCATGGTCCGGCGCTTTGAGGGTGTATATGCAAGGATGGCCTTGATATCGTCGATGAAGCCCATATCGAGCATTTCATCGGCCTCATCGAGCACCAGATGGGAAAGGCTTTCAAGCCGAAGCGTTCCCTTTTCAAGGTGATCGAGGATGCGTCCTGTCGTACCTACGACGATATCGGCCTTTTTCAGGGCGCTACGCTGGGGACCGAAGGGCTGGCCACCATAGACGGACACGATCTCGATCTTTTTCGTACCCTTAAGCGATTTGATCTCAAGGGCCACCTGGAGGGCAAGCTCCCTGGTCGGTACCAACACGAGGGCCTTCACCTTGCCATCCAATGATTCCATACATTCAATGATGGGGATGCCGAAGGCGGCGGTCTTGCCGGTGCCGGTGGCGGCCTGGGCCACGACATCGCGATCCTCGTTCATAAGAAACGGGATAATTGCCTTCTGAATGGGCGTAGGCTCGATGAAGCCCTTGCCGGCTAGCGTCTTGAGCATGATCTCCGACAGACCGAGGTTTCTGAACTGTTCCAAGCCGATCTCCTTTGTTGTTGTAGTGAACATCTCGCAGACACACAAAGGATCAGCAAGAGATACCTTTGAAGGTGGTGCCAAGAGTTACTTGAGCGCCTTATAGCTGATTTTTCAGGAAATGCCAGTAAATAATTCAATTGGTAAATAAGGTTCTTCTCTGTGAAGCATACTCTTATGGTTTGCAGCCTATTGTTCTCACTCACCACGAAGAGCACGAAGGACACGAAGAAAGGAAACCTTTTGAAATAGTGGACCGGTTCAAAAAACCCACGATTGTCTGTTCTGCATTTCTTCGATCTTTTTCGTGCTCTTCGTGTCCTTCGTGGTAAAGTACCGGCCTATTGTTATTTCAAATTTCGGATTGACCTATTCGATTATATGATTCCCCTTAGGCTTGTTGCGTGGAGCTTCATTTTTTCTGCTCACTGATCACTATTCACTGTTCATTGCAAAGAACGGTGCGTGGTTCGAGGTGAAGTACGGCGGATCGTTTCTGACGATACGGGCGATGGCAGGATGCCTTTTGAATTCTTTATCCAAAAACTGCCTGACCTTTTTTCTGTCCCATCCTCCGGGGTGTACGAACCCCTGGTACAGACACAAGTCTCCATCGAAAAACTCATATGTCTCTAATCCTTTAGACTCGATGCTTCCTCGTGGAAGGTTGAAGATGGAAATATTAAGGAAGTCGATGGATTCTGCGTGAGCAGCGACAAAGGCCAAGGTCTTCCGCGCGCCTTGCTCGTTTTCGGCCGGGGTGCCGAAGAGGATGTACACATAGGTGGCAATGCCTGCATCGTGAAGGGCGGCAAGTGCCATGGCCGCCTTATTGAGCCTGATGCCTTTGCCGAGTTCGTCAATCACCGCCTGGTCCCCCGATTCCAGGCCGAGCTGGAGCATTACGCATCCGGATTTCTTAAGGGCAGAACAAAAGTCCGGATCAGTCAGGTGGTGGGTAAATCTGGCGAACCCGTACCACGGTGCCTTAGGTTCATGACGGGCCATGGCTGTAAGAAGGGCAGGGCTCATGGCGTTGTCCGTCACGTGGATAAGGTCCGGTAAGTTCATATCAGTCAATGCATGGAGTTGAGTTGGAACGTGCCCGGCCGGAATACCGGAATACCGGTTTCCCTCGGCCTTTTCAGGACAGAAGGAGCACTTGCCCCAGTAGCAGCCCCAAGAGGTACTGAAGGGGAGGACCCGGCCGGGGGAGAGATAATCATAATGCCAAAAGGGCCGGTAATCGGGCAGGGTATTCTCATTGCAACATTCAACCCCGGTCAAAGCCAGGATTCGTCCTTCTCCCGGGCCTATCACGAGTTCGTCTACCAGTCCTGAGAAGGGATTCCCCCGGCCCGGCCTTTTCATCCATGAGGTGACGAGGGAGCCGCCGACGATGATCTTTATTCCTTTGCTCAATCGCTTGAGAAAACCGATCATGGCAAAGGTGGTGAGCGCCTGGCTCAGGAAGTTGAGCGAGAACCCCACAATGCGCGGTGCATGTTCTTCCATAAGTGAGGAAAGCCGATTCTCAAAATAGGAAAAGAACACATTCTCCTCAGGATGTTCGGAAGAGCGAACCAGGTCGGCGCTGCATACGGGGGAGAGGGTGTCATGCTGGAAGTTATTAAGGCTTACCCGTGTGGAAAACGCCTGAGAGTTGACCTCAAGGATACGGCTTATCTCCGTAACCGCTTTTGTGTAGCTGCCGATGTTTTTGAATGCCTTAGAGCTTCTGATGGATGAGAGGTTCTCCTTAAGGTGTAACGATGCCCGCCTGGTCCATGTGTCGTTTGCTGTCACCGGGCCGGCGATGAGGCTCATGATCCCTTCCATGTTTGCATCAATGATTATGTATTGCCTGCCGTGCACTTTCAAGGCCCCTGCCAGTCTCGCCAAACCGGCAGGGGGTTCGCACGGCCTTGAAACGGGCGGGTGGATGAGCACGATGTCCATGAACGTCTTTGAAGCAGCTTAATGAGATGCTGTCAATCACATGATCCAGATACAGTGTTCCTCTTCATTTGCTTAATTTTTGTAAAAGAGGGGGTACAGGGATGGACTTTTTGGTTGTTCCCTTCTAATATAGAGAGAGCTTAAAAGCAAGGAATCGTCAATGACGCTAAAATATTATCGATTGAAGTATTCATTCCTCTCCTTGTTGATAGGTGTTCTTATTGCCCTCGCAGGTTTTTCCTGCGGATCGAGCGGAAATTCCGGCAGTAACGGGACAGGTCAAGATCCCATGGCCTTGAATCTTGTAACACTCTATTCCACCGTGCGCTCCATCACCGTTCATGTGGCCTATGAACCGGATGCAGTGCCGTTTACCGGGGCTTTCTCAGACGGCGGTCAATTCTGGTCGGTGCTCGAAAATAATCTGAATGCCCTTTTCCTCGGCCGCATCATCGAACCGGATATCTCTGTCCCCAAAGACCTCTCCGGGATGGAACAGATTCCAAAGCAATTTCTGGCATCCTGGACAACGGCACAAATAGATACACTTGCGCAGAGCACATGGGACATCCCACAGACATCGACCTCCGCTGAGTTCTATGTGTTGTTTGTAAACGGATACTTCAAAGACCAGGGTGCGGTATATCAACAGGTAATCGGTGTCTCTCTCGGAGGGACTTCCATTGTTTGCGTTTTTAAAGATGTCATCAATGCGTCAGGCTACCTCGTGTCAATTGAGGAGGTTATAGAGCAGACAACCCTTGTCCACGAGTTCGGACATACCCTGGGGCTCGTGAACGGCGGGGTTCCGATGGTAACGGACCATGAAGATAGCGGACATCCCCATCACTGCACGAATGAGGATTGTGTCATGTTCTGGAATAATGACGGGTCCAATCGCAACTTTTTCATTCAAAAGATCGTCGACTCCCCGTCGGATGTTATATTCGGCCCGGAATGCCTGAATGACACGCAAAGCTATAAGCCTTGAACCTAAAATTTACCTATGAGAGTTTGATCCTGTCGGAGCGGCTTTAGCCGCGACAGCTCCGGTCGCGGCTAAAGCCGCTCCTACATTATTTTCTTGAGAAATGAATACCCCGCCAACCAAGTTCCGAATCAATGTTCAACAGGCGCTCCAAACTCTTTGCAAAGTTCGAGATTGACTTCAAGCACGTTGACGATCTTCTCCCCCACAAGTCCGTCAAACGGCGCCGTGGCGTTCTTCTCAAGTATCTGTTCGATCTCTTTTCGGACTGAGGCCGGGTCGCGTTTTGTATCGGAGGCCCATGTGGAGGCAACGCGGTCGAGCTGATACTCGGCGTTCTGCAGCGTGATATGGGGATCGAGCCCGGAACCGGATGTGGTGACCAGATCGCCGGGAATATCCTGGAGTTCAATATCAGGATGGTCCTGCCGCCACATATCAAAGAAGATCAACTGTATGTCCGACCCTTCTTTGACAGGTCCGATCGTTGTTTCCGTCTTGCCGCCGGCTGTTTGTTTGGTGACGGAAGAAGGGAATTTACCAGGGCATTCCTTGGAGAAATTTTCGAAGAATAAAACAGCCAGATCTCCGGCCTTTGGCTTAGGGGTGCCCGGATTGTCCTTGATCCATTTGGCCACCAAAGCAGGATGCGTCTTTTCCCAGTCTTCTACAAATTTGGCGTTTTTCGGGTCTGCATTGACCCAGGCTTGGGCAAGGGAATTGTGCGCTTCGGCCCATTGGGCAACGATCTGCGGCTTGCCCTGAAAGACATCTTTCTGGAACCAGAGTTCTATATCCGGGGCCACAAGCTGCCCTGCTTTGGAGCCGCTTCGGTACTTCACAATCGGACCGAGCGTGCGGGCGACCCTGTCGCGCAGCGCATAGTTGGAGGCCGCAAGACTCGATGAGGCTGATGCAGAGGCATCATAGGACGCTGCGGATGGACGGGGCTGAAAGTATTCATCCTTGGTGAATGGCTGGGCAATGAGCCGTGACCCGACAACCTTTCCATCAAGGCCTTTCAGCAGGCTGCCGTCGGCCTGGAAGGGGAAGACAGTCTGTCCGATCACCCATAATCCGAGCGGATAAAGGATGCAGAGGATAAACACCATGAATATCAACAGCAGGATACTCTTTGAAAGATATCGTATCATAACTTATGTCTCCTTTTTCCCTGAAACATCAGCTTATCAGGTGAAACCCCACCATAATGAGGTCGATCAGTTTGATTCCGATAAAGGGGATGACCACACCTCCCAGACCCCAGATGAGCATGTTCCTGCGCAGCAGGGCATCAGCGCCGAGCGGACGGTAGGACACCCCCTTGAGTGCCACAGGGATGAGCATGGGGATGATGATCGCATTGAAGATCACGGCCGAGAGTATGGCCGAGGTCGGTGAATGGAGATGCATGATGTCCATCACCTTGAGCCACGGCAGAGTGCCTGCAAAGAGCGCCGGGATAATCGCGAAGTACTTCGCCACGTCGTTGGCGATGGAGAAGGTCGTCAAAGAGCCCCGCGTCATCAGGAGCTGCTTACCGACTTCCACGACCTCGATCAGCTTGGTGGGGTCGCTGTCCAGATCGACCATGTTGGCCGCTTCTTTGGCCGCCTGGGTGCCTGCGTTCATGGCCAGTGCGACGTCTGCCTGGGCCAGGGCCGGGGCATCGTTCGTGCCGTCGCCCATCATTGCTACCAGCTTCCCTTCGGCCTGCTCTTTCCGGATGTATGCGAGCTTGGTCTCAGGTGTGGCCTCGGCAAGAAAGTCATCGACTCCCGCCTGTCTTGCGATGGTTGCGGCAGTCAGGGGATTGTCTCCGGTGATCATAACGGTCCTGAGCCCCATCTTCCTCAGTCGCTCGAAACGCTCCTGCATGTGGGGCTTCAAGATATCTTCAAGAACGATCACGCCGGCGATATTGGCGTCATCAGCCACGACCAGGGGGGTTGCGCCTTTGGTTGCGACCGCGTTAACCAATGATTTAAGCTCACCCGGCACGCTGCCCTTATTTATTTCCACAAACTTCATGACGGCGTCCGGCGCCCCTTTTCGGATCCGCCTCCCGTCAGGAAGATCGATACCGCTCATGCGGGTTTGCGCGGTAAAAGGGACAAACTTCGTGTTTCCCGGCATGCTGACAGGCATCTTGCTCTGGGTCTCGAACAGCTCCACGATGCTCTTTCCCTCGGGGGTCTCATCGGCGGCTGAAGCCAGGGCGGCGAGCCTGCCTACAGCATCGGCGGAATACGTACCGATAGGCAGGAATGATGTCGCTTTCCGGTTCCCTATGGTGATCGTGCCTGTCTTATCCAGCATCACGACATCCACGTCACCGGCCAGTTCCACTGCCTTGCCGCTCTTGGCGATAATGTTGGCCTGCAGCGCCCGGTCCATGCCTGCGATCCCGATGGCGGCAAGCAAGGCGCCGATGGTGGTGGGAATGAGGCAGACGATTAAGGCAATGAGGGTCGGGACATCGGTGCCGAGACTCTTCAAGGGTTCCTGGATGCCCAGGTAGCCCATCATGTATTGCTCGGCGTTCCATGACATTGGCCACAGTGGAACCACCACGATCAGGAAGATCAGCGTAAAGGCCGATAGCACCAGGGTCAACGCAATCTCGTTCGGGGTTCGCTGGCGGATGGCGCCTTCGACCAGGGCAATCATCTTGTCGAGAAACGATTCACCGATGTCGCTGGTGATCCTTATGACGACTCGGTCAGACAGGACTATGGTGCCGCCTGTCACACCGGACCGGTCGCCGCCTGCGGCGCGGATGACCGGGGCCGATTCGCCGGTAATCGCAGCCTCGTCGACGGAGGCGATCCCTTCGATGACCTCACCGTCGCCGGGGATCGTCTGCCCTGCCTGCACGACAACCCGATCACCAGGTTTCAACTCCGCCGAGGAAACCTCCTCGATGGCGCCTGCTTCATTCAGGCGATAGGCCATCGTGTCATGACGGGTCTTCCTGAGCGATTGGGCCTGGGCCTTGCCGCGTGCTTCAGCCAGGGCAGTTGCAAAGTTCGCGAACAGCACGGTCAGGAAAAGCCATATATCAATCGATATAAAATAACTTATCGGGGCCTCGCTCACCGCCTTACTCCATGCCATCTGCACGATATAGAACAGGGTCAGAAAGGCCCCGACCTCGACCACGAACATGACAGGATTTTTCCATTGGATGTCCGGCCGCAGCATGATGAAGGCCTGTTTCAAGGCCGCTATTGCTGTTTCCTTCTCCAGCAGTCGTCGCGGCTTATAACGGCGCGGCGACTGAGGCAGACCCGGTGTCGAATGGGCCACCTGTATGGTTTCTGTAATATCTGATACATCATTCATGTCGCACTCCTTTGTGCACTGAATTCATTTTGCAATTCCTCTTCAGTGTGTTGTCTCGTTCATACGAAATAGTTCTCGGTCAGCCACCGAAGGGGATGGGACCCAGGTGCTCTGCAAGTGGCCCCAGTGCGGCAACCGGCAGGAAGAGCAGTGCCCCGATGATGAGAACCGTGCCGAGCAGGAGGAAGCCGAAGGTGGGGGTGTCATCGCGCAGGGTCCCGAGACCGAACGGGCTGGTTTTTTTCGCCCCGAGATATCCCGCCATGGCTATAGGGGCAATGATGGGGAGTAAGCGGCTGAAGAGCATGACAAGCCCTGCGGCAATGTCCCAGGGAATAGCCATCGGTGCGGGATTCGGGTTATTCGCAAAACCGTAGACAACCCCCAGTCCGTCAAAAGCCGCTCCGTTGTTGGCCGATGCCGAAGAGAACTGGAAGAGCATCTGTGAAAACCCATGAGCGCCGGGATTGCTGACTGCCTGCAATCCCCAGCTCGTTGCTGAAAAAAGACCGGTAAAGGAGAGGATCATGATGGGATGGACCAGCAGGGCTATCACTGCGAGCTTTACCTCGCGGGCCCCGATCTTCTTGCCCAGGTACTCGGGCGTACGGCCGACCATCATACCGGCCAGAAAAATCCCGATGATCAAGAAGAGCAACATGTTGATCATGCCCACTCCCTTGCCGCCGAAGATGCAGTTCAGCCACATACCGGTCATGGGCGCCAGGGCGGCGATGGGGTTAAGGCTGTCTTGTTCCGCATTCACCGCACCGCACGTCACATCTGTTGTCAGTGCATCGAAGGTAGCGCCTGCCGAGGTCCCGAATCGCATTTCTTTGCCCTCGAGGTTGCCCAGGTGCTGGTCCACGGGCAGGCCCGCCACAGCCGGCAAGGTCACTATCCGTTTTCCGCCCGGTGCCGTTGCACTGGGTATTTCGAACGTCCGTGCCACAGGATGGCCGGTCAACCCGGGGTTCGGCATCAGAGTGTCGAAACAGACCGACCAGACGATAGTGCCGGTCATCATTGTCAGCATGACCAGAAAAACGACCATGCCATGCCGGAACCTATTGAGCATACGGCCGTACATGAGCACCAGAGCGAACGGAAACATCATCATGGAAAGGGTGTCCACGAAGTTGGATGCTGCAGTGGGATTCTCAAAGGGGTGAGCTGAATTCATACCGTAGAACCCGCCGCCGTTGGTGCCGAGCATCTTGATGGACTCGAAGGCGGCCACCGGCCCGACAACGATGGTCTGCTGCTTGGCTTCGCCTTTATCCGTGGTTCCCATGGCAGCAGGTTCGAGGGTGGAGACATGGTAAGAAGAGGTTTGAAGGGTCATGGGACTGCCTTGCTGCAAGAAAATGAGGCTTATGACGAATGCAATGGGCACGAACAGGTAAATCAGCACCCGCCACATGTCCACAAAAAAGTTGCCGACCTTTGATTCCCCCCGGAAGGCCCGGATGATCGCAGTCAGTGCACAGAGCCCGATGGCAGCCGATATGAAGAGATTGGTTATGCCGAAGAAGATCTGGCTGAAATTCGAGAGATGGACTTCCCCTGCATAATGCTGGAGGTCCGTGTTCGTCATGAACGACACCACACTGTGGAAGATGGTGCTGGGGAACAGCATGCCCTTGCCATCAGGATTCAACGGCATCCATGGCTGCAGTGCCAGGACAAGGAAGCCGAAGACGAAGAGCAGGGTTTGAAAAACGAGCAGGGAGCCTGCATACTGCTTCCAGTTCTGGGCCCCGCTGTTCAAACGATTTTCGAACCATCCGAAGATGCCCAGGGGTTTATATTTTCCATCCATGATCCACGCTAGATAGCGACTCAGAGGAAACGCGATGAGGGTCGCTGTGGCAAGAAGCGCGAATGGAAGTAACCAGGTCTTTAAAAACATTGTTTAACTCCTTTCAGTACCTCGGTATCCGCTGTTGTCTTTGTTCAGAACCATTCAGGCCGTATCAGGGCCACACAAAGGTAAACGATCAAGAAGGCCGCTACGGCCGCTGTCAGATAGATCATTGGCATCACCTCATTTTTAGATTTTCTCGCACGCTTTCAAGAACAGGAAACAAAGGCCCATGGATACCAGGCCCAAGAGAAACATTGCCGGAAACCAGATTATCAGGTTCATAGGGTAGGTCCTCCTTTTTTGTGTATTCATTATTCATCCGTCTTATTGTCCTGGATAAATTCCCAATCGCGGATGGCTTCATACGCTTCATCGGGTCTCATGGCGGATTGGAGCGTGCCCATGAGGTGCCTGTCCTGGGCCAGCTTGCTGGCAAGACCCAGGATCTGGATCTGTTGGTCAGGGTTTTCCATTGGTGATAAAATGAGGAAAACACATTTAATGGGATTGTCGGTCGTCACATCGGAAACACCTCCATGGGTAAGTCCGAACGCAACACATGCATGTTCAAGTCCCTCGATCCTCGCATGGGGAAAGGCAACCCCTTCGTTGAAAAAGGTAGACCCCTGGGTTTCTCTTTCCAGGATGGCCGAAAGGTATTTCAGACTTTGATGAGAGTCGTTCGCGCATTGTGCGGCAACCTCCGTAAGCCCTTGCAACAGGACATCACTTGCTACCGGCTCATTCCAGATGAGGATACCTTTGGGTGAGAGAAACCGGCTTAAGCCTCCATGGTCGTCTCCCGGAGAAGGGGCATGTGATGAGCTCGGTTTCGTTGGGACAGCCTTTTCTTCCACCTTAGGGGCATACTCCGACTCGGATGTCTTGGTATCCAGGACAACGACCGTGACGCCCACCGCCTCCTGGATAAGGCGTTCGGCAATGCTCCGTCTGCCGAATATCCGTTTTCTGAAAGGGATCTTATCAGGGCTGCCGATGACGATGTGACCGACCCGGTACTCCTTTGCAAACTGCAGGATGGTGCTCACGATGTCTTCTCCCTTGAACGTGAAGACGATTGCACCGAGCTGCTTGGCAAGGGTGAGTGTATTCGAAATGAGGCGCTGGATCTTGGCGTCAATGACCATCGGGTCTTCGGAGGGTGTCTGGACATATACGGCGTACCAGTTGCGGTTGAGCCTGCCGGCCACCCGTGACGCATACCTGAGGAGCCTTTCGCTGTTGGGTCCCCTGCTGCTGAGACAAACCATTATCTGGTCCGGGGTTGCACTCATGTCTTTTTCCTGGTCGTCCCGGGAGCGCACGTCGAGTTGTGAGGCGAGCTCTCGAAGGGTAAGTTCGCGGAGCTGAGTCAGATTCGATTTTTTGAAGAAGTTCGCCAGGGCGGTCTCGACCCTTTCCTTGGGATATATCTTACCCTCCTTCAGCCGGTCGTTTAAGTCTTCGGTGGTTACGTCGACGTTTACGATCTGGTCCGCCTCGGTCAGGATAGAGTCGGGAAGACGCTCATGCACCTTGACTCCGGAAGCCCTCTCAACGACATCATAGAGGCTCTCCAGGTGTTGAATATTTAAGGTCGTGATGACATGAATCCCTTGGCTAAGGATATCCTGGACATCCTGATAGCGTTTGGGATTCCGGCTCTCTGGTACGTTTGTATGGGCAAGTTCGTCTACAAGAACGATTCCCGGTTTGCGTTTCAGAATGGCATCGAGATCCATTTCCTCCAGGATCATCCCTTGATATTCCTGCTTCCGCCTGGGGATTATTTCAAGGCCTTCCAGGAGTTTGGCGGTCCCCGCCCGGCCGTGCGTTTCGACCAGACCGACCACCACATCGATGCCTTCCGCCTTGAGCCGGTGTGCCTCCTGGAGCATCTCATAGGTCTTCCCGACACCTGCGGCATATCCAAGGTATATCTTCAACCGTCCACGTTGGGACAGGCGGATCATTCGTAAGAATGCATCGGTTCTATCTGGGGTCATTTATTTTATGTTCCTGTTCGGATCTGCTTTTTTAAGATCAGGATAATACCCATCCTTGAAAGAATGCGGATACAATGGAGATCACATCAACCATGTCTGTTCCTCTTTTTCGCTCGTGAGAACCTTGATTCTATCCGATCTCGGAAGGGTAAAGGAGAAGGTGCTTCCTATGCCGATGGTACTTTCAACATTCACGGTCCCCTCGTGTGCCTCGACGATCTCCTTGACTATCGCAAGGCCCAGTCCGGTGCCTGTCTCCATTTCCTGACCGGGTACCCGGAAAAACCGGTCGAATACCCGGGGAAGGTATTGGACATCAATGCCTTGACCGGTATCGGACACTTTGAAGCTGACAAGCTCCCTGTCGGCCTGGGCAGAGACAATGATTTTGCCGCCGGACGCAGTGTACTTCAGGGCATTCGAAATGAGGTTGGCAAAGACATGAGAGATCTGGATCGTATCCGCAGAGACATGCGGTAAATCGTCCGGCAGTTCTGTTGCCAGTTCCACACCGTGGTCATGGGCTGAGCTCCGGAAAGACTCGGCGGCCTTGAGGACGAGCTGAGCGGGAGAGACCGGCTGTATATTCATCTCTATCTTGCCGGATTCGATACGGCTGATGTCCAGCAGGTTATCGATAATACCATGCAGTCGCTCCGAGTCTTCACGTGCGGCGATCAGGAGGTCGGCCTGCTTAGGTGTCAGAGAGCCGATTTTTTCCTCGAGCAGGATGTGAAGGGCCATGCGGACCGAGGTGAGCGGAGTCTTCAACTGATGCGAGACCGTTGATATGAACTCCCGCTTGAGCTCATCCTGTTCCATCTGCTCGGTGACATCATTGAGCACCAGGATGACGCCCGTCATCTGCTTCCATTTGTTCAGGATGGGTACGGCAGTGGGCTGGAAGTAGTGTTCTTCGGCATTGACAAAGTGCTGTATGACGGGTGCACTTTTCTTCTGCATTTGAGCAGGATCACTTGCCAGGGCCTCTTTGAAGAGGTCGTTCATCCACTTGACATGCAGACCCTGAATCTGCACACCGCGCTTGAGCCCGAAGGTCTTCGAGGCCGTTTCCGTGGATATTTCCACCTTTCCGTCCAGATCGACCATGGCAACCGCATTGGGAAGGATGTTGAAGGTCTGCTGCGTGGACTGCTGCATCCTGATCAGCTTGTCTTCATCTTTCCGGCGGACCTCCCTGAGGCCGGCCGTCATTTCGTTGAATGCATCAGAGAGATGGCCGATCTCGTCATGGGTGTTGCTCTTCACCACAAGGTCGAGATTCCCATGCCTGATCTCGTCCACCGACTGGGTGAGGGTCTTGATCGGCCTCAAGATCCATTTACCGATCAGAAACATGTAGCAGACAGCAACCGCAGCCCCCATGAGCAGGAGGACATACATCTCATGCCTGGCAATTGCGGCCTTCTTGCGGGCATGCTGGCTTTCATCGTACATATTCTTCTGGTTCATGGTGAGGATCTCATCCGCAGTGTCGCTGATCTCCCCGTAGAGCCGCTTAAGATCCGTCAGATACATCCGGCGCAGCGTTCCAGGGGATAGAGACTGATCTTCCAGGTTCTGTATGATGGATTTATGCCGGGCATAGAGTTCCCGGAGATGGTTCGCCTTTTGTCCCTCGCCGGGCAGGGTTATGTTGTGCAGTTCAGTGTTGAGTGCCTTCTCGAAATCCGGGGCATTTTTATTGATGGCATCAATCCCGTCTTTTCTAAACCCCAGGATCACGAGCAGCGCGCCGTCATCGATCTTCTCCATTGATTCTTTCATGTCCTGGCATGCGATTACGCTCCGGTAATTCTCCCTGAGGATGGCATCGATGGCACCCCCCAGGTCCGTGACCTGGATGATGCTCTTCACGCCGAGAAAAATGATAATGAGCAGAAGGCCTCCGAACCCCACCAGCAACTTCTGTCGTAAGCTCAGCATCCGTCCACTCCTCCCTCTTTATCTTACGCAATCTGTGTGCCATGACTAAGGTCATAAGAAATCAAAGGGTTAGTTGCAACGAGCACAAACCCTCGTTGCATTCTGCAAGGATATGGATAATGGTTGTCTTGCATTTTTCAAGGCGTTCTTTCAGATATTGTATCGCTTCCGCCGCCTCCAGAGCGTTGCCTGATCGATCCCGAGGATGTCGGCGGCCTCCTGCAAGGATTTTGTCGAAGCCAGGACGTGGCGGATGTGCATCTCTTCAAGCCTCTCGATGGAAACGAGATCTCCGGGCTTTATGGATTCTCCTTCGGTTTCGAGTGCCTCCGGGAGGAATTCGGTCCCTACGAGCTCGTAAGGACACAGGATGGAAGCCCTTTCCACGACATTACGGAGCTCGCGGACATTCCCCGGCCAGGCATAGCTTTTCAGGGCATTCATTGCTTTGTCTGTGAAGCGCTGCACGGGGCGGTGGTTGTTCCGGGCAAAAAAGGAGAGCATCGCTACGGCAAGGGCGGCTATATCCTCAGACCGTTCACGAAGCGGAGGGATCTCGATGGGGATCACATTGAGCCGGTAGTAGAGGTCTTCGCGAAACCTGTGGTCCTTAACGGCCTGCTCCAGATTGGTGTTCGTGGCCGTAACCAGTCTCATGTCCGCCTTTCGGGTGGCATGGTCGCCCAGGCGCTCATACTGCCTTTCCTGGATAAACCTCAAGAGCTTGGGTTGCACGGAAAGGGGGAGATCGCCGATCTCGTCGAGGAAAAGGGTCCCGCCTTCACACGAGGCGATCCGCCCTGGATTGTCCCTGACTGCCCCGGTAAAGGCCCCTTTGACATGGCCGAAGAGCTCGCTCTCCAGGAGCTCCGGTGAGAGGCTCGGGCATGAGATCTCGGCAAATGGCTTGTTGGAGCGGCTGCTCCAGGCATGAATCGCCCGCGCGAGCACGCTCTTGCCGGTGCCGTTTTCACCGGTCAACAGGATGATCGAGTCGGTCGATGCCACCTGCCTGGCGAGCTCGATAGTTCGCTGCATGACAGGACTTCTGCTGGTGAATTCCATCTCCGGATTGATTCGGTGCAGATCCGTCCGGAGGGCATCAACATGCTGCTCAAGAGAACGTACCTCGGCTGTCTTTTGAACGGCCAATTTTACCTGGGCAGGGGTGAACGGTTTGGGGATATAATCCGTTGCACCCCGCTTTATCGCCTCCACGGCCGTATCGATCGATGCATAGGCCGTTATCACCACGATCTTGATCCAGGGTGAAGCAGCCATCAGCACGGGAATGAGGTCGAGGCCGCTTTGGGTCCCGAGTCTCAGGTCCACAAAGGCCATATCAAAAGAATGCCGTGAGTTCTCTGAAACGGCATCCTGGAAATTACTGACGGCAACAACCTTATGCCCCTCGGTCTCGAGGAAGACCGTCAGGGTCTTGCGGATGTTCAGCTCATCGTCAACGACGAGGATATTTAATAATGGCCCGGACATTTTCAACCACCGATATATTCTTTGTATATACCCATAAGGTATACATATACCTGGAATAGCCTATTGCATGCTAAAAAGAAATGCCCTCTTCAGTCAATTATATCATTATCCGGACAATCATTTTTCGAAGAGCTTGAGGTACTGGCCATAGCCGTCCTTTTCCAGGTCCTCCTTGGGGATGAAGCGCAATGCGGCCGAGTTCATGCAGTAGCGCAGCCCCGTAGGCGGCGGCCCATCATCAAAGACATGCCCGAGATGAGAATCGGCATGCCTGCTCCTGACCTCTGTCCTTGTCGTGAAAAGGCTCCTGTCCTTCTTCTCCACGATATTACCCGGCTCCAGAGGCTTGGTGAAGCTCGGCCAGCCCGTGCCCGAATCGTACTTGTCCTTGGAGCTGAACAGCGGCTCTCCGGAGACCACGTCCACATAGATGCCCTCGTGCTTGTTGTTCCAGTAGGTATTGTCAAAGGGCGGTTCCGTTCCCTCTTTCTGGGTGACCTTGAACTGCATTGGTGTGAGCTTCTTTTTCAGGACCTCCGCACTCGGCTTGGTGTACGAACCAGTTCCGGTCTTTGCGGGCACATAATCCCTGTCTTTCCCCCAGACCTTATCAAGGAACTGGTCACGGCCTGAGTTGAACCGGTAGTACTTATACCGGATGGGGTTCTTCTTGTAGTAATATTGGTGGTATTCTTCTGCCTTATAGAACGTGCCTGCCTTCACGATCTCGGTGACGATGGGCTTTTTGAACCTGCCGGACTTTGCGAGCCGGTCCCGGGACTCCTCTGCGAGTCTCTTCTGCTCATCGTTATGGTAGAAGATGGCGCTTCTATACTGGTTTCCCCTATCCACAAACTGCCCTCCGGCATCGGTCGGATCTATTTGCCGCCAGAACACCTCCAGCAGGTCCGCATACGATATCTTCGCCGGGTCATAGGTCACCTGGATGGACTCGGCATGGCCCGTTGTCCCGGATGAGTTCTCTTCATAGGTAGGGTTGATGGTGTGGCCTCCTGTATAGCCCGATATAACCTCTTTCACCCCTGGGAGCTTATCAAAGGGATGCACCATACACCAGAAACATCCCCCCGCGAAGGTGGCCAATTCATATTTTGTGTCAGCCGAGATCCCGGTAGACAGTGGCAGGACAAACATCATGGTTATCAGTCCTTTCATGATTTTCTTAAACATATTTTAATCCCCCTGAATCATTGTTAGATGATTCCATGAATGATAATGGTTCAGCCATGGCTCTTATCCATTGATCTAGTCACCACTCACTTCTTTTCTGATCACTGGTCACTGTTCACCGATTGTCCGGTTCTCAAATGTTTGCAGATCATGCCCTCTTGCAGTACAATAGCCGCGATCTTAACTATAGTAATATTTACTTCACTATAAGCCATAGATGAAGGGGAGGGCCCTACTTGGAGAAACAGCATAAGTTTTCTGTTTTTTACATCCTGATCGGGGTCTGGGTGGTGCTTATCATCCAGAGCTACATCGCATCGATGTTCGCAGTGAAGACCATCCCCTACAGCCAGTTCATGATGTTGCTCAAGACAGGCAAGGTCACCGAGATCGCCGTTACTCAGGACAAGATCCAGGGGAAGATGAAGGACTCTCAGGGAAAGGCTGAAGAATTTAAAACCGTGCGGGTCGACCAGGAGCTCTCGAAGACCCTGGAACAGTATGGTGTCACATTCAAAGGCGAGATCGAGTCCACCTTCCTGAGGGACATCATCTCCTGGGTGCTGCCTATCTTCCTATTCATCGGGATCTGGTACCTTTTCATGAAGCGTATGGCGGGCCAGCAGCCCGGTTTCATGTCGCTCGGCAAGAACAAGGCCAAGATCTATATGGAAAATGAGCTCAATGTGAGGTTCACCGATGTGGCGGGCGTGGATGAGGCGAAGCAGGAGCTCGTGGAGGTGATCGACTTCCTCAAGAACCCTGGGAAGTTCGGCGAGCTTGGTGGCAAGATCCCCAAGGGCATCCTTTTAGTGGGGCCTCCGGGCACCGGAAAGACCCTGCTGGCAAAGGCAGTGGCCGGGGAAAGCGGTGTGCCGTTCTTCAGTATGAGCGGGTCCGACTTCGTGGAGATGTTCGTGGGCCTTGGCGCCGCCCGGGTGAGGGACCTCTTCGTCCAGGCCAAGGAGAAGGCCCCCTGCATCATCTTCATCGATGAGCTCGATGCACTGGGCAAGGCGCGAGGGCTCGGCGGCGTCATGGGTGGCCATGACGAGCGCGAGCAGACCCTCAATCAGCTCCTGGTGGAGATGGACGGCTTCGACTCAAAGGTGGGGGTCATCCTCATGGCGGCCACCAACCGGCCCGAGATCCTGGACCCTGCATTGCTCAGGCCGGGAAGGTTTGACCGCCATATCCTCGTGGATCGTCCCGACAAGGTCGGCAGGGCGGATATCCTCAAGGTTCACTTAAGGAATGTCAAAACCGAACCCGATGTCGATGTTGAGAAGCTCGCTGCCATGACACCCGGCATGGTGGGCGCCGACCTGGCGAACCTCGCGAATGAGGCGGCGCTGCTCGCGGTCAGGCGGAACAAGAAGCTCGTGGGCATGAGCGAGTTCCAGGAGGCGGTGGAACGTATCATCGGCGGGCTCGAGAAGAAGAACCGGCTCATCAATCAGCATGAGAGGGAAGTGGTGGCGCACCATGAGATGGGCCACGCAATAGTCGCCATGAGCCTGCCCGGCACGGACCCTGTCCAGAAGATCTCCATCATCCCCCGGGGTATTGCCGCGCTCGGCTACACCATGCAGGTGCCCACAGAGGACCGGTTTCTCATGAGCAAGACCGAGCTCCTAAACAAGATCGCATCCCTGCTCGGCGGCAGGGCGGCAGAGGAGATTATCTTCAGCGATATATCCACCGGTGCGCACAACGACCTGTCCCGCGCCACGGATATCGCCAGGAGCATGGTCAAGGAATACGGCATGAGCGATTCATTAGGCCAGGTCTACCTCGCCCATGACAGACGCTCGCAGTTTATGGACCTCGGCATGGAAAATCGCGGCGATTACAGCGAATCAACGGCGCAGGCCATTGACAAAGAGATCCGGCAGATCATCTTTGCCCAGTATAAGGTCGCCCTGGATATCCTTAAACAGAGGAGGGATGTGCTTGCCAAAGGCGCGAGCCTGCTGCTGGACAAGGAAAAGATCGACCATGACGAGATCAAGGCACTGATGCAGGGGGCGTGAGGTTTTTGGATTTCCTCGGCGGATCATCCCTCGTACCCGGGGTACCCATTTGTGTCATCGCCCCCTTTGGTAGGGACAAGGATTCTCGCATCGCTCGAAATGAGTATGCCATCCATACAATATCGATAATCCCGTAAAAAGTTTGAGTTCCCCTCCCCTGGCGGGAGGGGATCAAGGGGAGGGGGTGCGTAAATAGGTGTTTTAATCTTCACGTTTAATCAAATTGAAACAGGGGTAATGAATATCCATGACAGCGGATGAAAAGATCATTTTCAAAAAGGCAGTCGGCTCCGGCGGCCCCCTTCAAGCCAGTGACTTTCTTGCCGCCAATACCGGCCTGGCCAAGGCACGCATCAAGGACGCCATGAACAAAGGTGCTGCCTGGATTTGCAGGAAGGGAAAGGGCCGTGAGCGCATGCGCAGGGCCACCGCCGTGTTAAAGCCCGGAGACCGTGTCGAGCTCTTCTACGATTCTGCCCTTCTTTCCATCGAACCGCCTCAAGCCCAATGTGTGATGGACAAGCAGCACTACAGCATCTGGCACAAGCCGGCAGGCCTGCTTACCCAGGGTACGGAATTCGGCGACCACTGCTCGCTCCTGAGGCAGGTGGAGACACACTTCACCCCGAGGCGCGGGGCATTCCTTGTGCACCGGCTCGACCGGGAGGCTCAAGGCCTGGTGATAGTCGCCCATACAAAGCAGGCGGCGTCCGGTTTATCAAACCTCTTTAAGGGCCGTGATGTGATCAAGCGCTACCGGGTGGAGGCGCTCGGCGAGATGGAAAAAGGGCAGGGGACCATCGAGATGCCCCTTGACCACAAGCCGGCAGTCACGAGATATAGCGTGCTTTCCTACGATCCGGATGCGAACACTTCTAGCCTGCTGGTAGAGATCGAAACCGGCAGGCTCCACCAGATCCGCCGCCACCTCGCCGCCGCCGGCCACCCGGTCATGGGCGACCCACGCTACGGCAAGGGCAATAAAGACGGCCGGCCCATGAGGCTCACGGCCTGCGAGATAGTGTTCATCTGCCCGTTCAGCAGCAAGGAGGTTAGGTGCAGGGTATAGAATGTTTTAAGGTTTATGGTCTGCCCATCAGATGCATACATTCACCTGATGGCATTGTTTGCGGCCCTTCCGTCTCGATACGAATTTCTCCAAAGCATTATTTAAGCGATGCGAGGGCCTCCTTTATCCTATTCAGCCCCTTGATAATATTTTCTTCAGATGTGGCAAATGAAAACCTCACATGGTTCGGAGCGCCGAATTCACCGCCCGGAACGAGCGCCACTAAGGCCTTTTCGATCAGGTATTCCGAGAAGGCGGTTGAGTTGCCGAACCGGTCCATGTACCCGTTTATTGAGGGGAAGGCATAGAAGGTCCCGTTCGGAGGTATAACATCAATCCCGGGGATCTCTTTGAGCTTGGTAACGATAAGGTCTCTTCGTTTTTCGAATATCCGCCTTCTCTCATCCACGATCGAGTTGATCCGGCCGTTGGTTAAAGAAGTAATGGCGCCATCCTGGGCAAAGCTGGTCGGATTCGATGTACTCTGGCTCTGGAGTCTTTCCATAGCCTTGATAACCTTGCTGTCACCTATACAGTAACCTATGCGCCACCCGGTCATGGCATAGGTCTTGGAGGACCCATCGATGATGAAGGTCCTTCCGGCGACCGCGGGTGATATCATGGCAGGGCTGAAGAATGAGAGCCCGTTGAATATGATCTTGCGATAAATATCATCAGAGATGATTATGATATCATGCCTTACACACAACTCGGCAATCTTTTCCAGCTCGTTCTTTTCAATGACCATGCCGGTAGGGTTCGATGGTGAATTGATGATGATGCCTTTCGTGCGCCTGGTGATCGCCTCTGCCACCATGTCGGCATGGAGTTTCATGCCGGTGGGCCTGGTGTCGATGATCACAGGGGTTGCGCCGGTCATCTCAACCATGGGTGGGTACGATACCCAGTACGGTCCGGGACAGATCACCTCATCCCCACCTTCAAACAGGGTAAGAAAGAGGTTGTACAGGCTGTGCTTTGCACCGCAAGAGACGATGACATTCTCGGGAGACACGGAAATCCCGTAATCCTCATTGATGTTTGCGCAGACCGCTTCCTTGAGTTTGGGTGTGCCGCCCACAGGTGTGTACTTCGTTTTTCCCCGGGCCAAGGCTTCAATAGCTGAATTCTTTATATTCTCAGGGGTATCGAAATCCGGTTCACCTGCAGTAAATCCGATGACATCCTTGCCTAAAGCCTTGAGCTCATTGACCTTGGCGGTCAAGGCCAGTGTCGGTGATCCCGGGATCTTGGATACGAGCCTCGATATCTTCATAGAAAAACCTCCCTACGGATGCTGTTTATTATTTATATGGTGGAACTTCTCAAGGAGTTTCTCCAGGGCGGGCTGCGGAATCAGGCCCTCGACCGATCCGCCTGCCGCGGCTGTTGCCTTGACGATGGTGGAGCTCACAAAGAGGTGGTTGTAGTCTGTCATCAAGAAAAACGTCTCTGCTTCTTTGCAGAGCTTCCTATTCATGAGGGCGAGCTGCATCTCCAGCTCAAAATCCGAGATGACCCTCAGGCCGCGCAGGATGGCACAGGCACCAACCTTCTTGAGGTAGTCGACAAGCAGGCCTTCGAATGAATCTACCTCTATCCGTGGATTTCCCTCTACGGATTTTGTAATCATCTCGATTTTTTCATCCGTGGTGAACAGATCCTGCTTCAGGGGGTTATGGCCGACTGCGATGATCACCTTGTCGAACACACACAGGCCTCGGCGCACGATATCAAGGTGGCCATGGGTGATGGGGTCAAAGGAGCCGGGGCAGACAGCGATTTTTTTCCTCTTCATTGCTCACTCCTGATAAAATATGAGATTGCAGTGTCCCCATATCGCTTCGATTTCCATACAGCCAAGGGGACCTCCTCTCTGATTGAGTGTTCCACCACCAATATCCCTCCAATCTTGAGGAGGTTATATACATGAGGCGCCAATTGTGAGGCAAGATCTTTATGGTAAGGAGGGTCCATGAATATCAGGTCAAAGGATGTGGGGCATGTATTGATATAGGTTCGGACATCCGACTTGATGATGATTGAGCGCTGCTGCGCCCCTATGGTCTCGATGTTTTGCTTGATGACCTTGATGCATTCGCCTGATTTCTCAATAAAGGTGACCTGGGATGCACCCCTGCTTATGGCCTCAATCCCGAGGCTGCCGCTTCCTGCAAAAAGATCCAGGACAACAGAATCCTCAAGGTCATGGACCAGCGTTGAGAATATCGCTTCTTTTACGCGATCGGTCGTTGGCCGCACGCGGGAAGCAGGACAATCAAGACGAATTGAACGGTATCTGCCGCCGCATATCCTGATAGACATGGATGCACGATAGGGGAGAACAGTTAAGAGGTCAACACAACATCAAAAAGAACGTGCTCTTAGTTTTTCTCTCGTGATAAGAATACCGGCTCCCCTAAGGGGTTTCCATCTCGTGTGTGATCTTTTGAACAGCCCCTACAGGGTCCGGTGAGTCACTGATGGGCCTGCCTATCACCAGAAGATCAGCCCCTGCCTGCAGGGCTGAGCGTGGCGTGGCAATACGCTTCTGATCTCCTTTTTGCGACCAGCCGGGCCTTATCCCCGGGGTGATGAGCATGAGGGCTTTGGGAACGTTCGAGCGGATATGGGCGAGATCTTCTGCAGAGCAGACCAGGGCATCAGTACCACAGGAGGCTGCAAATCGTGCAAGATGTTCCACCTGCTCGGAAGGGGCCTTGTCTACCCCGATCTCTTTGAGATCTTCACCGCTTAATGAGGTGAGGACACTTACCCCCACAATCTTTGGTCTCTCAATGCCAAGGGCTTGTGACTCATCTTGAGCAGCCGTCAGTGCGGCAGTTACCATGGCCCTTCCGCCGGAGAGATGGATTGTCATCATGTCCGCTCCCGTTCTTACAGCCGACTTGACGGCACCGGCAACGGTGTTCGGAATGTCATGGAGCTTGAGGTCGAGGAAGCATTTGATACCGCTGTCCTTCACGAGCTTCACAACATCCGGGCCGACGGCGGTGAAGAGTTCAAGACCCACCTTAAACCATCCGACATGCCCCATAAGGGTGCGGATCCAATGCCTGGCAGAGTCCATATTGCCGACATCCAGCGCGAAGATTATGCGATTGTTCTGAGCCATTGAAGTTCCCCGATAACTATCTCTTTTGAGGATCTATAGGCCTTCATGATCGTGGAGATGTCCTCAATCGTCCTCTCCAGGGAATCATTTACCACAAGATAGTCATACATGTCCCAATACTTAAGCTCTTTCTTTGCATTCTCGAGTCTGAGCTTTACTGCCTGGGGTTCTTCCGTTCCCCGGCCGCTCAGGCGCTTTGCAAGCTCCTCCATATCGGGGGGAATGATGAATATGAAGCATCCGGGTGATCCCTTTTCTTTCGCCTGCATAACCCCCTGCACGTCGATATCAAAGAGGACGCTTAACCCAACGTGTTCTTTTGATTCGATCCATTGCAAAGATGTCCCATAGAGATGGTCATGCACGTTAGCCCATTCCAGGAATGAATTCGTCTTGATCATTTCTTCAAACGATTCCCTGGAAACAAAGAAATAATCGAAGCCATCCCTCTCACCTGTCCTGGGAGGACGGGTTGTGTAGGAAACTGAGAGAACCATATCAGGATTCGTTGCAAGTATTTCTTTGATGATAGTTGATTTCCCAACACCGGAAGGACCGGAGATGAAAATCCTCACTGCTACTCCTTCAGTGCAATATTCTCTTTCTGGCCACCCCCGTCGTAAAGGCGGTTTGAGATTGTTTCTGCCTGAATCGCGCTCAGAATAACATGGGAACTATCGGTAATAATAATGGATCTCGTCTTCCTTCCCTGGGTTGCGTCGATCAGTTGACCTCTCTCCTTGGCTTCTTCTCTGAGGCGTTTCATTGGAGAAGATGATGGATTAACAATTGCAATGATTCTTGATGCTACCACCCCATTGTTAAAGCCGATATTGAGAAGTCTGGTGTCAAGTTTGCCCATACCCGCTCTCCTTTCTCCCTCAACCATTTACTATTCAATATTTTGAACCTGTTCTCTGATTTTTTCCATTTCCGTCTTTGCATCAATCACGATGCGGCTCAAGGCATTGATCTGGCTCTTTGACCCGATAGTGTTTATCTCCCGGTTGATCTCCTGAAGGATGAAATCAGTGTGTCTGCCGATAGAACCTGTCTGGGTAGTGATCGTCTCCTCAAGTACACGTGTATGGCTGTTCAGCCGCACCAATTCTTCGGTGATATCGCTTTTATCTGCCAGTAACGCCACTTCCTGCTCCAGACGAACATCATCAATCATACTTGACTTGTCTGAGAGAAGTGCGTTTAAATTGGCATGCAGCCTGTCTTTATATACGTTTGTCATATCTGATGCAAGTTTTTTCATAGACTCGGCCATTTCATGCAAGTGCCCGACCCGGAAAAGAATATCTTTTGTTAAGTTCATTCCTTCATTCTCTCGTGCGTTGGAGAATGATCCAAGGGCCTCTCTGAGCGCCTGAGCGATGAGGGGCAATGGATCTTCAATCCGATCCGGTCCCTCGCTGAATATCCCCGGAATGAGGAGGACATCGCGGAAGGTCACCTCACCTCCAAAGGCATTCGCCATGGTGCGGAGGTCTTCAAAGTATGCCTTTGCCAGCTCCCAGTTGATGGCCATTTTCTCCTGGGCATTGCCGGTAGTGCTTTTCGTGACCGTTACGTCCACCTTCCCTCTGTGGACCGCCTCAGAAACCATATCTCGAACCGGTATTTCAAAGGCTGAAAGGTCTTTGGGCATCTTTACCCGTATATCCTTGTATCGATGGTTGACCCCCTTGATCTCCACATGATATCCGTGGGCATCGGCCTGACCGAACCCTGTCATGCTTCTTGGCATCTCAGCCTCCTCCTATATGTCTCCCTGAGGTTGTTGAAGATCCCGATGAGTTCATCAGACCCATAATCAGGGTAAGTCCATTCCAGTCTCCGGTAAGATTCCCCCCGGTATATGAGGGTGATCTCAGCCCATATGCCTTTGCCGAGATAGATACGGTGGGTGAAGGGTTTTGTTGTGGCAAGGCATATATTCTCCAAGGTGATGAGTCCCGGGTCGAGGTTAATCCTTCTTTTTCCTTCTTCAAGAAAATCGTTTTCCATCTTATTTGTTTTCATTTTTATCTCGGGCAGGGAGTCTCTCTTCACGAGCTCAGAGAATGCAAGGATAAGCCGATAAAGGGGAGACCCCATCTCCTTGCAGTAATAATCAGTGTAGGTAAAAGGCATGGCTTCGGTAGTCATGATAGTCTGGCCGAATTGCTCTTTCAGTAATGAAATTGCCTTCTCCACTGGCGACTTCTCATTATTATAGATCATGCTGCTGAAAAGCATGACCTTTTCAGGGAAGGACACCTTACCCACCGATCTCCTCCATGCATACCTTTTTGAGCTTCTCCCAGGGCACGCTCGCGGCACCGACCTGTGCTACTACAAGTCCTGCCGCAACGTTGGCGATGATGGCTGCTTCCTTGGGGGTGGCGCCTGATGCCAGTGCCAGGGTGAAACACGCAATAACGGTATCACCTGCGCCGGTGACATCGAATACTGCCTTGGCGGTGGTAGGGATATCAGTGGGATCACTATCCTCGGCAAACAGACTCATCCCATGTTCCCCTCTGGTCACCAGGATCATGTTGCAGTGAAGCATGTCCTTAACCTTCCGCGCCGCCTGGATGATGTGATCGTAATCCTCGATTTTAATGCCCGCCCCAAAGCCCAGTTCTTTGATATTCGGGGTGATGACGCTCACATTCTTATAATGGGGGAAATTTCTTTCCTTGGGATCTACGCATACCGGGATGCCGTGAGCACGGGCAAGGGGAACTACCTGGTTTATAAGTTTTTTGCTCACCATCCCCTTGCCATAGTCGGAGATGATGAGTGCATCGATCTTTTTCAGGCGGTCCCGGTATGAGGAGACTATTTTTTTCAGCATGGCATCCGTGATTAAAGATGTATTTTCCTTGTCGATCCTAGCCACCTGCTGGGTGTGAGCAATGATCCGGGTCTTTACCGTAGTGCCCCGCTTGTGGTCGGTGAAGATGGAATCGGTTGAAATTTTCAAGTCTGTAAGGATACCCTGGAGGATATCGCCATGGCGGTCACTGCCTTTTACTGCAATGATGATTACCTGCGCCCCTAGGCCCAATAAGTTGTTTGCAACGTTTCCGGCCCCGCCGAGCTTAAAGAGTTCGCTTTGTACCTCTACCACGGGGACCGGGGCCTCTGGTGAGATGCGTTCCACTTTACCCCAGATGTATTCATCCAGCATGAGATCGCCGATAACCATGATGCACTTTGACTTCATGGCATCGAAGATAAGCTTGAGCCTTTTTTTAGGAATCTTCAGCATAACCTAACTACCTGAGCCCTAAGACTCATTGTCAAGGAAGAGGGCATTTACAAAACTTTTCGCATGAAACGGCTGGAGATCGTCCATATCCTCGCCGATACCGATGAAACGTATGGGTATCTCGAACTCATTGGCAATACCCACGATCACGCCTCCCTTGGATGATCCATCCAGTTTGGTCAGAGCAATGCCGGTAACCGTAAGGGCATTGTTGAACTGCCTTGTTTGCTCGATGGCGTTCTGGCCGATGGTGGCATCAAGCACAAGGAGGATCTCATGGGGTGCGCCTTCGTATTTCTTTCCAAGAACCCTCTGTGTCTTCTTCAATTCCTCCATGAGATTCTCTTTGGTATGGAGCCTGCCGGCCGTATCGATGATGAGTACATCATGATTTCTGGCGATGGCAGCCTGTAGACCGTCAAAGGCGACGGATGAGGGGTCGGCACCTTCCTGGGCCTTGACGAAATCGACCCCTACCTTATTGGCCCAGTGTTCGAGCTGCTCTATTGCTGCGGCTCGAAATGTGTCGCCTGATGCAATCACTACCGATTTACCTTCGTTTTTCAAATGATAGGCGATCTTGGCGATAGTGGTTGTCTTACCTGAACCGTTTACCCCGGTCACCATCATGACAAAAGGCTTAACGCCTTCAGGAATTTCAAGGGGTGACTCCCGTTTTTCAAGGATGGTCTCGACCTCTTCCCGGATGGCTCTCAAGGCCGAATCAGGGCCGTTCAATGAGGCGGCCTTTTTCTGGACTGACTCGAAGAGTGCATAGGCGGTTCTTACACCGATGTCGGTGCCCACGAGAGTCTCTTCAAGCTCAATAAGCAAACCTTGATCAAGGGAAGATGACCGCTTAAATACTGCGGATATTCTATCGATGAACCCCTTGTGCGTTTTCGATAAACCTTTGCCGAGTTTTTCTTCCGGTGTTGGTTTGGGTGGGGCCTTTTTTTCACGTTCAGCGGGCTTTTCCGGCAGGGCAGGGGCCTCAAGCGGGGCAGGAAGCCCCTCTACCTCGGGTGGTTTCGGCAACCTGGGGTGAATGCCGGGTAAAGGGAGGACCCATACATTGAGTGCAATAGCTATGATGAGATAAATCCAGGATGGAATATCTCTGAGAAAGGGGATGATAAAAAATGCTTGGGCATCGGCTATATAGAGAAAGAAGAAGACATAACTCAGGAGATAAATAAAATAATCGTTTGTTGAGAACCTATATTTCAAAAGATGTACCCCCTTTATCCGATGTGCCGGATAAACCTACCATAGGGTTATACAAAGGACAAGTTTCTGCTGTTATGCAAGAACACAGAATGAAGAGTTTGTAAAAGCTTGATATGAAGCGCATTGAATAATTTTCATGAGACACTCTCTTGCAAAAAAATATTGACACAGGTGGGGGGATGCGTGTACGAATACTAAAGCATAAAGTACAACTTTAACCTTTTATATCCAGAGGGGGAAACATGATCAAGACCGCCATTACGGATATGTTCGGCATTGAATACCCTGTTATCTGCGGTGCCATGATGTGGCTTTGTACACCGAAACTGTGTGCAGCCATTTCAAATGCCGGGGGTATGGGCAACCTTACAGCGGGTAATTTTGAGACCGAAGAGCAGTTCAGGGCTGCAATAAAAGAGGTGAGGAAGCTCACGGACAAACCCTTTATGGTGGGCATCACCATACTTCCATCGGTACGCATTACCTCGGAGCATCATGCCATGTATGCCAAGGTGTGCAGAGAAGAGCGCGTTGCCGGTATCGAGGTCTCAGGTACCCCCCTGGACAAGGCACTCGGCAAAAAGACCTTTGAAGAGTTAAAAAATGCCGGAGTGAAGTTGTTTCATAAGGTGGGTTCGGTGAGGCATGCTGTCCACGCACAAAAGGCCGGCTACGATGGCGTATACGCCGCCGGTTTCGAGGAGGGAGGGCACCCGCTTGGAGATGATGTCACTACCATGGTTCTCACCCCGAGGATTGTCGATTCCGTCAAGATTCCGGTCGTCACGGTTGGAGGCATTGCCGACGGCAGGTCTTTGGCTGCAGCACTCACCCTTGGGGCGCAAGGCGTCATGATGGCAAGCAGGTTTATTGCCACAAAAGAATGTGATGTGCATGATAATATCAAGCAAGAACTCATCAAACGCCAGGAATACGAGACCACCATCATGTGCAAGACTATCGGGCTTCAGGGCAGGGCCTTGAAGAACAAGATTATTTTAGAGGTACTTACCGCTGAAGCAGCGGGCAAGGGGATCGAAGCCCTCATTCCGCTTATCGCCGGGCAGCGTATTAAAAGGGCCTGGGAGACCGGAGATGTGGAGGATGCACCTATGATGGTGGGACAATCCATTGGTCATATTCACGATGTAATCAGTTGTAGCGAACTGATGAAAAAGATGCATGATGATGCAATTACCTGCCTGAAAAAGACATCAACCCTAGTCCAATAAACTTCGATAAAAGAAAGCGGTTATGCCCTCCAAGGGGGGCATGACCGCTTTTCACATTTTGACGGATAATTCTAGAGCTCTTTGGGTTTCTTCCTGGATACAGACTTCCTGGGGGCTTTGGCTGCCTTGGGTTTTGGGTTAGGCGCTGCATACACCTTTGGAGAGCCGTTCGACATTCGTGCCAGATGAATGACAATCTCCTCGGCCTCTCTCACTGTCCGCTCGATAGCCTCCGCTACGGTCGGGATATCCCTCATTAAGCCTGTAGCCTGACCTACGGGGAGCACACCCTTCTTGATGTCGCCATCCTCGGTGGCAATCCGTATTGCCTTGAAGGCATTCGCCATGAATGCAAGCTGTCTGGCATTCTTCCATCCTGAGGCCATAACGCCGAGGAAGAGCTTAAAGTAGGGGAGATGGAGCTGGTCGGCTATGCTCACAGAATTAGGCAGTGCCTCAAGGAGCTTTCTGATGTTCAGGCCTTGGCGGATAGCATCTCTGGCCGCCTTTGTATCAAGCACCCTGCAGCCAAGGCCGTCAAAGCGGGTCGAATACACGGTATCATACACCTCTTTCTGGATGGAGAGTTGTTTGTAATTCTCGTGGAGCGGACTCTCTTTGGTAGCCATGAGCCTTGTACCCATTGCCGCTGCATCGGCACCCAGCGCAATGGCAGCCGCGAGACCTCTTCCGTCTGCAATGCCTCCTGCTGCGATGATGGGAATATTAACCGCATTCGCAATGCTCGGTACAAGACAGAAGGTGGTGGCATCTCCGCCATGGGCTGCGGCCTCATGGCCGGTTACGAGCAGTGCGTCGCACCCATAGTCCTGGGCACGCTTGGCATGCTTGTGGTTGACTACTGTGGCAACAACCTTGCCGCCGTATTCATGGGCGGCCTTAACAATCCAATCGCCTTTGCCCAGCGAGAAGTTGATGACCGGCACCTTTTCTTCCAGCGCCACCCGTGCATTATCAGAGGCGCCGGGGAAGAGCAGTGTGGCGTTTGTTCCGAACGGTTTATTGGTTAATGACTTGATCTCCCTGATGGCATCCCTTGTCTGTGCTGCATCAAACGGCCCCGTTGCCAAAATACCCAGGCCGCCTGCATTGGATACCGCTGCAACCATCTTCGGAATGCTGATCCAGCTCATGCCGGAAAGTACGATGGGATGCTTGATGCCGAAGAGCTCAGTTATACGTGTCTTCATATATGACTCCCCTATGATTTGTTTTTTAAGAGGGCTACCTTTCGATAATACTCCACGCAAGTTATAAAGATTAAAGTTAAACTATAAGGTTTTATACCGGATATATTCATACATTGTCAACATCACTTTTCCAGTAGCCCGGAAGGGAGATGAATACTTTCAAGAGCCGGAAAGTGATTTCCATACTTGATATTGAATTGAAGTTTCCTTCTCAAGGAGAAGGTATGGTTTTTTGCCTACTCTACGGTAATCCCACCGCTGGCGGCATTGTAGTCAGGTGTTTTACCATTTTGTCCCGTATCTTGTACTGCAATTCCAATAGAGTATGTCCCGGGTGCTGTAAAGGTCATAGCCTGCGTAATAAGGTAGGTACGAGGCGAAACGCAAACGACGGTCTCATTCTGGAGGGTATAGGAGTTACCGGGAGCACCCATACTCAAGCCATAGTATAATGGGACATCGCCGTTATAAATCATCGCTTGGATATTTACGGTGCTCCCTGCCTTTATTATTGTACCCTGAGTGGGGGAGAGGATCGATGCCGAAGGGATGGAATCGCTTGGAAAGGGGCCCTCCTGGGTTTCCGGTCCGAATACGGTGATGTGGCGCACATCCGTCTTTGTATCGCCGGTGCTATCTGATGCGGTGAATGTGAGGGTATAGGAACCTTGTGCCTTGAAGGTGAGATTGCCTGGGCTTTGCTTTGTTGAAAAGGGCTTCTCATCGTTGATACTCCATGAGTAGGTATAAGGTGCTTTACCGCCGGAAATGGAGCCCTTAAGGTTTAATGACTGCCCCTGCACCATGATAATGCTTGAGAATGGCAGGCCTATAGCCGGTTGAATCTTCAAGTTTTTGAGAGCTTCGGCCGCCTGTTCATCTTCTGCCGCGATCTGGCTTAAGGAATTCTCAAGATGGTTCTGTGCAACATCAGCAGATACGAGCCCGGTAACTTCTTCTGGATAGATCCCGAGACCATTCAACCGCTTGAACATTTCTTGGATTCCTGCACTGTTATCAATATTCGGGTTAGTTAAATCTACGTTGATTCCCTTCAGTGCATCTCTGACGCTCTGGGTTATTGTTATGCCATTATCAGGATTACCGTCTTGATCGAGAGTTATCAGCAACCGTGAAATGTTGATAACTTTTGTACTTGAAGTTGTTGGGTTCGCACTGTCAAGGTCTACAGGGGTGATAATTCCTTTCGCCTGTGTTTGTCCAAGAATAACAGTACCAAGAGAAAAGGTTATCTCTTCTCCGTCTTGATAGTTGAAGCTACCTTTTGAATCCGTGAGGCCGGACCAAGAGGGTGTTTTATATTGCAGTCCCTCCACAGGGCTATCAATGAAATACCCGACTTTATAAGAGCCTTCGGGTTTAGCAATAGCAGGCCCGCCTCCGCTACCGCATCCCGTAATACCGATCAGGGTGGTGAGGATCGCACTTACGGTTAAGAGAAAGACCATATGAGTTCGTATTGCCGAGAGGGTTTGCTGCATCGTATACGTTTCCTTCTACGCTCAAGGACATAATACCATAAAGTATTTCTGTAGCATAATATTATATCAACTCTGGGTCTTTATCCCTATGCCCTCAACGGACAAAGACCGCCAGACTTATAGAGGGATTATTGGATTCACACGTCTTTATCTATTCCCGTATAATTACCTCCGCAAAGAGAATCCCCCACGTTCAAAATAATTGATCAAACATGTGATAAATAAAAAAATAATCAAATACTTGTGTTGCAAAAATCATGCTCAATGCGTGGGCTTGGAAATACGGTGCGTTATGAAATTTGATTAACAGATTTTCCGGTTTATTGGAAAAGAATTACCCAAAGGTGTGGAAAGAAAATATCCTCGGATAATCATTCAGTAAGACTCTTCTGGATAGCAGCTTGGACCCTTCTCTGAAAAAGTCTCCGGATAATGTAGCCCCTCAGGAGGTCTGCCATCTTTGAAATTTCGGTTGTGACACGGATATTTTCCTGTTGAGATTTTCCTTTAACCGCAGCTTTCCGCAGGCTCATTTCATGGTCGACGATCTGTTTCCCAAGATCCACATAGAAGCTCAGTTCATGGAGATCCTGGCCGAAGGTAAGTATCTTCTTGAGGGCCTCTCGTGCAAAACGGACATCTTCTTGGTTATAGAGGGTGCGTCCTTTTTCCTGGAGATAAGGAATCAAGAGCCCTATCTTAAGGGCTGTCTGGAGTTCATCATTGGTAAGTTTGGTGTTCTGAAGAAACTGGGCCCTATCCATTACCTTCTCCGCGGCTTCGGGTACAGCCCCAAAGACAGCGTCCTCAATAGCTTCAGCCTCATCGAGGCTGAGGCCCTGGTCCATCCTCCGGAGGATGTTTTTAATCACCGACAGAGGAAAGTATTTCCTTTCCTGGAGATGACGGATGGCATATATCTTTTCTATGCATTGCTCGTCATAGTAGGCCATGCTCTTATTGACCTTGTCCGGCTCCGGAAGGAGCCCTTGCCGCACATAGTAACGTATCGTTGAGGGGGGCACACCGCTTTTCTTGGCAATCTCACCTATTTTCAGCCCCATCACCTGCTCCTCTTAAGTATAAAGTTAAACTATAAGATTTATATAAATCATTGTATCAAATGTGTCAAAATATCAGTTACTGTTTTCTATATTATTTAATTGTTATGATCCCCCATTTTAACTGTACTGCCAAGAAATCCTTTACACCACTAGTCAGTAATCACTAGCCACTATTCACTAAGGGAGAAACCGATATCCCTTGCCCCTGATGCTGATGATATGCTCAGGTTTTGAGGGGTCTTTTTCAAGATATCGCCTGATCCGGGAGATGAATGTATCCACGGTCCTTGTCTCGATATCGGGGTCGAGTCCCCAGACGTTCTTCAGCAGCTCGGAGCGTGTCACAATGCGGTCCTGGTGGAGGGTGATGTATTGAATAAGGTTTGCCTCATGAGGTGTGATACGCAAGATCTTACCGGTACTATCCTCTATCTCCAGGGTATTGAAATCGACCCTGGTATTGCCGATCTGGAGTACATCTTCCGGTTTGTACCATTGGTACCGGTCGAGCATCCTGCGAACCCTGAGGAGAAACTCCTCCAGGTGAAAGGGCTTGGTGAGATAGTCGTCGGCCCCGGCCTTCAGTCCCTCGACTTTATCATCCGCAGAAGAACGTGCAGTAAGGATGAGCACAGGAAGCTTAAGGTTCTCGCTCCGTATACGCTCAAGCGCTTCAACCCCGTCCATACCGGGCAGCATAAGGTCGAGGACCACCAAGTCTGCACTGGAATTATCAAGGATGGCCAAACCTTCCTCAGCGGTTAATGCATGGAGAACTTCATATCCTTCAGCCTCCAGATTAATTCTCAACCCCAATGACAGTGCATGGTCGTCTTCAATAATGAGAATGCGCCATTTGATGGTCATAATCTCGTAATAGGCAATCGAATCCTGAAGGAGGTGCCCTCTCCCTTGTCTTTAACGTTCACCCTTATAGTCCCTCCATGTGCCTTAATAATGCCTTTTACCACATACAGGCCCATACCTGTTCCTGAGCCCCAGAGGTTTGCACCCTCCGGAAGCCTCTTGAACATCTTGAATACATCTAGGTGGCGCTCTTGGGGTATACCTATCCCTGTATCAGAAAATTCGATAAATGCCCACCTGTCATCCTTCCACAACCTGATGTCCACCCTCGGAGAGGACGTGGAATAATGGATGGCGTTTTCGATAAGGTTCGAGAATACCATTTCAAAGGTATCGGCATCCACACAGACGAGGATATCTTCATCGGGTGGATGGAAGTGCACATCGACATCTTTGAGGAAGATCTCATTATTTCCAATATAGGAGGAGATGAACCGGGGTAGGGATACCATGGAAAAAGAGTAGGGTCTTCGGTTTGAACTCAGACGGGCGCTCTCAAGAAAATTATATACCAGCGATTTCAAGCGCTGATTCACCATGAGCATGCCGTTTAAGAGTTCAACCCTCGTTTTCTCCGGGAGGTCCCGTTTGGTAATAGTTTCCAGGTAGAGCTGCATGGTGGCCAGCGGCGTCTTGAAGGCATGGGTGACGGACTGGAGGATGTACATCTGGGTCTTCAGAAGGGTGAGCTGCCTCTGGTAAAGGATGAAGAGCACATAAATCCCTGCGAGGATAAGGGTAAAGAGTATAGAGACTTCGGTGATTACGACAACATCCCAGACGCCTATCGGGCGAATGCGGATGTGGCGATAATGAATAAACCAGACTACCCCTATGACCAGAACAATAAGCCAGGCGATCTGCATGATGATGAGGATGAGTATGGTTGGCCACCGTTTGGGCTGTTCCATGATGGTACGTTCATACCACTAGAAGCTTACGTGATCCAAGTGGAATTGATCTTCAAACTTAAAACTTTATCAACAAAAGTCTGAGGCTATCTCTCCTGTGAGCGAGTTGGGGTTTGCCCGGGTGATGCGAACAGCCTGGGTCTTTCCGATGAGGCCCTTCTCGCCCGAGAAGTTCACTATGGCATTATGGATGGTTCTTCCGCGGACCTGTTGAGGATTTTTAGGACTCATACCATCCACGAGGACATCATATGTCTTTCCGATGCGGAACCGGTTGTTATCAAGGGTTATCCCCTTTTGAAGGGACTGGAGTTTTGTAAGCCGCTCGATCTTTTCTTCCGGCGTGACATTGTCATCTAACAATGCCGCTGCAGTGCCGGGTCTCACCGAGTACTTGAATGAATAGAGCACATCAAACCGGACCGCCTCGATGATGGCAAGGGTGTCCAGAAAATCCTGCTCCGTCTCACCCGGGAAGCCCACCATGACATCCGCACTGAAGGCTATATCAGGCTTGGCCGAGCGAAGTCGTGCGATGAGGTCGAGGTACGACCGGTGAGTATAATTCCGATTCATTGCCTTGAGCACGCGGTCAGATCCGGACTGGAAGGGGAGATGCAGGTGACTGCATAATTTTCCAAGATCCTTGAAACACCCGAGGAGGTCATCACTCACATCCTTGGGATGGGATGTGGTGAAGCGTATGCGCTCAATCCCTTCCATTGCATGGATATCTCTCAGGAGTTGTGGAAAAGAAATGCCCCCGTTGTATGAATTGACATTCTGGCCGAGCAAAAACACCTCTTTGACCCCCCGTGAGGCATGCAATCTGACCTCATTGAGGATGTTCATGCTGTCCCTGCTGATCTCACGGCCTCTTACCGAGGGTACGATGCAATAAGAGCAGTAATTGTCGCACCCTTGCATGATATTGATATAGGCGCGGTGGGGTTTCTCTGAGAATTCAAGGTCAGGAACAATCTCCATGGACGGAATGCAGTTGCCGAATCTTGTCTCAGTTATTGGGTTTGACTTACTACGCATTTGCTCAATGAGCTCTGGGAGGCGATGGAGCTGATGGGTGCCGAGGATGATGTCAACGTGGGGCATACGCTCTCGGAGGCTTTCACCTTCCTGTTGTGCAACACAGCCTGTCACTGCTATAATCAATGAAGGCTTCCTCGATTTGTGGGTCTTTAATCTTCCCAGGTTGCTGATGGCCTTTTCATAGGCCTTTTGTCTGACTGAGCAGGTGTTAATGATGATGATATCCGCCTCTTTGGTCTCATGGGTGGACATGAAACCGGCCTTGGAAAGCTCGGAATACATCTTCTGGCTGTCCAGGTCGTTCATCTGGCATCCATAGGTGAATATCTTGATGCGGCCTTTCATGAACCCCTCAATATATCCTCCGGTTCAAAGGGTCAAGTATTGCTCACTCCGGAACCTCGAAATCTTTGTAATCCCTATTGCAAGCTGAGAAAACAGCCGATAAGTTATGTTGAGGCATTTGTATAAAAAGGAGACAGGGCATGAACAAGAAGGGATTCTCCCTGATCGAAATCATGATCGTGGTGGTAGTTGTAGGTATCCTCGCCGCTATTGCCATACCTGCGTACACAGGATATATGACCAGGACCAGGCGGGCTGATGCGGTCACAGCCCTGGAGACCGTGGCTTTATATGAAGAGAAGTACTTTGCTGAAAATAATAATTATGTGGGCCTGGCAACCTTAATAGGTCCCCCAAGGAATTATCCCAATCCGAGTACGAGCAACTACCTTATCGCAGCAACCTCCCAGAATGGAGGAACAGCATTTATTGCCTCAGCCACCCCCATCAATGCTCAGGCAGGGGATGGTATTGTATTTGCCATTGATAACAACGGCAACCGTGGAACATTAAATGGAGCCGCAGTTGCTGTAAACACTACGTTATGGGATAGTCTGAAAAATTAATTATCCCATGTCCAAACTCATGGTGATAAAAGGGTCGCCCCATTTGGTCGGCCCTTCATTGTTTTATATGGAACAAATTACCAATAATTGAAGATGGTCCTTTTAAAGATCAAATGCTGGAATCCCGATAATTTTAAGTGTAAGAGATAGAAGGGAGCACCAGGCATGAGAAGAAGATTTAAAGATGGTCACACCTGCTACGCACATATTTTTATGCCTGCAGTCTTTATTATTATCGCTATCCTTGCAAGCGGTTGCGCCCTTGTCATGCCCACCCGGCACTATGAGGAAGCCACCCCAATAGACTCTGGACTTGCAGGCGCGTATTCGAACACTGCAGCGGTAATGCCGTTCCATGCAAAGGGCAATGACGAGTGGGGGGTATACGCAGCACAGAGGCTGACGGAATACCTGATCGAACAAAAGGCATTCAGCAGGGTTTTCTTTGTCGAAAAAAGGCCCCAGGCTGTGAATTATATCATCACTGGGACTTTGGATCACCTTTCTTATGGAGGCAATGAGGAACCTACCACCGTATTCCTCACAATCCGGGTGACAGGGGCTTCTGATTCCCAGACCCTTTTCTATCGTACCGCTAAGGCGTCATCCCAAAAGAGTGCCTTCGACATTACATTGTTGCGAAGTATTGACGTGCCGTCACCCTACATCGAAGAGGTCATGAACGGTATGCTTGAGGGTATTGCCAAGGATATCGCCTCGCGCACGAACCTACCAGCGGTAGAGAGCCCCTGAGTCGGAGAGCAAATAGGTCAGGCCTTCCGTGCTTGCAACGGATTTGACGATGGTAACTGAATCCAGACCGGGTACAACATGCCACTGGCTTCCGTCCCACCAGTATTTGCCGCACCAGATGTTTCCGGCAGGGTCCTCGTCAAGACTGCATATCACAACGCTCGGCTGAACCTCTAACTGCTGACCGTCTTTCTGGATCTTTCCTTGGACCACGGACCATACCTCTGGTGAAGTGGTGCCATTGTCCACTGCAAGCACTGCACAGGTATCACCACCATAGATCGGGGTTTTGGTCCCGTCGGTCCTGTATATTCCACCGTTCGTCGCAGCATAGACATAGTCGGGCCCCTCAGAGAGGTCGTAGACATGTGCAGACAAATAATTGGTCCACGATGCGGTGGTTGTATCGGTTGCGGGTGTGTAATAATTGAGGCTTGATTCAGTGCCTACCCAGAGAACGGAAGTATCAGTTACATCCTGTGCCAATGCCGTTATCTTATCAATATTCAAACAGGTTCCACAGACAAGGGTAGTCTCGGTGGAGGACGTGAGTTCTATGATATTGTTACCCACAGACTCAACCCCCCAGAGGGTGTATAGCTGAGTAGTAGGATCTGTATGGTTCAGCATGGTAAAGAAATTCATGCTCCAGATGCTCTCCTCATTGGTTTGTGATGTGATGAACCTGAGTTTATTATCTTTAACAGAAGCCCATATCCCCCCGATTTCGTACTCAGTCTCCTTGGAGATAGTGATGACTTCAAGACCGGTACCGACAAGGTTGCTCTCCAAGGACCGAGCACGAACCTGGATATTGAAGGTATGTGTCATATTTTTCTTCGTTTTGTCAGTAACCGTGCAGGTGAGGTTATAAGTGCCGGGGACATCCGGGGCTGTCCAGTAGGTGGAATACGGTGCAGTATCGGGTATATCAAGTACCCCGCCTGTTGCGGTCCATTGGTATGTCATAGGGGGGTTGTCCGTGAGGTAATTGACCTGGGCGAAGATCCGTTGGCCAGTGACCGCATTATCATTGGTTATGTTAGATTCCGACAGGGTAGCTCCTGATTTGGAGCAGCCCAGCATCGTGAGCAACGCTATACATGCGAGAAATGTTTTTTTCAAATCGACCTCCAAGTAACTTTCACTTCCGAGATCTATCAGATCCAAACAATCAACGCAAGATCCCCTCAAAGGATTGTCATTTTAGAAATGAATTGGTATGATCTTAATCGAATGTGCCCATGCTGAAAAACCATCTTGTGCTCATTATCCTGATACGGCCTTTTTAAAGACGGTTAATCGCCGCCCATAACCAAGATGGCGGAGCACAAGCGTAAATCCGGCAGTTAAGACATGCCCAAGGACCAAGAAGGAGTCTTTATGATATTGGGTATCGACATTGGCGGCACACATACCGATGCTGTATGTCTGTCAGGAAGAGACATTCTTTCAACTGCCAAGACCCCTACAGGCAAAGATCTCGTGGGTTCCATCATGGAGGCGCTCGGCAGCCTCGGGATCAAGTACTCAGGGGTAAAGAGGGTGGTCCTGTCCACGACACTCTCCACGAATGCAATTGTGGAGAAGAAATATGCAAAAACCGGCATGATTGTCTCTGCCGGCCCTGGTATATATCCCGGCCACTATTTTCTTACTGATTCGTTTCATCTTGTGCAGGGTGCCATCGACCACCGGGGCCGAGAGTATGTCCCGGTAGATCAACAAGAAGTCCTTAGGGCTTCCCGGCATATGAAAGGTTCAGGTATCGAGGGCGTCGGCATTGTCTCCAAGTTTTCCGTCAGAAACCCTGCCCATGAGTCTTTCATAGCATCTCTGGTCAAAGACGATTTCCCATTCGTTTGCCAGGGCCATACCATGAGCGGGAGCCTTAATTTTCCCAGACGAATCAATACCACCTATTTCAACGTTGCAGTCATGCCCGTGCAGGAACGCTTTGTTTTGGCCGTTCAAAAGGCCCTTGCACACCTGGGCGTTAATGCCCCTTTGTTTTTCCTCAAGGCCGATGGGGGGACCTATGCCTCACCGGCTGCGAACAGGCTCCCTGTGGAGACTATTCTTTCCGGCCCGGCAGCGAGCATGATGGGGGCATTGGCGTTGACGGAAAAGCCTGAAGGGACAGCACTGGTACTCGATGTGGGCGGTACGACAACGGATATCGGCATCCTGTTGGATGGCATCCCCATCCTGGAACCTAAAGGAGTGGATATCGATGGACGCAAGACACTGGTACGCGGACTCAAGGTGGTCTCTGTGGGTGCCGGCGGCGACTCATGTGTATGGGAACAAGACGGCGAATTACGGGTCGGTCCGGCGAGAAGCGGTCCCCCTGCCTGCATGGGAGGTGTCGTACCCACGCCCATGGATGTGTTTGCAGTACGTGGCGAATTTGAGGGAGGAGATGCCGGAAAGTCTATAGACGCGCTCTCGCCCCTGGGGGATCACCTGGGTATGGATATCCCCCGACTTAACTCCGAGATCATATCGACAATCGTGGAGAATATCAGAAAAGCGGCAAAAGAATTTGTCGACGAGGTGAACAGCCATCCGGTCTACACCATTCATGAGATGCTCCATCCCGACATCGTACAGCCGCAAAGGGTTATCCTCATCGGAGGCCCGGCCAGGTTGCTCAAACCGTATATCGAGGCGTCGCTGAACATGGAGTGTGAGGTGCCCGAGCATGCAATGGTGGCCAATGCCCTGGGTGCGGCCCTTGCCCGGACCACGGCCCAGATCACCCTGGTTGCCGACACACAGTTGCGCAGGATCGTCTGCCCCGAGCTGCACATGGAAAAAGAGGCTGAACAGACGCTGAGCATGGATGAACTGAAGGCCTTTGGGTTTGCCGCTATAAGAGAGAATGCCTCCCTGCTTGGGCTTAGTGATAATGCGGAGTTCAGCGTTATCGAAGAACAAAGCTTCAATATGGTAAGGGGTTTTTCCACCGTAGGGAAGAACATGAGGGTCAAGATCCAGACAAGGCCCGGCATCCTGCATGAATGGAGCGGAAAATGATCAAGGCAAAGAAGAGGACAGGGCTGATCTTTTTCCCGGCATATGATTGGGAGATCACACCCACCCATCCCGAACGTAAGGAGAGACTCCTCTATACCCAGGACCAGATCCTGGAGGAGGGGATCCTCGATATCGAGGGTATCCGCGAGTTTAAGGCAGGCCTGGCGGAAGATCATGATATTAACAGGGCCCATTTTTGCGTCCCCGATGTCGGCTCCCGCATTACACCGTCCCATAATGTATCTGCAGGAGGATGCATCGAGGCGGCCCGACTTGTTCTTGAAGGGGTAGTTGACAATGCCTTTGCCCTTGTGAGGCCTCCGGGGCACCATGCCATGCGGGTGGTCCAGGGTGCCCGCGGCTTCTGCAATATCAACATTGAGGCGGTTATGGTGGAGTGGGTGAGGACTCATTACCCAAGGATTAAAAAGATCGCGATCGTGGATACGGACTGCCATCATGGAGACGGAACCCAGGATATCTATTGGCATGATCCGGATGTGCTCTACATCTCCATTCATCAGGACGGCAGGACCTTGTATCCGGGCTCCGGGTTCCCCGCAGAATACGGCGGGCCTAATGCCGCCGGGCTCACATTGAACATCCCCCTGCCGCCTAAGACCAGCGATGAGGGCATTCTCTATGCAGTGGAAAACCTTGTGATGCCGGTGATAGAGGATTTCAAACCTGACCTCATCATCAACTCCGCAGGCCAGGACAACCATTATACAGACCCCATCACCAATATGTCCTTCACCGCAGGAGGCTATGCAAAGCTCAATGAGATGCTTGGTCCTGATATCTGTGTTCTCGAGGGCGGCTACTCCATTGAAGGAGCCCTTCCTTATGTGAACACCGGCATCATCCTGGCATTGGCAGGCGTTGACTATTCTTATGTACGGGAACCCGATCTTGACCTTGTGAAATTAAAACAGGATCCGAGGATCACGGATTACATCAAAGCGCTGTGTGAACAGATTCTTACCATGTGGAAAACCCGTGCAGGATTGAGGCCTGAGAGGCGGCCCTTCATGGAGCGGTTCAGGAGCATCTTCTACGACACGGACGGGATCTCCGAGAATCAGCAGGAAGTCCTTAGGTACTGCACTGCCTGCCCCGGAACATTCAGAATAGATTCTGCGGCAACCACGGGTTATCATATCCTGGGCATCCATGTGCCGCGCCATGCATGTAATGCCTGCCGCGACCAGGGTATGAGCTGGTTTGACAACCCCGCCGGCAGCTATTATGCCGTTTATATGCAGGATATGGATCAGGACCAATATATCTGCAGGAAACTTTGATGCTGAGAAGGAAAAAGAGGGTGGCACTTGCCCTGGGGGCCGGAGGTTCAAGGGGACTTGCCCACATAGGTGTCATCAGGGCACTGAAGGATTCTCTCATCCCTATTGACTGTATCGCAGGTATTTCATTTGGTGCCATAATAGGTGCCCTTTACAGCCTCTATCAGGACATCGATGAGGAGTCGGAAATACATCACAGTCTTGATGTGGTGTTTCGCAGCTTTGATATCTCACAGGAATTCATGAACATATACCTTGCCAAGGAATTGGACTGTTTGATCAGGCCGGCTATCGGCTCTTATCCATGGTCCGACTTCGATCATTTCGACCTTTTTGTAGAAGAGGGGTACTTCTCGGCCAAGGATAAGATTGCGGAGATCAGGAGACGTATATTCTGGTTTTGAATCTGAATAATAAGACTCACCACTTGCCTGTGTCAGGGCGAGTGGTGAGTTATCGAGCGATAATCCTAGCGGGCTTGAGGCTTATATTACTTCGAAGCCATACCACCATCACAGGGAATGATGGCCCCGGTCACGAAATCCGATGCCTTTGATGCGAGGAATACTGCAAGGCCTTTTACATGCTCTTCCTCGCCATACTTAAGCAGGGGTATCTGTGCAACGGTAAGGTCGAGAATCGGCTTCATATCGGGCTTGAAGATATATTCCATCATGTCAGTCCTGAAGAACCCGGGGGCGATGCAATTGACATAGATGTTATAGCGGGCAAGCTTCACTGCAAGGTTCTTGGTGAGCACTTCCACGGCGGCCTTGGATGGATTATATGCTACAGCGGGATGTCCCTCCTCAATGGATCCGCGGGATCCGAATATGGAAGAGATGTTGATGACCTTGCCGCCGCCCTTATCCTTCATGATATTTGCAACCTTCTGGGTAAGGATCCACACCCCGCGCACGTTCACTTCAAAGATTTTGTCCCACCGGTCCAGAGGGAATTCCAGGGTAGGAGCGCCCCAGGTGATGCCCGCATTATTCACCAGGATATCTATCTTGCCGAACTCTTTCATGGTGGCTTCGACCAGGTTTGAAATATCTTCCTTTGAAGCCGTATCGCACTTCAGGGCAAGTGTCTTTACCCCGAGCTTTGCAAGATCCTGAGCCACTTTTTCGCAGTTGGCCACCTTCCGGGAGGCGATGACCACGTTAGCCCCTGCTTCGGCAAGACCGTCCGCTATGAATTTGCCGATGCCTCTACCGCCGCCGGTAATGATGGCTACCTTGCCCTTGAGATCAAACATTTCTTTCACGTCCATTGAACTACCTCCTTGGTGGTTTGTCTATATTATGTGTGACTGTTTTTCTTGAATGGTTGCTCGAATAATGTTTCAAGTCTTTTTGTTGAATCATCCAGGATACTGCTATGGAGCGAATTGCCATGAGAATCCATGGTCACCAGCGCAGGAAAATCTTTGATCTTCAGCACCCACATCGCCTCGGGCTGTCCGAATTCAATGAGGTATACCGTCTCGACCCGGATGATGCGTTCGGCTAAATATTGTGACGCACCACCTATGGTATGGAGATAAACACAGCCATGCTCAGACAGGGCCTTCAGCGTCTTTCCCCCCATACCGCCCTTTCCCATGACGGCCCCGGGTCGGAATCCGGAGATTATTTCCGCCTCGTAGGGTTCCTCCCGCATGGAAGTGGTGGGTCCTGCCGCAACGATCTTCCACTGACCCTTTTCCTTAACCGCCAACGGTCCGCAGTGATAGATAACCAGGCCTGTGAGGTCAATGGGCGGCTCGCCTCCTGAGGCAAGATACTTGTGAACCTGGTCACGGCCTGTTACGATAAGACCCGAGAGGCTTACCATGTCTCCTGCTGCAAGGTGCGCAATGGCACCCGGCTTAAGGGGGGAGGTGATATGCTTCAGATCCATTCCCGGACCGCTCCCTCATCGGTGAGTTCAACCGTGAAACGCCTGGTGGCCCAGCAGGAATAGCTCACGGTCACGAAGTAGCTTGCCGGGTGTCTGCCTGCGGCACCAACCTTCACCCCCAGCAGTGTTGTTTCACCCCCGAGACCCATAGGGCCTATACCCAATGAGTTTGCCTCTTGAAGGATAGTCTGCTCCAATGATGCAAGAACAGGGGATGGGTTTACGTCTCCCAGTTTCCGGAAGAGCTGTCTCTTTGCAGCCAGATAGCCGGAAGCCCGGTCGCCGCCGATGCATACCCCAAGGATTCCCGGTGCGCAGCCGTGGCCCTGTGCCTGATGCACGGCATCGAGGATGCAACGCCGTACACCTTCCATATCCCTGCCGGCCTGTATTCTTGCAAGGGGGAGACTATACTGGGTGCTCATGTTCTCTGAGCCGCCGCCCTTGAGCATGATGCTTATCCGTGTTGGGCCTTTAGAAGGTTCGTAGTGAATCTGGGGCACATATACACCGGTGTTGTCTCCGGTATTCTTCTCGGTCACCGGATCTACACAGTTCTGCCTGAGCATGCCTTCATTCGTGAGGGCTTTCAGCGCATCTATGATGGCTTCCTCGATCAGGAATACCGACTTGTCCGGCCGGGTTTCTATTATGGCCAGGAGTGCACCCGTGTCCTGACAGATGGGGAGACCCTTTTCATATGATAAAGAAGCGCTTTTTATGATGATGCCCAAGGTCTCTTGCGCAATTGAACCGTTTTGTTCCTTGGCAAAGGCCTTTTCAAGGGCATCGGCGATATCTTGCGGCAGCACAGTGCATGTCCTTAAGATGAGCTCATACATGCTTTTTTGCAACCGGCTGCCTTCCATGTGGCCTCCTATAGCACATGGGGGCTATGGTTTTCAAAGGGTATGGGGTTTATGGGCATTCCACCAGAGAAGACATGGCATCAGGACCTTAAACGCACCATATCGCCAAGGGTGTTGATGTTCGAGAACAATACATAAGGATCACCATAAATCCGAACAGTTTCTTCGGGAATGATGAGTGTATTCACCTTTTCGATCAGGGAGAAGATCCTGAAATTATTCTTCTCCAACATGGATGCCGCATAAGGGATGATTGTTCTGCAATAGATTGCATGGAGCGGTTCCCTGCCCTTGGACCAGACAGGCATGACTATGTCGTGGTTATCCGTTTGAGTGATCATGAATGAGATAAATTCTCTGCTCATGTTCGGCATGTCACCGGCACAGACGAAGCAGTACTTCGATTGAATGGAATTCAATGCAGTATACACCCCCCCCAGAGGACCACAGCCCGGCTCGGTGTCTTCCACTACGCGGTATTTCTCCAGGCCTTTTCGCGTGTGTCCGACGAGGATGATTGCATCAAAAAGCGGCTGAATAGTATCAACCACATGCTCAATAAGCGGTTTCCCTCTGAACTGTGAAAGCACCTTGTCGCTGCCGAACCGTTCGGACTTCCCGCCTATGAGTACGACACCGGTCATGAGAACGTCTTTTTAGGTTCATGTACATTCTTGAGTCAAGGGCAAACTCGGGTACGATCCACAATTGAACGTTTCTTTCTTTAGACCATAACGAACCGATAAACTCTTGGAGTGATCACTCCCAGCAGATATCTATAACTGGCTGATAATACAGTATATGATAATAAATATATCATTGGAATGAAACTTGCTACTCTCGTCATGACAGATTCAGAGGATGGATGTGGGATTAACGAAAGAACGGATGGTATATCATGAATGATACCACCAGAAGTAAGTATAGCAACAATCTTGGTATACTCGAGTACGTATCACGGATCATCAAGTCTGGTAATGGAAGCTTTACACATTCCGGTAGTCTCTACAGCCATCATGGAAAACTCAGATCGGAGAAGAAGATATGATCTCGATGATAATCGATGAAAAGACATGCACTGCAGAAAACACCATGACCATTATCGATGCGGCACGCGCAAACGGCATTGACATCCCTGCACTGGGGTATGACCCGAGGGTAAGCCCTCCGAGCGCTCTTGAAGTTGCCTTTGTGGAAGTAGCTGATGGCGACAAAACGAGATTCGTTTCCGCCACATCGACTTTCGTTACAGACGGCATGGTGGTTCGAACCGACTCCGATGCGCTGAGCAGCTATCGCAAGATCTATCTCCAGGCCCTGCTGAGGAATCATTACGGCGACTGTGTTGCCCCCTGCGTGCTGCGCTGTCCCGCCCATATCGATATCCAGAAATATATCTATCATGTGGCCTGTGGGAATTTCATGGAGGCGCTGGAAGTCATCAAAGAGAGCAACCCCTTGCCCGCCGTGTGCGGACGCGTGTGTCCCCATCCATGCGAGTCCGATTGCCGCCGCAATGCACGGGATGGTGCTGTGAACATCAATGGAATAAAACGCTTTGTGGCGGACTGGGACCAATATCAGCTCTCTCCTTACAAACCTGTGTGCATGCCGGATACCGGTTATAAAGTTGCCGTCGTCGGTGCCGGGCCTGCCGGTCTGACCGCCACGTATTTCCTGAGGAGAAAAGGACACCGGGTGACGATCTTCGAGATGCACGAAGCCGCTGGAGGCATGCTCCGGTGGGGCATCCCTTACTACCGCCTGCCCGAGAAACAGCTTGATGCCGAGATTCAAGCCATCCTCGATCTGGGCATAGAGATCCGATACAACAAGAAGCTGGGCCGTGATTTCACCCTGGAGTCCCTGAAAAGAGACAGCTTTGACGCGGTCTTTGTCGGTCTGGGCGCACAGAAGGCCACAGCCATCGGTGTGGAAGGGGAAGGGCTTAAGGGCGTGATGTCCGGTCTCGATTTTCTCGCAAGACTCTCAAGGGGCGAAAAGCCCGAACTGGGCGAAAGGGTCATTGTTATCGGTGGAGGAAATACGGCCATGGATGCGGCCCGCAGTGCAGTCAGGCTGGGCGCAAAAGATGTGACCATTGCCTACCGGCGGACGCGCCAGGAGATGCCCGCCCAGGAGATCGAGATCGAAGAGGCCGTCGAAGAGGGCGTCAATATCCAATATCTGACAGCGCCTGTATCAATCAAGGCGGCAGGAAATATATTGCAGCTGAACTGCATCCACATGGTCTTGGGCGAGCCGGACAAGAGCGGCAGGCGCCGGCCCGTACCCGTTGCCGGTTCAGAATTCACCTTGACGGCCGATACCATCATCTCGGCCATCGGCCAGGCCGTGGATGGGTTCTGTATCGGCGATGAGAACCTCATCGATAAGCGGGGCAACGTCAAGGTTCATCCGGCAACCATGCAGACTTCTGTCCCCTGGGTCTTTTCCGGTGGTGACTGCGTAACCGGTCCTGATATCGCCATTGCAGCCATCGGAGCAGGTCAAAAGGCGGCCGAGGCCATCGATCAGTATGTGAGAACCGGCATCGTTTTACCGTCCGCAGGGCCTTACACGTGCACCAAGGGAGACTGGCACGATGTCCCGGCCGAAACGTTCAAAGGCATCAAGCCGGCAGATCGCAATGAGGTCACGGCTCTGGCTCCCAAGACGAGAAGAAAGAATTTCGAGGAATCGAGTAAAACCTGGGATACGGAAACCGTTATGACCGAGGCGCTGCGCTGCCTTTCCTGCGGCTGTACGGAACGCTATGCATGCGACCTGCGTCAATATGCAAGCCTCTACGGAGTCCGGTTCGATAAATCGCAGCCTGCAAGGCCGCTTCCCATCGACGAAAACCACCCGATCCTTACCAGGGACACCGGCAAATGCATCCTGTGCGGGCTGTGCCTGAAGGTCTGCCGCGAGATGGAAGGCGTCTCGGCCTTGAGCTTTTATGAAACAAACAATATCCTCACCATCGGACCGAACGATCATCGTCCCCTGGATTTGACTGAGTGTGTGTCCTGCGGCCATTGCGCCACCATCTGTCCCACCGGAGCCCTCACGCTGAAACCGGTGCTGCCTGACGTGTACCGGGCCCTGCAAAATCCGGAGCTCACCGTTGTCGCCCAGATTGCACCTGCCGTGCGCGCCGCCTTCGGCCAGCACTACGATATAGCAGGCGAAGACGTCATGCCGATCCTTTCCGCCTGTTTGAAACAGGTCGGCTTCAACTTTGTCTTTGATACCTGCTGGGCCGCAGACCTGACCATCATGGAAGAGGGGACCGAGTTCTTAAGCCGGCTTGCCGAAGGAGGCGTGCTGCCGCAGATAACCTCCTGCTGCCCGGCCTGGGTGAATTACTGTGAGAAGATGGCGCCCGACATACTCCCCCATCTGTCTTCATGCAAATCGCCGCAGCAGATGTTCGGCACGGTCATGAAACAGTATTTTGCGAAACAGCTGAAGATGCGCCCCGAGCTGCTGTACTTCGTCTCCATCATGCCCTGCAACGCCAAGAAATATGAGGCCAGGAGGGCCGAATTCAAAACCGGTGGCATTCCGGATGTGGATACGGTCCTTACCACCAATGACATCATTGATATGTTCACGGAAAGGCATATCGATCCCCATTCCGTGAAACCCGTTCCGGTCGATGCCTTTTTCGGCAAGGTGAGCGGCGCAGGCATCATCTTCGGTGCTAGCGGCGGTGTGGCTGAAGCGGCGCTGCGTCTGGCGGCCGAGCGCGTGACGGGAAAACGCCTGGACAGCTTCAATTATGAAGGCGTCAGGGGGCTTAAGGGGGTCAAGGAGACAGAAGTCACCCTGGGGGGCTCTCAGGTGCGTCTGGCCGTGGTCAGCGGGTTACAGAACGCCCAGCAGCTGATCGACCGCATCAGGGCCTCGGATGCACCGTACGATCTCATCGAGGTCATGGCCTGCCCCGGCGGCTGCATCAACGGCTCCGGCAACCCGGCCCCACAACTGATCAGTGAAACGGCCGATCGACTCGATGTCCTCTACCGCCTCGATCAAGGTTCCCCCATCAGGACGAGCCAGGACAATCCTACCGTCCAGGCAATCTATACGAACTGGCTAGGAGAGCCGGACAGCGATACATCGCATCATGCCCTGCACACCACATACCACCGCCGCTCCATGCGCATCGAAGGGGCCAGGATGGATGAGGCGCTGAAAGAGATGCCCATTGTCGACATCGGTGTCTGCATCGGTACGAATTGCTACGTCAAGGGGGCCTGGCGGCTTCTGGAAGGTCTTTCGGCGGAACTGAGGAAGCGGGGTCTTTCCGAGCGGTTCAGGGTCAAGGCGCGGTTCTGCACAGGCCAGTGTGAAGGCGGGCCGAATGTCATGGTCGGCGGCAAGATCGTCAGCCAGGTTGATCCGGCGGATGCATCGGCTTTCATTGATGCCCATTTGATGCAATTACTCGACGAATCCAAGGGGTGAGGAGAAGAGGCGACATGCTCATCGTAACCATCTGCGTCGGCAGCTCGTGCAGTATCCGCGGATCGGACGAGCTTGCCTCAGAGATTCAGCGCCTGATTGAGAAAGAGGGCCTACAAGGGCTGGTGGATATTGTCGGCGCCTTTTGCATGGACACCTGTTCCAAGGGGGTTTCCATACGTGTCGGTGAACGTGCCTTCAGCGGTATCAGACCCGATGATGCCGAAGACTTCTTCTATAAAGAGATCATGGGGCATGTGGATACAAAGCTATTGTCAAAGAAAAGAACGACATCATCATGAAGCGTGAGAAGACGTGAACATGATTAACCTGAGTAGAATACATCTTGTTCTTAACCAAGATGTCGTTTCCTAAAAGGAGACTCTATGAGCGAACCGGTCATCATGACGAATCCCGCCCGTTGCCGTGACTGTTACCGGTGTGTGCGCAACTGCGATGTCAAGGCCATACGGGTCAAGGAAGGACAGGCGCAAGTCGTGCAGGAGCTCTGCATCCTGTGCGGAACATGCGTCCGCATCTGTCCCCAGAAGGCGAAAAGCATAAGGAGTGCCAGGCAGGATATTTTAAATGCCCAGAAAGATGGGCGTAAGATTGTTGCATCGGTCGCGCCGTCGGCCCCGGCCTACTTCGATATGAACAGTTTTGAAGAATTTGAGAAGGCATTGAAGGTTATCGGCTTTCATGCCGCAGAAGAGACGGCCATAGGGGCCCGGATCGTGGCTTTTGCCCACAGGGAGTTTGTCGAAAAGGCACAGGACCGCCGGCCGATCATTGCCTCGGCATGCCCGGTAGTGGTAAACCTGATCGAGCAGTATCATCCCGATCTGATAGGCCATCTGGCGCCCATTGTTTCTCCCATGATTGCCCATGGAAGGTTGCTGGCAAAGAAATACGGATCTGAAGCCTATATCGTCTTCATAGGCCCGTGTATTGCAAAAAAAATGGAGATTGTCGATGAATCCGTGGCGGGAGGGATCGATGCCGTCATGACATTTCTGGGGATCAAGGAATTGTTTTCGGAAAAGGACGTCCAATTCGGGCAAACCCGAAAGATTATTGAGCGGCAGCAGTCTGAGAAGGCGCGGCTGTTCCCTATCGAAGGCGGTCTCATAGGAACTGCAAAGATGAATACGGATATCCTTGATAACCATATGATTGTGGCTTCAGGGCTCGATGCCTGCCATGATGTCCTCAATGATATCCGTACAGGCAGGCTTAACGCAAGTCTGGTGGAGCTCCTGGCCTGCAAGGGTGGGTGTGTGAACGGCCCGGCAATGGCCGATCTGGCAGGGGGCATCTATCTGGCGCGTCAGAAGATTATAGATTTTCATTCCCATCATCAACCGGATATTAACATCACAAGAGAGGACTGGCCGCCCCTGGAACGCACCTATAAGGACAGAAAAGAGCATGTGCCGGAATTCAGGGAAGATGAGATTCAGGAGGTCCTGCATCGCGTCAATAAGTACACCAAAGACGATGAACTGAACTGCGGGGCCTGCGGGTATTCCAGTTGCAGGGAAAAGGCCGTTGCAACCTTGAGAGGGATGGCTGAAGCCACCATGTGCATCCCATATATGCGCAGCCGTTCCGAATCCTTGCGCCAGGTCGTCATGGATGTCACCCCCAACTCGATCATCATCATCGACAACGACCTCATCATTCATGACATGTCACCCTCGGCGGAAAAGCTCTTTCAATGCAAACGCTCAGACGTCGAGGGAAAACACCTGTCTGTCCTGATATCCGTACTGGACGATTTTCTTTCTGTCCGTGATAAGGGCAAACCCGTCATGGGCAAGGCGCGCCAGCTCAGAAAGGATCTTATTGCAGAGCAAACCATAGTGCGGGTGGAAGGCCAGCCGCTGATGGTCGCCATCATGCGTGATGTTACGGAGAGGGAAAGGGAAAGGGAAAAATTCAAATCTATCCGTGAGGAAACCCTCGAGAGGACCCGCGAGGTAGTGAGCAAGCAGATGCGGGTCGCCCATGAGATTGCCCACCTCCTGGGGGAAACCACGGCCGAGAGCAAGGCCATCGTTTCCCATCTGGCCAAGCTCCTTGAAAAGGAAGGGAGCAAGTGAGGCAGCTCGTTGAATTCTCCTGGTCCAGCCTTAACAAGGCCGGTGAAGAGCTGTGCGGTGATTCGGTCATCATCCGCTCGAAACCCGACTCCTTCATTGCAGTGCTTTCCGACGGCCTGGGCAGCGGGGTAAAGGCCAGCATCCTCTCGACACTGACTTCGGAGATAGCCGCCCGGATGTTCGAATCGGGCGCCCCGGTGGAAGATGTCATGCAGACCCTGGCGGAAACCTTGCCGGAATGCAGTGTTCGCAAGCTTGCATATGCAACATTCGCCGTGCTCTCCGTTTATAACGGACGCGATGCACATCTCGTAGAGTTTGATTCCCCACCACTCATCCTGGTGCGGGATAATGATCTCATCAACCTTCCCATGGAGGAACGGGAAGTGAGCGGCAGAAAGGTCAGGGAGGTACGGTTTGATCTCCAGGAAAACGATTACATGGTCCTGATCAGTGACGGATACGAACATGCCGGGTTGGGGGGTATCTACCGGCTTGGCTGGGGCTGGGGCAATATCGCCAAGTCGGTTCAACGCTTCGTACAGGCAGGGATTGTCGACACATTCAAGCTGACCCAGGCCCTGTCCAATACATGCCTCAAATTATATGAAGACAAACCGGGTGATGATGCTACGGTCATCGGCATGAAGGTGCGTCCGGCCATATCCACGACCATCCTCACCGGGCCTCCGGCAAACAAAGACCTTGATGAATTTGCCGTCAAAAGGCTTTTGGGCGCTTTAGGCGAAAAGATCATCTGCGGCGGCAGCACCGCACAGATGGCGGCCCGTGTCCTGAAGGAAGAGCTTGTGGTGGACTGGGTCCCTCCTGCCAAAAGAAAGAAGGACGCACCCAAGCATAAGAAAGGTTCTCCTCCCACAGCCCTCATGAAAGGGGTTGATCTGGTTACCGAGGGGATACTCACTCTCGGGCAGGCGGCGGAAATTCTCCGAACGTCAAAAACCATTTATGACCTGCCCAATGATAACGATGCCTCAACACGCCTGGCCCGTTCTCTTATGATGGCAGATGATATTCACCTCATCGTCGGTACGGCAATCAATCCGAATCAGGTCGCGGACATCATCCGCGGCGAACCCATGCGCATGGTCTATATCAGGGAACTGGTACAGGTATTGTCCGCCCGCGAAAAATATGTCGAAGTGGAAAAGATCTGAGAGTTCTTTCCCATGTCCACATCACTAATAAATTATTTTCATCCTCAACTAAAGTGCAATATTTTTCTCCATTAATGGAAATAATATTCTCCTATCATTCGTATATTACATGCTTTTCTCAAACTAACTAATTGAAACAAAAACATATGCATGGTGGCATTTTCTTTGCTTGGTAAATCAATACATGCCTTTATCTGCAAAGTGAATTTGCTTAGATAGGGGAGAGCATGGTTTTTATGACGCAGCAGCATATGTAATGTTTATTTTTATATGTGAGGGAGCTTAACCATGGAAACAGCGCGGCTATGGAGGATCTTACGACCTCTGGTTTTTCTTGTCATTGTTGTTCTCTTTGTGGGCTGCAAGTGGTGGGGTGGACACACTGGGGGTCATAGTGTATCCGGAGAATCTGCTTTTACGGTAAGCTCTACATTCCCGGCAAAAGGGGCGACTGGTGTATCTATCGATATAAACCCCAGCGTTACCTTCAGCGAAACCATTGACCCTGCTACGATAACAAACTCAACCATAACATTAAGTGTTTTGGGTAATGAGGTAATATGCCATGTGACTGCATCGGGTTCCACTGCCACGTTTAGGCCTGTATATCCTCTTTCAGAAGGCACCATGTACATCGTGAAAATCACGAAAGATCTGAAGGATTCCTCCGGCAATGCACTCTCATCCGAGTACACGTGGACGTTCGTAACCGAGGGGGGTACTCAAACACCGGCAGAGTCGCTGGAGGCCGGAGGCTGGGTTAAGGCTGCTGCCGGATGGGAACACACGGCGGCGATAAAAGTCGACGGCACCCTTTGGGCGTGGGGATATAATTCATATGGCCAACTCGGGGATGGCACGAATGCAGATAAAAGCATTCCTGTCAAAGTAGGCTCTGGCACTACCTGGGCTACGTTAGCGGCAGGAGACCACTTCACCTTGGCAATCAGGGAAGACGGAACACTTTGGACATGGGGGGAGAATCAATATGGTCAACTTGGAGACGGTACCCATACAGACAGACATTCCCCTGTACGAATGGGTTCTCATAGCTATTGGGCGGCTGTGGCTGGCGGAGGGAATCATTCCGTAGCGATCACGAAAGAAGGGACTCTCTGGACGTGGGGGAGTAATCATTTCGGCCAGCTCGGTGACGGTACATTGACAGATACGAGCAGCCCCGTTCGAGTAGGCTCTGATGCTGATTGGGCAGCTGTAGCGGCAGGTCGAAACTTCACTATAGCCATCAAGATCAACGGCACGATGTGGGAATGGGGAGATAAAACATATGGTCTGCTCGTAGGAGATAATCCTTCGGCGAGCGCCAGAAACACACCAACGCAATATGGATCTGATTCCGACTGGAAAGAAATCGGTGCAGGCGGTTATAGCGCCATAGCCCTCAAGGATGACAGTTCCCTCTGGCCGGTGGGATGGGTGGATAATGTTCTGGGAATAAGCGGCTTAGGTACTCTCTGGTCTGCTGTAGCTGCGGGTGGAAATAATACTATGGCCCTTAAAGCAGACGGCTCACTTTGGGTGGATGGGGGACAAGTGGGCTCTGACACCGACTGGGCCGTTGTGGCTGCAGGGGGGGCGCATTTCGTAGCCATCAAGAAAAATGGGACGATCTGGACATGGGGTAGGAATTTTTACGGCCAGCTCGGAGACGGCACGCAGATAGATGAAAACACCCCTGAGCAGATTGGGTTTTAATTCCATTCTTAAAAATTTGTTTGCCTTTAAGCCTTCCTTTCTACCGACGATGTTTTATTAATTATTATGAACATCGGGGCATATACTGTCCTGACAGATTGGACATGAAGAAAAGAAAGGAGACGAAAGCATGATAGTACTACCCGATCTTGCCTATGCCAAAGATGCACTGGCACCTGTCATCAGCGCGAATACCCTGGATTTTCATCACGGCAAGCACCACAAGGCTTATGTGGACAATACCAACAAGTTCATTGCAGGGACGGAGATGGAGAAAGAGACTCTCGACGCCATTATCATGAAGGCCGCAGCAGATCCGTCTAAGGCCGGACTCTTCAATAATGCAGCCCAGGTCTGGAATCATTCCTTTTACTGGCAGTGCCTGAAGCCGGGCGGGGGCGGGGCGCCCAAAGGTGCCGTGGCAGCAAAGATCATCTCCACCTGGGGCAGTGCGGAGAAGTTCTTCGAGGAGTTGAAGAACGCCGGTGTCACTCAGTTCGGTAGTGGATGGGCCTGGCTCGTGCTGGACAAGGGCGAGCTCAAGATCACAAAGACCGCCAATGCCGACACCCCTCTCGTACACGGGCAAAAACCGTTGCTCACCATCGATGTCTGGGAGCACGCCTATTACCTCGACTACCAGAACCGCAGGCCGGACTACCTCCAGGCCGTAATCGATAAGCTCATCAACTGGGACTTCGTGAACACCTGCTTCGGCAAATAATGCTCAAGGGGGCCTGCAGCCCGGCCCCCTTCTATGACTTTTCATTATGTGCCGCGGGCAAAGCCTGTAGGTTTGCCCGCGAAGAAAAGGTGGGTGGTTACGCTTTACTTCACCCACCCCGCAAACTATTTCAATCTCGATAATCTGGTTCGTAACGCGGTCTTGACACAATCCTAGGTGGGGGTTATTCTAGTATTACTATTACCGGTATTACACATACAGGAGGTATGTATGCGGATCACAACTAAGGGCCAGGTAACTATCCCCCAGGAAATTCGGGAGAAGATGAACATCAGGCCCGGCGCTGAGGTTGATTTTGTTGAGCGGGATGGAAACGTCCTGCTGATAAAGAAGAAAACCCCAAAACAAACAAAGAGCGGATTCAGAAAATTCCGCGGGAGTGCAACCGTGAAGATGAGCACGGAGGAGATCATGAAGCTCACGAGATCAATCGAATGAGCCGCATCCTGGTGGATTCAAACGTTCTGCTCGATGTGTTCGAGGATGATGCCAACTGGGCAGACTGGTCTGAGTACATGCTGGACTACTACCGGTCTTCACACATCCTTTGCATCAACCCGATTATCTATGCCGAGGTATCCATCGGGTTCCGGAAGATTGAAGAGGTGGAGAAGGTGATCTTAGGGTGTGGCCTTGTCCTGGAGGATATCCCCAGGGAGGCTTTATTTCTTGCCGGGAAGGCATTCCTGAAATACCGTAAGCGAAAGGGGAACAAGGTTTCTCCCCTGCCGGATTTCTTTATCGGAGCCCATGCTGCGGTTGCAGGATATCCCCTCGTTACCCGGGATACCTCAAGGATCAGTTCCTATTTCCCAACCGTTGAGATCATCTCGCCGGATCGTGACTAAGGCCGGAATGAACCTTAAGATACTAGGGTTATTCATTTTCTTGTCAAGTCTGAGTTTTTACCGATTCTGGATCTTTTGAATTCAAACTGACCCACTACGCGGGTTTCATTTTTCTTTGCCACAAGGAATCATTCTAGCACCGAGGGGATAACGTGTAAAGAGAGGCATGCCGGGTCGGCCCGGCCTCCGATCTAACGATGCGGAGCGCCTAATGAATCTTTCAACAACTGTGCACTAAGACCAGTAACTGCGAAAATCTAGGGTTACAAACAAGAAAAATGATTGACCAATGTTCTCATTTCTGGTTTATCATTGGATGTCCCTGAAAAGGGATCGTGGATTGGAAGGGGGGCTACTTAAGGGACGAGGTATGGTCATACCCGGGCAGCTCGCCTAGAGAAAAAAGAACTCAAAGCAAAGATAATGTCGCAGAGGGGGTATTATGGGTAAAGATCGGGATGCGCAATACCGCAGCAGGATCAGCGGGTACTACAGAGAGCTGATGGAGCAGTGCCAGGTTCACATGGATCTCATGGACAAGGAACTGCCCAAGGCCCGGGAGGACTTCGGCGAGGTCCTCAAGGAGAGGGGCGTAACCAGGAGGGATTTCTTGAAGTGGACTTCCGCAATGACCGCAGCACTGATGCTGCCGCCGATCTTCAGGCCCATGGTTGCCCGGGCGGCGGAAAACTTCAGCAGGCTGCCGGTGGTATGGCTCCACTTTGCAGAGTGCACCGGCTGCTCCGAGGCCTTCCTGAGGACATCATATCCGAACGTGGATGATGTCCTGCTGGATACCATATCGCTTGAATATCATGAGACACTGATGGCCGCTGCGGGCAAGCAGGCGGAAGAGTGCCTGGAGAAGTGCATGAAAGACTTCCCCGGCAAATATGTCTGTGTCATCGAAGGCGCGATCCCCATGGGGATGAACGGCCAGTACCTGAGGCTCGGCCCCAAGGCAAAGACCGCCATCGAGATCGGCAAAGAGGTCACTGCCAAGGCTGCAGCGACCATCTGCATCGGCAGCTGCTCATGTTTCGGGAATATCCAGGCCGCCAAACCCAATCCCACGAATGCCATGGGCATCCTTGATGCCTTGAGTGTTCCGACGGTCAACATTGCAGGCTGCCCGCCGAGCCCGCAGAATTTTGTCGGCACCGTGCTGCACTTCCTCATGTTCGGCGGAATGCCTCCGCTCGACAATCTCAGAAGGCCTATTTGGGCATACGGCAAGCGCATCCATGACTATTGCGAGCGCAGGCCGCATTATGATGCCGGCGAGTATGTGGAAGAGTGGGGCGATGAGGGGGCAAAGAAGGGCTGGTGCCTCTACAAGATGGGCTGTAAGGGTCCTTACACCTACGGGAACTGCGCAAAGGTCAGGTTCAACGACGGGGCGTCTTGGCCCATTATGGCAGGCCACGGGTGCATGGGCTGCACCGAGCCGGCATTCTGGGACACCATGGCGCCTTTGGAGAAGCCCATCAGTGATCAGTTTGTCGGCGGCTGGGGTGTAACCGCCAGGGTTGATGCCTTAGGCACGGCACTGACCGCTGCCACCATCGTCGGAGTAGCCGCCCATGCAGGGCTCACCGGGGCTAAGGATCACGGCCAGCCCAAGAAGTCCGAGCCTGAGCACGGTTCGCACGAATAGCAGCAATAGTTGACGGGAGGGAATATTATGAGAATGATAGTTGATCCGATCACCAGGATCGAAGGACATTTACGTATAGAAGTTGAACTCGACGGGAACAATACCGTAAAGGATGCCTGGAGCAGCATCACCCTGTGGAGGGGCATCGAGACGATCTTGAAGGGCAGGGACCCCCGCGATGCGCCTCTGATGGTCCAGCGGTTCTGCGGCGTGTGCACCTACGTCCACTACGAGGCGAGCATCATGGCAGTGGAAGATGCCATGGGCGTAAAGCCGCCGACCAATGCCAGGCTCGTGAGGAACCTCATCCACGCGGCCCTGTACATGACCGACCATGTCATGCATTTCTATCACCTGCACGGGCTCGACTGGGTTGACATCACCAAGGCCCTTGTCGCAGACCCGGATAAGGCGGTCGCGTTGGCCAAACAGTACAGTGACAACCCCTACAACTGCTCTGCAACCCACTACAAGGCAGTCCAGAACCGGCTCAAGAAGTATGTTGAGTCCGGCAGACTCGGGCCCTTTGCAAATGCGTACTGGGGCAACCCATCCTTCAAGCTCTCGCCTGAGGCCAATCTCATCATCACATCGCATTATCTCGATGCACTGCAGCTCTCAAAGATCGGTGCCCAGATGATGGCCATCTTCGGCGGCAAGAACCCGCATCCGCAGACGCTGGTCGCCGGCGGCGTCACATCCGTTATGGACGTGCTCGATGCCGGCAGGATCGGTGAGTACCTCTTCAAGTACAAGGAACTCAAGAACTTCATCGAGACCGCATATATGCCCGATGTCCTCCTGGCAGCCGGCTTCTACAAGGACGAAGGACTTGCAGGCGTGGGTGCCGGGGTGAAGAATTACCTCTGCTACGGCGGAATGCCGCTCGATGACAGCTATACCAAGACCTTGCTGCCCAAGGGCATCATCATCGGGGGCGACATATCGAAACCCCTGCCGCTTGACGAGGACAAGATCGCCGAGGACAGCACCCATTCATGGTATAAGAGCGATCAGCCGCTGCATCCTTATGTCGGAACAACAGATCCCGAATATACGGGTCTGGATGCAAAAGGGAATGTCAAGGGGGGCGAGAAGTATACCTGGTGCAAGGCGCCGAACTATGACGGACAGCCCTTTGAGGTCGGACCGCTCGCACGTATGGTTCTTGGCTATGCCCAGGGCGACGAGAGGATCAAGCCCCTGGTTGACAATACACTGAAGGCCACAGGCCTGCCTGCCACCGTTCTCTTCTCAACACTCGGAAGGACCGCGGCCAGGTTGCTGGAGACCAAGCTTGTCGCCGACCATGCGGAAGTATGGGTAGGTGAGCTTGTTGCCAACATCAAGGCCGGCGATACCAGGACCTGGACCCGCTGCGCAGTTCCCAAGTCGGGCAAGGGCCGCGGCATGACAGAACCGCCTCGCGGTGCCTTGGGCCACTGGGTCGTCATCGAAGACCATGTGATCAGGAACTACCAGGCCATCGTTCCGTCCACCTGGAACTGCGCCCCGCGCAACAAGGACGGTAAGAGGGGTCCGTACGAGGAATCCCTTATCGGCACCAAGCTTGCCAACCCGGATCAGCCCCTCGAGATCTTGAGGACCATCCACTCCTTTGACCCCTGCATGGCATGCGCGGTCCACATCATCAGGCCCGACACGGACGAGATCAAAAAGTTCCGGGTTCTCTAAAAGACTAAGGAGGGACCCACGTGGATACTATTACCGTAACGAAAGAGTGGAGCCTGGCAATACGGGTGAACCACTGGCTGATGGTCATCAGCATATTAGGGCTGATCATCACAGGCTTCTATATTGCACGTCCCTTTACAAATTTATCGGCAGAGACCACCAGCATTACCTTCAACAGCCTGATACCTCCTTCCATCACGGTTGCGGTGGTGCCCGGAGAGACCATCAACAAGTTCATGATGGGCTACGCAAGGTATGTACACCTGATGTGCGGTATCATCCTCACCTTCGTGTTCATCTGGAGGGTCTATCTGATGTTCTTCAGCAGGTTCCATGCCGACTTCAAGGACTTCTTCGCATGGACAGACACACAAAACTTCTGGACCCAGATCAAGTTCTACCTGTTCATTTCTGAAAAGAGGCCCAAGCACAACTTCCTCTACGGCCCGCTCCAGTCGCTTGCATATGGCGCTCTGTTGATCATGCTGCTTGTTCTTGTGCTCACAGGGCTGATTCTTGCAGGGGTTGACTACAGCGGCGGTGTGATCGGTTTTTTCTATACCGTGCTTCATCCGCTCCAGAAGGCACTTGGCGGGCTGGCGACCGTGAGGTTTATCCATCATGTCTTCACATGGCTCGTCATCCTGTTCGTTGTGGTACATATCTATATGGCATTCTGGTATGACATCGTGTTCAAAGAAGGGACCATCTCATCTATGGTAAGTGGGAGGGTTTTCCGGAAGGCTCACGAATAAACGAGGGCGGGGTGATAACACCCCGCTTGCTGAAATTTAAGAGGGGGGAAGGTTTAAGGCCTTTCCCCCTTTATGCACTCTGGACAGGTTATAAAAGTATGGCGGATACAAAGCAGATAACGGTCCTCGGTCTCGGCAACATCCTGCTGAAGGATGAGGGTTTCGGGGTCCACTTCATCAAGTGGTTTTTAGAAAGGCACGATTTCAAAGATTCCGTGCGCATACTCGATGGCGGCACCCTGGGATACCGTCTTCTGGACATCGTCACAAGCTCCAGCTACCTCATCGCTGTCGATGTCATCAAGCTCGATGAGGAACCCGGCGCTATGTATCGTTTTACCCAGGAAGAGATGATGCTCAGGATGCCGGACCCCACCACCGCCCATGAGGTGGAATTCCCGGATGTGCTTTCCATGGCCGATCTTATGGGTGAGTTGCCTGAAGTCATCTTCCTGTGCATCATACCTGAGAGTTACGGAACCATGGAGCTTGAGATGACACCGAAGATGACGGAAGCATTCCCCGCCATGGAGACACTCCTGCTCCAGGAGCTCGCAAAGCTCGGGCTCAACCCAGGTGAGGTACACACCTGATGCACGAGATGTCACTCACTGCATCCATCATGGATATCATCTTTGAATATGCACGCAATCACCATTTCACCAGTGTTAAGGCTGTGAAGCTTTCCTTTGGCGCCCTGAGCTGCATCGAGCCGAAGGCCCTTGAATTTGCCTTTGAGGTGCTCTCCAAGGATACCCTGGCCCAAGGGGCACAGCTTGAGTATGATATTACACCCATTATCGTATCGTGTCTTGACTGCGGGGGCGACTCTGCAGTAGAAGAATTTCCTTCACCATGCCCTCTCTGCAGCTCAAATGATGTAGTCCTGAAGGGAGGGACTGAAGATTTACGGATCGTGGAGATGGAGGTAGACTAGGAGGTTTCTAAGATGTGTATAGGTTTTCCCGGGAAGATCATAACCATTGATGAGAACAATTATGCCCTCATAGATATCGGCGGCACCAAAAGAGAGGTCTGCCTTGACATAATCGATGAGCAGGTCGGGCTCGGAGACTATGTATTGTGCCATGCAGGGTATGCCATCCACAAGGTGGATGAGGCCCAAGCCCAGGAGACGCTTGCCTTGCTCAAGGAGCTCTTGGAACATGAAATATATTGACGAGTACCGTGACACCGAGATCGCCACACGCCTGAAGAATGCCATCCATGCACGAGCTCATCAGATAGGAAGGCCTGTTGCTCTCATGGAGGTATGCGGTAGCCACACCTATGCCATCGGCCACTATGGGATCAGGAATCTGCTGCCCGAGAGTATCAGACTTATTTCAGGGCCGGGTTGTCCCGTATGCGTGACCTCGGGCAGGGATGTAGATACCGCAATATCGCTGGCTCAGAAGAAGAATGTCATCTTTACCACCTTCGGCGACATGCTCCGTGTTCCCGGTTCAAGCGGAGTCAGCCTCCAGAAGATCAGGGCGCAAGGGGCGGATGTCCGCGTGGTGGCATCGACCATTGAGGCCATCGAGGTGGCTGCACAAAACCCCGCCAAAGAGATTATCTTCATGGGCATCGGGTTCGAGACTACCTCACCCACGGTGGCCTCCATGGTGAAGACCTGCCTGAAAAAAAACATAAGAAATCTTTCAGTTTTTTCCGTGCACAAGATTATCCCGCCTGCCATAAATGTGCTATTAGACGACCCGGAGCTCGTCCTTGACGGCTTCATATGCCCAGGACATGTCAGCACCATCATCGGGTTTGAAGGCTATTCCGAGATCCCCAAGCGGGGCAAGGCGGCAGTCATCACCGGTTTCGAGCCCGTAGATATCCTGGAAGGCATTTATATGCTCTTGGGCCAGATCGCTCAAGGCAATTTCGCTGTCGAAAACCAGTACAGCCGAGCGGTGAAGCCTGAAGGTAACACCAAGGCTAAAGAAATACTCAAAGAGGTCTTCATGAGCGTACCCGCCGAGTGGAGAGGTCTGGGGGTTATTAATGGCAGCGGGCTGGTATTCAAGGATGTTTTTGCCTCGTTCAATGCACTGGCAAGGTTCGATGTCCCCATCATGGAATCGAGCGATATCATGGGCTGCATGTGCGGCTCCATCCTGCGCGGCATTGCTACCCCCCATGAGTGCCCGCTCTTCAGGCATGCATGCAACCCGCAAAACCCCATCGGGCCTTGCATGGTATCCCGAGAGGGGACATGCTCCACGTACTACAAGTGTCATTAAGGAAAAGGAGGAGATGTGGCCACCATCAGCGTCGTGAAACAGGTCTTGGATGCGAATGACAGGATTGCTCAGAGTAACCGCAGCCTGTTCAATCAGAAGGGCATATACGTCATCAACCTCATGAGTTCCCCCGGTGCAGGCAAGACTACCCTGGTAGAGAGGACCATCGAGGGTCTGAAAGATACCTATTCCATCGCCGTCATCGAAGGCGACATCCAGGACACATACGATGCCGAGCGTGTGGCAAAACTGAATATCCCGGTGGTCCAGATAAACACGGGTGGCGGATGCCATATTGACGCCAACATGGTGCGGGAGGCCCTGGCCGACCTTGCCCTTGACGGTGTGGACCTGCTCATCAACGAGAATGTGGGCAACCTGGTGTGCCCGGCGGAATTCAAGATCGGAGAGAACGATAAGGTCATGATCCTTTCCACACCCGAAGGTGCGGACAAGCCTTCAAAGTATCCGCTCATGTTCCATGAATCATCCGTGCTGCTCATAAATAAGATGGATCTCATGCCGTATGTGAGCTTCGACCTTCAGAAGGCAAAGACCGATGCCTTGAAGTGCAACCCGAACTTGAAGATTTTCGAGGTCTCCTGCAAGACAAATGAAGGCCTGTCTGACTGGCTTGCATGGATAACCGACCGGATCGAGCAGTTCAAACAAAGGCGTTCGTGACCAGAAGGGCCCGTTATCAGTTTTCAGGGATCGTCCAGGGCGTAGGGTTCAGACCGTTCATCTACCGCCTGGCTGTAAGTAACGGCCTTGTTGGGTATGTCCGCAATTCCACCCAAGGGGTAATTGCCGAGGTCGAGGGGCCACAGGAGGCCATTGACGGCTTCATCTCCCAGGTCAGGACTCAGACACCCCCATTGGCTGAGATATACGAGATCACCTTGTTCGATGTAGACCCTGAAGGGGAGCAGGTATTCCGGATCATCGAGAGCGCCTCATCCGGCAGATCCGACGTGCATATCTCACCCGACATCGCCACGTGCGATGAGTGTCTGACAGAGCTCTTTGACCCTGCCGACAGGCGCCACAACTACCCCTTTATAAACTGCACCAACTGCGGGCCGAGGCTCACCATCATCAGGGACATCCCCTACGACCGTGAGCGTACCTCCATGTCCGTCTTTCCCCTCTGCGCTCAGTGCAGGCTTGAATATGAGGACCCTGCAAACAGGCGATTCCATGCCGAGCCCAATGCATGCCCCGTGTGCGGACCCAGGCTGACCCTTCTTGATGAACAGGGGAAGAAGATCCCGACAAAAGATGTTCTGACAGAAACCATCACACGCATAAAGGCAGGCTCCATCCTTGCCGTCAAGGGTCTCGGCGGGTTTCACCTTTGTGTGGATGCCACGAACAACGAAGCAGTACAGAAGCTGAGAAGCCGGAAATACCGGGAAGAAAAACCGCTGGCCATCATGGTGAGAGACATCACACATGCCCGTACAATCGCATATGTATCCGATGAGGAGAGGCAGCTGCTGCTGTCTCCATCCAGACCCATCGTGCTGCTGAGCGCGAGGCGGGATTCCCCGGTCTCCCACCTGGTTGCACCCGGCATGAGCACCTTGGGCATCATGCTGCCCTATACCCCGCTCCATCACCTTCTCCTGAAAAGTGATTTTACGGCACTCGTCATGACAAGCGCAAACCAGACGGATGAGCCCATCTGCATCGAAAATGCAGAGGCCGTAAGCCGTCTTAATGGCATTGCCGACGCATTCTTGGTGCACAACCGGGAGATCTTGGTACGCTGCGACGATTCGGTGGCCATGGTAGCCAGGAACAGGCCATACCTCTTAAGGCGCTCACGGGGATATGCCCCCAGGCCCGTGCTCCTGAAGGAATCACTACCCGAGGTGATGGCGCTGGGACCTCATCTCAAGGCCACGATCTGTATCCTCAAAGGAGCTTTCGCTTACCTGAGCCCCCACATCGGCGACCTGGAGACCCCCCTTGCCCGAGATTTTCTGCATGAGACAGTGACCCGCATGCAGCACATCACCCAGTGCACGCCCGCAATCATTGCCTGCGACCTCCACCCCAGGTATTACTCCACGCGCATTGCTTCACAGCTCGGCGCCAATGAGGTCATCAAGATCCAGCACCACCATGCACATATCGTGAGCTGCATGGCGGAAAACCGCATCACCGGCAGGGTCATCGGCCTTTCCATGGACGGCACAGGTTACGGCGAGGATGGTTGCATCTGGGGCGGCGAGTTCCTGATTGCGGATGAAGCCGTTTATGAAAGGGCCGGCCACCTGAAATACCTGCCTCTTCTGGGTGGGGAGGCGGCAATCAAGCAACCATGGCGCTTCGGCGTGAGTCTTCTGAAAGCGGCCTACCGGGATCAATGGGCCGATGTGGCTTCTCTGCTCGGTCTTGTCCCGCAGGGATACTCGTATGAAAGCCTTGCTAGGATACTTGAGACGGGCATAAACAGCCCGCTCACTTCTTCTCTGGGCAGGGTCTTCGACGGTGTTGCATCCATCCTGGACCTGAAGCGCTCCGTCAGTTTCGAGGGCCAGGCGGCCATGGATCTGGAGGCTGCAGCAAGACCGGGCTTCGGGGATATCCTTCTCTATCATATCGTTCAGGAAGGAGAAACATCCGTTCTGGATATCATACCGGCCATCAAGTCCCTAGTGGAAGGCAGTCTCGCAGGCATGGACACGGCAGAACTGGCAAGTTCATTCCATGCCACACTCATTGCTTCATTCACGGATATGGCCGATCTTTTAAGGGACCGCACAGGCATCGATCGGGTGGTCCTCTCGGGCGGTTGCTTCCAGAACAGGATTCTTCTTGAAGGGTGTATTGATGAGCTTGAAAAGGCAGGGTTCGAAGTCTTCACCCACCAGAGGGTGCCTACGAATGACGGTGGTGTGGCACTGGGGCAGGCGGTTATTGCAGGGACAAGGATGATAAATAAATAAATTGTAGGAGCGCCTTCAGGCGCGACTGTCGCGGCTTTAAGCCGCTCCTACAACCAAGATATTGAAAGGGGCATATGCGTATGAAGGATGAAAGGATACTCTTAGAGCACGGCAGCGGCGGGTTGCTCATGAATGCCCTGATTCATGATGCCTTTATGCCGGTGTTCAAGAACGATTACCTCGACCAGATGCTTGACAGTGCAGTTATCACCATTGGGAAAAAGAAGGTTTGTTTCACTACGGATTCCTATGTGGTGGACCCGATCTTCTTCCCCGGCGGCGACATCGGTTCACTTGCAATACACGGCACGGTGAACGACATCGCCATGTGCGGTGGAAAACCGCAGTTTATCAGTGTTGGTCTCATTCTGGAAGAGGGTTTTCCCAGACATGATCTTGAAAGGATCATCACCTCTATGGGAAAAGCCGCGAAGACCGCCGGCGTTCAGGTAGTCACGGGTGATACCAAGGTGGTGCCCAAGGGCTCGGCCGATAAGATCTTTATCAATACCTCAGGCCTTGGGATAGTGGAATATAAAGCCGCCATATCTCCCAAGTCCATCAGAAAAGACGATTGTATTATCATAAGCGGTACCATCGGCGATCATGGTGCGGCAATCCTCAGCACCAGGCAGGACCTCGGCTTCAGATCCAGCATCCTCTCTGATTCTGCAGCCCTGAACGGTCTGGTTGAGGATGTCCTGGCAGTGAGCAAAAACATTCGCTTCATGCGCGACGCCACCAGGGGCGGACTCGGTGCGGTCCTGGTGGAGGCCGCTATGGCATCATCGCTCGCCTTTGAGATCGAGGAGCAGCAGATCCCGGTGCGGGATGATGTAAGGGGGCTCTGTGAGATACTGGGGCTTGATCCGATATTCATTGCCAATGAAGGGAAGATGGTGGTGATCTGTGCCGGATCCGATGCGGACAAGGTTCTCTCCGTCATGAAAGGCCATCCTCTGGGAGGCGGCTCAGCCGTCATCGGGAGGGTCACCCAGACAGGCCGCAGCCGGGTCATCCTACGCACCGTTGTGGGTGGATCGAGGGAGTTGGATCTCCCTGAAGGGGAGTTAATCCCGCGCATCTGCTGACCATTTGATAACCTTCGGAAAAAACCTCTCAATTTTTCATCCTCCTTTTTCCGATGAGAATGATAGGAACAACACAGGATCTTGACTTGCAATGAACTGATCCTATAAAGGTATTATTGACTTATAAAAAAAAGGACTTTAGATGTTTAATTTGAGATTTCAAGAAGTTATAGGATTGCTCTTGGGGCCGGACGCAAACGAGGAAAGACTCGGCGTCTACTATCCGGCGCTCGATGTGTATGAGAACTCCGATGGGCTGTGCGTCGAACTGGAGATTCCGGGGGTCAACCCTGATGATGTGAACGTCGAGGTAATAGGCAGAACCTTGATGATCACCGGCATGAAAAAGGATGTCCTGGCCAATAGAGGGGTCCGATACGTAAGGATGGAACGCGGCTTTGGCAAGTTTACCAGGGAACTGGATATCCCCGAGCGGTTCAACCTTGAGAAGATAGAGGCCAATTTCATTGACGGTGTCTTAAAGATCAGGGTTACGAGGGCTGAAGACGGAGTTAAGAAGATCAAGCGAATAGAGATCGCTTAGGAGATAAATGAATGGAGAATGAGAAGCAAGCAATAGAGATACCTGAGAATATACCGCTTCTTCCCATAAGGGATGTCGTCATATACCCATACATGATTCTGCCCTTGTTCGTGGGAAGGGGTATTTCCATCAAGGCGGTGGATGAGGCGCTCAACAAGGACCGGTATATCTTTCTCGCCGCCCAGAAGGACTCCACCATTGAGGAGCCCGTCGAAGATCAGATATTCACCGTCGGCACCGTGGCCATGGTCATCAGGATGCTCAAGCTGCCCGACGGCAGGGTGAAGATATTGGTCCAGGGTGTTGCAAAGGCCCGCATCAAGAAGTTCATCAAGGATGAAAAAGGGTTCTTCAGCGTTGATATCGAGAAGATCGAGGAACCCGAGCTCAAGGAGATCACCGTCGAGGTGGAGGCCATGATGCGCACGGTCAAGGAGCAGTCCGAGAGGATACTCCAGCTCAGAGGCATCGTCTCACCCGATGCGCTGTCCATCCTGGAGGCCATCGACGACCCGGGAAGGCTGGCCGATCTGGTGGCATCGAACTTAAGGCTCAAGGTGGAGGAATCCCAGCATGTGCTCGAGATTATCGACCCGGTGGAACGTCTCAGACATGTGAACCAGCTCCTGAGCAAGGAGATGGAGCTCTCCGAGGTCCAGGCCAGGATCCAGTCCCAGGCCAAGGAGGAGATGAGCAAGACCCAGCGCGAATACTTCCTGCGCGAGCAGTTGCGAGCCATTCAGCAGGAGCTGGGTGAAGTGGATGAGAAGGGAAAAGAGATAGAGGACTACCTTGAAAAGATAAACAATGCCGGGATGCCCGAGGAAGTGAAAAAGGAGGCCACCAAGCAGATCGACCGGCTGAAGTTGATGCATCAGGACTCGGCCGAGGCAAATATCATCAGGACGTATCTCGATTGGATGACCGATCTACCCTGGGGCAAGTCCACCCAGGACAGGCTCGATATAAAGGCTGCAGCCAAAATCCTGGATGAGGATCATTATGGCCTGGAAAAGGTCAAGCAGCGCATCCTGGAATATCTGGCGGTCCGTAAGCTCAACCCCGACAAGAAGGGCGCCATCCTGTGTTTCGTGGGGCCTCCGGGTGTGGGCAAGACCTCTCTCGGCAGGTCCATTGCCCGGGCCTTAGGCAGGGAATTCTACCGGCTTTCCATGGGCGGAGTACGCGATGAGGCCGAGATCAGGGGCCACAGGCGCACCTATATCGGCGCCATGCCGGGCCGTATTGTCCAGGGCATCAAGCAGGCGGGCTCCAACAACCCGGTCTTCATGATCGATGAGGTGGATAAAATCGGGCAGGACTTTCGGGGCGACCCATCATCGGCACTCTTGGAGGTACTTGATCCGGAACAGAACTTCTCGTTCCAGGACCACTATCTGAATGTGCCTTTCGATCTTTCCAAGGTCATGTTCATCACCACGGCAAACCTTATCGACCCCATCCCCGGTCCCTTGAAGGACAGGATGGAGATTATCGAGCTGCCCGGATACACCGATCAGGAGAAGCTGCAGATTGCAAAGCGTTACCTGGTAACCAGGCAGGTGAAAGAAAATGGAATGAAGTTCGAGGACATCAAGTTCTCAGACGAATCGGTGCTCGATCTCATCAACCACTATACCAAAGAGGCCGGCGTAAGAAATCTGGAGCGCGAGATCGGGTCCATCTGCAGGAAGGTGGCCCGCGATATCGCCGAGAAGAACGGAAAGCGCAAGAAGGCCTACCGTATTGTTGCCAAGAGTGTGCCCAACTATTTGGGCGTGCCCAAATTCCTGCCAGAGCAGGAGCGCAAGGAGCATGAGGTAGGTGTTTCCACGGGCCTTGCCTGGACGCAGTTCGGCGGCGAGATCCTCTACATAGAGGCATCAGTCCTGCCCTGCCATGAAGGGAAGGGAGGCCAGCTGGTGCTCACCGGCCACTTGGGAGACGTGATGAAAGAATCCGCCCAGGCCGGATTGACGTATATCCGCTCACGTGCCAAGCAGCTCGGCCTCTCGGATACCTTCAACAAGGACAACGACATCCATGTGCACGTACCGGCAGGCGCCATCCCCAAAGACGGTCCATCCGCAGGCATCACCATGGCGACGGCCGTGATATCGGCGCTGACCAACAAGGCACTGCGCAAGGATATCGCCATGACGGGTGAGATCACCCTGCGGGGCAAGGTGCTCCCCATCGGCGGGCTCAAGGAAAAGACCCTTGCCGCTCACCGCAACAAGATCTTCGAGATCATCATCCCCAGGGATAACGAGAAGGACCTCGAGGAAATACCACCGCTGGTCAAGAAGAAGTTGAAGTTTTACCCCGTGAGCTCCATGGACGAGGTGCTGGAGCACGTGTTCGTGAAGGAAAGGGCCGCCGGGAAGCCCAAACTCAAGCAGGCTAAGGCTGCCGGCTGAAGTAATATTCAGTATAGATAACAAAAACCGTCCTGCAGGAAGACCTGCAGGACGGTTTTTGTTAGATCAATGGATAAACCATAGATCTGGTTCTGAAACTATACTGTCTGGGCTTTCTCAAAAGTGGTGAGTTATCGCAGTAATCAACGGTGGATATTCAGAATTCCAGCCCGGTGAGTTATCGAATGAATCTATAGTGCTATCTATAAGGAGAAGATGAAACTCAATTCTGTTGCAAACAGACACATACTGGTAGAGCCAAGTTTGGAGCTGCCTGTTTTGAGTATTACGGGATATCAGTTGTTGGTATATTTTCTTAAGAAACTTGCAGTACCCATGAGCACAATACCAATAAGTACCAGGACGGTTGCTCTTTGAGAAACAGGACTTTCCGACACAGAAGTTGATATGAAGCAGAGCCCATCGTCTTTACCCCCGCCATCATTATTCTCTTCGGCATTCGAGATAGCCTCAAACTCTACCGATACAATCCGATTTGCGTTCATTGTTACGGTATTCGAGTTGTTTTTGGAGGTATCGTTGTCAGTACCCGTCCAGGCCTTCACTTGATAGCCTTCATCCGGTGTAGCAGTCAGGCTGACAATCGTATCTTGAGCATAAGATCCTGTAGACGGGGTAAATGTAATCGTCCCATAGTCATTCACAACGGAGGCGTTCAGGGTGAAGGTTGCTGACTCAGTGCCAACACCTGAGCCAGATTCTGTAGCAGAGCTAGAACCAGATCCTAAACCTGAACCTGAACCAGAGCTAGAAATAGATCCTGAGCTAGAACTTGAACTTGAACCAGATCCAGAACCCGTATTAACAGTCACGGCCGCAGGGATGGTTACCTGAACCTCCTGGGAATATGCACTCTGATTTCCTGAGTTATCATAAGCTGTCACTGCAAAGTAGTAAGTAACACCAGCAGTTAGGCCATCAATTGCTACAGACGTGAAAGTACCTGCATTAACGTCACTCGTGTATTTGTGAGAGGCAGTTCCATAGTAAACCAAATACCCAGCGACATTACTTTCAGAACTTTCTACCCAGCTTACCATGACTCCAGATGCGTATGCAAACTGGGTGAACAGGTTAATGAGGACAATTAAAAATACAATCTTAGTCAAGCGATCCAACTCAAGACTCCTGATTTCTGTAATTTCACATCTCCGTTTTAGGCACTATGCTGCCAGAAGATCTTCCATCCACTTGATCTGATCGGCTATCTCATCTAAGAAAATTATAGAGTTCGCGCAAAAGGTCACGCTCTGAAATTGTGTGACTGGCTATGGAGGGTTCAAACCAAGATGTTCAGTTTCCAGACATCATAAAAGCGAGAATAAATCGAAATTACATCCGCCCGATCCGCTTCTGATATAAATCACTTCACCCTTAATCCTTCAACCAACCCCTATTTACTCGACATGGGAAAAACGCCGATTCGGCGCTTTTTGTAGAGATACAAGGATGTGGTGTGTCATACCTAACATCTCAAATAACCGGCCTGTATACGTTTTGAGCAAGAGTTCAATGATGACCTCACCCACATGATAGAGGGAGCAATCAAAACCGATCCTACGCGAATAAGGCGATGTTATGAATGGTCCCATATGCTAAGAGACATGGGAAGTTATATTGCATGATAACGCAACGATCTTATGATTTGCCCATAAATGGAGAATGATGAAAAAACTGTTGATACCCATAATACTGCTGTTGATGGTATTCACCGGATGCAAATATTTTGAAAAAGAAATCTCAATACCAGAATCTACTATTCAGAAGATGATTGAAAAGAGATTCCCTATTGAAAAGCGTTCATTTGCGACAAACATCAGATTGTTCTCCCCGAAGGTATTTTTTCAGGACAACAATATCGGTCTATCTCTGCAATATTCCGCTTCTCTCCTTAAAGACGAGATCGATGGGAACATGTCTTTTAAGTGTAAACCTGTTTACAAACCGGAAAGCGCAGCCTTTTACCTGAGTGATTTTGTTATGACTGAAATCACAATGAACAATGAAACCAGATTAGAGAAGGACAAACTTATGGGTTTGATCTCCTCGATCATGAACAGTATTTTCAAGGATCACCCGCTCTATAAATTAAACCAGGATGACTATAAACAAAACCTTGCCAAGATGGTTCTTAAAAATGTCACCGTGAGAGGCAATGACCTGGTGCTACTGCTATCGTTATAAGAGAGGATATTTATTGATTCCGGGTTGTGCAAGAGTCTTTTTCTTGGGATGGGGGAATCGTACCGCAGACAAGGAATACAGCAACATATAAGTTCATCAAATATGGGAGGCGTAGCCGTCACTTTTAGGCTGGGTTAATTAGTGGTTTAGTTCCGAATACAACTCCTCTGCGACACTTTTGTTCTAGTGCGAAGGCCTCAGTACTTGTTGAGACACAAGTGAATTGATACTCAAGCCGTGAATGAATGTATTGCTTGGTCAAGAAGTCCAGGCTGATTTCCCCGGTTTTAAAGCTAGGTAGCATTCCAGGGCTCAAGGACGGAAGAACTAGCCGGTTAGCAACGTAGGCGCAGAACTGGTCACCGCTGAGACGGCCGGAAGCATGGCTTTCGAGGCGGTTGTAAAGTCCATACTTCTTTTTACCCGCAATGCTAGTTGGAGAAAACGTTCGACCAGACATTCCGTAGTAGATCAGTTGCTGTCCTTCCCAAACAGCATAGCAGCCGACAGCGATCAATGGCACTGCTGGATTTGGCCATTCAGCAAAGCGATAGCGTGAAGAGAACTCCGGCATGATGGCTAAGAATTACCATGCCAACGATGGGAAAACAAATAATGAATCACCCCGCAGCAAGCTATGGGGTATCAAAACATTTTATAAAGAATAGGGCAATCGCAACAAACTGTGGGGAATTGACCCTATGATTAAAATACTTAAACCATAGATTACGTGCGAGATTGTTGAAAAACCTCAAAATTCAATTTTTCTATTTTCCAACTGATTGAATTTACATCACATAAAAATATCGAAAACCTATGATTTGGGCTTTTTCAACAGACTCTGCCATCACCTACACTTTAGCCATATTGAATATTTCTCAATATAATCTTTGGGATCAGATCCAATTCAGATTCTTCAGTAAATGCGGTAGGGTCATATCTTAGTGATTATAGCTCTCCACAGACCACTCACTACTGAATTGCTGCTGTCACAGAGCCACAAGCACTCCCCTGAAGATGTCTGCAATAGTAGGCCCGGCCTTTTCGGCCATGGCGATAACGGTCTCGATGGGCACGGGGAGGTAACTGTCCGGGTCGTTGTTGTTGGTGATGGCCGAGACGGCGAGGACCTCCATGCCGCAGTGCACGCCTTCGATCACCTCCATGACCGTGGACATGCCCACGGCATCCGCGCCGATCCTCTGGAGCATCCAGGTCTCGGCAGCGGTCTCCATGGAGGGGCCCATGAGCTGGACATATACGCCCTCGTGCAGCCGGATTGACTTATCCTTGGCATGTTTCCTGGCAAGGTTGTTCAACCGCCGGTTATAGGGCTGCGTCATATCGGGGAAGCGCGGGCCGAGATGGTCCTTGTTTGGGCCCACCAAGGGGTTGCACCCGGTCAGGTTGATATGGTCGGTGATGAGCATGGCGCTGCCCGGCAATAAGGCCTTCCTGAGGCCTCCGGCAGCATTTGAGATGAACAGCGTTTTGATGCCCAGGAGTTTGAATACGCGGATAGGCAGGGTCGCCTCTTCGGCGGTATATCCCTCGTAGAGGTGGAAGCGTCCGCTCATGACCACCACATCCTTCCCGCCCAGAGAGCCCCTCAACAGCCTGCCGGAGTGGCTTGTGACCGTTGATTCGGGAAAGCCCGGAATCTTTGAGTAGGGTATTGCTTCATGGATATTGATCTCCTTCTCCATGATGCCGAGCCCTGTACCGAGGATGACGGCGGCCCGGGCCCCTTGAAATGATCCCAGTGCCTCGGCCGCCCTTGTCTCTTTGTCCATGCTTATTTGTCCAGGGGTATGGCCTCATCGATGAGCATGATGGGGATTTCATCCTCTATGCGGTATTTCAGTCTGCACGCATTGCAGACAAGCCCGCTTTCGTCTTTTTCAAGGACAAGCTCGCCCTTGCACTTGGGGCAGACGAGGATGTCGAGCAGTTCTTTATCAATCGGCATGGAAACCTCCTAAAAAACCTATGGCATTGTGGAAACATGATTGTCAAGGATGTGTGATGGGAATTCATAAGAGATAATTATCAGAGATCAGTGGCTGGTCTAGTTAAGGGGAAATCGTATAGTTATCAAAGTAATCAACATTTTGGGCTAACCATAATGAATGGCACGTACTCTATGATTGGAATCCCGAGATATAAGTCATAAATTTATCGAAGGAATTACCGGTATTATAAAATCGTTTCTTACGCTACTTTTCTTCGATTATTTCCTTCTTCATCATGACAATTAGGGATGCGAAACTTCAGGTATTACATTTTAGTGGTTCCAGCTTAATTAGTGCCCATCCGGAAAGTATAGTTAGTTGAAATAATTGAGTAAAAGAGCATTTTCTCATTGGAGATTTAGAGAATATCTGCTATGGTTATCATGCAACACACTGATATTCCAAATCAAT
>JBEKDT010000017.1:0-108560 GCA_050014195.1 Desulfomonilia bacterium | reverse complement strand
ATTGATTTGGAATATCAGTGTGTTGCATGATAACCATAGCAGATATTCTCTAAATCTCCAATGAGAAAATGCTCTTTTACTCAATTATTTCAACTAACTATACTTTCCGGATGGGCACTAGTTAGCTTTGGCAGCTTCCTTAAAGAGGGTTGTCTTTCCCATTCCCGGATCGCCAAGGAGGATGATCGCGTCCTCAATCTCGAACTCAGAGAAGGTACCGACTGTTTCCCTTACCTTGCCTGTACCGTCGTCTCTGACAAGCAACCTGCGTGACAATGTTCCGATCAACTTACTTGTGGCTCCTTATTGAGATTCGACGCTCTGAAGCTTAGGCTGTGAAAATGAGCAGCGAAAATTCTCAGCCATTCCCAACCCCCAAGCTGGCCTAAAGAATGTCTACTTTTGATCATGATTGGTAGTCCCACCCCAGCCTTTGAGACAGATTCAAATGATTGTTCATGGCCAATTGCAGTCTTCACAGTGGAATCAAAGATGTGTAATTACTTAATTTCAATGCTATATCATAAGCTTTATATCAGTTCCATATCAGATTTAAGATTTCTGTGATAACTATTTGATTTTTACAAGGGCAGATTATTCCATATCTTCAGAGTCTTCGGTGAATAAGGTAATTTACCCCTCACCCTGACCCTCTCCCGCAAGGGGAGAGGGGACTCCAGGATAGATGTCCCTGATGGGTTGAAATCGAGAACGGGTTCACATTTCTCAACCATTAATCTGAACCCGTCCCCATTCTTCCCTTTTCGCAAGAATTTCAGAACCCCATCCGCGCCATGTGGAACATCAGTTTCCTCCCCCATCCCATACGCATCAGAAATGCCTGGAATCCAAAAAATCCAGAAGGAGATATGCGTTTAGATATCCACAATATCTTCGCTGCGACCTGCGGAACCACATACATCTTGTCCTTTTTCACGGCATCGATCACCAGATCGGCAATCATCTCCGGTGTCCACCTCGCATTGTCCACGCCTGTCGTTGAACATTGCCTCTGGAACTCGTCTGTGCACCTCAACTTCTCCATGAGATTTGTCTTGATGAATGTCGGACAGATCACGGTCACCCCGATGTTGTGCGGGGCGAGCTCGCTCTTGAGCGTTTCTGATATAGAGATGACCGCGGCCTTTGTCGCATTGTACGGGGCCATTTCAGCGGATGAGAGGATGCCGGCAGCGGACGCCACGTTCACGATAGAGCCGCTCCCCTGTTTCTTCATCCTCGGGACAAAGGCATGGCAGCCGTACACCACGCCCCAGAAGTTGATGGAAACAATCCACTCCCAATCCTTGATGGGTATGTCGCCCATGAATCCTACTGAGGCAACACCCGCGTTGTTGATGAGCAGATCCACCTTGCCCCACGCATCGAAGCAATGGTCTGCCATCCTCATTACATCATCGAGCCTGGATACATCGCAGAGGAATATCTCCGGCTTGCCCCCTGACTGCCTTACCATCTCGGATGTCTGCTTGAGGCCTGCCTCATTGATATCGGCCAGGAGTATGGTGCATTGCTCTTTTGCCAACGCAAGCGCCAGCCCTCTTCCTATTCCCGACGCTGCCCCGGTGATGACCGCCGTTTTCCCGTTCAGGTCTCTCTTTCCCATGGCTTAAGCCCTCCTAATCGTCGATGAGATTCTTTGAATTGAAAAGGATTGCCTCATACAACGGCATGTACTGATACAGGACCGGCAGCCTGCTCAACCCCATGTCACGCAGTTCGGTGCATATCCTGTGGCCGCTTCCGATATCCAGCCTGGCCGCGCCAAATCCGATTGTCTGGCGGAACTGGATGGGGTTTAAATAGAGATTCGCCTTCAGCGGAATACCATTCTTCATGGTGTGGATGATATACTTCGTAATCCTGCCTCGTGATGTTTTTGTGTTCTTCCCCTTGAGCGACAGGATCCTCCGGCCGTTCTCCGCTACCGTGCACGTGGTGTATCCTTTCTCCTGGGTAAAGGCGATGTCGGCAATGAATTTCGGATATCCTGCCAGCTCCACCCCTCCACGACGCGCCCTCTCAGAGGTTACGGGGAGGTGGAGTATGTAGGCAGTGAAACAACTCTTAAGCATATAGGAAAGGGAGGTCAACCCGGGAATGGCCCTCTTGCCATAGGATATGACTGCGCTGATGCTGAATTCATTGTACGGGTCGATATCCGTCTTGCGGTACTCGAAGGCGGTAAACACCATCAGACACCTAGCCGGGAACATCTCGACAGGGTGCATGTCGGATGAAGGGAGGTACTTTCTCACCTTTTTGGTAGAGGCGGTATAGATGGCGCTCATGGCAGTGTTGTCATAATAGAAGATCGGCAGCTTTACATCGTAGTCCTTGTGCTCGATCTGATCCAGGCCTTTAAAAAAATTGTTTCTATCCAGTGTGCTTTTCATACTAAAGCCTCCTCGATGATTCTCTCGATATATTTCATCTTTTTCAGGCCGCTCATTCCCAGCAGGGACCGGGCCTGCCGCGCGTCCCTCATCCTCTTTTCCTGGCCGTAGTCTTTCATGTATCCGTTGCCTCCCAGCAGCTGGACGCCTTCGGAAGTTGCACTGCAGGCCATGTCGCTTATATGGATTGCCGCAGCAACAGCAGCCCCGTTTCCATCCGGCGAGGCCGCATCGCATGCGGAGCAGATTCCGGACAGGCAGCTCCTGGCCACATCGATCTGGATGGCCATCTCGGCGAGCTTCATGCGGACACCGGACCAGTCCACGATGTTGCGCCCCCCCTGATAGCGCTCTCCGGCATATGCAAGGGCCTCTTTGAATGAACCCTCCATGATGCCGAGCGATATTGCTGCAGCCGGAATGGACATACGCGAGAGCATTGTATGGAAATAGATCTCACCTTTGCCCTCAGCACCTATCAGCAGAGCCGGCACATCCTTCAGGGTGGTGTCGACGGCCTGGCAGGCCTGAAAGCCCAGGGTAAGTATGGGGCCTGACCTCGTCACACCGTCTCCGGTCAGATCCATGAGATAGTATGAAAAGCCCCTGCCATTCTGCCGGGCGCCGGGTACGACCGCATACCTGGCCATGCCTCCGAGCACGAGGAATGGCAGGTGTCCGCTCAGCAGATGCCTGCCCTCCCCCATAACCTCGGGGAAATCAATTTCATCAGGCGAGGCATATGACTGAAATGCCAGTGGGGTGCTATCCGGCAAGGAAGCCGGCTGGTAAATGGACCGGCATTTCTCTCCATCGGCCTGGGCGGCCACGGATATGATCTCAAGGGCTGCGGCATGGGTAAAGAGCACCCCTGCCATACCTGCATCGACCACGCTGATCCTTTCCAGCATGCCGGCAAGGGCAGGTGCATTCAGCCCGGTCCCGCCCCAGTCCATGGGGAGGTTGATGCCGAACAGCCCGGTTTCCCTGGCCTTCTCTATCACGCCTTTTACCTCACGGGCATAGGGATATTCATGTTCGTGTACATGCTCCAAGAGCTCTTTTTTTGCAAAACTGTATGCAAGGTCATTTATCGCCTTGATATCTTCATTGTGTGCTGCACGTGCTTCCCGGTTCATGGTCCACCTCCTTAATCCTTATTCGAATACCCGGACACCGGGTATGCCCGGTGCGATGTGCATGGAAAAGAGATTGATCCTGTTGGCCTCGTTCGTCCCCTCATAGATCTGGAGCAGCTTTGCATCCCTCAGCAATTTCTCTGCCCCGGCATCGTGCCGTGTTCCGTCCACACCCATGAGATCCAGGGCTTTTGCGCAATTGGCCACAGCCATGTCGCTGCACGAGAATTTCGTCAGGGAGCCGAGCCCTGACATATGCCTTTCATCCTCGGCTTTTGTCATTTCGAAGTTCAGCTTCCGGTAGATATGATTGACGATCTCCAGGTTGAACAAGGGTGCGACCAACAGGGTGAACATCCATGCAGGTGTGTAGATCGTGAGGTAAAACAAAGCCTTGTTAAAGAGCAGCCGGATCATGCTCATAAGCCCGGCTGCATAGGCAGCCTCCATGTATATGGCCCGTGCCGCCACTACATTCGTATACATGTCCGCAATGACCATCTGCACCCATTCCTGGTTGATCAGGAATTCGCCCGCAACCTTCTTTTTTGCGACATACTCTCTGGCCGCCTCGCAGGCAGCGCGGGCAATGCCGGTAGAAATGGCAGCGACCCCGGGCTGGGTCACGCTAGGGAACATGCCGATCAATTTCAGGCCGGCCTCTTTCGCCGTGATGCCGAGACGTCTGACCTGATCCTTTGAAAAGCAGACATATTCATCCGGCACAAAGCAGTCTTCAAAGATCAGCTCGCTGGCCACGCATGCCTTCTGCCCCATCTTCTGTTCTTTGTGGCCGAAGCTGAAGCCCTTCATCCCGGTCTTCACGGCAAGCATGATCAGGGTATCTGCGGGCTTCCTTATATCCTCATAGCAGATGAGCATGTGCCAGGTGCTCACATGGCCGGCAGAGATGAACACCTTGCTTCCGTTGACCACATAGCCGCCTTCAACCCGTGTGGCTTGCGTCCTGACCTTTGCCCTGTCAAGGAGCGGGCCCTCCACCTGGTCGGTCCCTGCGCCGGGCTCTGTCCATGCCAGCGAGATGAGACAGGGGTTGCCCTTTTTCGCCTCGCTGACGACATCACGGAGTATCCTGTTGGTGATCTTCATGTTGCACGACGAGCACAGGACAGAGACCCCGAGATAATGGGCGCCGATGAGGTTTGCCAGCCCTGCACAGACCGATGAAAGCTCTTCCATGAAGGTATACAGGGACAGCATGTTCATACCCTGACCGCCATACATCTTGGGAATCCAGAGGGTGTACAGGCCCCAAACGTTGGCCTTTCTGATGAAATCCAGGGGCAGGTATTCGTTGTCCTCCATGACTTTTCTGTCTATTCCCAGGTAGACCGGGCGGAGGACCTCGTCATTGAACTCCCTAGCCAGCTGTATTGCCTCATGAAAATCCGCCTTGATCCGTGCAGGAAGACGATACTGGGCCTCAAGACTGTTCAGGGTATCTGTAAAGCCAAGGCCTGCTGAAGGATATCCGGATGCCTCCGGTTTGATCTGACCCATGATACATACCTCCTTTCAAATTATTTCAGTTGTAGATTTTGTTCCAAAGATAGGCGTTGGGAAGGCGCTTGTCGCCCTGATTTATAGATTCGCACTTCGGGGAAAATAATTTTGGTTACATTGAAGTATACTTTGATCATTGAGGGGGTGCACAAAAAGAAGCCCTTACCACGAAGGACACGAAGAGCACGAAGGGACTTCGGACATACATTAATAGTTTTTTGCCCTTATTATCTTCGTGTCCTTCGTGCTCTTCGTGGTGGAAAAAAATCTCTGGAAAAAGATGAGGGCCATGCCATACACCATACAATCATTCATACCAACATCCCCCTCACGGTAGATATTCAAGAAAGCATCCCCCTTCGAAGAGGGAATTATTCTCCCTTCTTCATGTTCAACAACAATAGAGAAGATCTGCAAAAGTATGCTCCAATGAGAAAAACCATGATTTTGAATGTTTTGCTGTTTACCGGCTCCAAGCCTTGTTTCAGACCCGTCGACAACGGCGGTGCGGGCAGCCGGATTTATAGATCTGGACGGTCCTCATCCTTTGACTGATACTCCTGGCGGAACTCGGAGGGTGTTTTGTCCGTATATTTTTTGAAGCAATGGTTGAAGGTGGATTTCGAGTTGAACCCGACATCATAGCAGATCGTGAGAATATTCTTGTCCGACTCACTGATGAGTATCTTCTTCGCCTCCTCGATCCGGTACGAATTTATGTAATTGCGAAAATTGGTATTGAGCCTCTCGTTCATGAACTGGGAAAGCTGGTGAGGGGTGATGGACATCATCTGCGCAAGGCCTTCAAGGCTTAAGTCAAAATCCTTATAGATACTTTCGACACCCATCAGATAGGTCAGGCGCTCAAAGACGACCTCGGTGTCCAGCCCCTTGAGAAGAGACCTTTCGTACCTGTTTTTCTTGATCTCGTTCTCGATGAGCCGGTAGAAGTTGGGGTACCTCATATTGGACAGGAACATGGAGATATTTATGAGTGTTATAATCGTCCCGCCCATGAGCAGCGCTGGGTCCGAACCGAACAGAAAACCAAGGGAGAGAAGGACAATGGATACCAGCGTGGAGAAAAAGGCGGCCAGTATCATAAGGACCTGCGTCCGTATGTTCTCACTCTTCAGGACACTGAGCCCCAACCTGAACATGATAAGGAAATAGACGAAGTTGAAGACCGCACCGGATGCCAGTACGAGCGTGAACCAATGGTGTAGCGGTGAGTTGATCAGCCCGGTCAGAAATTGTCTTTTCAGATCGAGGGGCAGGAGCTGGAAGATAATCTCGCAGACGAGGGCTGCTGCTGCAGGGACGAATTGAATCTTCAGCTTCACCGACACCGACTTTGCCGGATTCAGCAGGATATGGTGATACAGATAATTTGCAGGGCCGATAAAGAAAATCGCAGACAGGGAAAGAAAGGTAGCAAGGGGGTATTCCTGGATGACATTCTTCACCTTCAGCACTACAAACAGCTGAATAATGCTGTTCCCCAGAAAAACCAGGAAGTTGAGATAGTTCGACTGGTCTAAGTCTTTTCTGCAGATTTGGGCAATTGCAAAAACAAGGGAAAACCCGACGCCGAAGGTGATTATCTCCAACATGATTCTCAAGACGATATCAGGCAAGAGAACTCCTTAGCCAAAAGTCATTTCATCTCAGGAGCCGATCTTAAGTTGTAATTTCTAATGGTTGAACAATACAATACATGATCTCGTCCTACAACATACAAAAACGGGATAGAAATTAGGTTGATAATTAGTTTATCCCTCTTAAAGCACACGTTTAAATTGCCTGTGATTATTTTTTCGTAATGGAAAAATGTGAACGGGGGTGTCATAAGTGGGTTCAAAATGGGGCTTGTTGAGATTTATCGAAGTACCTCTGCTTTTAACAAAGCAATGTGTCCTTATAGTCATGTGGACTTTTCAAGCGGCAAGGGATTATTAACATCTTAAAAAGCTCTATTCGCTGTTGAGGGAGTCTGCCTTTAATTGTCAGATCTCATCTCTTAAAAAATATTTGTATGATAATATTCAATGAAATAAATAAAATTGCCGAAAATTACAGAATGAAAAATATAATTATAAACAACGACAAATCAGGGCAGCTTCGGTTTATACTCCTTGCAACAGCAATGCTTTTTTGCTGCACTATAATTGCAAGTACTGCCTGTCACGCTTATGAGTGTGACAAACCACTCTTGTACCGTATAGGTTCTCTCGACGAACGCTTCGGTATGAGCAACCAGGATGTGTTGGATGCCATAAACGAAGCTGCATCCATATGGGAAAATGCCTTGGGACGCAAGCTTTTCCAGGAAGATTCTTCCAGCGGATTTGCTATTAATTTTGTTTATGACTACAGGCAGGAAGCAACAGACAAGATAAAAAAAATCATCGGTAACATAAGTAATACAAAAAGCTCGTATTATTCCGTCAAGTCCCAGTTTGAGAGTTTAAAATCTGAATATACTCAAAAAATCTCAGCCTATAGTGCTGAGGTTAATTCCTACAATGCAAGCATGAAGGCTTTTAATGCGAAAAATGATGCGATTTATAAGAAAGGTAATGTCTCTCAACAAGTATACGAACAACTCATAACGGAAAAAAATGTACTGGAGTCTAAACTTAATGAGATAAAAAGTCATCAAGAAGAGCTGAAAAACACATCTGATACTTTAAGCAGCATGGCTGTTGTGATTAATCAGATCGCCGACAATCTCAACCTTGAAGTGGTGCAATTTCGCAATACACGGAGAGAAATGGGTAGTGAGTTCAAAGAAGGGCAATATCAGAGGATGAAATATGCCCGTTCAATAACCGTTTTCCAATTCACCAACCATACCATGCTGGTAAGGGTTCTGGCGCATGAGCTTGGCCATTCCCTTGGTCTGAAACACAATAATAACCCTGAATCCATTATGTACCCCATCAACCATTCAAACAGTCTGGAACCCTCACAGGATGATATCGATGCGCTGCGTGCCATTTGCAGCGGTAATTGAAAGTATCAATTGAGAAATTAAGCCGAGATTTTGGCCGAAGAACTTGGCCTGGAAAGTACGTGCCGTTACTGGAACTACCGGCACTTTCAGACCCGACATCAGATACAATAGCTACAACTTGATCTTGCAAATAGAAACCCGACGCGCTCAAAAGCCTGAAAATCTAGGCCAGAGTCGATTTCTCGTTATCAGTCAGAATAGATAATCTTAGAAAATCGTCTCTGACCCCAGTTTTGCAAAGAATGCAAAAAGGCCGATTCCCAAATGATCTTTGAACGAAGCATTCATAGATTTCATATCAGAATGTATAGTCACGATCAAAATGGAGCTTGCTGAGATTTATCGCAGCTATCTGTACAAGCAGGAAAAGTGAACTTGTCCTAAAGTTCCCCCTTAGATACATTGAGGGCTATGAATTAATGAGTCCTGATGTCTACCCAGCTCCCAGCGTTGATGATGGTTGTAGTTGGACTTCTATAGGTGTCACGCATTTCAATATTACCATCCATTATCATATATCTATAAGGATTATTTAAACTCGTTGTGTAATCAATTGGATATGCCATGGTGTGTGTAATTTCAGCCTGAGGATTACTATAGGTTGTCTGAGTGTCTTCACCAGAGACTATTGTAGTGTAACTTTTCCCAGTAATTGGATCAATCAGAAAGAACTGAAGATTGTCAAACATACCATTACCCCATAGCAATGATAAAGAGGAGAAGTGTTTACTAGTTTCTTGAGTTTCTATGGTCTCACCATTGCTTTTATCTAGATAGAGGTCAACATTCCACGTTAGATTGATGGAGTTTAGTAAGAATTTGCTAATAACGCCAGAATCATCCCATGCTTTGGCGCCATTGTTGATATCCATAATGTTATCAGGATTGATCATTAAGCTCAGAGGATTGCTGACATTGGACATATCAGATTCTGTGAGTGGGGTCATTGCACATAGAAAGAGGGGCAATATGAGTACTGCCAAAAACGTTAAAAATCTCCTCATATCCCTTCTCCCATTTAATCCTAGAGGGAGCATTTCATGATAGAATAATCCATTAATTTTAAAGCAAAGAAAATGCCAAACGTAATATAATGTAATTTCAATTGGTTTGCAGTTGATATTAATTAAAAAATGAGATTTATGGGAAATATGATTCCATTTATATGGAAGAGGTATGCTATTTTAATGATGGAACAGGAACGACTGCTTAAGACGGCGTTTTTGGTGGGTGCGATAACCGATGCGATGGCGGTGTTGCCGATGTTGGTTCCCGAACTTGCCCGTCTCCTCTGGGGATTCGACGATCAGTCTCATGCCTACCGGTTCGCCATGGGTTATGCCGCTTCTCTCATGCTGGGCTGGACAGGACTTCTTCTGTGGGCATACCGGCGTCCGATCGAAAGGCGCTTTGTCGCGGCTCTAACGGTCTTTGTCATTTACGGCCTTGCGCTGACCGAGGCCGTTGCCGTCCTTTCGGGCCGCCTCGCGGTATGGCGCATGGTTCCAACGTGGTGTCTTCAGATAGCACTGCTCTGCCTCTTCGCTGGGGCTTATCACTATGATGATATTCGTGCATTCATGAGTATCCGCCCGGAGCATTGCAAAAAAGACGACCTCATATAGTGTCCGTGCCGTTATTGCCATATCCTTGGGGATGGGCATCATCATGCTGTGACTCATTGCCCAAGACATATCCGACATTATTATAGAAGCCGTATAATCGGAGTTGAAAAAGAGACATGAACATGACAGCGCCTGCGATCCACATCCGTGATCTGTCCAAAATCTATGTCGTGAACGAGCGTGAAGTCGGGGTGAAGGCCGCGCTCAAAAGCCTCGTGCACCGGCGCACCAGGGATATACACGCCGTGGACGGCATCACATTTGACCTCGCCCCTGGCGAGATCGTGGGGTTCTTAGGCCCCAACGGCGCAGGCAAGACGACCACGCTCAAGATGCTCTCGGGCCTGCTCCACCCCACTACGGGCGAGGTGAGGGTGCTCGGCCATGTGCCGTGGAAGCGCGACAAAGAATATCTCCGCCAAATTACACTCGTTATGGGTCAGCGCAACCAGTTGATCTGGGATATCCCGGCCCTGGATTCGTTCGAATTGAACCGGGCCGTCTACCGCATCCCGCTTGAGGACTATCGCCTCATGCTCGGCGAGCTGACCGAGCTCCTGGATCTGGGGCCGCTTCTCCAGAAGCCTGTGCGCAACCTCTCTTTAGGTGAACGGATGAAGTGCGAGATTGCATCAGCCCTCCTGCACCGGCCCCAGGTGGTCTTTCTCGACGAGCCCACCATAGGCCTCGATGTGACCATGCAACGGCGCATCCGCACCTTTATTGCAGAGTACAACCGCCGCTTTGATGCGACCGTTCTACTGACCAGCCACTACATGGCCGACGTCGAGGCGCTGTGCCGCCGCGTCGTCGTCATCCATCACGGCAGGCTCCTCTTTGACGGCGACCTTTCGAATCTGGTGCAGCAATTCACCGCACATAAAACCATTGTGGTGCAATTGGGAAATTGCCATAACGACTTGAATGTCTACGGCGAGGTGGTCTCCTGTTCCGACGGCCTTGTTACGCTGCGCGTCCCGAAGGCCGAGACCGCCCATGTCACGGAGCGCCTGCTGGCCGATCTGCCCGTGATCGACCTGCTGGTCGAGGACCCGCCCATCGAGGAAGTAATCGAGCGGGTCTTTGCACAGGAGCCCCTATGAATGCGCTCAAGGAGCTCTATGTCCAACAGTTTAAGACCACCTTCATCATGATGCTCCAGTACCGCGCCTCGCTCGTCATCTGGATGATGGGGCACGTGCTGGAGCCACTCGTCTATCTCATTGTCTGGTCGGTCGTCTCGAATGGGGCGGGCGGCAGTGTCGGCGATTATACCGCACAGGGGTTCGCAGCCTATTTCATCGTGCTTATGCTGGTCAATCACCTCACCTACACCTGGATCATGTATGAATACGAATACCGCATCCGGGAAGGGGGGCTGTCGTTCGCCCTGCTTAAGCCCGTGCATCCGATCCACTCCGACATTGCCGACAATGTCTCGGCAAAGCTGGTCACCCTTCCCTTCATGCTGCTCATTGCGGCCGGGCTGGCAGCAATCTTCAAACCAGCCGCCACACCCGCTTTATGGGCTGTCGCAGCATTTGTCCCTGCGTTGCTGCTTGCCTTCATACTGCGGTTCCTCCTGGAGTGGACGCTGGCGCTCTCCGCCTTCTGGACCACGCGCACCAGCGCCATCAACCAGATCTATTTTGTCCTGGTGCTGTTCCTTTCCGGGCAGATCGCCCCGATTGCGCTTTTTCCCTATCCGATCCGGGTGGCGGCCGCAGTCCTGCCGTTTCGCTGGATGATCGGCTTTCCGGTTGAGCTCCTTCTCGGCCGTCTTACGTTAGGCGATGCACTGACAGGCCTTATGGCCCAGGCTGTATGGCTGGGTGTAAGCCTGGTATTGATCCGGATCGTGTGGCGTGCGGGCACGCATGTCTATTCGGCGGTGGGCGCATGAGCTACCCCCGCCTCCTAGCTGTTTTTTTCAGGGTCAGCGTCATGGGCGAACTGGCCTACCGAATCAACTTTTTCGTGCAACTGTTCCAGTCCGTCCTGGAATTGGCCACGGCAGTGGCCGGCCTGGCGGTGATCTTCTCACATACCAGCACGCTGGGTGGTTGGCGGCCCGACGAGGTGCTGGCACTGGTGGGGATTTACATTCTTGTCGGAGGTATAATCGGTTTTGTGATACAGCCGGGAATGGAGCAGCTCATTGCATCCGTAAGAACCGGGACGCTCGATTTCACACTCACCAAACCGGAAGACGCCCAACTCCTCGTCAGCATCCAGCAGGTGGAAATCTGGAAGCTTATAGATATCATGCTGGGATTCGCTGTTCTGGTAACGGCGCTTCTGCGGTTGGGGGAGAAGGTGGGGATGCAGCAGGTTGGCGAATTCACCGTGATGCTGCTCGCAGGCACGGTCATCATCTATAGCTTCTGGCTGATCCTGGCCACGCTCTCATTCTGGTTTGTGCGCGTGGAAAATATCCTGATGATCTTCCAGAGCATGTACGAGGCAGGACGCTGGCCGGTGAGCCTGTATCCGGGGTGGCTGCGCTTCGCGCTTACCTTCATCGTGCCGGTCGCCTTTGTCACGACAGTACCCGCCGAGGCCCTGACCGGCCGCATGAATGAGGTCACCCTGGCAGGCGCGATCGTCATGGCTTTGGTCCTGTCAGTGATCTCACGGGTTTTCTGGCGCCTGGGATTGCGGCATTATACCGGGACTTCGGCGTAATGAAAGGGCCCCTGACAGCCCTCCTAAAAATTTAAGGATAGGGAAAAACTTGCAAGTGATGGGAAAAAGTCATACGTGAAGGCAGAGTGCTTCGATATTAGTAAACGGTTCAAAGGGAGAGATGCTCATGAGTGTACTGGATGCCATAGGGAATACGCCTCTTGTGGAGATAAAAAATATCTGGGACTCCGCCAAGACGGGCGTGCGGATCATGGCCAAGCTGGAGGGCTCCAATCCGGGCGGCTCGGTCAAAGACCGGCCCGCGCTCTTCATGCTGAGGGAGGCCGTGGAGTCGGGAAAGCTGACCCCGGGCAAGGTGATCCTGGAGCCCACATCAGGCAATACCGGCATCGGCATGGCCATGGTGGCGGCGGCCATGGGATTCAAGATCAAGCTGACCATGCCCACCTGCGTGAGCACCGAGCGCAGGGCCGTCCTCCAGGCCCTCGGAGCGGACCTCGAGTTGACGCCCGGCTGCGACAAAACGGACGGCGCCATCAACCGGGCGCACCATATCATGGAATGCGACGGCAGCCATTTCTTCATGCCAAACCAGTTCGACAACCCCCACAACTATCTGGCCCACTACAAGACCACGGGCCCCGAGATCTTTGAGCAGACAAAGGGCGAGGTCGATGCCTTTGTGGCAGGCATGGGCACAACCGGCACCCTCATGGGGTGCTCCATGTTCCTCAAGGAAAAGAGGCCTTCCATAAAGATCATCGGCGTCGAACCGACGCTGGACCATCGCATCCAGGGATTGAAGAACATGAATGAGGCCATTGTCCCCAAGATCTACGATCCATCGCGGTTGGACAGCAAAATAATCTGCTCGGACGAGGATGCCTTCGAGACTACCCGCGACCTTTCCATCCACGAAGGCCTGTTCTGCGGGGTCAGCTCGGGTGCGGCCATGTGGGGTGCGCTTCAGGTCGCACGCGACCTTAAACGCGGATCCACCGTTGTGGTCATCTTCCCGGACCGGGGCGACCGCTACCTTTCAACCGAGGTCTTCCGTTCCTTCTGCGCCCAGTGCCCGCCGTGATGTGCAGGTTTCTCCCATGAGGGATGTCATTTGATGGAATATGCTCTCTTAGCCCAATCCGTCATTTCCGGCGAAATACTATCCCGCAAACAAGCCCTGGCTGTCCTGGCCGCTTCCGATGGGGATTCTCTTGACCTGTTCGATGCGGCCTGGAGGGTACGCCACCATTTCCACGGCAATCGCGTGCAGGTTCAGGTGCTGAGCAATGCCAAAAGCGGAATCTGCACGGAAGACTGCCACTACTGCTCACAGTCCTTAATCTCCAAGGCCGAGATCGCCCGCTATCCGCTCAAGACCCGTGATGTACTGCTCGCCGAGGCCAGGGAAGCCCGGCGTCTCAAGGCCTACCGTTTCTGCATGGGCTTGAGCGGCCGCACGCTCAATGATACCGAGGTGGATGCCCTGTGTGGGGTAATCCGGGAAATTAAGGCCGGTACGGGTATCTCCGTCTGCTGCTCACTGGGGTTCCTGTCGCCGGAGCAGGCACGACGACTGCAAGAGGCCGGACTGGACCGTGTCAACCACAATATCAACACCAGCGAACGCCACTATCCCTCGATCTGCACGACCCATACCTGGTCCGACCGCATACATAACCTGAAGGTCTGCCGGGCAGCGGGGCTCGAGATATGCTCGGGCGGCATCATCGGCCAGGGCGAAACCGACGAAGACATCGTCGACATGTTGCTGGCGTTGCGGCAGATAAGCCCCGAGTCGATCCCCATCAATTTTCTCATCCCTGTTCCCGGCACACCTTTCCAGATGTTGGACCCATGCCTGACGCCGCTACGCTGCCTGCGGGTTCTGGCCTTGGCGCGCCTCCTTCATCCTGCAGCCGATATCAGGATGGCCGGCGGCCGAGAGGTACATCTCCGCAGCCTCCAACCAATGGCGCTGTTCTTGGTCAATTCAATCTTCGTCAACGGTTATCTGACCGAAGGGGGACAGCCCCGGGACGAGGCCTTGAGAATGATAGAGGATCTGGGTTTCGAGCTTGAAGTGGAAGGCGCTGCAAGCTTCAAGGAGTAATCATTATGGATTTTCTGCAACGCGAACTCGAACAACTTGAACGCGCGGCACTGCGCCGCCGCACTGAGGTTTGGCCACAGTCCGGAGGGAGAATCGAGCTCGCAGACGGCAGGACACTGCTCAACTTTTCCTCCAACGATTACCTTGGACTCGCCCGAGACCCGCATGTCAAGCGCCGGGCCATAGAGGTGATCGAGCGTTGGGGTTGCGGGGCCACAGCCTCGCGCCTGATGTGCGGCACACTTGAGTTACACGAGGAACTGGAAGCCGCCTTGGCCCGCCTTGTCGGCGGGGAAAAAGCGCTGGTTTTCAGCAGCGGTTTCGGCATGAATGTCGGTGTGGTGGCGGCGCTGGCAGGCCGCGACGACATCATTTTCTCAGACCGGCTGGTGCATGCCAGCCTGATCGATGGCGCCCGCCTGAGCCGAGCCACCATCAAACCCTTTCCCCACAACGACGTTGCCGGCTTAGCTCACCTGATGGAGACCACACCCTGCCGGGGACGCCGGCTCATCGTGACAGAATCGGTATTCAGCATGGACGGCGACCTGGCACCTTTTGAAAAAATACGAACCCTGGCGGCTAAACACCGGGCCGTCATGCTGGTGGATGAGGCGCATGCCGTAGGGATCTGGGGAAAAGGCGGGGGCGTTTGCCGCCAAGTGGGCAAGGGTATCCTGCCGGACTTCACAGCCGGTACGCTCGGCAAGGCGCTGGGCAGTATGGGCGGCTTTGTCGTCTGCTCGGAGATAAGCCGCGAGTTCCTGATCAATCGCGCCCGCAGCTTCATTTTTGCAACGGCCCTGTCACCTGCCTGCCTGGGGGCCGCACTAGGGGCGATAGAGCGGATCAGTCAAGATCCTGATATGGGCGAGCGGCTGCTGGATCGTGCAAAGACCTTCCATGGCCTGTTGAAGGCCGAGGGGCTGAGACTCCCGGATTTTTTTTCCCAGATTCTCCCCGTGCCCGTCGGCGAGAATGAAGCGGCGCTGGAGCTGGCGCAGCGCCTGCGCGGGCAAGGTCTGCTGGTGACCGCCATACGCCCCCCGACCGTACCGCGCGGCACAGCGCGCCTGCGCCTTTCAGTCACACTCTCTCATGAGATGCATGATCTCCAGTGGGCAGCAGCACAGATCGGCCGGGTGTTCCGGGATATGGGCCTGGTTTGAAAGGGATGGAAGAAAACCGCATGATCCCCGGGATCTTCGTCACCGGCACGGGCACTGATGTAGGCAAAACCATAACCGTTGCCGGTCTCATGCGCCGCCTTCTACGGCACGGTGTGGACGCCATGATGATGAAGCCCGTGCAGACCGGTGCTTACCTCGATGCAACAGGGCATGCAACAGCCCCGGATATCGACTTCGTACTTCAGGCAACCGGATTGACCGTGGATGATAAGACCATGCACCACCTTGCACCCTACCTCTATGAACCTGCCTGTTCGCCTCATCTGGCTGCCCGCCTGGCCGGTAGGCCGATCCGCCTGGAGGTCATCCTGGAGAGCGCCCGGGTGTTGGCAGAGCGTCACCGGTTGCTGGTGGTCGAGGGTGCAGGGGGCCTTATGGTTCCGCTGAACGAATCCGAAACCATGCTGGATCTTGCCGCTGTGATGTCGATGCCGGTGCTGCTGGTGGGCCACTCGGGTCTGGGCACGATCAATCACGTACTGCTTTCACTCGAAGCCCTGCGCAGCCGCAATCTCAAGATTCTCGGGGTCATTCTCAATGATACCCGCTCCGTTGCGGAGCATGACCGGTTTATTTACGACGACAACCTGCACGCCATCCAATCGTTCGGGAACATCCGGGTCCTGGCCCGTATCCCCTGGCTGGGCGCCCCGCCCGACACGGACCTGTTGGACCGGGCCCTGGGTGCGTGGGATCTTCATAAGGAGCTCTGAATCATGCGTTACCATGATATGCGCCGCCGGTCCGTCCAAGCCGTATGGCATCCCTATACCGAGATCACTTCCTTCGAGCGGACCGAGTTTCCCATCATCGACAGGGCCGAAGGCTGCACACTTTATGAAATGAACGGCCGCGCATTACTCGACGGCATATCCTCATGGTGGTGCGTGAACCTGGGGCACAGCCACCCGAGGTTGGTACGGGCCATTCAGGAACAGGCCGCGCGCCTGCAGCACACGCTTCTGGGCGGCATGTCGCATCCCCTGGCCATCGAGCTGGCTGAGCGCCTCTCCCTTGTAGTCCCTTTTGGCCTGGGCCATGCCATGTTCGCAGCCGACGGTTCCATGGCCGTAGAGGCGGCGCTCAAGATCGCGCTGCAGTACTGGACCAACCTTGGGAAGACAGGCCGTACCCGCTTCATCGCCCTTAAGGATGGCTACCATGGCGACAGCCTGGGCGGCATCGGCGTGGGCTACATCGATACCTTCCATAAACCGTTCGGCCCTGCCGCCACGCCGTCGTGGCGGGCGACCTCGCCTCACTGCGCCCGTTGCCCCCTAGGCCTTCGGCCCGGACGATGCGGCATCGAGTGCTTTGACTCGATGGCCGAGCTGGTTCATGAACATCACTCCGGGTGCGCCGCCGTGATCGTCGAGCCGCTCTGCCAGGCTGCCGCAGGGATGCGCATCTACCCTTCAGGATACCTGCGCCGCCTGCGCGAGCTTTGCGACAAGCACGGCCTCCTCCTCATCGCCGACGAGGTAGCGGTAGGGTTCGGCCGCACCGGCGCCATGTTCGCCTGCGAGAAGGCAGGCATCAAGCCCGATATAATAACCCTGGGCAAGGGGCTGACCGGGGGTATGCTGCCCATGAGCGCCACGATGGTCACCGATGAGATATATGACACCTTCCGCGCCGACGGTGAGCTGACGCGAACCTTTCATCACGGCACTACGTTCTGCGGTAACCCGATCACCAGTGCCGTTGCCCTGGCTGCGCTTAAGGTCTATGAAGAGGAACAGGTCATTGAGCGTCTGGCCGGCCCTGCGAGTATCCTTGAGAACGGCATGGGCCGTCTCGCAGTCCTGCTTGAAGATTCTCCCATGCAAGCGCTCGGGATGATTGCGGCCGTCGAGATCAAGGATTCGGCCGGTGGGGCCGCCCGCGTCCGTGAAATAGTGCGCCGGGCTTACGAACTCGGCCTCTTCATCCGCCCCCTGGGGCCCACGATTTACCTGTGGCCGCCGCTCAACATTGACGAGTCGGATCTACGGCACATGATCGATATCCTGTTGGAGGCGGCTAGAGCGCATTATGGATGATCATGGTTGATGATGCTAGCCGGCACGAGTCGTCGGAGGAAAGTACCTCAGTCAGTAGTTCCTGCCGAGAAGGCCTAAGGCCGTTCGGAATTATAAATCTAAAAAACCCGGCCCCTCTCCCTTTCAGCCCTCCAAATACTTATATAAGCAATAGTCATACGGCATAACAGATGGCACATATAAGCTGCCTTGTGACATGGCTGCAGGAGGAAGATTGATGAGTAATGATGCGGATGTGATTATAATCGGTGCAGGTCTTGCCGGCCTCGTTGCCGCCTCTGAGCTCACGGATGCGGGCAGGCGGGTGATCGTACTGGACCAGGAGCCGGAGGCGTCGCTTGGCGGGCAGGCATTCTGGTCCTTCGGCGGCCTGTTCTTCGTCAACTCGCCGGAGCAGCGCCGGCTGGGCATAAAGGATTCCTACGAGCTGGCCCTGCAGGACTGGCTCGGCACCGCAGGATTTGACCGGGATGAAGACTACTGGCCGCGCCGATGGGCAGAGGCCTATGTCGGCTTCGCCTCCGGAGAGAAGCGCGCCTGGATGCAGGCCCTGGGTGTGCGGATATTTCCTATCGTGCAGTGGGCGGAGCGCGGTGGCTATCTGGCGACCGGGCATGGCAACTCGGTCCCCCGCTTTCATGTGACATGGGGTACGGGCCCGGCTGTGCTTGAGCCGTTCATCCGGCGTGTGCGCGAGGGCGAGAAACAGGGCCTGGTGACGTTTAGATTCCGGCACCGGGTCACCGGGCTAAGCATGAGCGGAGGTGCGGTCGAGGGCGTCCACGGTGATGTGCTGGAACCGAGCGATGCCGTTCGCGGCGCACCCAGCTCCCGTGTGGTAACGGGCGAGTTTGCGCTGAAGGCCCAGGCCGTGATCGTCACCTCCGGCGGGATAGGCGCCAACCACGACCTGGTGCGCCGCAATTGGCCGAAGCGCATGGGTGATCCGCCGCAGCGCATGATATCGGGCGTGCCTGACTACGTGGACGGGCGTATGCTCGAGATCGTCGGCTTGAGCGGTGGGCGTATCATCAATCCCGACCGGATGTGGCACTACCCTGAGGGCATACAAAACTACGCCCCGATCTGGAGCAGCCACGGCATCCGCATCCTGAGCGGCCCGTCGCCGCTGTGGCTGGACGCGAGAGGATATCGCCTGCCGATCCCCCTGTTCCCCGTGTTCGACACCCTGGGGGCGCTCCAGCATATCGCCACTACAGGTTACGATTATTCGTGGTTCCTGCTCAACCAGCGCATCATTGCCCGCGAGTTCGCCCTGTCCGGCTCCGAGCAGAACCCCGACCTCACGGGCCGCAGCATCCTCAAAACTCTAGGCCGTGCCCTGCCCGGCGCGCCGGGACCCGTGGAGGCATTCAAAAAGCGCGGTGCGGATTTTGTGGTTAGGCGCACGCTGAGAGAACTCGTGCAAGGGATGAACGCCCTGACCGGCGAGTCCCTTATCGATCCGGTCGAGCTCGAACGGGAGATAGTGGGGCGCGACCGGCAGATCATCAACCCCTTCGGCAAAGATGCACAGGTCACCTCGATCAGGGCGGCGCGCGCCTATCTCGGCGACAAGCTGGTCCGGGTGGCAAGGCCGCACCGGATTCTCGATCCGGCTGCAGGCCCTCTGATTGCGGTGAGGCTGTGGATACTCACGCGCAAGACCTTAGGCGGGCTGGAGACCGACCTCTCCGGCCGAGTTTTGAAAGCCGACGGCCAGCCTCTGCCCGGGGTATATGCAGCAGGAGAGGTGTCCGGATTCGGCGGCGGGGGCATGCACGGCTACCGTGCGCTGGAGGGGACGTTCCTCGGCGGATGTATGTTCTCAGGCCGGGCCGCAGGCCGGGCTGCGGCCAACGATGTGGCCTGATACCGGTTTGCATTCAAGGGTATACTCTTCCCGGCATACCCCACCTTTACCAAAGGCGCTTAAGCTGCAATCCCCCTTTTCAGGCCGAGGGACTTGAATAGGAGTGCATACAGGAAAGTCCGCTTGAGCATCCATGCATTAAAATCATCGATCGCGAAGGGGAAATTCTTGTAGAGTTTCTCCAGACGCTTCGCAATCAGGAATACGACGGAGACCTTGATGAACAGCCCCAAATGTCTTTTGCTGCTCATGAATTTGGCGATGCGTTCCTGAACCGTATAGTCGAAGGTGCGGTCGCTCCACAGCGCGCTGAACTCCTTGGAGCCCATAAGTCCGGTCTGAATCAGCGCGTCGATTTCTTCGTGGGACAGGTTCTGGACAAAGATCCGGATGGCATCCGCAAAGGGACGGACAGATCCGAACCCCCTCTTGTATTGTACGTTATACTCCCACAGGCCTTTTCTGTCGACATCGCCCCTTTTGATGGCTGCGGCGGCCACATTTGCAGCGATCTTGCCGGCAATCACCGACCCCGGAACCCCGAATCCGGAATTCGTCGATACCTGATAACCTGCATCACCGACCAGCATGAATCCGTTCCCGACAAGCTCGGGCTGGCAAGGCCTCATGGGCAGGTTGGGCGTAGGGCCTGTACCCTTTGCATACACCTTATCACCGATCTTGTCCGGATGCGCCTTACAGAAATCCAGCGTCACCTTTTCGGGGTTCGGATAGCCAGGATACTTCGGTATGCCGCAGCCGATATTGGTCTTGTCCTTATCTTCGGGCACTATCCAGAAATAGCCGCGGTTCTCAAGGGTACAATACCAGCCGGGGTAGTCGTTCGGGGGGATGTAATCGGAACTGCCCGTGAGGTCCCGCACCTCCCGATAACAGAGTACGGTATCTTCGGGTATCATCCCTTCCTTGTGGTAGACGGTGTGGGGAAGCTTGTCCCGTACGACCGCGAAGAATCCGCTTGCATCGACAACGACCCTGGAACGGTACTCTTGCATCGAATCCTTGGGAGTCCGGCATCTCACGCCCACGATAAAGTCCTTATCTATCAGGGGGTCAATCACTTCCGTCTCGGCAAGGAGTGTGCAACCGGCATCCAGGGCATATTTCAGGAGTCGCTGTCCCAGCAAGTGCCTGTGTGCCAGGTATCCATCGAGATCGGCTTCGAAGGAATGTTTCCTGTTCGGCGAGAACACCTTCAGCTTCAGCATCCTCATATCCAGCTCGTCTCCTTCCGGTACAGGGATATCGAGCGCTTCAAACGCGTATACGGGGATTGTATCGAAGGTGAGCTTGTCCCCTATATCCGCTTTTTTCCGCCTGTCGATCAGCAGTACCTTGAGACCCTGTTCCGCAGCTACCTTGGCGGTGGCGCACCCGCCGCTGCCGGCGCCCACGATAATAAGATCATACATTTCTTTTTCTTTCGGCATGGTTCCCTCCTCATGTTTTTCACCTATGTGCGCGAATAATCGCCGGGCATTCCCGTGTTGCGGGAGATTATTAAGTCCGTTCCTCTTATCCTGCCGGTTTCCCGGTCAGTTCCTGCACAATCCTCGCAGGATGATCTTGAGGCCTTCCTCATACATGCGCATCGCGGAGACCCCTTCGGATTTCACGTACGTCTTGATCAGGAACATGATGTAGATGGAGAAGAAGAGTTCGGCAATGTGTTGCACATCCATGTCGTAAAACCGGCCTTGCTTGATGCCCTGGGACAGGATATCCTCTATGAGCAGCATGGCGCCCTTGTTGATTTCATAGAAGCGGTCTTCGGCCGGGTAGAGGGTAAAGATGCCGGGGTCTTTCATGAATACGGAACGGAGCTCCTCATGGTCTACAAGGTATTCAATGGACCTCATGGCCATGACTGAGAATTTCTCTGCCACATCGTCCACCTCGCCTACTGCCTCGACCACCGCGGTCTGCCACTCCTGGAAGGCCATGCTTACGGTCTTTTCGTAGAGATCCCGCTTGTTGGTCACGTAGAAATAGAGGTTGCTCTTGGTCATTCCCAGCTCGTTTGCCACATCATCCAGCGTGGTCTTCTTGAACCCGTAATGGGCAAACAGCCTTAAGGCAGCCTTGAGGATGTCATTGAGCTTCCGGTCTTTGTCCATTGCCATTAATGAATATTAGAATATTTGATTCAAATAGTCAATTAGTAAAGCAGTTGTATCCGGGTCTACCGGGATCAAGGTCATAGTGAGTGGGCTATGGATTATGGAAATCTCGATATCACGTTTTTTATGTATTTCCGAAGTCCCGCAGGCATAGAGGGACAAGTAGCTTTCACGCAGGTACCTCTGCCTCCTGTATCCCATGGCTGAAGATTTGCTGCCCTGCAGTCAATTCAAAGTGCATATCAAACCTCCCTTTTCTCCCCTGCTACAGCCAGCGCTTTTCCTGCCAATATTTATATTCCCAGTCCCACCGTTCTTTCCGCTTTATCATGATATTACAGAAATATTGGCGCATCTGGGATAGTGTGTGGAGCTGTTCGGGGAAATCCTTCTTCTCACTGATTGCCGATACAAGGGTTTGGCCAAGCTCTCTTGAGCGCCTCATGACATCAGACCCGGCCGGGACAAGGCCGTCATCCAGGGTGCAGGCCACCCGGCCCGTACACTGAACGCCCATACGGTTCAGGAGGGTCTCCATATAATCTGCGGTCTCAACCTGCCCGGAGCCGCCGGCGGTGGCTACCACTGCACCGTACTTGCCCAGCAGGCGCTGGCAGTGGATGGCGTGACCGAGGCGGTCTATGAAGGCCTTGAGCTGTGCCGTGACCTGGAAGATATATACGGGACTGCCGAGAATAAGGCCGTCTCTGGCGAGCATCTTTTCAAACAGGTCATTGAAGTCGTCGTTCCGGGCACACCGGCCCAGATGATGGCATTTGTCGCACCCGATGCAGCAGTCTACATTCAGGGTGGTTATATCTATGTATTCAATATCGGAACCGGCACCTTTCGCCCCGGAGAGGACCTCTCTGAGAATCTGGCCGGTACGGCTCTGGCTTTTCCGGGGACTTCCGTTTATGGCCATGATCTTCATTGTTACGATCCTCCTTTGACGGGTTCACACATACGTCATAGAATGAGTGAGAACAAAGATGATGTCAACATTAAGCAATGAACCACTTATGGAATCACTGTGAGTCTTCTTGCTTGTCAGCCTTCTTTTGTTCGGCCTTTTTCTCGAGTCTGGCCACACACTCTTCACAGATGCCGTGGCTGGATTTCAGTGAGTGCCGTTTCAGTGCGTATTCTTCAAAGCTCACCCATTTGTCATTCACCCATACCTTTCTGCACCAGGCGCAGACCCTTAAGAATCGCTCAAGCCGGGCGGTTCTCCGGAGTATGATATAGGTTACCATGATGATGATTATGGCGACAACAAGGACAGAAAGTGACTCAAGGATGTATTCCTGAGGCCTGTACGGTGTATGCGGTGCCCCAAGCATATGGTAAGGCAGATCGACATACTCATCAAGATATAAAACTATGAGTATGATGAAGAACAGACCTGCTTCACCTGCAATTACCCCCCAATCTCTTTTCCTCAGCATCATGACGGATCTTTCGTATCCTTGTTTTTAAGACTATTTATTCAAGTGTAATTAGAATTCTATTATCCTCTGCTCGAGCTCGTCCCATATGTAGTATGGTGATGTGATCCCTCCGCCTTGCTCGGCACTCAAAATTTTGCCCTTGGCCTTCCTTGCATTTTCCAAGGAGATATGCCTGGATACGACCCGGTCCCTGTGCACCGGACCGCAGCCGGATGCATTCAATATCTTGACCTTGTACCGGTATCTGTACATCTTATGAGCGTCCATAAGACCTCCTGAATTACCAGGCGCTTTACAAACAAATAATAGGCAGCAGGGCCGGAGGCAATGGGTGGTATCCGTAAAATTTGTGAATCGGATGAAGCAGGGTTAATTGTCCATTCACAGCCGGGTTCAGGAAGAAGAGCTTGAAAATGCTCTCTGTGACTTTATTCTATACCTGAACATCAAAGACGTAAGGACAGACAAAGATATGAAATTCATGTGCGATCTCAGGGTTCATGACAGCTGTCACATCAGGCAAAATGAATACCGCCCGGAGTATAGATGATGATTTTGTCGGCAGTTCTGGGTGCCGGGCTCATCGCCATCATCCTCGGTGATGCCTTCGAGACGATCCTTCTTCCGCGTCGGGTGATCCGCCGCATTCGACTTGCCCGTCTTTTCTTTCGCTTCACATGGCTGCCGTGGTCAAGATTGTCCCGCTCTATAGTTTCAGACAGATACCGTGAAACCTACCTGAGCTATTATGGCCCGCTTTCTCTCCTGCTTTTACTGATCATCTGGGCCGGAGGCCTGATCTTTGGCTTTGCCCTCATGTACTCCGCACAAATATCGGCATTTCATGCTGCAGAAGGATATCCCGGGTTCGGTATGGCCCTGTATCTGAGCGGTACCACATTCTTCACACTCGGGTTGGGTGATGTTATCCCGCACACAGCGTTTGCCAGGTTCCTCACCGTGATGGAAGCAGGAATGGGCTTTGCCTTTCTCGCGCTCATCATCGGATACCTCCCGGCACTTAATCAGTCATTTACCCAAAGGGAGATAACCATTTCCCTCTTGGATGCACGGGCAGGCTCCCCACCTACAGCTGCCGAGATATTCCTTCGACACAGCCATGACAAAGGCCTGGATACGCTGTTTCAGCTTCTCCACGATTGGGAACGATGGTCTGCGGAGCTGCTTGAGATCCATTTGTCATATCCGACCCTTGCTTTTTTCCGTTCACAACATGATAACCAATCCTGGCTGGGCGCCCTTACGGCGATTCTGGATACCTGTGCGCTTACCATCGTTGGTGTAGAAGATGCCTGCGCCAGGCAAGCTGAATTAACGTTTGCCATGGCCCGGCATGCCGTTGTCGATCTCTCAATAGTCTTAAGCACCCCCCCGCAAGAGCCGGAGTATGACCGCCTTCCCGAGCATGTTCTTGCACATCTGCGCTCCACCCTTGCAGCAGCGGGATTGCAACTGCGTGAGGGAAAGGATACTGACCAGAAACTGAGAGATCTGCGCCGCATGTATGAGCCTTATGCCTATTCTCTGGCCAAATATCTGTGCATAACTATTCCCCCCTGGGTCTTTGATGTTAAACATATGGACAATTGGCAGACGAGCGAATGGAGACTGATTCCCGATTCTCATAAATCCGACAGGTCGGACAAACCCGGGAAAAGACATTTCTGATATCATTTGAAATCCTTGTGCAGCATGGCGATCTCTCCGGCAACGACCTCCGGGCATCGTGTCCTTACCGTCCCTCCCTCAAGACATGGATACGTGCAGTAGATGCAATGATTGGGACTCAGCGTGTAGCCTGGATTCCTACGGCCCGATATCTGCGAAAACATGGGAACAGTTCACTGATGTTTTTGGGAAATGCGACTTCTTCGAGTACAGAGCAATGTGATGAGGGCATCTTTCCATGATCAGGATTACGGAATACATCAAGGGCCCCTTCTCCATCACCCCTCACCCCTCCATCCGCTCCCAGGTATGCAGTGATCTCTCCAGGGAATAAAGAGAATGCCGAACCTCCCAGGATGATCGGCGCATAACAGAAAGCCCGCAATGGATGGCATGTTAATCGAGAGGCTTGGCAATGTGAAGGACTTCCGGTGGCAGCTGAATGCCCATGGCCTGCACGAGATTCATGTCCACCAAGACCGTGAGGTTTTGCTGCCTTACAATGGGTAGACTGCCCGGTTTCACGCCATCCTTAAGGATCTTGACCGCCTGTTGGCCGGAGAGAGCGCCGATGACCCCGAAGTCCACCCCTACATACAGGATTGCGCCGGGGACCCTGTCAATGACAAAGCTGAAGGCCGGGATCTTATTGGTCTTTGAGAACTCGATGAGCTCACCGGCCTTCTCATGGTTACGTATCTCGTAGTAGGGGTCGGGAGGTACTACAAAGGCCTGCGCACCCTGTTTCTGAAGCTCAATAAGTGCGGGTACTATGTTATCTTTCATACCAACCTTTTTCGATATTACGGTGAAGCCCTGTGGGGGCCCTTCCTTTTTCGCCTCCTCCGCATGGGAGATGCTGTTCAAATCGTCGCTGTTCACGATGCCCAATGTCTTGATAGCGGGGAATGCCAGCCTCACAACCTTGAGCGCGTCTTTCATGTCCATGTGCGTGGTTGCACCGGTAAAACCCGGGCCGGCCTCTGTCAAAGACTTGCAGCCTACAGCAGTGGGAAAGGCAAGCGCCGTGAACTCCAGCGGTATACCCGCTGCAATGATCTTATCCTTGGAATACCTTGTGGCAGGGGTCCCCATGGTGAGGACCAGGTCAGGCTTCTCCTTTATGATTCGCGAGGCCTCACTCTTAATCCTGAAATAGACATTGATCCTTTTCGTAAGTGTTGGGTTCTCCAGGTCGAAGTCGATGATAGTCCGCCTGACCTCAAGGTTCTTCCCCTGGATGAGGCCGCTCTTCTCCAACTCCTTGAGAAAACCGTCATATACCTGCTGGAGCTCTTCTATTGCAGTGATCTGGAGGACTTCCACCTTATAGGTCTTCTCCTGGGCGAGGCAAGGGAGTGTGAGCCCGGTGATAAGGAGAAAGACATAGATGAAAGAAGGAATTGTTCTTCTCATACGCGCTGTGTTTTTATAATATCAGCTCTGTCGCGGATTTGCATGACATATATAAAAATCCTTTAGAGTTTTTAATCGCGAGGTGTATCTTTAGGCCGTGGCACTCACAAAGAAGATACTCAGCTCTTTGCGATTCGGTATCAGATCCCCTTCCCGCTCAAGGCTATGTCGATGAAGGCATCGATCTCGTGTTTAATGTCCTCGTGTGCAATTAAGCCCTCGATAAGATGCCCCGGTATCTTGTCGTTGGCAGCCCCGAGCATGAGGCCCAGGAGCATGCCGCGATGCACATTGTCACCGCCGGCATTTACATTGGCCAGCAGCGAGGGTTCCACTTCAAGGTTACGGCTCCAGGCGAGGTAAAGGAGCAACGGCAGGCCGTGCTCAGGATAACATGCGGTGGCAAGCAGATGAGCAATAACATCCTTGTCGGTATACTTCCTGACAAAACGATCAATCGCAAACGGTTTATCGATGAGTTCCGTATGGAGTCTCCACATCTCGTCCTTTGGAATGTTACCCGGGCCATTATGGTCACGGTAAACTCCAAACAGTTCCTTGCCTGTTATACGCGGTATGCGTATTGTCCGGGCATATGTGGATATTGTTTTGCGCGGCTCGGCCCCTGATAATAATGCGTTGAAGAGCGGGACCAGGACGCCCAGCGCACTGATCGAATTTTCTGCGCGATGCGTCATGTTCTGATGCTCGACGGCAAGGCCAAGGCCCTGGTAGGGGCTGTCAACGAGCGTGGAGAGCACCAGGGGCCTGATGATGCCGCCATGGGCACTTATGGACCACACATTGCGCTGCAGCTCGGCGCAGGCATGGGGCGGCACGCCGCGTGAATAATTTTCGAACCACCGGCGGATATAGATCTCGGTATACGGGTCACGGTTCCTGCCGGGTGTGGTGAGGTGCGTGATGAAGTCGTCTAAGAACGCATTATGGTCGTAGCGGCCTCTCCTGATCACCGAACGCATGAGCACACGCACGAGTTGTGCACCGAGGGTGTTCTCTCCGGCCTTCAGGCCGTAGTGGTAATGATAGCGGTCATCCAGCTCTGGAACGGTATTCCCGGTTACCTTTGCCTGATCAGAAAGCCGGATTTGAAGCGAGCTGTAGTTGGTCTTATAAAATCGGGCATGTTCGTGGAGGATATCGTACGCACGCCCAAGGCGTTTGGCTGTTTCAATATCAGGGGTATAGTCCATGCCCACCATAAAGCTTTCAAGGTGAGGATTCGGGGGGTCTCTGTATCCCTGTACACCATTGTCAAAGACTTTTTGAATGTTCTCAAGGCTGTAGTACCAATGAGCCGGCATGGCCAAAGCGTCTCCGATGAACATGGCCCAAAGTGCATTGTGAAGCCGTCTTTTCTTGATTTCAGCCTTCTTGTGTTTTATTGGTCTCATCATTCAATCCTCGATAAAGCTATAAACCGCTTTGTTTATTCGTGCGAATAATCATTTAGTAATGCCCTGCTTCGAGAAAAAAAGGGGGTCTTTTCAATAAATCTTGAAACTCGTAAGACCCCTGCGGTGACTTGCAACGACTCTTAATCACTCGCCGAGTGCGGCCGGTCCCTGCCCTTCTTTGCTCTGTTTCATGAAGAGCACCAGGGGGATAAGGATAAGGGTCATCACCGCGAGGGCATAAAAGACATCATCAAATGAGAGCATTGATGCCTGTCTGATCATATTCTCATATATGATGCCGAGCCCGCCCTGCCTTGCCGTAGACGGGTCCAAACCGCTTTGTTGCAGAAGATTGGCCCCCTGCTGGGCACGTTGGTAGTACATCGAATCATACGGGGTCATATGCTCCACCAGTCGCATCTGGTGGAACTGGGCCCTGCGGTTTACCATGGTGGTGACGATGGCGATGCCTATGCTGCCCCCGATATTCCTGATGAGATTATAGATGGCAGTGGCATTGCCCATGTTTTCCTTGCTGATGCCGGAGACCGTCAGGGTGGTGAGCGGGATGAAGAGCATACCCATGCCCAGGCCCATGACAACCCTGGGCCACAGAACCGTCATAAAGTCTACACCCAGGGTAAAGCTGGCCATGAGGAGCGTGGAATATGCTGTGAGGAGAACTCCGGGTATGACAAAAATCTTCGGGTTGAATCGATGCAGAAACCTCCCCACGAGGGGCATGGCCACCAGGTTTGCAACGCCCCCGGGTGCAAGCACGATGCCGGACAGACTCGATGTATAACCCATGAGGGTTTGTAGGTAGATAGGCAGTAGGACAAGCGTTCCAAAGAGGTTCACCATAAAGAAGAATATGGCCAGATTCCCGAGGCAGAAGGAATAGTTCCTAAATACCTTCAGATCAACAATGGGCCTTTCGGTGCGGCGCTCCACAATGATGAACAAGGCAATGGAGAACACCGAGATGATTGCAAGGGCAAGCATGAGGTTGGAATTAAACCAGTCGTTCCTCTCGCCCCTGTCGAGGAGGAGTTGGAGGCACCCCACGCCGAGGGCAAGCAGGATGAGACCGATATAGTCGATCTTCATGCGTATGCCCTTCATGTAGGGAGGGTCTACAATGAACAAGATCGCCATGATAACGGAGACAATACCGATGGGGATATTGATGAAGAATACCCAGTGCCAGGTGAGGTTGTCGGTGATCCATCCTCCGAGAACCGGACCGATGATGGGCCCGAACGTGACGCCGATCCCGAAGATGGCCATGGCCATGCCGTATTGCTGAGGGGGGAATGACTCCAACAAAATAGCCTGGGACAGCGGCGGCATTGCCCCGCCGGTAAGGCCCTGTATGACCCTGAAGATAATGAGGCTCTGAATGTTCCATGAGATCCCGCAGAGAAAAGAGCTCAGCGTAAACAGCACAATCGATAAAAGGAGGTACCGTTTCCGCCCGATGAGCCTGCTTATCCACCCTGACATGGGGATTATAACCGCATTGGCTGCAAGATACGCGGTGATGGACCAGGTCGCCTCATCGATGCCTGCAGAGAGACTTCCCCGGATATGATCCAGCGATACATTCACCACCGAGGTGTCGAGGACGACCATGAGCATGGGAAGCATCACGGTCGGGGCAACGAGCCATTTATTCGCCTGGGGCGGCGATGGCGCGGTTATCATGCGTTAAGCTCCTGCTGCTACTTTCTTACTTTGATCGTGGGCTCCACCGACATGCCCACACGCAGGAGATGATCAGGATCCGTCCCTTTTTCCAGGATGATCTTCACCGGGACACGCTGCACCACCTTCACATAGTTTCCTGTGGCGTTTTCCGGAGGGAAAAGCGAGAAGACCGAGCCCGTGCCAGCCATGATGCTGTCCACGGTCCCTGAGAAGGTCTTGCCGGGATAGGTGTCTACCTTAATATCTACCTTCTGGCCGGGCTTCACGTTTGTAAGCTGTGTCTCCTTATAATTGGCCACAACCCATACATCAGTCAACGGAACAACCGCCATGACAGGCTGGCCCACCTGTATCTGGTTGCCGACCTCTATGTTCTTCTTGGTGATGTACCCGTCTGAAGGGGCATATATCTTTGTATAGCTCTGCCGCAAGCTCTCGGTTGCGAGTAGCTGTTTTTTCTGTTCTACGACATATCCCTGGGATTTGAGGGCCGTATTAGACTGTAAGACTACAAGCTTCTGCGTTTCCAGTGAGGCTAAAGCCTGCTTGATCTGCTCGCCGGCCGCATCCACCTGGGCCTTCGCTATATCATAAGCGGTTGTTGCCTTCTCGAGTGTTGCCTCGGCCAAGACCCCTTTGTTATAGAGCTTCTGAGCACGGTTAAGATCCTGCCTTGCCTGCTTTAGGTTTGCCTCTTGTAAGGCATACGTTGCCCGGGCTGCATCGATCCTCGATTGGATCTCCGTGAGCTGCTTTTCGGCAACATCCACCCGAACAGAGAGCTCAAGGAGCTTCGATTGCTCGGACTCCATGGCAGCCTTGGCATCGCTTACCCTGACATCGTAATCCTTACTGTCAATCTCCAGAAGGAGGGCTCCATTCTTCACCAACTGGTTGTCTTCCGCATAGACCGCCTTTACCGTTCCAGCAATCTTCGGGGCTATTGAATGGATCCTGCCGGTCACATAGGCATCATCCGTTGAAATATAGTATTTGGTATGTCTGATATAGAAATAGACACCGGTGGCGATCATAACAGCAATGAGTGCAAATACAACGAAGATCATCGATCTGTTGGAATTATTTCCGCTGCTGTTTTCCTCCTGTGCCATGCACCCCTCCCCATTTGTTCATATGCAGTATGGATCTCTAAATGGATGAATCAAGGGGTTAATAGGTTGCACAGCGGGTGTCAAGTGATAATGTTGTCTGATGATCATAAGCTTCTTAATGAGGCTTGAGGCTTCAGGACACCCTCGCGCCCTGGAAGAAAGCCTCATATGCACGATACGATTTTTTTATATGACATAATCAATTACCCTGTTCCCAAAAACGATATTCCCCTTATAATATATGAGTGGAATGTAATGAAGTGCATGTATCCGATCTGCATTGGGAATCATATGGATTCCAAAAACAGCGAGAAATCAAAATATCCTGTTCTTGATTATATTGAGGTGCCCAAGGCCGTCCTCGGGGCATGGCAGGAGATCGTTGACCTGATATCCGATATCTTCCATGTCCCGACAGCACTTATCATGAGGGCACATGAACGCCATATCGAGGTATTCGTTCGGAACCGGAATGCCGCGCACCCTTATGAACCCGGCAATCAAGAGTCCTATGAAACGGGCCTGTATTGTGAACATGTCATGAGCAACATAAATCCACTGCTCATCGCTGATGCCCTCAATGATCCGAGGTGGTGCCAAAATCCTTGGATCAAACAGGGTATGATCTCATACCTGGGTATGCCGCTTACTTGGCCTGGGGGTGAGATCTTCGGCACTATCTGCGTAATGGACACAGAAGAGAACCATTACTCCGAACAGCTCATTAACCTGCTCCAGAAGTTCTCGCGCCTTGTCATTTCAGACCTCCACGAGATCTGGGCAACCCTTGAACTCGAAAAGGCAAACGAACAGACCCAAAGGCTCAATAAGCAGATGCACCTGTTCCTGGGCATCGCAGCCCATGACCTGAAAAATTCCCTGAACGTTCTGCTTGGGTGCAGCAACATGCTCCTGGAAAAGGTAACGGCTCAGACAAAAAAAGAGCGCACATACCTTGAACTCATACACAGATCGGGTATTACCATGCAGAACCTGCTGGATGAGCTTCTGGATATTTCACGGATTGAGACTACGCGTTTTCCCTTAAGTATCCAGGAAATCGACCTATTGGAGGTTGTAAACGACGATGTGCAATTTAATCAGCACCTGGCAGAGGCCAAAGGTATCCAGGTCAACCTTATTGCCCCTGCAGGACCGCTTATGGCAAGGATCGACCCTGCAAAGATCGATCAGGTGCTCAACAACCTCATCTCGAATGCAATCAAGTTCTCTCCGAGATTCTCGACAATAACCGTTTCGGTTGATAACAGAGCCGATGAGATCGTGGTTGCCGTTCAAGACCAGGGGCCGGGGATTCCCATTGATGAGCAGTATAACCTTTTCAGGCCCTTCCAGACCACCAGCATTCAGCCATCTTCGGGAGAGACAAGCACGGGTCTCGGGCTGTATATCGCACGAAGGATCGTCGAGGAGCACGGGGGCCGGATATGGGTAGAGAGTGAAACGGGTACCGGCTCAATGTTCTGCTTCAGCCTGAAAAACATTCAGGATACCGTGAAGAAACCTGAAGCAACTTTAGACTATGATTCAGTAAAGCACCTTAAACATCAAGATAGTAAACCAGCAGATCATTAAGGGTGTTATACCGGGACTTGCCAGGGGCAAGGGATATCCTTCATATGCCTGGGACGGATTCTTGTTGAGCACTTTAAACAACAGACAAGACGTGCAAAGAGTTAGCTGATGAGGGATACGACTGTTTGGGTGAGATACTTGGGATTACCCTCCTTGGGCAGCCAGATATTAACCTGGGTAGAAGGCCTCTTCATCTTGGCCATCCATGCCCCTATTTGCTCGGGCTTAATGGAAAGGCAGAAGAGCTCGTTCCATGTATTCATAAAGAGCACATCCAGCTCACGTATAGAATGCAGACTGTCAGGGCATTCAATGTTTGCAACAATAACCACGTGCCTGGCGTATTTGTCTTCCATAAGAGATGAACGGTCAAGGCCGATGGAGCCGGCATCCGGGATCAGCGCGTTGAGCCTCCATAACAGAGATTGAATGTCGAACAGCACCACCTTGGATGCATTGGGGATCATGTGGAAGGCGGTGGATGCATCGAAGCGTTTGTTGTAGACAAGCCATGCAAGGATTTTGGTCACCCTGTCGGATTCCATGATGGGGGCAACATCGCTCATTTCCGGAGACCACTCGAAAATGCTCCAGATACCCTTTTTATAAACAAAGAAAAGATCTCGATATGCGGGCTCCTTTTTCTTCACCCGCTTTTCAGACTCGATCTTCCCGTCTTTTGATACATAAAAGGCCTCAACTCTCCGCCTGAGGACCTCTACTTCAACATCCTCGTCAAGGGCTGAATGAACCATGTATGACTTGGCCCTGCGTATGAGTTGTACGGTGGCCAGTTTGAGGTATGCATGGATATCATCTCCGAACTCCCGATACTTTTCCACTCCCCATTCAGAGAATTCATTCAGTTCCTTGATGGCGTGGTAAGACCACCCCCATGACTTAACAATGTCCACCATCATCGACGATTTACCATCACGCTCCAGCTTGATAAGATCGGTGCTGCGAATATTGGGGTTCACCTTCAGGTAAAAACACTTCCTGAGCAGATCAACCGTACGGTCATCACCCCGTAAACGGTAATAATCCTCCACGCGGCGAAGGATTTGGTAATAGGGATCAACGATGTCTTGCCCTACGGCATGGAAAACCTTTTTCTTAAGGACATTGCATAAGAGCATGTCCTTTGACGAGGTGTCCAGATAACTGGCGACAAGGGCCATCTTGAGGACCGATTTCAGAGGATCGTCGAGTGCCTTGTGCATCTGCCACAATGCTGCACCCAGGAGCTCTTGTTCAGGTATGGATTCAAGATTGCCGAGATCGATGATATCTTCATCATTTGAGCTGGATTGCGAATGCACTATTGTTCGCATCTTTTCATAGGTATCTTTCTCCGTCTCAGGAGATACGACCCACCAAAGCGGCACCCTCCCTTCGATGAGGGTCAAGGTGCGGTAGAACTCTTCCTTAAGGATGCTCTTCAGGGCCGAGCCGGAACCCTCCTGGGATACAGAGCCGAATTTGTTGGCTTTGATATCCTTAAGGTCCATGAGGAAAAAGTGAATATCAAGAAGGTATTTACCGGTAATCCACCGCTGGAGAATCTTCAGCTTCTTTTCGAGGGACCTGATCCTATCAGGCTCGATGCGCTGGGCATCCACCACCACCCAGATGTCATAGTCCGATTCTCTCGTCTGGGCAAGGCTGCCCACAGATCCAATGGTGAACAGCCCTTCGATCTCGTGCTGCCGGGGGATATAATCCTGTATTCTCCCTAGATTGACCCTGGAGGTGAGAAGCGACCCGATGTCTCTGAATGTCTGTGAAGGCCACTCCATGTATTTGATGCCGCATGGGCAGTCCCCATGCTCCACATAACCGGGCAGATTGGGGTGATTGATATGTATCAGCAAGGGTAAAAGTTCAAGGATGACCCGCGCACCCGCAGGGTCACACTTGTACATAATGTCCTTCTTGTAGCGGTTGTAGCTTGTAAAGGCCCTCAGACCGCTTGAAACACTTGTATCCGGATGCCTCATTAATGTGCTTATCGCACTATACTTCCCGCGACTTTAGGCGCCAGGTTATGAGGATTAACCCAATGACTACCATGATCATGCAAAGAAGCTGTCCCATGGTAAAAGGCCCGATGACAAAACCGAGCTGTGGGTCAGGCTCCCTGAAGAACTCCAAGGAAAATCGAATGGTTCCGTAGCAGGTAAGAAAAACGCCGAATAATATGCCATGAATACTTACCTTCCTGCTGACGAGATAGAGGATGATGAAAAGGAGAAGACCTTCAGAAAGGGCCTCATAGATCTGGGAAGGATGCCTCGGGAAAGGCCCTCCATTAGGAAATATCATACCCCAGGGGGCGTTTGTCACCCTTCCATAGAGCTCGGCATTGATGAAGTTGCCGATGCGGCCGAAAAAGAGGCCGGGAGTTGCGCCTATTGCACCGATATCGGCCAGCATAAGGAAGGGCTTCTTGCGTGATATCGAGAAGATCCATCCGGTGAGGACCAGACCTGCCAGGCCTCCATGAAACGACATCCCACCTTCCCATACGGCAAGAAACTTTAAAGGGTGGGAAAGATAATATCCTGGATTGTAGATAAGGCAGTAACCCACACGGGCCCCTATAACGAGTCCAAGTATGCAATAGGTGATGAGATCTTCCACCTCGGTCTTTGTCATGGGGAGCTTTCTGCGGCGGCAGAGATCCATTATGACAAAGTACGCTACTATGAAGCCGATAATATACATAAGACCATACCATCTCAGCTGCAAAGGGCCCATATGGATAAGCACAGGATCAATCTGGGGGTATCTCATGGACTAAGGTGTTCTCATATCTCATACCTGTAAGTCAAGGATCTCGGTCCTTTGGGGCTAAAGGGGATCTCTTGAAGGTAGATGCTTGATGATGTGTCTATTTACGCTTTATATTCTATAATTATTTATCTTTTATGGATAATTCCTCAGGTAGCCTTGACTAAATTGCGCTGAATTGCTATTGTTCCCTATACAGGAAAGGGATATTGCTCATGTTCAAGGTCGGAGATATAGTTGTATACCCAGCACATGGGGTTGCTGAAGTGGAATTGGTGGAGGATAGAGAGATCTCGGGCAGTAAAATGTCTTTCATCATACTGAAGATCATCGATACTCAGATGACAGTCATGGTCCCTGTGTCAAATGTAAAGAATGTCGGCATCCGAGAACTCATTAAAAATAAAGGGATCGATCAGGTCATTGATATCCTTAAACAGCGATCCGTTCATGTCGATAACCAGACATGGAACCGCCGGTATCGCGAATACATGGAAAAGATCAAAAGCGGTTCGGCCTATGAGATCGCAGAGGTATTGAGAGACCTTAATATCCTCAAGCGAGGTAAGGAACTCTCTTTCGGTGAGAGGAAGATGTATGACACTGCCAAGAACCTCCTGGTTAACGAGATCTCGATATCAAAAAAAATTGAAAAAAAAGATGCTGAAAAGATGATTCTTTCCGCAATGGGGAAAATCGACACGGCATCATCTTCCTAAAATAGGATGGGATATTGATATGAAATGGATGTTACGCATTCTCATTGCCCTGGTTGTATTCTATGGGTCCTTTCAGTATGCATCTGAACAAATGGGAAGTGGGATCTGGATCATAGTCCTGCCGCTCATTTCCGAAATTTGTCTCTTTGCCATTTTTTTCAGCGAAACAAAGGGCTTCAAGCTTCATCCCATGGCTTATGCAGGCGGCCTCGTCGGGACGATCCTTGGCCTTATCATCGGCAGCCTTTTAGGATATGTACTCATCGGGATCAATGCGAGTGGAATCTATCTCTTCATCCTCATCAATACCATGTTCGCCTATCTGGGCTACAGTGTCGGTCTCGCCTGGGGCAGAGAAATTTCCTCTCTCCCCATATTCCAAAAGAAATCCAAAGGCGAAAACACCAAGCTGAAGATCCTCGATACGAGTGTCATCATTGACGGCAGGATTTCGGACATCTCCGATGCCGGGTTCATCGAGGGGACATTGATCGCACCCCAGTTCATCCTGAACGAGCTGCAGCATATTGCCGATTCCTCCGATCCTCTCAAGCGAGCACGTGGAAGGCGTGGTCTCGATATCCTCAACAAACTCCAGAAGAGCCCGAATGCCAAGATAGAGGTTATAGAGATAGATTTCCCCAAGATCAAAGAGGTCGACTCCAAGCTCATTGCTTTAGCCAAAGACCTCGGCGCAGATATCCTTACAAACGACTTCAACCTGAACAAGATCGCTCAGATCCAGGGTGTGGATGTTTTGAACATCAATCAGCTCGCCAATGCAGTCAAACCCATTGTACTGCCTGGGGAGAGCCTGTCGGTAAATGTCACCAGAGCGGGTAAGGAGCGCGGTCAGGGTGTGGCGTACCTGGATGACGGGACCATGGTCGTGGTAGAGCAAGGGGAGAGCCTTCTTAATCAGAGTATCGAAGTTGTTGTAACATCTATTCTCCAGACCCCCGCCGGCAGGATGATTTTCGCAGCGCCTAAAAACAATGTCTTTTAGCGCTCTCATCGTTGCCGGAGGCAGCGGAGCCCGGTTCGGCCTGAAAAAGCAGTTCCTCGATCTCCTCGGCGTTCCTGTCCTGAAGAGGTCGGTTTCCTGCTTCGATGCAACCACGGCAATCGACAGGCTTGTCGTTGTCGTACCCGAAGAAGATATATCGCAGACCCGGCGGATGCTCACAGATATGGGGAAAGAGCTTGTCATAACCAAGGGCGGCAGAACCAGGCAGGAATCGGTCATGAATGGATTACAGTGCGCCCATGAAAGCCATGCAGTGCTTATCCATGACGGGGTAAGACCGCTTGTCTCCTCAAGCCTCATCGACCGAGTGATCAAGGGCCTAGAAGGTGTTGACGGGTGCATCCCCGCCCTTAAGATGACCGATACCTTGAAAAAGGCACATAATGGTATGGTAGTGGAAACCATACCCCGGGGAAGCCTCTATCAGGTCCAGACCCCCCAGGCCTTTGTCACAAAAACACTTCTGGAGGCACATGAAAAGGCCCTTCAAAATGGCCCGCTCCTGTTCACCGACGACAGCGCCCTCTTGGAGGCAGCAGGAAAAACGGTAAGAATCGTTGAGGGTGATCCGCTCAATGTAAAGATAACCTTCAAGGACGATATCATTATGGCGGAGGCAATCCTGAGATGCCGTACAGGGTTGGAATAGGCTTTGACATTCATAGACTGGTTGAAGGAAGGTCCCTGATCCTCGGAGGTGTAACCATCCGACATGATAAAGGGCTGCTCGGCCATTCCGATGGTGACGTAATCATCCACTCGGTGTGTGATGCAATCCTGGGCGCGTTAGCGCATACCGACATCGGCGAGCTGTATCCCGACAGCGCAAAAGAAACCGAGGGCATGAACTCTCTGAACATGCTGCAAGCCATCATCAAAACAGCGGCAAGCAATTATGTGCTTGTCAACATCGACATCAACTGCATCTGCGAAAGACCGAGACTGGCCGGCTATCGGTCTGAAATGATCAACACTATTGCGATGGCGGCAGGTATTGATCCATCAGCTGTTTCAGTAAAATTCCGCACCCACGAGGGCCTCGGGGATATCGGCGAAGGCCGGGCCATCGCTGCTCAGGCCGTGGTGCTCCTGGAAAAGAAGTAACCTCCAAAACCCTTTATCCTGAATCTCTCATGTGTTAACCTGTTATTCCCTGAAACGAACGTTACTTTAGGATGTACCCAAGGAGAAACCATGGAACTGAACGTGTTCAACACCCCCTTCAAAAAAAAGAAAATCTTTGAGCCTCTGAACGGCAATAACGTGGGCATGTACGTATGCGGGGTAACGGTCTACGACATGTGTCACATCGGTCATGCACGCTCTTTAATCGTCTTTGATGTCATATCACGGTTCTTAAGGAGAAAGGGTTATAAGCTTACCTATGTAAGAAACTTTACGGATATCGATGACAAAATTATTTCCAGGGCCAATGCACTCGGTACATCCTATCGAGAGGTGGCGGACCGCTACATCGATGAATTTAAGACCGACATGGAGATTTTAAAAGTACTGCCTGCCGATAGAGAACCCAAGGCTACGGACCACATTAAGGACATTATTGAGATGGTTCGCCGCCTCGAGGATAAAGGCTTTGCCTATAAGGCAGGTGACGGCAGCGTGTATTTCAGTGTTTCGAAGTTTAAGAGTTACGGGAGCCTCAGCGGGAGAAAGACAGAAGAAATGATCGCCGGTGCCAGGGTCGACATCGAGGAACTGAAAAAGGACCCGCTTGATTTTGCATTATGGAAACGAAGCAAGGAAGGTGAGCCCTGGTGGGAGAGCCCCTGGTCAAAGGGCAGGCCGGGGTGGCATATCGAGTGCTCGGCTATGAGCACGCATTTTTTAGGCCCCACCCTTGATATCCACGGAGGCGGCAGAGACCTTATCTTTCCCCATCACGAGAATGAGACCGCCCAATCCGAATGTGCCTATGGGGTCCCCTTTGTCAGGCACTGGATACACAATGGATTCGTTACCGTGGATGGGGAGAAGATGAGCAAGTCGCTTGGCAACTTCATGACCATCCGCGAGCTCACCAAAGATGTACACCCTGAGATATTGAGGCTGCTTATGTTGTCTCACCATTATCGGAGCCCTATTGATTTCTCACACGATGCCCTGAGTACGGTAAGACATTCCCTTATACGTTTCTATGAGATGCTGGATAGGGTTGCCCATAGTGCTTCAGACAGCCAGGATTCCCGCATTGAAGGACACATCAATACCTTCATCGCAGAGTTGGATGAGGCCATGGCCGATGATTTCAATACGGCTAAGGCCATTGCCTCCCTGCACGATCTCACTACAGAGATCAACCGGGCCCTGGACCAGTATCCCAAGGTATCCACGGAAGACACAGCAGCACTTGCCAAGGCGATTAAAGAGATCACCGAGGTTTTTGGCATACTCACGGAAGAACCGGCACTATTCCTGGAATCTATGAAAAGAGGCAGCAGTGTCCAGGTAACAGGCCTTACGGAACAGGAGATAAGCAAACTTATCGATGAGAGAAACCTTGCCAGGAAGACGCGAGACTTTAAAAAGGCAGATGAAATAAGGGATATGCTCAAGAACAAGGGCATTCAGCTGAAAGACTCCCCGGAAGGTACTGTCTGGGAAAAGATATGAATATTGTATGGGTATCTCAATAAGTCATGTTGCCGGCACGTATTAATTCTAAATGTTTTGAGATAATCAGTTCTCAGAGGAAACCATAAAAATTATGGCATATAACCTCGTCTCGCCCTTCAGCCCGCAGGGTGACCAACCTCAGGCGATAGATGCGCTATGTAAGGGTATTGAACGCGGTACGCGGGACCAGGTCCTCCTCGGGGTGACCGGTTCGGGCAAAACCTTTACCATGGCCTGTGTGATCGAGCGCACCGGCAGGCCCGCCCTCGTAATCGCACCTAACAAGATCCTGGCAGCCCAGCTTTACGGGGAGTTCCGGGAGCTCTTCCCGGACAATGCGGTAGAATATTTTATCAGTTACTACGATTACTACCAGCCCGAGGCATACGTGCCATCACGGGACCTGTACATCGAAAAGGACTCCTCCATCAACGAAGATATCGACAAGCTCAGACACAGGGCTACACGCGCTCTATTCGAACAGCAGGAGTGCATCATCGTGGCCTCTGTTTCCTGCATCTACGGCCTCGGGTCACCCGAGGCCTACCAGGGTATGCTCCTCTACCTGGAAGAAGGACGTGCCTTTACGCGGGACGAGATCCTGAAAAAGCTCGTAGAGATCCAGTACGAGCGCAATGACCTTGATTTCCACCGAGGCACCTTCCGGGTCAGGGGTGATGTCATCGAGGTCTTTCCGGTTCACGAAGATGAGACCGCCATCCGTATCGAGCTCTTTGGAGACGATATTGAGATGCTCTGGCAAATCGACACGATCCGCAACAAGAAGATCAAGCGGATAGGCCATTTCCCCATCTACCCGGCCTCTCACTACGTGACCCCGAGATCTATCCTGCTGAATGCCATCGATGCCATTAAAGAAGAGCTGAAAGAACGGATTGCATTCTACCAGGCGCACAACCGGCTCATCGAGGCACAGCGTATCGAGGAAAGGACACGGTACGACCTTGAGATGCTCATGGAAACCGGGAGCTGCAAGGGGATCGAGAACTATTCCAGGCACCTCACCGGACGCAGACCGGGCGAGCCCCCCCCTACCCTCATGGATTACCTTCCCCAAAATACCCTCGTGTTCCTGGATGAGTCACACGTGGGTGTACCCCAGCTCATCGGCATGTACCGTGGCGACCACTCAAGAAAATCCACCCTCGTGGAATACGGGTTCAGGCTGCCGTCAGCCCTGGACAACCGGCCACTGCGGTTTGATGAGTTCAACCGGATCGTCAACTCAATCGTTTATGTCTCAGCCACCCCGGGTGACTATGAGCTGAAGCAGACCAAGGGGAACGTTGTGGAGCAGGTCGTGAGGCCTACGGGCCTGCTGGACCCGGTCGTCGAGATCAGACCCGCAACGGGCCAGGTGGATGATCTCTACCGCGAGATCAGGAAGACCGTGGATAACGGGGGGCGAGTGCTTGTCACCACACTTACCAAAAGGATGTCAGAGGAACTCACCGATTATTTTCAGGGTCTTGATATCAAAATAAAATACATGCACTCGGATATCGACACACTGGAGAGGATCGAGCTTGTCAAGGGCCTGAGGGAGGGCGTCTTTGACGTGCTGGTCGGCATTAACCTCTTGCGGGAAGGGCTTGACATCCCTGAGGTGACGCTCGTCGCCATATTGGATGCCGACAAGGAAGGCTTCTTGCGATCCACGCGCTCACTCATTCAGACTTCAGGCAGGGCGGCCAGGAATATCAACGGCAAGGTCATTATGTATGCCGACATGAAGACTGCGTCCATTGAGAAGGCATACTCCGAGACCATCAGGAGAAGAATCAAGCAAGAGCAGTATAATAAGGCCAACAATATCACACCCAGGAGCATCCAGAAGAACATACGGGATATCCTTGCATCCATATATGAGCGCGACTATCCTGACATCTCAGCACAGATCAAGACATCAATGGGTACGATCGAGATCAGGAGGGTAAAGGAGACGATAAAGGAGCTGGAAAAGAAGATGATGAAGGCCGCCAAGGACCTTCGGTTTGAGGAGGCAGCCGAGATCAGGGATGAGATCAAGCGGCTGAAACGTATCCACCTGGCGGTGGAGGGATGAACATGAAACTAGACTTGGAAGTGCTGGATTACCGTATCCGCAGGGAGGGCCGTCTTACCTTCATCTATAAACCTGACATGGCTCATTTGTGGGGTATGGCTTGTAAAAAGGAACCTCTCGGGAAAATCTCCTTGCTAAATGGGAGATCCCCGTTGAGATTCATAGAACCCGATATGGTAGTTCGGACCCTTATGCATGGCGGTCTCTTCAGGCATATCACAGGAAAGAGATTTTTAACTCCGAATCGGACCATGAGGGAACTCAAGGCGAGTGCCCATCTTATTTCTCGTGGCATACTCACACCGGAAATCATCGCTGTGAGGCTGATTAAAGAAGGGCCTTTTTACGCCATCGATGTGATTTCGAGGCTCATACCGGGCGCCGTTGATCTCCTCATGTATCTTGAAACTGTACATGAAGACAGCGCAGAGCTGTTAAAAAAATCCGGTATGCTCATCAGAAAAATTCACGATTCAGGAGTATATCACGCGGACCTCCACATTAAAAATATACTCTTAGATGACACCAAGAACCTGTGGGTGCTCGATCTTGATAAGGCGCATCAGTTCGATAGGCTGCCTGGAATCATGAAACAGCTGAACCTGAAACGTTTTATGAGGTCCGTAAAAAAATGGCAGGCAAAAGGCCGGATCCATCTGCCTCATGAATGGACTTCGATATTTTTGAACGGGTATTATCGCCCATCATAATGATAAGCATCTGAGGCCGGCCGGTTTCAGAGAACCAGGTTTTTATTTTCTGCAGGAGCCTTCATCAGATATATTTAGTTTTCCTCCGCCAATGCCAGGATCGCCTTTCGGACATCATCCATCAGGCGATCCCGCTCATCCAGACTATAATGCGAGGCATCTATGGGCTCACCGATATTCACCTGGACCTGTTGCCCAAGATAGAATTCAAATTTATCAGGCTTGAGTATATTCTCCGAGCCTTTGATGCCGACTGGGATGATGATGGCACCTGTCTGAAGGGCGAGCATGAAACCCCCTTTTTTGAATTCACCGAGTTTACCGGTACGCGATCTTGTACCCTCAGGTGCTACCCAGAGCACTATGCCGCCCTGCATCATTCTGCGTGCTTCATCAAGGTCTTTGAGGGCCTGCTCATGATCTTTCCGATCGATAGAAATAAATTCAGCCGCCTTCATACCCCTGCCCCATAGGGGGATCTTAAAGAGTTCTTTCTTGGTCAGCATACGTATGCTGCCGGGTAGAGAGACATAGATGAGAGGGATATCATAATGGCTCCGGTGGTTTGACATGATGATGTATGGCCGTCCCGGTGTTATGCTGACATCATAGATTTTTTTTACATCCCATGATGCTTCTACAGACCGGAGAAGGAGGGCAGACCACCACCTGAGTATATTGCTTGCGCGTTCCCTGTCATAAGTATTGGTTAACCTCATGTAGAGCACATATATTGAGATTGCTAAAGTTGGGGCGATTGTGGTTGCCATGATGGAGATCTTCTTTAGAAATGATGCCTTCATCGCGGGACCTCTCTTCCGATCAGTATATGGATGACTCATAATAAGACCGGCTTCATGGAGGCGGTCTTCTTGATGTTGTGAGGATGTAGGTTGGTTGTCCAATCAGTTCTTCCTCCTTTTTTTCTCCTTCAGTTTCTTCTGGACAAATTCATGCTCTTTTTTTAGATGATCGACCAGGTCGCTGAACTTCCAGGAAATGTTCTCCCTGGTGACCATGGCAAAAATGGGTAGCGGAAGTTCTTTCTTCTTTGCCTCGTTCATAATCTTGTGGATGACCTCCGCAGGAACATTGAAGAAAAACATTATCTTCTCGTCTGAGTCAAGGGGCTCCTCTTCCCTCTTGTCTGAAAAGAGGATCTCGTGGACCAGGAGATGGCCCTGATCAGGATCAATTACGACTGTTTGCGGAGCGGCGAGCCCCTGGAGAAACTTGTTGAACCTGTCCTTTTCATCGCTGTTGAAACCCCAGAATAGAATTTTTGGGCTTGTGTCCATAACCTCTCCTTGATGGCCTTGTATGATTCGCTCATATGATAACACGAGGGGACATATCTGGTACATCCCATCTTTATCTTTAAGAATTCATCATTGGAATCATACAGAAAACGAAAATGGCTTTACTAATGTAATTATTTCGTTATACCGATAAACTTAAGATATCACTTAGGAGGTTACCGTACATGAGGTGCCCAAAATGTGGTTATATCAGTTATGATTACTTAGACCGATGCAAGAGCTGCGGGGAAGACCTTGTCCCCAGTAAGATAAAACTCAACATCTATACAAAACAACCGGAAATCGAGATCAGCGATGAAGGCTTCGCCGTCGAAAAACTAGATGAAGAGCGCAAGGACCTCCTTGGCCAGGAAACACCCCGAAAAAGCAAGGAAGTTTCAATGGATGATGTTCTCAAAGAAGAGGGTGAAACCCTTGAAAGCTTTGATTTCAGCGAAGACGAAAAGTCTTGACAAGCCCCCCCAAATTCCAATACACATCCAAGCGGTTGCCGAGGTAGCTCAGTAGGTAGAGCAGCGGACTGAAAATCCGCGTGTCGGCGGTTCAACTCCGTCCCTCGGCACCAACAAGTAAAACTGAATTTAAGCAATGTAATACGAATCAACTCATAATAACGCATTGAGTTCCTTAATACCTGTATAATAACTAAGTTGATTTAGATAACAAAGAGATATAGGACTACTTGGATTAGACATAGTGACTTGGGGGCATAGATGAAAATCTGTATGATCGGCAGTGGATACGTTGGGCTTGTTACCGGGGCATGTCTTGCTGAAATGGGCAATGATGTTATTTGTGTTGATGAGAACTCAGAAAAGATCTCTATGCTTCAGAGGGGAGAAGTACCTATCTATGAGCCCGGGCTCAAGGACATCATTGCCCGAAACAAGGAAGAAGGAAGGATCATCTTCACCACCGACTTGCAGGAGGGTGTAAAGAAGAGCCTGCTTTGTTTCATCTGTGTCGGCACACCGCAGGATAAAGACGGTTCGGCAGACCTCTCCTACGTGCTCACCGTCGCCTCCCAGCTTGGCGACATCATAGACGACTACAAGATCATTGTCGACAAATCCACGGTCCCGGTAGGGACCGCGGAGAAGGTGCACGATACGATCAGGAGAAAACTAGATGCCAGGCTGCTTAAACACTTGGAGTTCGACATGGTGTCCAACCCGGAATTTCTCAAGGAAGGCAATGCCATCCAGGACTTCATGCGGCCTGACCGGGTGATCATCGGCACAGACAACGTCCGCACTGCCGAGATCCTCAAGGAGCTCTATAGCCCTTTCATCAAGACGACGAACAATCCCATTATCGTAATGGACATCAGAAGCGCGGAACTCACCAAGTACGCATCCAACTGCTTCCTGGCTACCAAGGTATCCTTTATCAACGAGCTTGCCATCCTCTGTGATAAGCTCGGTGCGAATATCGACCTCGTAAGGGAGGGTATGGGCACGGATGATCGTATTGGCCCACGTTTCCTCCTTGCCGGGCCTGGGTTTGGAGGTTCATGTTTCCCTAAAGATGTTCAGGCCCTTATTGCAACTGCAAAGAGCAATGATCATACCCTAGAGATCTGTGAGGCGACTTGGCGTGCAAACCAGCGGCAGAAGCGCTACTTTGCCCAGAAGATAATCAACTTCTTCCATGGTGAGGATCTCAACAAGATCACAATCGCAATCTGGGGCCTCACCTTCAAGCCCAAGACCGATGATGTGCGTGAATCACCTGCTCTTGATATTATCGAAGCGCTCTTGTCTCAGGGCATAACAGTAAAGGCCTTCGATCCCGAGGGAAAAGAGAATGCACGACGGATTCTCGGTGAGAGGATCACATATGCGCATGACCATTACGCAGCCATTGAAGGGTCCGATGCCCTGGCCATTATCACCGAATGGAACATGTTCAAGAGCCCGGACATCAAGCGCATGAAAGATCTCTTGAAGCGCCCTGTAATCTTTGACGGGAGAAACATACTCAATCCACCTGAGATGCATTCACACGGGTTTACCTATTTCGGCATCGGAAGGGGATAAGCATGCTTCATTGCAATCAGCATATCGTGTGCCGTTACTGTTAAAATGGAAAAAGTATCGCCTATGTGGTATGCTAGATGTCGAAGAGATTGCTCATCTTTACTCCTTTCTTTTTGCTCTACACAAAAAGAATAGAGTTTTGTCTTCATATCTTCAATTAGTTATCAGGCTTATTGCAATATTATCGCAAACTGCGAGTTTTGCAATTGGCTTGATAGTAATAAAAGAATTGTCTGCGATGGCGGTGGCATATGTCAAATAAGTTTATATTAAATTTCACCCCAACAGGCATGATCCCTACCAAAGAAATGACACCACATATTGCTTTAACCCCAGGTGATATCGTCCAAGAGGTACTTGATATTGCTACTCTCGGTGCAAGCATGGTGCATCTTCATGCAAGGGACCCCGAAACAGGCAGAGTAACTTATAAAAAAGAGATTTATGGAGAAATTATCCATGGGATACGGCAGAGAAATAAGGATCTGATTTTAGGGGTTTCAACAAGCGGAAGAGATTTTAATGCATTTGAACAAAGATCAGACTGCCTCGATCTTAAAGGTGAGCTAAAGCCGGATTTTGCCAGCCTCACCTTAAGCTCACTAAATTTTAATAAGCAGGCAAGCATCAGCACTCCGGACATGATTCAAGCCCTTGCGGCGAAGATGATGAAAGAGAGGATTAAGCCAGAACTTGAAGCCTTTGACCTTGGCATGATTAATTATGCAAAGTACCTAATAAATAAAGACCTTATTGAACCTCCATATTATTTTAACCTGATCCTGGGAAACATTGCCTGTGCTCAAGCAGATATACTTCATCTCGGCCTTATGGTAAGGGAATTACCTGAACATTCTGTCTGGTCTGTAGGTGGGATAGGAAATTCCCAGCTCAAGATGAATGTAATCTCCATCATATCAGGAGGTGGTGTGAGAGTGGGGTTGGAAGATAATATATGGTTCGATAGCGATAGGAGTAAGCTTGCTACGAATTATTCGTTGGTAAAACGAGTGGTGACCATTGCAAAGGCAATGGGCTTCAGCCCTTATTCACCGCATGAGGCAAGGGAGATCCTTCAGATATAGAATTATGAACCCTTTATTCAGAACAAAAGAATTTATTAATAAGCATTCTTTACTACAATCTCTCTATGACATATCCAAGTCATTGGTCCGTATAGTGCCTTTTTATGTGATGGAGGAAGGACTCGGATCACTTACACACTCTGCCATCAGCATTAAGATGAATGCAGATGAATTTAATCTGCTCTTACTGGGATCTTTAGATATGAAACAGGTATCAGAGACACCCGGTGTAAAGGAGACAGAGGAGATACTGCTGGAGAGGTTGGAAAGAGGGTGGTTATGCCTTGGCCTTATGTGCGGGACTCGTATTATCGCACATATGTGGTGTAATACACGGGAGTGTGATTCAAACCTTTATCCTTTTCTGTTGGACCATGATGAAGCATATCTGTCCAATGCTCTTACAGTAGAGGAGTACCGAGGTAGGGGCATAGCACCATATCTTAGACTTCAGTTTTATAAACATCTCCATGGAATGGGTTGTTATAAGATCTATAGTATAACCGAATACTTCAATATATCCGCAATGAGGTTCAAGCAAAAACTTGGAGCTAAACCTATCTTACTTTTAGTAAAGGTATATTTCTTGAATAAATATAGTGTAAACATATTGTTGAAGCGATATAAAAAGTAATCGTGCTGCAAGGGACTGACTTCATTCTATGATCTACACCCGGCATTCCCTACCACCCCGTAGGAGCGAATTTATTCGCGATCATGGCGTGACAATAAAGAAAGGGCGGGCACAAGGCCTTCCCCACCACCACATCGCGTCTAAAATAGCTCCTATAAAGAATGATGACCAATCCCGATGAAAACATCAGGTTGGTCATCTCCCTATTGAAACCTTTGCAAAGCCTACTAATCGGTCATTGCGAGGAACCAAAGGCGACATGGCAATCTCGACAAACCTAGAATGTGCCAAGATGCAGGGATTGCTTCGCTACGCTCGCAATGACTGACATAGGGTTATACAAAGGTCTCCTAAAAGTGTCATCTGAGATTTATATCGCGCACCGCAGTTATCTACAGTTCATATAAAAGCATGAATGGGATTGATTCTCATATATCTGACTGTAAAGAATATCGACAGTTATCAAAATTTAAATATTTGAACAAGATATCCTAATAAATAAAAAGGCAGGGCCTTTCAATGGCCCTGCCTCTGAAACCCAGTCAATATGTTGTATTACTATTTCATCTTCCTTCTGAATCCTGCCAGTCCGAGAAGACCTGACCCGAGAAGCAACAGTGTCATGGGCTCAGGAACGGGGGCGGGGGTTTTTACCAGCAGATCCTGGTATGGTGTGCGTAGGTCACCTAGTTCAGCAATAGCATACCCTGCACCATTAAATGAGCTATATAATGCAAGATCTGCTAAGTAAGCATTGTATTCTGCGGCGACTGCCGGCTCGGAGATACCGGTAACCGGCCCAAACACAACATCCCATATTGCCAACTGCAACGCTGCTCTATGGTCCTTATCTAGAGCATCACCCACATAGTTCCACAACCATGCTGCTTCATACCCGTTGGGGACATCGCCCTCATCGGTCAGATCGCTAGTAAGGTTTACATTAAAGGGTCCGCTGGGAACATATAAAAGATGACCCAAGTCAACACAATATCCTGTTTCCGGCTTGCTATCGATAAGGAGATTAAACTCACCCACCAACTGGTCGTGGTAGGTGTGGCCAAGAAGAGTGAAGGTCAGCGAATCCAGAGTCGAATAGCTGCCGACAATTTGAATTGTAGTTGCTCCTACTGATGCTGTGAATCCGAGCACAATAAAAAGTGCTGCGATTGTCATGAAAGTTTTTTTCATATGACCTCCTGTATATTTTTATTAATGATAGTTATACAATATTAATGCCAATTAACGTATCTCTTTGATTTACAAGCTTTAATTACTCCAGACAAGATAAATATCGGAGTATTTGTGTAAAGTATTTCGACAATTTTATGAATTAATTTTAATTAATTCGTTGGTATAATAGCTTATATGTGTTTGATATTCATAAATAAAGATGATAAATTTAGAATTGTAAAGATTCCCGACAGCCTAAATCAAGATGTTCTCATTAATCGAAATAACCTAAGCGAAGCCTTGGCAGGCAGGCATCGCTTTATACCGGAAAATCCTTCGGGGTAATTGGATCAGAATGTTTACACACTGGATATTACGATGATTGATCTCTGTCTGTCTCTATTTTCCTGGGCTCAGTTCAGGGAATAGATAAGGAGCGGTACACTTCTCAAATCACACATTGCGTTGTATGGTTAATCATCATCTCTAAAAAAATGCTTTCTAATAAACCCAATGGCAGCAGACATACCTGGAAGTAGCTCAACTCTTTGTTTTATCGGGGAAAGAATATGTGCGGAACTTCCGAGAATTGTTCTATCGTACAAGACGACTTCAGAATAAAAAGATTCTTCGTTAACATAACGGTGTTTATAGCCAAAATCACCAGGAAACATGTGCAGACGTTTCACCATTGGAAAATTAGTATTGAGATCTTCTATGATATAAAGTAAGAGCAGGGTTGAGGGAGAGAGCGAGGAAAATTCTTCTACGTATCCGGCCTTCCAAGCGTGAAACACATCTTGATCCACATAACAGAATGTACCCGCAACAGGGTGGCCATTGATTTCGAGAAAATACATGTGTAACTGGTTATTTTTAGATAACATATCGATGAGGCCTACATAATATGAATGATAGTTCTGAGGAAGCTTCTTTAATGATGAACCTTTTACTCCCTTCCACCCAGAATCTTCAATCGATAGAAACGTAGGCCATGATGCAACAGCATCATCTCCTGTATAGTGGCAAAATCTATATGAGGGAACTGTTTGTAGCCTTTTTTTTGAGCTTTTTGCATTTTTACGCATTTGAGGGGATAGATGCTTATTGAAATATTCTTCAAAAGAACCTGGTATAAGCATAGAATATGTTGGTAGTTTGATTTCTTTGAAGTGATAGGCTAATGGACTTAGTATGCTCAAACTTAGACCATATTGGAAGGAGTAGCCGCTACGGTATTGAAAAACATCCCAGCCGCATTTATCTGAAAATATTGCGTGCAAGCAACTGTTAGAAAATGTCTCTTCATAACCTTCAGCAATTAGTGCAGCAGGGTGAAAGCAATGTAGATTGGTAAGGCTTGACAGAAACCGAAATGGCCCTTTTTTATTTAATATTAATGGAAGATAACCTATAATTTTATCACCTTCATATGCTGGATAGACCCTCACCTGCTCGGGCCTAGCAAAGCAATTATACCACAGCATAATATAGTCAAAAGAAATAAAAATTGAATTAGGAGATACCGTTTCATATATATTTCTCCACATATCCTCGATTTTGAAAAGTTCATTCATGTGACTGAGTGGTTTAATAATTCCCAATTTCTGAGGATTCGTGTACATTCAACCTCCATTAACCTTGGTCATACACCATTCCTATCGATAAAAATCCTGTACCATAACTCAAGGTTAATTGCAGTCCAGAGCAAAGACTCATAACTCTCAGAAGGCATTTCGCCTTTCCGAAATCCTTCAACAAAATTAGAGAGTTCTCTCCTTTTAAAAATTCCTCTTTCCATTGTCCTCTTCTCCAAAAGGAGGTCAAAATATCTCCCCATACTCTCTGGATCCTGGAAGTAGGTCTTCAAAGGCACACCAAAGCCCTCTTTTTGCTGATATATGAAATGCTTGGAAAAATATCTCTCAGCGAGTTTCTTGATGAGATATTTTCCCGTGAACCCCTTGGTCCGTATTTTAAATGGAATGTGATTTGAAAACGATAGTAATTCGACATCCAGGAATGGATAATAATTAATTATTTGGTTTAATTCTCTATACTTTGCATCAGAATTCAGTACTTCAACTATAAATGTGTGCTGATTGAGCATAAGGTATTTCTCAAGAACATTTTCTCTCGTACATTCAGATATAAAGCTTTTATAATAGTTAAGATAGCTCATATCAGCCTCAAGCTCCAATAGATCACTTGCCTCTTGAAATTCTGCCGCTGCAAAAGTTCGGATCATATACTCATCAGCATTCATGACAAATGCATCTCTTATCTTTGTGTAGTACCGCTTATGTGAGTCGGGAATTATTTCTGGGTCTATCAATGAAAATATTCTCCTAGTTAATTTCCTGAATGGATTGAACATATAACCATATTTAAGAAGTGGGTAAGCCTTTGCCCCACAAAACATTGTATCGACTCCTTCTCCCATAAGGAGAGCATCAACTTTATCTTTTGTATGAGAATCGAAAAGAACCCTTCCTACATGACCGGGATGGTTAAGTGGTTCCTCGTTGGTTCTGATTGCTTCTATAAGACCTTCAGCATACTGTTTTGAGTTAACATAGAAATTTGAATGGATCATATGATATGTTTCTGCTACCATTTGGGCATCATGAGAGCGATCACTCTCATAATCTGTAAATCCTATAAAGAATGTTGGGAAACCATGATTAACATGTTTTGACGCAAGAGCTGCTATCAGGCTTGAATCAAGCCCACCGCTCAACATGATTCCATAGCGACAATTCTTACTTAAAGTTCTTTTGAGAATACGTATTAGAATCTCTTCTATTTTATCGACACAGGTTTCATCATTATCTTTAATCATTTCAGATTTACAGGGATAAGGAATATCCCAATACTGCTTTTCCTCTACTTCTCCTTTTCTAAGGTCAACCTCTAGATAATGTGCCGGTAAAAGCTCATGAATTCCTTGAAAAAGAGTATTCCTCCCGCTAACATAACGAAACACTAAGTATTCATGAATTACATCATGATTGGCTGACGTTTCAATTTCCAGGTCAGAAAGGATATCACTTATGAGATTGCCCCAGGTAAATGTACATCTTTTTTTTGCGTGATACAGAGGAATAGTGCCGAGCTTGTCTCGTACAAGAAAGAGTTTCATTTTTTGATGATCTTCGATGACAAGAGAAAATGATCCATCTAATTTTTCAAATAGAGCAACTCCTTTATTCAAGTATTCAATTTTAATCCGCTCAAGAATATCCATGCCCTGAGTTGACTGTCCTTGGATCGACCATATCTCTCCCTGAAGGCGAACAATAACATCTTTCGTATCATCGGGGTAACCGAATGTAATACGCCCTTTCATAGGTTTAACTTATCCTCTCGAATAGTACGATTATTTCCAGGAAAGCGACATTGCCAGGCCACTATCAGAGCTATTGACTTCAAAGATCTGCTTATTTACTTGCTAACTTCCACACAAAATTTTGTAGACCGGCTTTCATTCTTTGAATATGTTCACCAGTACGTACGGCAACCTCACTTAACACTCTATGAGAACACTCATACGAACCTATGTAGTGAATCTCCTCCCCAGAAAGACCGCTTTTGAAATGCCTAACTCCCTCCATGTCACCATCGATCCCTCCACGTAAGTCATAGTATCGGAATCCATTTGATTTCAAGCAACTGAGAACTCGCCACTGGATCAGGTGAGAAGCAAGTAATTTCTTTTCAAAACATATAGTACTCGTTGCCCCTAATAAATACATCCCCGTATCACCTATTGCCGGAACAACAGCGCCAGCTACATAAGTTCCCTCATGCTTACATAAAAAGATATTCATCTTCAAATCATCCCGATACCTTCTCTGCATTTCGATGTATTTGTTCATGTCTGCAACATACTCTTTAAAGCCTTTTCTCCTAACCATATCTTTATATATCTCTGAAAATACCACTAACATGGAAACACTATTCCCTATTTCTATCTCTAGATCTTGTCTCTCTGCCTTGATTAAATCTCTCCGCCAGTTTCCTTTAAACTTAGTACGCAGTTCTTCCAAACTCTTGGTCAGATTAATTCGATACGTACGATATGCGGCTTCCCTCTTTTGGAACGTAAATCCTTCTTCGCTCAACTGTTGAATAACTTCATTGCCTTCATCCGTACCCGATACCGAGTAACCCCTTAACCTCAGCAGAAGTCCTCTCTTTTCCACATACTCATCTCTTAGCGCTCTAAGCATCATTCTAACAGTCTGTACATCTCTTTCTCGATTTTTGCATTTCCACATGGGGCCCCACGGAATATGGGCAAAACCACATTTTAAAATCGGGAGTTCTACCACCCAGACTTGGGAAGCAGCCACTATATCATTATCCTTTCTTAATACTATATGACTAAGATGGTTCTTTCCCCAATTTTCGACCCCATACTCATATGTTTGAAATATAGACGCATCAGAGAATACTCTGAGCACAGTGTTCCATTCTTCTGCTCCTATGCTATCCACTTCGATTGAATATCTATCATAAATTTCACTGTCCATTTGAGATGTTCTCCATACAGAGACCTTTGCACAAGGACAAGAAAGGAATCGGAGGAAACTGATTGGTGCTTTTTTCATGAAAATCTCAAGAAATAAAGCTTAGTTTACTGCCTATTTCCTCCATTATCTGCTCTTTCCGGTGGTATTCCCACACTCCATACGAGACCTTTGCATATTTCCAGGTCAGGATCGGATCTGGTGATTTAGGTTCATTCTTCATTCAAACACCATGAATTCGAGCTGTATCTGCTGCCCGATTTTCCCCTTTTGCCCTCTACCCATAAGCCCATCCACAAGCCAGTAACAATTGAAAGTACTCTCTATCGCAATACCTTGGAGCTCATTTCTGAATGGCTCCAGTGCAGAGATAATCCTCTGCAGTTCATTCGATACCCTCATCTGAAACACCTTCCTCATACTCCCTTTCTCAAGCACTCCAATGTAGGTGTACTGTGAATGCAGATCCAATCCGGCATACAATTCCATCGCGGTTCCCTGCTCCTCTTTTTTCCTTCTTGAACGTCATCCGCAATGGCCTTGTTGAGCTTTTTATATGATTATCAGGTTATGCCTTTTGCCTGCTGGATTATTCTCTGTAATCGTTACCGGATTTCAGAGATGAAATATCTGAGCTTGCCTGATGCCTCTCTCGGAATCCTTTCCAGAAACTGGAACTCAAAAACTACGCTATCCCCCAGGGCTGTCCTGAGTTTATGTTCGAGCTTCTTCTGGGAGTCTGCATTAAACTTATTCGATTTGACTATCTGGACAAGAAACCTGTTGAGATCCTTCTGATACATTTTGAATTCATGGACGGCGTCATCCTTCAGGGTATAACAGAGGTAGGCCGCATGGATGAGCTTTCCTTCCCGGGTCCGGATGAAATCCTCTTTGCGCCCTTCAATGATGTCCATCACCGGCAAAGTTACTCCACATGAACATGCTTGTTCCGTATACCTTCCCATATCGCCTATCTCATACCGTATAAGGGGCATGGCGTATCCATTGAGATCCGTTATAACAATCCTTCCAAGCTCGCCGGGTTTAACCCTCTGCCCGGCTTCATCTACAAATTCAACGGCCAGATGATCCGCCATCACATGCATGCTCCCCTCTTTACACTGGAAGGCGATGATGCCGTTCTCGCTGGAACCGTATTCATCAACCACAGGGCATTTGAACACCTTATCGAAAAGATCCTGATGATGCGGGTACATCTTCTCAGCAGTGCAGATGACGGCCCTCAGACCAAGTGTATTAAGGTCAAGGCCGAGCTTCTGTGCAAAGGAGCAGAAACCGTAGATGGCGGTAGTATAACCGTAAAAATATGCCGGCCTAAACCGCTTTATTCTCTGGTACTGCGCCAGACAGGATTGCTCGGAGATATCGAAAGCCGAGATCCTGATCCTGTTTAGGATGAAGTCTTTGACCTTTTCCCTTCGTCTCAGAGCGGGGTCTACCGGCACCCCCCAGAACCTAACTTGTTTATCCCCGATATCGATACCATACCATGCATAGCAGCGGTACATGACGGCATCATTGAGCGCCAGTGCCCTGGCCTCTTTCTGAAAGTGGAGGGTCATTCCGGTCGATCCGCTGGTTTTTCTGGTATACAGTTTTTGGCTACAATTGTGTGAAATGAGATTATGTTCATTAGTCAAAATATCAAGCTTAGACAGTATTGGAAGACATGACAGATCATTAAATCCTTTGATCCGGTCTGGATTAATATCTCGCTCATCAAATTTTTCACGATAGTAGGGAATATAGTTATAGGCATACTTGATCAGGTCACATATCTTCTTATCACGGATTTCATAAATCACTTTGGTAGGTGCAATTTGGCAGGAGATAACCCGGTGTTTATATCTTCTGACTATCTGGCCCCTAAGGAGCTGGATTGGATAATAAATGAGATGTTTGGCTATGAATGGATGCATATATCTTTGGCTACTGCTTAATTCCCTATTTTGTATGATGCAAAAGAATGGTCTTCAGCGAGACACCCAATAGCATCAAATATGGTTATTATTGGGGATGTTAACACATTATTATGTAATTACTTCTAGGTGTGGATATTCCTCTTGTCGATTCTGAAATGACAGTATTTTGGGGTTTTGTATAACGCCATTACGTATCTCAATGGCTTTTTTAACAGTCTCACATTCACACCAGGATTGAATTCCCCCGGCTAAAATCGGCAGAAAAGATAGCACAACTCTTGAAATTTCCCTTGAGGCCGCATTCCAAAGATAAGATGGAATATGGTCAACGGAATAGTAAGTGATATTTTGTCCTACTGAAAAAATGGGGTCTTTAAATGTCGTTGGACGTGCAAAAGAAAAGCCCATACCCTCATCGCAACTGATATCAATAATTACAGACCGAGGTTTTAGAAGATCAATATTTTTTTCATCTACAAATATCAGAGGATTATCTGTATCCTGAAGAATACCATTGCAGATAATATCTGCTTCAGCAAGTTCTTCAACGAAAGGACGTCTTGATCTATCATTATGGACCCCAAACATCTGACCATTTGGTGCAACTTCTAGATGATGATAATACACATCGGGATTCTGATCTGCTACTAAATGTACTGGGCGTCGGGTATAGACATGAATATTATTGTATCCTCTTCCCTGAAGAGCATAGATTGCTCCGCGACTGACTGAACCGTATCCAATAATAATAACATTTTTCCTCGGTCCATAGTGCCCATCAACACCCAGCAACTCCAAGACGTGTAGAACAGCAGAGTAACCAGCTATTTCATTGTTTTTATAAAAAGAGTGCATAAGGCGTTCTCCGCCTTTACTCCATTGGTGCATGGCCTCCCAGGCAATCAAAGTCAATTTTCGATCAATTGCTGCCTGGGAAATTTTCCTACCCTGGACACAATGATGCCATCCCCATATTGTCTGAAATTCCTTCATCTGTTCATAATCTTGAAGAATAGGTTTCGGTAGAATTAACATATCACATGTCTTAAATAGTCCCTGGCGGTCAGACAAACTTGATTGATGTCGAATAAAATATTCATCTGAAAAGCCATAATCCTGCCCATAATTACTCTCGAAAACAAGATGTTTCCTCAACTCAAGGTCAATCCATGGTAAGTGTTCCGGATATATCGGGACACGACGTTCATTTTCCTTATGCGAAGTTCGTATAATACCAATCTTCATTTTATCTACCTTTTCTAGAAGCAGTCCTTGTATCTACTTAAGATTTTTTATAATTATCTTCCATATTTTATTTATACTGACTCGGAGAATCCCCATCGATACATATACGAGCCCATAATTCCAAATTGATTACAATCCATGGTATAGCCTCTGCTGAACTGTCATTGCCCTCTCCCCTCCGGTGCAAATCTATTATCCTCTTTAACTCGAGTTCCTTCCACCACCCACGTTTTAAGCTGCGCTCTTCGAGAGGCAGCATCAGGAAAGGCTCAAATTCTTTCTTCGTGAACCATGAAGCAAGAGGAACACCGAAACCTTCCTTTGGTTTATATACGAAATCCTTGTCGAAATAATTCAAAGAATATTTTTTCAAAGGCGCCTTACGGATGCGGTAATGATACCGATGTTTATTGGGCAATCGCATTGATGCCTGCAATAAACCATAATCCAAGAAAGGATACGCAAAGAAAATGCCCTGCGACAAACCCAAGCGGACAGTGGTGGCGAGATCTTCCGGTATACCATGCAACATAAGATAAGAAAACAATCCTTTATAGAAATCACCCCTTGCGAAGCCTTGTCTGAAATGAACTGCCTGTTGCCAGTCACCTCTTAGAAAGATCTGATTGAATTCACTTTCAGAAATCATTGCTGCATTTACATGGGGGTATTCATAGAGAGAAGAATTAAGGGCCGTCTTAATCATCTCCGCTATTCGCACTATGGTCGTATTACAAGACATTGAATGTGCCAATCTTCCGATACCATCTTTCAGGTATGTTGGGATAAATCTATTAATACGTGATAAAAATATCATCTCTGGCCATATTGAGCTTCCAAAAACCGTATCAGCACCATCGCCATCAATCATCAAATCAACATCACCTGAAAGCATTTTTAAGGCATGATGAATCCCTATATGACACGGCATAGGAACAGGCGTTTGCAGCACTTTAATCGTGTCTGCCCAGACTCCAACATAGTCTCTCGGGCTCAATGTGACAGAAGAATGATCGGTGCCGAACCTGTCGGCTACCTCCTGGGCATGATGACCATAATCCCTAGGGTTATCTTCAAATGTGACAAAGAGTGTTCTCAGTTTTTTTAAATAGAACTTTCTAACAATTGCCACAATCAAACTGGAATCATTCCCCCCGCTGAGAAAGACCCCCATTCTCTTTGAAATCTCAATTCTCTTCTGGATCGATCGTGAAAGTACGTCACCTAAGACCTGGCTCGATATATTCATATCAGGATATTCTTCTTCAGTAGGGAAACACATGGGGTGACTGATCTCATTAAAAGAAGAGCCTGTGATACGTAAAGAATGCTCCGGGGCAAGGGTATGAATTTCATAAAATGGTGAAACCGGTGCAAATGTTTTGCGATATAATGGCCATTGTTCAAAGATACCGGTTGATGGTGAAGGAACTATACCGGTCATATCCTTTACGTCATTAATATCTACAGATATGGCAATACCATTTCGACCTTGTGCATATGCAATTGGGAATGTACCAATACGGTCGCGATATATCTCAACGCTTCCATCATTCTCAAAATACAGAATAAAAATGAACTGGCCATCAATTTGATATAGATACTCGTAATCACGTCGCCTATAAAAATAATCTATAATTTTACTCGGATCCTGATCATTTAAGAGCCGACCCGCCAGAAGCCACTTAGCATTTCCATTTAAGTCACCTGCTTTTACAGGTATTCCTTCAGTATAGTACCACCAGGTAGGGAAACATTTTATAAATTCCTGATTATTGGAGGGCTTCTGCCCGTGAAACAGATTAAATGTAAATTTTTTCATAAGTCCTCAATTGTTTCATTTTGAACTACCCTGCAGCAAGCTATAGGGTTCAAATTTTTTTATAAAGAATATGCCTTCGCAGCAAGCAGCGTGGGAATTAACCCTAAACGAGATTAAATGATAAGTAAGACTACCAGTTATCATTAATAATATCAATTGGATAATTGCTGTTATCACAGATTATCAGCTCCAAATCTGCGTCTAATCACCGGTGAGCTGTGCAAAAGTTTCCTTATATCCCATTCCAGCACTCCCCATGAATTTCAAGATAGAGAAAATATATCAATTTTAATGCAATGATATCATTGGATTAAATGCCATTATTGTCGAATATCAGCTCCTAACCAAGTTTTGCCACAATGGGAATTGTTCAAGGGCCTCAAGTGGTGGTAGGCTCATAGCGATCAAGTCCAAATTGATCACAGGAAGGACTCCCCCTTCATTCATGCAATTTTGCAAAGCAGAGGCCATGCAGCCAACAACATACCAGCTGAAAATCCTGCTCAATCTCTCGGGGTAGTATCAATTCGACGGATCCCTATACCAGGCACTATTCTTCGATATGCACGCTTGATGAATCCCCCCAGGAGCACCTTATCGAGATCTATTAGGAGCTTTAATAGTTCATTCCTTTTCATACATGCGCATAAAGCATACCGCATTTCTTGGTCTCCTGTCTGCAAAGCAAGGTCGACCGTCTCCTTGAAGAAGCTCGTTTCGATATCATCAGAGATACGGCTTTTCCGAATTACTTTGAGGGAAGGAAGAGTTGGGAAAGGGGCGGCAGAGGCACGAAGCAATTTTAGGGGCATCATTGTGCGCAAACACTTTGCACACTTTCCACAATTGATATTCACATTATCGAAGCAGACCCTTAAATTCGTAAGAGCTGATTCGCATTCGCATATCATCTTGAGCTTATCTGTCCGTCCCGCCTCGCAGCCATCGTGTATGATTTCTACACATTCATTCGACCATAGCCCATCCGTCAGCGGGTGCGAACCCAAAGGACATAGCTGCCTGTAAGTATAAGCAGATGGCACATAGACTTGAGGAAACCCAAGGAGAAGCGCGACACTGGCCAAGGCACTTCCCTGTGTTAAATTTCTACTCAGATTGTAGCGATATCCAAAAGCATAATGATTATTCTCGACAGGGACGAGGGTCTTCCCAAAGCTTTGAACGAAGCAGGTGTTGCGCTCGATGGCCGTCTGGTAGGCTCCATTATACTTTCCCGATATTTCACGTGGATAAGCGTCCTCCAGAAGAAGCCGGTTCAGGCCGCTCAGGTCCTCTCCCTTCAGGTCCCGCGACATAAAATGTCTTGTTTGCGGCCGCAAGTTGACACCCGCAAAGCGCTTTCTGTCGTAGATCAACTGCCCGGAGATGATCTTGTTAAGATCCTCTACCAGACTTGTTTCCACTGCTCCTGGATCTGAGCCCGAATCTACGTAATTTGATAGAGTTTGCAGCGTTGTTTTCGAGAGCATGCCCTTTAAGTAGGCAGACACCGGGCCAACCGGTAACATCAGCTTCCATGCGAAATGCGCCAAGTCTTTGAGGTCAGCAACCGAGAATGTCGAGGCATCCCCGCTGTTGAAGAAGAAATCGAATCCATATATATTAACCACATGGCTGAGCTCATTCTTACGCTTCAGAAAAGTGTACATGCTGTCCACGCCTCCCGAGAAGAAGGACATGGCGCCAGTATTAAGCGGCTCGGCAGGTGATGTCTTAGCGCTGACGGGGATCATTCTCAATTCTTCAGGATTCCAGGAATGGAAAATTTCCTGGAGCACAAAAGCATTTCTCAGTAACTTCGGGGAAACGGGCAGGCGTGGGTCAAACTCAAGCTTCTCTCCTTGGCGCATCGCCGGAAGAAGCGCGGATGCCAGGAAGGGATCGCCTGTTCTTGAAACTGGATAGGACTTTGGTGATCGGAACCACAGGCGAAAGCCGTCTACATCTGCGGATACCTCCACGGTATCTGATTGCTCTTTCATTTCCCAATTCTTAACACGCATTGGTTCTTCGACTTTCCCGGTCAATTAGCGAGAATCTTTTGTACTTCGAATTCCCATTTCTGAATCTTGATCATTTCATTCGCTTAACGACCCTTTCCAGTCCATCATTCGGCTTAATGTCACATAAGGCCTTTGCGTAATAATATCGGAATGGTATCAACATAGTCATACTGTATATCTGGATAAGCCAATATTCAGTCACCATACAGTGAGATGAGTTTACTAATGGTTGTATCAATTGAATACTGTTCTCTGACAGTCTTTATGGCATTATTTTTTAAAAACCTCAAATTATCCGGGTTGTGCAAAGGTTTCAAATCCTCATTTGTTTCATGATAATAAAGTAACTTGAATATCAACAATAGAAACCTCGTCTTATTGATGTCATGATTTTATCAATTGAACTTCTTCTTTTTTATGCTTGATATAACCTTAAGTAATCTATCTTTATCTTCCGCCCAATTATATTTTTCTTTTACTGCACTGATTCCATTCATCCCATAGTTAACATCAGACATATATGTACTTACGATAGCTCTTCCTAATTCTATTGGGTCACCACTCTTAAAAGTAACACCGCATATCTCCTGTTCCAGAATCCTCTTCATAGGTACAGCATCAGAGGAAACCACCGGTAAACCTAATCCCATGTAGTCAAATATTTTGTTCGGGATTGTTGTGTGCACATGATCAGATGTAAAATGAGGAATTATACCTGCCTTGCAGGCTCTGATGTAATCAAAAATAAACTTATGGTCAACCCAGCCAACCCAAAGTACATGGTCCTGAACTTTTTTTTCCCTCATCATCTCTTTAAGTATTGGTGTTGCATATCCATCTCCCACAATCACAAAAAGGAAATCGGCTATCTCCTTTACAATCTCGGGTATGGCATCGAAGACCACCTGTATTCCCCTGCCCATTTGGATGCCTCCGGTATAAATGACAGAGTGCCTGCTTCGTATCTGATCAATAATTTCATTTGAAACAACATCGGCCTGAATGAAATCATCCAAGACAGGAGTGTTGCCAACTATTGTCACCTTTTCAGGCATCACGCCTCTTGCAATGACAAGGTCTCTTGCCTCCTCTACAACAACAAGAATTTGATCAGACTTCTTGAAGACGTAATTTTCAACGAGCTTTGCAAGATAGGGGTTCCTTACCAGAAAGTTCAGCGCTTGAAACTTCCTTGCTCTCCAGATATCCCATACCATGGCAACATAATCTTCTGCCATATCAAAGATAACAGGAATGTTGTGGCGCTTTCCTGCCCAAATTCCTGCGATGGCCATGGGGAGGTCGCGGACGATGATAATATCAATACCATTGTCTCCGATGATCCTGTCAAGGAAATGGCTCCAGACTGGGTTAAAAAAAGCAGGGAACGAGAGTAAATAATTCATTCTCGCATTTTGCCATGCTTTGAGTCGATGGATCATCAGATCAGAACTGATCTCATATTCCGGGAGTCTTTTAAGGTTCCTTGCAGCAATATGAACTTTATGACCATGACTAGCCAAGGTTGAACAGATCTTCTCCACCCGGACATCCCAAGGGTAATCTGCATCCCAGATATAGAGGATGTTCATGATTGTACAACCCTCCGGTATAGATCTTGAGTTAACCTTACAGTAACATCCAAGGTAAATTTTTCCTTCACCACTGAAACGGCTCGTTCGGAAAGGGATGCCCTAAGGTTTTTATCTCGCAGGACTTTGATGCATGCATCAGCGAAAGATTGGGGATTTTCAGAGTCAATCAGCAATCCACTGCCATTATCATCAATCACTTCACTTATTCCACCGACACGTGTGGCCACAATGGGTTTTCCAAGGCTCATGGCCTCGAGTAGAGCCATGGGAATTCCTTCATGAATTGATGTAAGGCAGAACACATCAAACATGTTTAGTAGGATATCCGTATCTTCCCTGAATCCTGTGAAACATACATGTGTCGCTATATCGAGTTCATAGGACTGTTTTTTAAGCTCAGCCATCAGAGGTCCATCACCAACAATCACAAATCTTACATTGGGTTCGCTCTCCAAAATCAATTTTGCGCCAAACAGAAAAGTCTTATGATCTTTTATGGGGACAAGTCTCCCCACAGTGCCTATAATCTTCATATCATCAGGTATTCCCAACTCCACACATAGTTTCTTAATTATCTTATCATTGACAGAGGTATGCACTTCTATACCATTATGTATAACCGTGATCTTTGGAGCAGGAAGCCCGTGCTCCTGCAGGAACCTCTTGAGATCATGAGAAACTGCAATAATTTTATTTGTTAGAAAGTTAGCATTGAAGCGCTCAATCATGTTATATTTTTGCGTGGAACCGATCATACCCTTACCATGATGGGTTCGTATCATAACCCTGTCTTGAACAAGCCTAGCAGCAATTCCTCCCAAGAGATTCTCCTTGAATCCATGAACATGTACAATATCAGGTTGAAAGGTCTTCATTACCTGTAAACATCCTAAAATCAAGGCGATCATTGAATGCTTATTCTCATCAAAAATGGTAACTGGTATGCCTTCTCTATGCAGTTTTAAAGCAAGTATACCCTTATTAAAGGTAATAACATGCAAGTTAAAATTCTCAATCTTTGCTAATGAAAGAACAAGTGAATTTGCTTGAACCTCAGCCCCTGCCCATAGGTCTCCCGATATTATATGGAGTACATTCATTTGCTATAATAATGATTCGTTATGCAACGAGAAATAGTTGCTTATAGCTCCAATGATCCTCTCACATGCATAGCCATCACCATATGGATTTTGAATAATAGACATACGCTTATATGTCTCAGGATCGTCGAGGAGCTGCTGTGCCTGTGTAACGATCCTTTCCCTGGACGTGCCTATAAGTTTGACAGCCCCTGTAGCTAGAGCCTCTGGACGTTCAGTCTTGTCGCGTGTCACCAACACTGGCTTTCCTAGTGATGGTGCCTCCTCCTGTATGCCACCGGAATCCGAAATGATTAGATATGACTTATCCATGAGAAGAACAAAAGGCTCATAGTCCAACGGCTCAATCAGCTTTATATTACCAATACCGGATAGAATGGAATTCACTGGCTCCCATACATTTGGATTTAGGTGAACCGGGTATACTATTTCGATATCTTGGTTTCTAAAAGCAATGTCCTTAAGGGCATTGCAGATATTAACAATACCCTGTCCGAAGCTCTCTCTCCTGTGGCCTGTCACAAGTACAATTCGCTTCGTGAAGTCAATTCCATTCAGTTCCTGGAATTCCTTCCTTTCGTTGCGTATCTTCTCCCTAACCCAGAGAAGCGCGTCAATGACCGTATTGCCGGTGACAATAATCCTTTCCTCCGGGACCCCTTCGGCAAGAAGATTCTCACTATTATTTTTCGTTGGTGCAAAGTGAAGATCTGCAAGCCCGGTCGTGAGTTTTCTGTTCATCTCTTCTGGGTATGGGGAATACTTATTCCATGTACGGAGGCCAGCTTCTACATGGCCGATGGATATCTTGTGGTAGTATGCACAGAGCGCTGCGGCAAACGTGGTCGTAGTGTCGCCCTGCACAATCATCATGTCTATAGGCTCCCTGCTAAGAATCTCATGGAGTTGGGTGAGAACGCTCACTGTGATCTGGAACAGAGTCTGATTGCTCTTCATGAGGTTGAGGTCAAACTCGGGGCTTATATGAAAGAGACCAAGGACTTGGTCAAGCATCTCTCTATGCTGGGCCGTTACACACGTTATCACTTTGAAATTCTCATTAATTCTTTTCAGAGCTATCACCAAGGGGCAAAGTTTTATTGCTTCCGGTCTTGTGCCAAAAACAATCATGACTTTCTTCATTACACAATGATCCCTTTCATTAGATAATTTTAGATTTTCTCAACGAGATCAAGAAATACCCGACCATGGGAGAATTCTCTGAATACCTTGTCGAGCAATTAGCGATGCATGTATATACCAATTGTTTCTAGGACTTCTCAGGAGGCTTTTCAAATATTACCTCGAATACATTTCAAGATATTGTAATAACTTTCCTGGGATTAATACCAATAATGCGATTAATCTTCCCTTTTGGCTGGCCAGGGAGTAATCGCTGCACTCCTGGTTAGGAGGGTCGGTATTATAATCACTGACCCAGTGTACTATGATCATCTTTGCTTCACTGAATGAAAAAGATGGAATGTAGCCAAATGCACCTCATACATATCATCGAGATACGTTCCGAACAATCGAAGCTCACTTTCCTGAACACTTTTTCTTCCGGGATACAGCAGGCAGGCAGAAACGCTTTCCTTGTGAACATCAAGCCCACAACACGCAGGATGAATTCCCTCAATTACCGTACTATCTTTCCGCTTGGTCATGGATTCCCTCCTTTATGAATGACTGTTGACTTCATATTGGAGGGATGATCCATGACCTTCAATCCCTAATTTTCATCCCTCGTTGTGACCATTCAGTCATGGGAGTTCTTTAAATTTTCTTGTGATTTACTCGATAATTTTTATACTGAGGCCTGTTGGTGTTGTTGGAGGAGTTGATGGTACTGAACCTCCACCGCCCTCAATCCATGCCGGAACGCTTCCACCTACGGCACTTATAAAATAGGTTGCATTGAGGCCAAGTACCCCCGCTACCCATGAGTTGTCATTTGGATTTACGGCCCCCACATAGGATGGTAATGTCACGCCTGAAAGATACGGATGACTCCCGCCAAGACCCCCATTGGCTATCGTATGGCTCCCATCAAGGGCATAGCTGCCCATGGTTATGTATTTGTTCATTCTCGAACTTCCGACGAAAGGCGAAGAGCTTGAAGCCCACACATAATCCGCCACACCCAAAGATACAAGCTGGGATGGTGGATAGGATGTTTGTCCTATAGAAAAAGCCGGATTCGCGCAATTATAAAAGAGGTTCCGGCTGAAATTCTGGCGCCACGCCGTCGATGATACAGGACTTGGATTTGAAGCACGGGTAATGGGCTGAGTCCCAGTGCAGTTATTGTTATATTCCCCAGAACCGAGAACTAGCGCGTTTACTCCATTAACTGCAGTCGATGCCGTGTTGCCAATTATATTATTAAGGACTGTTGTATAATCATAAAGAACAGATGTTCCATTGGTATTGCAGTCCCAGTGATAGGCAGGAACCAAGATAGAAAAACCGTATTGACCACCGGCTAGGATCGTATTGTTATACAGCACACCCTGATCTAGTCCTCTAGCATCGGAGGAAAAGTCTCTGGTTTCTACTGCGGGACCAGGGAGATCGGTTCCAATGGTAAGGTCCATTATGTTATGATGTGCTTGGACATAATCTTGCTGGAGCCGCATACCCTCTGGGGAATTTATTATTATATTGTGTTCGATGTCGTCCCCATATGGGCGACCAGTGGTATCATTAGGGGTATAGTCTGCTGCGTTCCCGGTTTCTCCATAAGTCCACCCAGTCAGCCTTTGTGATGCCTTGTGCATAAAGCCTATAAAGGCATTACCCCCAGTGGCAGCAGATCCGTCCAGAAGATTATATCTGATTATATTATTATGTGTACAAGTGGTTAAGTTTACTGGTGCTGTACCATATATATAGTCAGAATAAATAGCAATCTGGGCATTAGCTGTATTTCTATTGGCATTCGCATTTCCCGGCGGGAGAGGATTGCCATTACCTTTCAAGTAACAATACTCTATGATTATGTTGGAACCGCCGCCATTACCGCCGCCGTTTGCCAGGTGAATGCCGGCTGATGCGCCTACGTTCGTCATTGCATAATTGTCATGTATATACAGATAGCGCATGGTTATATGAGAGGCCCCATATAACATGATCCCCGCCCCATATAAGTTCGTAGTAGTAGGTACAGCCTCACCACCACCTGTAATCTCAAGACGCTCAAACTTGATATAAGATACAGGTTGAGCATACCAAATCACAGAACGATTATTCCCCGTACCTGCGTATTGAGCGTCTATTATAGCCCATTCACCTGGATAGGACTGAATTGAAGAATATTTTCCCGATGTCCCACTAACGCTACTTCCGAGATATATTTCGTTTTCATTGTAAGTCCCTCCTCGGATATAAACATCATCGCCACTAGCCATAGCTGTAACCGCTGCATGGATTGTGGAGTAACCTTTTCCTGTCCCCTGAGAGCATGTATAGGTGTGCCCATTCGTGCCATCCCAAGTAGCTTGATGGCCTCCACGATCTACATAGAGGTTCGCTGCTTGGACAGTTGAAAAAAATAAAGCTAAAAACAATACTACTGAGCTATATTTAATAGTTAATGTCATCTCTTATCCTCCATTCTGAAGATATTTAAGCTTACTTGCAGAAGGCATACCAAATTTTAACCCATTGTAATTTCAAAAAACACACAAACAAGAATTGCATTATTGTGCCAGACTCTACCAATTTTGTAACATGGCCTTTAATCACACTTGAGATTCAAGGTTAACTATTTCAACATATTGTTGTTCTTGCATCATTCCACACACAATTGATCTTTCAGTTCTTTCTCCATATTGACTTGGTTCTATTAATTAACATATATTTTAAAATATATCTATCCATAGACCTAGATATGTCTTCAAACAGTATAGCTCGGGGTATTAGATACCTTTCGTTGTATTGAAAGGCTTGAGCCCCCAAGGTGAATGCGTACCTAAATCCATGTCTCCTCAAACTCTCTTGAATATATATTCTCAAGTAATTTCCATTTGGATAAGAAAACATATCAATCTCTTTCCCTAATTTTTTTTCTAATATGAATTTTGACTGCTTTAATTCGTAATCAATAATACTGTTATCAACTCTATCTAATAACTCATGTGTATGTGTGTGCGATCCGAATTTATGGCCTTCTTCTGCCATTGATGCTATTTCATTCCAGCTGAGTAAATTTATTTCTCCTTCATTATGGTAACTTATATTCAAATTTTTACATAATGTAAGACACATCATTTTCCTTTCGTTGGCAGATAAATACTTGGCATGCTCAATGAATCTATCTAAAATATAATATACATTCTTCGATTTCTCATTCACATATAATTTTCCCTGGAGATTATATTCATGGATAATATCACGAATAAGGTGCTTCATTACTGTTATTACATGCTCTTGACTGCTTGCTTTTAAAGCATCAGCTATCAAGAATCCGATATTTTCTGACCAGAAAAGTTCACGATCATCAATATTTCCGGTGGTGATAAAAAAAGTAGAAGCAATATTATATTTTTTCATAATCTTTACAGCATAGGTATAATTATCCTTCCATCCATCATCAAATGTAATGATAAATCGCATACGGGATGTATATTGATACAACTCATCAGGACTTATGATCTTACCGTGTTGCAACATCCATTTTATTTGGTTTTCGAAAGTTTCCGGTGTAACAAAGAGCGCCCTGTGTACCAACTGAGCCTGTGCAATTGATTCGGGAATGACCCTGTGGTAGCAGAAAATAAACGTTTTGGGGTAATACTTAAAGTAAATAGAGACAAGTTTTTTCAACATGTTCATTATTGATCGATTCCCGAGATTGGTTTGTATTGTGTCGAATAGCCTCCCTCGTTTGCCTCCATCTGCTTGGCAATATTGGCTGCAGCGACAATGAACCCTGTCATGTACCAGTAATGTGCGTAGTAGAGCACGGAGAGAAATGTGGCTGAAGCAAAAAACCCTGCCAGCGAGGCTATGAATGCGGGGCCGACATGTTTCAGATAGATTGTGTCCTGGTTCTGCACCTGAGAATCCATATTTTTCAAAAAGAAGATATCTCGGATATTGTAATAGAGCAACAAACTAAAAATGATAATACCCCCGATACCAAGCTCCGTAATCAGGGTAAACCATAAAGAATGGGCTTCCCGTCCCCACATGCCCCGTTTGAAGTAATTGGTCTGGTACTCTGAAAACCGCATAGGAAAGTTGTTACCACCAACCCCAAGTGGATGGGCCAGAAACATGTTCCACGCAGATTTCCAGGACTCAATTCTCTCTTTATTAGTTGACTCGCCAGTATCAGATATTGTCGCCATTTCATCCCAAAACGTATGACCGGCATGATGCCTACTGACTGGCACAGATGATGTATCCGAAGGCAAATGGCTGCTGAAAAGAGAAACCAGGAGAAACATCAAGGCTATGATGATCATTGATATAAACTTCCGATAACTAAATAGCCATATAGCAAGAGATGCTGCAATCAACCCGACAAATCCGCCCCGGGAGAATGAAACTACGATGGCCATCAGGCCCAGGGCCATTGATGCGGCGTAGAGTATCTTTTTAGTCTTGTTCTGTTCAGCAAAAAATAGGAAATAACAAAAAGGGATCCATATGTTGATATACAGGGACAGATCGTTCTCATCCAGAAAGTAGTTTCCGGGCCCATGCCCATTGTGGGTTATGGCATAGATCGAGATATATGCCATAATTAATACACAGAAAAACATCATCTTCTTCAAGCGTTCGATGGAGTTTATGCAGATGATGGTTGAGATTACGAACGTCATGTAGAGAAACATGGTTTTTGTGGTTTCGTATGCAAAAAAATTGTTCCGTGCAAAAGGGACATACAGGGCGGTAAGCAGGATAAACATCCATAGCAACTTTACCTGTTTATTTTTTAGATCAAACAACCGGCCACTCTGTATGATCATTACAATGAATATCAGAATAAGTATCAGCAAGGGCCTTGCGAATCCGAGATGTAACGTATCATGAATCCTTCCATAATCGAACACCAAGTACAATATTAACAGATAAAACCAAATAGTATATTCGTCTCGATCTGATGCTGTAATGTTTGTCATGATATTATTTAAACTATCGATAGCCGTTGTAACTGATTTTTGTGATTATGAATACGGTCTAATTTATTAGGAGTTTGGATAAATATTTTGCTGGATACGTATCATATCCCTTCTGAATATAATAGGAACACCCAATAATGATGGGAATACCAAGCAGGATCATATAAGCAATCCGGAATAGACTATTCTCTGGGGTGTATATTAAAGCCATAAGCCACCACAGCGGTCTGTGAAACAAGAATATTGAATATGAAGCATATGAAATCATTTTCAGGAGATGATAATGCCCAGTACCAACAATACACCTTGCCAATTTATATGCAATAAGAACAGTTGACAGCATTATTATATTTGTAAGGAGAAATGCAGCTAATCCTATATTAGAGAACAAACTTGGTTTAGCACCTTGAACTGTGATCGCAGGATAGATGAAAAAAGAATAAGTATATGTTGAAACCAGAAAAGCAACCACTCCCAGCCCTATATGGTATGTTTTGATCTTATCAAGAATATCATATTTGGCACAGATGATACCGGCGATGAATACCCCGAAATACAAAACAAAATTTTTATCTATAATACCGAAGTAATAGATCAATAGAATACTGATTAGGGGAATGATAATGGACAATGTTAATAGGGATATCATTTGTTTGCCAAATCTCTCAAGTACTACAAACACGAAATAATATGCCATAATAAGACCAACAAACCATAGAGTAAAGACCGGCTCACAATATTTAGAAGCAAAGAGTATTTGTAGGCCGAGGATATGTACTATGAAAGAAAAAGGGGTCATGGGGGCTAGGAGATTGCCGAATATTTTTAAAAACATCAAAAATGCAATAAGATATAATGGAATAATCCTAATATATCTCTTTACGATAAAGTTCCTCACCCCCTTGCTTGTTTCTAACCCTCTGTTTGTTTTTGACAATACGAAACCAGAAATGAATATAAAGATACCAAGGGCAAAATATCTATTCAGAACATTTACATAAGAGAAGTCATTCAGGCCAAAGGAATGTAGATTATAGAAATTAGCACTGTGCTCTGGAAGGTGGTGAAAGAGTATGATCAGTATGGCCACAGCCCTCATTACATCAAACTCGGGTATATTCCCCCGTTTCATATTTGAATCTCATTAGCGCAATGAATTGATAAGCATTCATCAATCATTTTCCTGTAATTATTTATGTAACACTCTTCTGATAGGTTTTCCTGTACATAGTGAAAACCATTTTCAGCCAATGTGTCTGCCAATTCCTTATTTTCCAGAAGAAGCTTCAATTTCTCCGCAAGATCATCAATGTTTTCTTTTTCAAATAACAGGCCATTATACCCGTCTTTAATTAAATCCGGCACCCCATCGATGTTTGATGCGATTATCGGTTTTCTGCATGCCATGGCCTCCCTCAAAACCCGTGGTGAGGCGTCTGTCCGAGATGCAAGAACATACAGGGAACATTCTGCCATTAAAGGGATCACGCTTTCATAATACACGGGATCACATAATTCTATTCTTGAATTGTTACCTGCCAATGATTCATAATATTCCTTTCCCTCAGGACACCAACCGACAACCTTTAGTTGATATTCAGGGAATTCAACTGTTATCATATTGAATGCCTTTATGAGTAGATCCACCCCCTTCAAATACCATGGATACCCTAATAATAGAATATACTTTTTATCGCTCTTCTGGCTTTCAATAAACTTTTTAATTGGAACAAAATTAGGGAAAGAGCTTCTCCGAATAGAATCTGGTTTGATATTGAAGGGCTTCAACTGGTTATCTGACACAAGCTTAACCATATCGGCTCTCTTCAGGATAAAAGGAATGGTTATCCTGGAATATATCTCCTTCAACGACTCAATGCGGGCTGGTGTAATCTCCCCTTTTCTCCCATATTTGAATGCAGATTCAAAATTGCCGTTCACCTCAATGATTACACGAGCACCAATTATCTTGCCTACTAACAAGGCGATCAAACCGGTAAGCAATGGATTGGGCGCAATAATAACATCGTACTTTCCATTTCTTCGATACATCTCCAAAGCTTTGTTGATATAGATTGCTATCAATTTAATGTTTTTCACCAGGGTGTTTCCTGAAACCACAAACGGATGATATTGAAAATTGCCGATGGATTTTATCACCTTGTGTTTGGGGTGTATAATGGACGTGATGATATCGCCACTGAAATATTTGCTGAAGTATTCATGTTTCAGCATCTCCATAGGTTGCGTGGTGGGCATCATAGGGCCACCACCAAGAAAGAGCAATCGAACCGGACGCATAGACAATCTCCTCAGTCGTTATCTTTTCACCAACATTCTCAACATTCTCACCAGGTCACCGTCAATTTTCCAGAGAAAGAACACGTACACTGCTGTACCAACAAGCACATCAATTGCAAATGACCCGTATATTGGCAGGTAAGGATAGAGAATTCCCAAGCCATGTTCCACCAGGATAATTGCGAATAACATTATTGCAGTAGCCATAAAGGGGATCTTAATTGAATTCAGGTATGAAACCACGGGTATTTCAGTCTTCTGTAATGAATAAAGCAACCATGCACAATTAATGATCAGGTATATCGTAAACCAGGGCACCAGGATAGCGTTCAATCCATACTGTACTGCAAAATAAAACGATATCGGCATGAATGCGACCAGGGTTGCATTTAAGATCAAATTCCTCCCGGGTCTTCCCATGGCTGAATGAACGAATCCATTCACTGCGCTCATTGCAACAAAAATCTGTACCAGGCACAGGTACCGGAACAGGGGAATCATGGGGTACCATTGTTTAGTAAGGAGTACCCTGATCAGGTCATCACCAACTAAGAATCCCCCACAGAAAATCGGAAAAACCAACGTTGCGGTAATTTTTGAAATATTTAAATACAATGCATTGAACCTCTCCTTTTCATACTGAAGGGCTGCGAATGCAGAGTATGAAACCTGGTTGATGATGGTGACAATCTTGTCTGTCGGGATCATGGCAAGCTGCAGGGCAAGGGTGTAAAGACCTAGTGATTGCGCCGGCCAGGCCCTGCCTGCAAAAAACTTATCGGACTTTTGATATACATAAAACAGAGACCTTCCGATCGCCACCAATACCCCGAAGTGTATGAACTGTCTCGCCTCCTGAAAATGAAAAGAAAATTTCGGTCGCCACCCAGTGGTATAATAAACAAGAACCATTTGTGTGAAGCTCCTGATAATGTGCCCCCAAATAAGGGTCCATACACCACCGCCCAATGTGGCAATTATGACCATGCATATGCATGAAACCAGAACCCCCATCATATAGATATAGCCGCTGCTTCGGAACTTCATCTCCTTGTTTAACAGGGACTGGGGAACAATCTGCAGGCCTGAAAGGATAAACAGGATCGATGTTGTCTGTGTCAATGGAATAACCCGGGGTTCATTGAAAATGAGGGCAGTCGGGTATGCAATGACCACGGCGAACAGGGCAAAGAAGAGACTCAACAGCATCGAAAACCAGAAGACCGAGGATAGTTGACCCTCTGATGCGGTGGGGCTCTGGATGATGGCCTGCCCGAGCCCGAGCTCGTTAAAGATGAATGCATAGCCGGTGATAAGGGTGGCCATCTCCATTAACCCATAGTCAGCGGGGACAAGGATCCGCGCCACAATAACAGTGGCCACCCATGAGACGACCTGGCCGGTAAACTGGAATATGGCCAGCCAGGTGGCGCCTTTAGCTGCTTTCATTTCAACAGACATAGTGTTGAGAAACTTTGATGCTCAGCTCAGCTTTCTATTTCCTGGAGTCGAATATCTCTTCGTAAACGTCTTCAACGCCCTTCACCATATTTGCTATAGAAAAAAATCCATTTAATCTTTCTAAGGCATTATCGCCGATGCTATTCGCCCATTTCATATCAGTTGTATATTTTTTAATCGCATTAGCCATAGACTGATGATCGCCCATAGGAACTAACAAGCCCGAATGTTCATGCTCTATTTGTTCTAAGGTACCTCCAGATTTTGTGGCTACGATGGGTTTTGCCATGGCCATTGCCTCTAAAATCACCCTCCCAAAGGGCTCCGGTTCCACAGAGGCATGAACAAATATGTCCATTGCATTTAAAAGTTGCGGGATATCTTGTCTGAACCCCAACAGATTCACTTTACCCGTGATCTTTTTATCATTAAGAAATTGTTGAATTTCCTGTTCATAACTTTCTGCGCCAATTGCGGTTTTCCCAATGATTACTCCATGAATATCCCTATTCTCCTTGACCAAAATATCCATGGCCTTGATGAAAACCAACTGGCCTTTCCAGTAATCAATGTTCCCCACCATACCCACGAGGATGGTGTTCTCATTTATTCCTAGGCTTTCCCTGACCTTGCGCCTGTCTTGTATCGAACGATATTTTTTTAACTTTTCGGCGTCCAGCCCATTGTATACCCTTCTGATTCTTTTGGGTTTTAGCCCCTGCTCAATTACTATATTTTTATACGCTTCGCTAACGGATATCGTAGCCTCCAAGAAGCGGATGAAAACTCTCGTCTGCCATGTTGAAGGGGGCCTGGTTCCGCGGTCGTGAGCCACGATCCTGATATTGTTGAGGCGACATGCCAGCATCCATTCGTGGTTTGCTGCATAGGTATTATTCAGGTGAACAAGGTCGGGCCTGACCCTTTTGATGATCTTCCGCAATTCCAGCTGTTTCAGAACGATGTGCTTCATGAATCTCGGGATGGCCTTCCAGGAATTGAACGGATTACTGCCTGAAGGGTCATAATTATGCACAATGACCTCTTCCGCCACCTCCTTAAATCTGGGTACCAGGATGTTATCTTGGCAGAAGAGCACGTGCGGCTCATAGAGCTCTTTGTTCAACCCTTCCAGGAGATACAGGAGACTATAATAGGAGCCGCCGATGGTTCCATCCGTGTTCGATTCGATATAGAGGATTCTTCTTTTCGTGCCTACCTCTGTTTTTAACATTGAGAAAAAACTCCCTCATCCTTTTCTAAGATATAGCTCCTCATACCGCCGCGTCATGATATCCGCACTGAATCTGTCCCTAAAAACCTGGAGACCGTTACGAATGTACTTTTCTCTTAGATCTTCCCGACAAAGAAGGTCCACCACTCCTTCAGCCAGTTTTTGTGGATTCCGCGACTCGATCAGGGTCCCGTTGTATCCATCTGTTATGGCCTGGGCGTTGCCTCCCACATGGGTGGCCACGATAGGGCAACCGGCTGCCATGGCCTCCAGCAGCACCATGGGAAGGCCTTCCCACAGCGAGGGGAGCACATAGAGATGAAACAGCTTGAGAAGCTCCGGCATATCGAGGCGGGGCCCAACAAAAAACACATGGCTGTCGATGTTCAACTCCCTTGCCTCCTGCTTCAATGCCTCCACAAGATTGCCATCACCGGCAATGACCAGGGAGAGATCGGGAAACCGCTTCAGGATAGCGGGCATGGCGTGTAAAAGATAGGTGATGCCTTTCTGCTCGGCGATCCGTACACCCAACCCAATAATAGGGCCATCGTGGGGAATGCCAAGTTCTTTCCTTTTCCTGTTTTTGTCGATAGATACTTGATATTTTCCACCATCAATTCCATTGGGAATGGTGGTTAATTTTTTATGGGGGATCCTTTCATATTTCCTTAGATTGGCTACAGTGTGATCGGATACTCCCACCATTTTATATACCAGATGCGACATACACCACTCTGCGAACATGTAGCGCTTCTTATCAGGAAAATTCCTGGCATGATCGGTATGGACGATGGTTTTCACGCCTGAGAGAAGAGCGCCCAGGGTACCGTCTATCAAAGGCTGGGTGTTGTGGGTGTGGATGATCTCCACGTTTTCCCTTTTGAAAACCTCTGCAGCCTTCACAAAGGAAAAATAATCCACACCTGATTCTTTCTGAGGAATAAAGTGCACCTTCAACCCCAGGCCCTCTACTTCCGGGACATAGGCCCCCAGGTTTCTCAGACAGAGTACCGAGACATCGAACTTCTCCCTGTTAATGGACTTGCAGATATTGACCACAACCTGCTGAAGACCGCCGATATCGAGGTCGTGGGTTACCTGCATCAAGGTGTATCTTCGATTGGTCATCGATTTCCCTCAGAATAGAGAGGTGTAGAGCTCATAATAGTCCTGCACCATTTTTCGTGATAAAAATTCCCGTTCGATCTTCTGCCAGGCCTGCATCCCCATCGACCTGGCTGCTAGCCTGTCCTCCATGAGTCTGGCCGGCCAGGACGCCTTCATTCAGGAACGCTGCCGTGACCTCCACCAGGGCATGATCTTTCAGGCCCGAGCACAGCTCGTACACAACCGCCTCGGCCCCTGCCCAGAGATCCCCGGAGGCAAGGATCATGACCCTGAGCTTCCCCCTGGAAAAGGCATCCAATGAATTACCCCGCAGCAAGCTGCGAGGAATTAACCCGGCTGAGATTAAAATTCCCTTTCCTTGTGTTCATACATTCCGGTCACCCTGGAAAAACCGCCAGGTGTCGAGGTTCAATTCCGGATCCATTGCAGCATAGCACAGGGGATTTTTTCCCTCGCTGGGGATGAACCCGAATACTTTCAGGGTTGAGAGTGCATTGTCGCCAGCTGATAAAAGGATGTACACGGCTTCACATCTTTCTCTTTTGGCAATCCGGATCAACTTCTGGACAAGGAGATATTTAACCTTCTTCTGCAGGTATTGAATATCATAAACATCCAGCTTGCCACCATTGATGGTGAATATCACATACCCCAGCAGATCTTCTGAAGCTCGTTGCCTGAAAGTGAGCACCTGGAACTTCATCAGCGGATTCTGCAGGTATCTCCAGGTGAGATACCGGGAATCCCGACTGCCAAGGATGTCATCTCTCCCGTTTTTTAGTTTCGCCCAGAAGTTATCGAAATCATGCCCGATGCTTTCTACCTCTTCAAAATAGCTGCCCCTGAGCACAAACGGGTTCAGAAACAGTGACTGACTGACCCGGTCGAAGAGGAGCGCCGCGATATTCAATGTTCGCGCTGCAATGGGATTCCTCACGTACCGACGGAAATCCAGGGGCTTGATGAGCCAGCGAAGGCGGATCTTGTGTCTTAACCCCGCCCGCTCGAAATGTTTGATGGATCCATAGTACGGGATCACGTATATCAGGCTGAACCCGAGCTCGAGCGCCTTATCCAAGGCATGCCGCGGGAGCTGTAACCCCAGTCCGAAGCCCCGGTGCGGCTTATCCACCACAAAATCACCCATGATGCCGGAAAGCAGCTTCTCTCCCTTCCAGATAATCTGCCTCGGCAGGAGGGTTATGAAACCGAGAAGAATCTTTGACTGGTCATCCAGGGCAAGAAACCACCAGGCCTTGCCGGCAGGGCTGCCAATGTTAAGCCACTCGTAGCGTTCCGGCATGGTGTCTGGCAGGTATTCCTGCCACATGCGGATGATCTGGTCTTTATATCCGGCAGGATTTTCTGTTATTTCTATGTGATAACTCATGAGTCCTTTTATATGTACTTGGGGGAATTTATTTATATGATCAATCCGAAGTTGGGGCCTATGGAGTCGAGGAGTTCTCTCTTCTTTTCTTCCGTGAGATTCTCGATGTAATAGCTTTCGTCAAAGACCTTTTTCCCTTTCCTTATGGCCTCGATCTTTGCCAGATACTCATCCAGCTTTGCGATGACCCTTACTGGGTTTCCTGCCACGATGGTATTGGGGGGCACATCTTTGGTGACCACCGCGCCGGCTGCAACGATGGAGTTGGGGCCGATGGTCACCCCGGGGAGGATCATGGCTGAATCGCCTATCATAGTGTTGTCTTTCACCTCTATCCTGGCGAACTTCGTATAATCCAGAAACAGTTTTGTGCTGCCGTCATGGGCAATAAACCGGACATTGGAGGCGATGCCACAGTGATTTCCGATGGAAATCAGGTAACAATGTGATACATCCCAGTACACACTCTCGATATCCGGCAATATGCAGCCTTCACCGATGGTGAGCCCCCGGGCGATGAGACTCTGGAAATATTTCTCTGTCTTTATCCTTCTGAACCTATGGTATGTCTTTTGTAGCAGAGTATACAGAATGTTCATGGTTTTCGTTCTCCAGACATTAGTGTTCTTTCCATTTTCAAGAACCGATAGAGGGCAATGCGGATTTCATCAAGGAACCAGTCAGGATGGTCAGTAATCGGAGCAGGAACGGGGGTTTGAACACCATTCCGAGCTGTTCCTGTACTCTATCCATCTCACCCTGCACGACCAGACCCTTAATTCAGATAATACAAGACCTTTGCATATGTAATGATGCAGAAAGAATACCACTTATCATAATTAATATCAATAGTTTAATAGCGTTTGCGGCTAGATTTCAGCTCCAGATCTACGTCTAAAGGCCAGTGGGTTATGCAAAGGTTTCATGCCATCATCCATATGCACCTCATAACAGGGGTTATCGTGTGCGCATGGCTGCTTTTGTATACATATACTCGGGAACAAGGGGGTACATTACCCGTAAAAAATCCAGAAGGGGTATCAAAGTCTCCTGCTCGTTTGCCCGGACCGGCGCCATGAGGCGGATGAAAGATGCGCTTGCCCTGCGGAAAAGCAGCCTCTTGGAGAGCACCTGCATGCGTATATCGGACTGGCTTGTGGTGATAAATCCATCCACATCGAAAAAGTAAATAACCAGATAATCGATACTCCCAAGGTTCGTGATAAACTTTCTTATTTCATATTCTCTGTCCAGCTTGACACTCAGGGTACCTTCTTCTTTCACTTCGTTGCTCACCCCGCCGAGGCATGCTTCAGGGGCATGGAAGGCAACGTTGGTGTCGTCGAACCAGACGATGGAGAGATTCACAGGATTCTGATAACGTGGCGAGCTGTAATCTCGGAGAAACAGGTATGGTGTCTCAATGCCTTTGTACACATAATCACTCATGGGTATTTCCCTGCCTGTCCAATCACCAATGACAAGGGGGAAATCGAAAAAGTGTTTGTTCTTTATTGGGCCAGTATTTTTCGCTGCACTCACGAGCCCTGCAGCGATGAGGGTCAGGACAATCACTACAACAAAATTAACTATTCTTCTGTTCATTGATCTTCCTCACCAAGAACATCATCGTTACAAACCCGATTATGAAGACCAAAAGCCCCGACCCATCATGGAGGTAGCTCTCAGGGGAGGCGGCCTTTTCACCATATGCATATGCGATCCAGAGCAGCAGGGCAATGCGAGCCCCGTTAAGCAACACCGCAAGTGGGGGAATCATAGCCAGGAAGATGATCTTCTTCCATAACGATGCCCGGAACAGGTAGAGCATCAGTACGCCGAGGGCGGCAAAGGATATGAGAGACCGCATACCGTTGCATGGCGTGCCAACCACGAAGGTGGCTTGGGCGAGATGAACAATGAAACCCTCCCTGATATAAGGGACCCTGAAAATATCCATGATGAACAAGGCCAAGCTTGTTGCAATCGACTTGGATGGCAGGGCGATGATGTTTATATAGGCTTCGGGGATGGGGCACATGAACACGAGGAATAACAGCGGGAAGGCCAATATCTTCGTTATCTGGGAGCCCAACAAGAATAATGAACACCCAAAGCAATAGAGCACTATGGAGAAACCGGAAGCAAAGTTGATGTCTCCCAGGGCCCCGAAGATGCGGATCACCAGTGCAAGCACTATAACCCCGAGGCCCCAAGAAGAACTCCCGACAGGTGCTTCTCTTATTTCGTTACGCTTCAGGTAAATGAGGTAAGCAGTGACAAAAGGTATGAGGTAGCCGTGAGAGTAGTAGGAATCCTGCCCCTGGTATTTGTAATTCAGCCACATAAATGTTGTGTAATAGCACGCAATGAAGCTCAGGGTGAGCAGACCCCAGAGCAGCAGATGTTTTTTTGAATTTTCGAATGTTTCTCTTTCAGAAGAATTACTCATAGACTCCGGCCTTATTTGAGTTGGGCAAGGGATAATACATCTTTCCTCCCTACTGTTCTTATATCGGTCTTATCCTTTTTGAGCAATAGAACCATAACATATATTTTCAAGATCAATTCATCTCGCCGAGGGTGTCCAGGTAACAAATCGCTCGCCCTTCATGAATTTTATCCAGGCCATGGCTATGGCACGGTTCACCTGGATGAAATAGAAGGGTATTTTTACAAATACTGAACATGAAGAAGTCAATGAGCCCAAAACTGCCAGGATATAAAAACACGCATGAGGTATAAGCAATGCACGGTAGAAACGACTACGCACGGAGAGACCAAAGTGAGCGAAGATCGCAATAATAAGGAACCAGGGCACTAACCATCGCATGAGTTTGTGCGAGAAAAGCTGCCAGGAAAAAATCCCATAACGCAGAGGATTCATAAGCTCGACGTTCTCCATGAAGGCTGAAATCCCCCTGGTTATGGTCCTCACCTTCCGGTCAAGCTCTCTCTTTTCATCCTTGATATTGGTATAAATGCCGACGCTGCTCGGATCGGTGACCCCCCTGAAACCCCTGCGGATGGAATTGAGGAGTGTGTTGAAGTCGCTGGGTATGTTTGTGGGCCAGTCCCTGCATACCTCTGCTCGGGCGGCGAAGAACGACCCGCTCAGGCCCACCACGGAATTCACCTTCGTCTCAAGGGAGCGAAGCCACATCTCGTAATGCACATAGGCCCCTTCACCGCTCACGTTCCCTTTCTCGTCGATGAACCTGTCTTCGCTGCTCACACAACCCACCGTTGGGTCTGCGAAATTGGACACGATCTTTGAGATTCCATCCTGCTCGATCACGGTGGCCACATCCGAAAACACGATGATATCACCTGTGGCCTTTTCTATGGCGCATTTCTGGGCAAACTCCTTGCCTCTCCTTTGAGGGGCCCTGACCAGGCCGATCCCCTTGTGTGCATATTGACTTACGATCTCATCGGTGGCATCGGTGGATGCATCCGATGCAAAGAGTACCTCCAGCTTGTCCCTGGGGTAATCTATCTTAAGGGTGTTTTGAATTTTCCTGTCTATCCTCTTTTCCTCATTGTGGGCTGTAATGATCAGGGTCACCCTGGGATGGGACACCTTATCACCATGCACTTCCTTGGGCTTTCTGAAGAGTGATATCAGGGACAGCACAGCAGGGTAGCCGAAATAGGCATAGACAACACCCATGATCGAGCCCCAGAAGAGTGCTGTCACTGATATGCCTCTCTCACCTTCAGTGCTATGTCTCGTGCTACCTCGTGCGAGATGGCACTGTGGGTGGGCAGCGTGATAAGCCTTTCGGCCATCATGGATGCCCCTGAGGTGGATACGTTGCCGGGCACACAATAGGGTTTTATGGCAGGCTCATCCATGATCGCCTTCGGATACATGCGCCTCACTCCAAGCCTGAACAGGGTTTTCGGTAGAGCATCCCTGCCCGCCATCACAGGATACCTCGTATAAACGGCCCGGGCTCCGGGATGATCTCCCGGGGTAATTGAATTGCCGATCACCTCGTGATAGGTCTGTGCCACGGCATATCTGTGACTGTTGAGCGTTTCGATATCGTTCAGAAAGCTCGCACCCAGTCTCTGTACAACCCGCGGCATGCCCTCAATGGGAAATTCAGGATCGAATATGGTCTTCCCAAGCCCAAGGGGCAATGCCTCAAGGATACCATAGACCCTCTTATTCGAAAGCATACGGGTTAATGCAGTAATGAGCAGGCTCAGGTACCCGAAATCACCTTGTTCCAGGACCAATGATCTCAGCATCTCCGGATCACCCACCAGTGCTCCGCCAGTACCCAAAGGCAGCGGCTTGCCCCGTCCAAAACTGAAAAACCCAAAGTCGCCCAAGGTCCCGAGCGGTTTCCCTCGGAGCGTTCCACCAAGCCCCTGGGCCGCATCCTCAATGAGGTATGCCCCAATGCGCCTTGCAGCCGACATGAGGCCTTCCATAGGTGCGGGGATCCCGAAGAGGTGCTGGCCGATGATAGCCAGAGTTTCAGGCCCGGCCATGGCATGAACGGATTCCATATCTGGTTCGAAGGTTTGGGAATTCAGGTCATAGCAGGCGATACTCAACCCTGCCCTAACCACCGAGGCGGCCACGGAATAACAGGTGTAGCCCGGTATCAACACCTGTTTCCTTTTGGAATCCACCTTGCCCTTCAAGGCTATGAGCAGCTGACTCAGGAGCGCCCTGCCGCTGATGCCCAGAACGCAAACTCTTGTGTTGAGATATTTCCTGATCCCCAGGGTAAAGTCATCTCCACCCCAAAGGGCCGACCTGATAATGGTCGACACCGGTAAGGCCGCCTCTGCAGGCGGATACCAGGGAGAAAGTATATCGAATGTTCGGGAATATGCCACTCGATCAATCCACTTATTTAAAGGGTGATAAATCTCCTGACCATGGGGCCGATGGTGTCTGCAACCCTCTGGGGCATGCGAGCCCAGATCTTTTCGATCATGGGCCGTATCCTGCCTGAGGCATCTCCTTGCATCGGACCTGCGGTAATACCGTCTTTGTACCAGTGCAGGAGGCACGGGACAGCCCCCCACTGTTCCTTGAATCTGTATGTTCCCTCCCCCGGTGATGACCTGCCGAAGTCGAAGCACTTGAATCCATGGTCGCATGCATATGCGAGGAAGCCCCAGTACAGGAGCATATTCGGGCTTGAACTGTTGTATTTGTTCAGGGTCGAGGCCCAGGGTATGCCCATTATTCCATTTCCCTCAAGGATGATGCCGCCTGCCACAGGCTTGTTCCCGGCATAGATGACTCCCACGTGGGCCCTCGTGCCATAACAACGCACCACGGCTTCAATCCATGCCCTTGAATGAACAGGCGAGCCGAGATCATGCATGTTGGTTGAGAAGACCCGGTAGAAGTCATTCACAAGATCCGCGGACCCAATAGTAAACTCAAAGCCATCCTTCTGGGGTTTTTTTATCTGGCTCCTCAGCTTTGACTTGAAGCTGTTCCACAGGGCTTCCGAATTCTCCGGGAGATCGAGCACCATCCGTACCTTGTGGGTAAATTCCCTGAGCCGGTTCTCCGTGCTCAGCCCTGGCTCCGTTATTCTGGAACGCAGTTCGAGCCCTGCATTGAGTGATTCTGAGAGGCCACATGCATAGTGATATAACGCATTTTTTATGCCTTCATCGGCTGCAATGACCCCGCCGTAATCGCAGAAAGGTAGCGATACGAGCCGCCCTTTCATCAGCGGGGGCTTCACGAGGATAAGGGGGAGTATACCCTGGACCGTTCCTCCATGATCCTCGGCAATAACATAGTACACCTTGTGTCCATAGGCCGATTCAACAGCGCGTCTCCAAGCATAGAGATGATACGGGCCGGCCTCCTGTTGTGAAAGCGCGAACATATCCCATGAAAGGGCATCCTTCTCTTCTGCCAGCCGATACATTGGTGTGTTGTTTTCAGAAACTCTGCCTGATTCTATAAAGCTATGCACAGCTCCGCCATAGTGGGTGAAAATAATGATAACAATACTTCGTATTCAAAAAGGTTATCAATTAGAAGCTTAGATATAATAGATCCTCGTCATTATTCAACTCAAACTTGATAAAGAAATGATTAAGATTTTCTCATGTAAGTCAAGAATATCTTTAAATATAAGCATATGTTTGTTTTTGTTGCGCGTCGTGCCTATCCTCAAGTAAAGCTACACGATGGAGACATTCTTAAAACCTAGGCCTTTTTTTGTTATTCTTTTCACTGCTGCCATCACTTCATTCCTTCTCTTCAATAACTTCGGGGATTCCGATTCACGTATTATTGATGCTATTTTAAGCTTTGGACACCTCCTGTTGTTCGGGGTGATTGCCCTTGTGACCTTCTGGGTTCTAAACAATGGGAAATGGCAGATCAGACAAAAAAATCTATACATCAAGGTATGGACAATAACAACCTTTATTGGAGCACTCACTGAATGCATCCAGGCATTCATCCCATACCGCTACTTCAGAGTGGGAGACATCCTTACTGACTCCCTTGGAGCAGCCGTCTTCCTCATTTTTTCCCATTCATTCCCAAAAAGCGCCAGTCATAAAAATATAGTACTGATGAGAAGCATAGCATTTGTACTCATGATCATGCGGGCATACCCCATCTTTGCAGCAACCCTTGACACCTGGGAAATGGAAATGAATTTTCCTCTTTTGAGCTCATCCGAAACATATTTTGAGATGTCAAGGTGGACAAACAGTGAAAGTGATTCAGTCCGTACTAAGCTCCATCCAACCGATGGGGAATATTCCCTTAAAGTCTTCTTTCATCCAGGTGAGTACCCCGGCATGTCAATGAATTATCTGCAGCATGACTGGCGAGGCTACAAGAGACTTGCCTTCGATGTCTTCCTGGAAGGATCTTCACCCCTTAAAATCACTGTACGGGTCAATGACAAAGAACATAATAATGAGTATACTGACAGGTTCAATAAAGGCTTTCAGCTTCTCCCCGGGCCTAATCACATAAGCATTGATATTATGGATATAATGAGGTCGCCCAAAGGACGTACAATGGATTTGGCTGAAATAACTAATATCTGTATCTTTACTTATAAGTTAAAGGAACCAAGAACGGCATATTTTGATAATTTCAGGTTGAAAGTTCGCGAGTAAATTGTAGTCGCGGCTGTAGTCGCTCCGACGGGGGGAGGCTTTTATATTTTCGCTGTGTTCAGATAATCATGGAGAGGAGTCTATTACCAATTTTTATACAGCATTCTATTGCAAGCTGAAGATACCTCTCGGCACTGCCTCTTAACAGGTAATCATCGACAAATCTGTCCTTCTCAGCTTTCGATATCTCCTGAAGATAATATATATAACAATTCAGAAGCTGAAGGTATTCCATGATCTGTTCATCCATGGTACCCCACCACATCAAGGAATGCCTTGTTGGATATGAAGTTGGGAGATGAAACCATAGATCCTAGTGCTTCGGGAGACCGGCGAGGAGTACTGGGCACTTTCCCTCCATGATCAACTATGATATTGGAATATTCATAATATTGATGCGTTAATTCTGAATGGAGGGTTTATGAGGAGATCTAATCTTTTCCATGTGCTTGTTATGATGTTCTTGGTGGTCGCTCTTGTCGGATGCATTAAAAGCCCGGAACAAAAGCGGCACGATTATCTCACCAGTGCACAAAAATATGTTACTCAGAAGAAGTATGCCGAGGCGGCCATCCAATATCAGAATGCTCTGAAGATAGCCCCTGACGATGCGAAGACTCTCGTCAGCCTAGGTGAGGCTCAGCTCAAACTCAACCGCCCAAGGGAGGCTTATGTGGCTTTCTTCAAGGCCTCTACAGCTGATCCCAAAAATGTGAAGGCCCAAGAATACCTTGCTTCCATGCTCCTTCTTGCAAAGAAATACGACATGGCGGAGAAGCAAGCATATGCCATTCTCGGGAAAGACCCGAAAAATACCCTGGCAAAAAAGATCCTCGCTCAATCTCAATTTATGGGCGGTAAAAGGGAGCAGGGTATCAAGGTCATGGAGGAACTGATAAAGTCATCCAGCCCAACAGAGGACATGTATTTTGACACAATCCAAATGTACATGACCGTGGGGAAGAGTGAGGATGCTCTTGCCCTGGTCTTAAAGGCATGTGCCCTCTTCCCCAAATCTACCAGAATACGTTTTTTGGCGAGCAATATCTATGCATTTATGAATGATATCAACAATGCAAAAAAATGGGCTGAGGAGGCATATCGGGTTTCAGATGGAAATTTAAATACAGGCATTGAGTTGACCGTGTTTTATGCCCGTCACAAGATGGATGCCCTTTACCATAGCCAGCTGTCTACCATGAAGATAAAATATCCTACCAGCCCTGAACCTTATCTTCTTGAGTCATCAATACTCCATCAGAATCGCGATCTGGATGGAGCCTTGAAGGCTGCCCAGAAGGCCCGCGAGCTAAAGGACACTACGCAGGTACGCACCCAAATTGCACAGATACTCCTGGAAAAAAATGATGTCGCACAAGCAAAAAAGCTCCTCACTGAGACAGTGCAAAAAGATCCCGAAGATATCCAATCAAAAATCCTTCTTACTCAGATATTCCTAGGGGAAAAAGACAGCACCAAGGCCATCGAGATGATGGCTCAACCTTTGAAAATTGCCCCAGAACATCCAATGGTTGCATCAACCGCAGCCCAGGCGTACCTTCTGAAAGGTGATGTGAAGAAGGCGAAGGAGCTTGTTGAGAATGCTCTAAAGAAAAATGATCGGAATATTCAACTCCATGAAATGATGGCAAAGATCTATTTCCTCCAGGGACAATTCAAGGATGCCCTCTCAGAGACCAATCTCTTTGTCAAGCACTCAGTTAAGACCCCTGATATTATGTATATCGGAGCGCTCTCAGCACTCAGAACCTCCGATTCAAAGGATGCATCGGCTTATATTCAATCTCTCAAAGAGGTTGTTCCGAATGAGTGGATAACCCTCCATGCACAGATACAGTATTTACTTAGTCAAAAAGACAAGAAGAATGCCTATGCTATTGCTGAACGGGCCATCACCCTCTATCCGCGAAATGATGAGGCGCTTGCGTTATATGCCTACACTGCACCTGGAAACATCGGCCTGCAGGAGGCCATCACAAGGTTAAACGGTATTTGTTCAAAAGCAGAATCTTCGGGATGCCACATGATTTTGTCAGCACTGTTTGAAGAATCGGGAAAGAAAAGTGAGGCACTTGCTGAAATCAAAAAGGCTATTGGCATGGAACCTGGCAAACCTCCGCTTTATCATGCATTGGGACAATTCTACGCCCGAAACAATATGTTGAAAGATGCCCTTGATGAATATGAAAAGATTTTAAAAAAGAATCCTGATGATCTTCAAGCCGCCAATATGCTCGCACTTCTTAATCAACAGGTGGGAAAAACCGACAATGCGAAAAAGTACTATCAGTATATCCTCGATAAGAACCCTAAAAATGCTCTTGCTGCAAATAATATGGCGTGGCTTCTCGCAGAGAGTGGAAAAAAGGAAGACCTTGAGAATGCGCTGAAATATGCCCAAACCGCCAAGGATATGTACCCTGAGGACCCAAGGATTGCTGATACCCTGGGTTATGTCTATCTCAAGAAGGGCCTACCCGAGAATGCACTAGGCCAATTCCAGCTGGCACTGGAAAAACTGAAGGAGGACGACCCGGACGACCCGACTATTCTCTATCACACAGCGTTGGCCTTGGTGGACCTTGGGAGAGGCAAAGAGGCTGTGCAGTACCTGATGAAATCGACCAGTAGTAAAAAACAGTTCCCAGAGAAACAGCAGGCGTTAGAATTACTCGCAAAGCTCCAATCAGGACTGAAGAAGTAAGTGAACCGCTGAAGAAGGTACCCTTGCTCTTGGAGACCAAGGCGGTCACGGCAGCCTAAATGACTCCTCGATGCCAGAGGATTTGAAAAGACTCTAAGGAAAACATTACCAAGATCTTCAGTTTCCAGGCATCATAAAAACAAGATGAAATCGAAGGAATCTCAATCCTACTTTAAGAAGGGAGACAAAAATAGAGAGAGAAATAAGAACATTCTTTCCTATTGCGCCTGTTCACAGAGTTTCTGCCAGCGGTTGTCATCGGAGGTGCTCAAGATGCTGATTGCCCCTTCGCCATTTTTCAGGTCCACCCAGTCAATCACACCATTAATCGTTATACCTTCAGAGGGTATCATGACCCGGATTAAGAATCCGGTTAAGTCTTTGAATTGGATGTTACTATAGTATCTGATGATCTGGAGAGATTTAAGATGGAGGCCATGCTTGCTGATATCTTTTGTGATACCATGTCCACTGAACAAATTCCCCAACTTGATCGAGATTGATATATTGACCTTTTTCCGTTTCTCTCTCCGTCGCTCACGAACGACTTCATTGACCTCTTCACAGAAGTTTGAGGGGATTAAGAGATTATCTTCTAATGATTTTTTCATCAAGCTAAAGTTAAAACATCTCCCTTATAACCAAGCCACATCCACCTTTTGGGGTTTGATATTTGAGATATACTAATTACCAATTCTTTTTCGAATGCCTTGTAAGTTTTTCTAAGATTATTTCTTCTATCATTAAAAACGTTATACTCCGTCTTCATGTTGAAACCCTATTATTTAGGATTTGTTAACTAACTATCTTATCGGAAGATTTCCTAAGAAATACATTAAAAGTTTAGGGGGGCGGGCGGTTAGCTCCACCAACCCCAATATCTTGTAAATGAAATAGACGGACTGTTATCACAATTGTGCATCCCCGATTAGGAGAGTAGACGGGGTTCTCCGATGGTTGCAGGTTGAAATTTGTCTTCTCCGTTTTCGCCTGGTTTCCCAGCGGTGCCACACTATTACAACCATACCAACGTTGTTCCCCGCCCCTCGCAGAACCGGACTAGGAGCGTTAAACCATCTTATGTGCTGCAGCACATAAGATGGTTTATGTGACGGCCGCACTTATGTTGCGTAATGTTGTATAATAGAGCCAATTGCAAAACGTTTCGGCCGATGATGTAATCCAAGTATAACCCCGTTGGCGATCCCACTCAAGCGCATGAAAAACTTATTTTGCTGGTCGGTACTATCTCCTCAGCACATATGTAGCTCTTTTGTATACCTTCCATTGTTTCCATTGCACACAGCGCAGACGATGCCTGATCCAGCTATCAAGGTCCCGCAAGACTGATGTTGCTTCGAAATACCCAAAATAGCCGATCCATCCGGTGAGGTACGCATTTACGGAAAATCGCTTATCGTATGGCTAACGTATTGATTTGTCTTGTCTCAAATTAGAATTTGGAGTTATTTTGGTCAGTAATGTGTCCAACTGTTAATTTTTTCGACAATTTGTCAGATCTCTGCTACACTTGATGATGATAAAGGCAGATTATGATTCTGTTTTTCTATGGAATAACTGCACTGGTGAGTCTGCTGGGAGGGGTGGTCATTCTATCCCGCAGCGGAGCCGCACACGGAAAGGCCATTGCGTGCGGCCTAATCTCCATTGCAGCCATTGAGATCTGTCATCTTACTTATTATCTCAGCGAGTCTTTATCAGCACTCCAAGCCGCATCATTCTTTGAACTGGCATCCATCAGCTTTTTTATCGTTTCTGTTATTCTCATGGAGAAGAACATATCAAGAAGGGCCCACCTCGTTATCTGGACACGGCGTGGACTCACCCTGATCTGTGCACTCTACGGACTTACGCTTTTCATCTACCCGGAAGCCTATGCAGATATAACCCTTAATAGAGTAGTGATCATTGACTGGCTCGGCCGTATCCAGTCTTTGCTGCTCATATTGGGTGCAATTGCATTTATCTGGATTATGGAGAACATCCTCAGATCTTCAGAAGGTGCCAGCAGGAGGATTCTCAAGTATCCTGCATTGGGCTCTATATCAATAGGGGCATCCCTGTGTATGGCCTCCATATACCGCCTCAGCACCAACTCCATAACCAACGACATACTTATACTATGCTCTCTGATCACCCTCGTGGGTGTCACATTCCTCATCTTCTTTTCCATCCGTTTTAAGCTCTTCGAGATGGATATCTTCGTATCACGTTATGTGGTTTATCATTCCATCACCTTTATCAGTATCGGCACATACCTTCTCTTCACGGGGCTGGTACTCATATGGATCGGGCAGTTTGGTTTAAAGCTATCATTGGCGACCATGGGATTTATTGTTTTTCTCTCACTCATTTTTCTTTCCATATTGATCCTCTCACAAGAAGCTAGGAATCGCATAAGATTCTTCATCAACACGCACTTCTTCTCTAACAAGTACGATTATCGAAAAGAATGGATAGAGCTAAGCGGATACCTGTCGATTGCCTTTAACGAGAGACAGATTATCCACGTTACATCGCAAGTGATCCTCGACAGCATGTATATCAGGGAACTTTCCATTTGGCTGCTTGAAGGATCAGTTTACAGGCGCGCCTTTTCCTTTCCTGACGCCTCCGGAGACGAATTCATCAGAGATGACCACCCCATTATCACTTACCTTGGGAATAACCCCTATTATTTGAAGAGAACACCATGCAAGACACACGACACTACTTGGGAGGAGATTGTAAAGAATCACCGCGACTTCATTGACCGGAATAAGCTGGAGCTCGCCGTAGGTATGACGGCAGGAACCATGATAGGGTTTATTGCTATCGGCCAGGAGAACCCGGGTACACCCTACGGCCAGGATGATATCGACCTGCTGAGTGCGGTAGCATCGCAGTCAAGCGCCGCCCTCATGAGTGCACGCTATGCCAAGAGGATTGCCGAAAACAAAGAGATTGACACCTATAACCGTATGTCTGCAACCGTCCTCCATGACCTCAAGAACGCAGCAGGTCACCTCTCTCTTATCCTCCAGAATGCCCCAAGACATATGAACCAGGCGGAATTCCGTCATGACATGCTGGAAACCATCTCCGATGCCCTTGCCCGGATCGACAAGGTCATGAATAAGCTTCAGGCCATCCCGGAACCTCAGGAAATCCACCTGAAGACCCTCAATATCGGTCCATTCCTTGACAATCTCCTTGACCGGCTCAGACCCAGATTGGAAGGAATCGAGCTCAAACGTGATTATGAAAGTGCCTGCGAGATGAGAACCGACCCGGATGTCCTTGAAAAGATCCTGGAGAATATTATCGTGAACGCAACTGAAGCAGTTGGAAATGACGGGATGATAACAATCACCGCCCGTATAGGGGAAAATTTACCATTCATCTCCATTACTGACAATGGTGTTGGGATGACGGATGAGTATATCCGGGAGAAGCTATTCAAACCATTCCAAACTACAAAGAAGAAAGGCACAGGACTCGGGCTGTGGCAGGTAAAGAACATGGCCGACCAACTCGGGGCAAAAATCGATGTGAAGCCGAATCAGGAACATGGAGTTACCATGGCAATATGGCTTCTCCCTGTTGGATCCAAGGGTTAGACCACGCTGTTATTGGGCGCTTTAGGATATCCATTATCCATAGCAAAAATGACTGAGCACCAGAGGCTTAAAATTATGAAGGAAAAGATACTGATCATTGAGGATGAAGCAAGTATGGCAAAGCAGCTTAAGTGGGGCTTGAGCGATACTTATGATGTCTATGTTGCTGAAAATGCCGCAGATGCGATGGATACCCTCAACACCGAGAGCCCTTTGGTGGTACTCTTGGATCTTGGACTTCCGCCGTATCCGGACAGCGCCGAAGAAGGTTTAAGGCTCTTCGAGGAAATCATCGGAAAAAAGGCTCACACGAAGGTCATCGTGATCACCGGTAACACTGACAAAAACAATGCCGTCAAGGCCGTTTCGCTTGGTGCATACGACTACCACACCAAACCAGTGGACCTTGAGGAGCTCAGAATCGTAATCAAGAGGGCGGTTTATTTGTCCCGGCTGGAGAGTCAGGTATCCGAGCTTCAGTGCATGGTTTCCGGAGAATTCCAGTTTCACGGTATGGTGGCCACCTCACAGCCCATGATGGATCTGTTCGAGCAGGCCAAGAAGGTTGCGCGCACCGACTACCCGGTTCTCATCCAGGGTGAGAGCGGCACGGGTAAGGAGCGACTTGCACAGGCCATCCATGCCATGAGCGACCGATCCGAGATGCCGCTGGTTATCATCGACTGTGGCTCCATCCCGGAGAATTTGCTGGAGAGCGAGCTATTCGGCCACGAAAAAGGATCATTCACCGGGGCGCATGCCCGTCAAATCGGTAAAGTGGAGAGGGCCCAGGGCGGCACCGCAGTGTTCGATGAGATAGGCGACCTCCCATTGCAGCTCCAGGTAAAGCTCCTGAGGTTTATCCAGGAGGGTACTATTGACCGGATCGGTGGTAAGGAACCCCTTTCAATAGATGCACGGGTGATCGCCGTCACCAATGTAGACCTCAAGAAGGCTGTGGAGGATCGCCGTTTCAGAGAAGATCTTTACTACCGGCTCAATGTGGTTCCCCTTATTATGCCCGCACTCAAGGATAGACCCGACGACATCCCGGTACTGGCAAGATACTTCCTGGATACATACAGCAAGGAGATCGGCCCGAGATTCAAAGGATTCAGTACCGCCGCCATAGAGGCCATGATGATGCATGACTGGCAGGGCAACATCCGTGAGATGCAGAACAGGATCAAACGCGCCGTGGTAATGGCCGAGGGTGACTACATCCAGCTTCAGGACATTGACCTTGGCGATACGGAGAAAGATGAAGCTATGAAAACTCTCAAAGAATTCCGTGATTCGGCTGAAATCTCAGCCATAAGGTACGCCCTTACACGCTATAGAGGTAACATATCCAAGGCCGCTCAAGATCTCGATGTAAGCAGGCCGACCCTGCATGATCTTATCAAGAAGCACGGCATTACCGTTACAAAATGAAGAGAGAATTTCCTTCTAAATTTTTACTATCCGGCAGGGAAGAGATTTTTAAGCTCCTTCCTGATCGTCTTTAAGACATCCTGCTTCTCCCGGTTACTTTAGACCCAACGATCTTTAATTGGGCAGACGCATACCATGGCCACTACAGATTCGAACTGGGCATTCAGCATGGCATACAATGCCATTCTTCAGGCAACGCATGCACTTATGTTTGCCAAAGGTTTCCAACCGGCCTCCGGACCGGCACAACACAAGACCGTCGTACTTATTGCAGAGACTACCCTGGTGAGTCATTCAAGGATGAAATCTACCTCTTTGAAAAGATGCGGAGCAAAAGACACGGGGTCATCTATGAAGTAACCGGATTGATATCGAAAGACGAAGCTGCTCAGGCATTTGAATTTGCTGTTAGATTTGTGAAAAAGGTAGAGCTGTTACTAGCGAATATGGTTCATTGAGATAGAATATCAATAAACTGGGACATCCCCATTACCCATGCCCTCCCCCGGTGATGGAAAAAATCGCTGCTAAAGCCGACCCTACAATGCGGCATGGGAGATGCTATGGTCTTGGGTGAATCGCGACTAAAATCGCTCCTACGGGGGGGAGGCTTTTATATTTTCGCTGTGTTCAGATAATCGATGACATGCTCGCTGAATCTGTCAAAATCAACAAGGTGTTCCTGAAGTATATCGTAAAGCTGGGCAGGGTCCACATCCCAGTACATATGAACAATCCTGTTCCTGAACCTGACCATGTTGATGATGATATCCAGAAAATCCGTTGGTATAATATCCAGGTGTGCCATCTCACGGAAGATATCTCCATAAGTCTCCGGTGTCTTTACCGGTGTCTTCATCTGCAATATGGAGAGGAGCCTGTTGCCAATATTTATACAGCATTCTATTGCAAGCTGAAGATACCTCTCGGCACTGCCTCTTAGCAGATAATCATCGACAAATCTGTCCTTCTCAGCTTTTGATATGTTCTGAAGATAATGGACATACCGCTTCAAAAGCTTAAGGCATTCCATAATCTTTTCATCCATGGTACCCCACCCCATCAAGAAACGCCTTGTTGAACTTCTTGAGATAGTATGAAAAATCCAGGTAATATTTCACAACCTTTTCCCGGAACTCTATGAGGTGACTTTCATTCTTCACAAAAACCAGATCCCCATCCTTCAAAATAATATATGAAAATCTGATGGGGGCATCGTTGAGAATTACCAGGTCAAACTCCTCGGTCGAAAGTGTACCTGCTATCAATCCTATTAATGCAAGCTTGATGCTTTCAATCTCATCTTTGTTAAGCTCATCACTAATGAGAACTGCAATATCAATGTCGCTCAATGGTTTCAGGTTTTTCTTTGCCGCGCTTCCGAAAAGATAAAGCGCATCAATGGAGTCGATATCCTGAAGCTTCCCGATCAAGGACGGGATTTTATCAAGAATGTCCGGCGGCAGCTTATTGTTTCGCATCATTCAGCAATCATAACGTATGCGGCATTCAAAAGCAAATCGAACGGGGAATGGACTGCATTCGTAGGAGCGATTTTAATGGCGATTATGTTTCTCGCGATCACTTCATGTCAGTCGCGGACAAATCCGCTTGTACACCGCGGTGGGTAATACAACATCTGTAGGAGCATCTTCAGGTGCGATCATCATGTGATCATGATTAGGAAAAAATCGCGGCTGAAGCCGCTCCTACAAGCAACATTTACAACCCCAAATACGCCGCCTTGATCTTCTCGCTCTTCAGCAAATTTGATGCGGAGTCCTCAAGTGCAATGGTGCCACTCTCCATGACATAGCCGCGGTGCGCTATGCGAAGCGCCATGTTTGCGTTCTGTTCAACAAGGAAGATCGTGGTCTTGTTCTCTCTATTGATTTTTTGGATCGTCTCGAAGATAAGTTGTACGAGCACCGGCGCCAGGCCCAGCGACGGCTCGTCGAGCAGCAGCAGCTTAGGCCTGCTCATGAGCCCGCGCGATATGGCGAGCATCTGCTGCTCGCCGCCGCTTAGTGTTCCTCCGAACTGGTGGCGCCGTTCGGCCAGGCGCGGGAAGAGATTGAAGATATAGTCCATATCCTGTTTGATGCCTGCCTTGTCCTTCCTGAGGTATGCCCCCATATCAAGATTTTCCGTGACTGTTAATTGGGGGAATATCCTCCTGCCCTCCGGGACCTGCACGATGCCGAGTGCAAATATCTTGTCCGGGTTCATATTCTGGATAGGCTGGCCCATGAAGTGGATCTCACCGTAGCGCGGCGGGACAATGCCGCAGATGGACATGAGGGTCGTGGACTTGCCGGCACCATTGGCCCCGATCAAGGTCACGATCTCGCCTTGGGTAAGCTCCAGAGAAATACTCTTTAATGCATGTATGCCGCCATAGTAGGTGTGAAGATTTTTTATCTTAAGCATCAAAGGCCTCCCCCAGATATGCCTTGATCACATCCGGATTATCCGAGACCTCTTTCGGTGTTCCATGGGCGATCATCTGCCCGTAGTCCAGCACATAGATCCTCTCTGAAATACTCATGACAAGCTTCATGTCATGCTCGATGAGCAGGATGGCTATCCCCTCTTCATTCCGGATCTTGGTGATAAGCTGGTCGAGCTCGCTCGTTTCCTTGGGATTCATTCCAGCTGCCGGTTCATCCAGCAGGAGCAGAAACGGCTCGGTAGCCATTGCCCGGGCTATCTCGAGCCGCCTCTGGGCACCATAGGGAAGCTCATGGGCCAGCTCGTTTACATATCTGCTCAGGCCAACTTTCTCGAGCATCTTGTAAGAGAACTCTACCATGTCGTTCTCTTCCCTTTGTGTCCTCTTGTCCCGAAGTATGGCGCCTGCAATGCCCGAGAAGGTCCTGCAATGCCTGGCAACCATAACGTTTTCAAGCACGGTCATCCTCTGGAAGAGCCTTATGTTTTGAAAGGTTCGCGCCAGTCCGTGCGCCGTTACTATGTTCGGCTTGAGCTTATTGAGTCTCTGTTCTGCCTTGCCGGGGGGGGCGATGATCATATCACCCTTTGTGGGCTCGTACATTCCTGTGATACAATTAAAAAAGGTCGTCTTGCCTGCACCATTGGGCCCTATCAAGGCTACGATCTCACCTTTGTTCACCTGGATGCTTATGTTATCAAGCGCGCGCAGCCCACCAAAGTCCATGGTGAGTCCTCTGATATCGAGCACCGGCATCGTGGCTGTCATAGCGCCTCTCCCTTACTGAGTCCTTTATGGAACTCATAGCGCTGCCTAATGCCGCTGATAATGCCCTGGGGCCTGAATACCATGATGAGCACCATGCTGGCACCAAAGGCAAGCATGCGGTACTGCGAGAAGGCCCGCAAATACTCCGGCAGAAGGATAAGGATGAAGGCGCCCACTACCACCCCCACAATGGAACCCATACCGCCCAGCACCACGATAGACAGTATCATGGCCGATTCCATGAAGGTGAAGCTTGCCGGGTTGATAAAGGTGGTCTTGGCAGCCAGGATGCAGCCGACAAAACCCGCCCATGTTGCCCCCAGGGCAAAGGCCGTGAGCTTCGTTTTGGTCTTGTCAATGCCCATGGCCTGGCAGGCCACTTCGTCTTCACGAAGAGCTATCCATGCCCTGCCGATCCGGGAATTTCTGAGCCTGCTCACCACAAGCATCGTAAAGATCACTAAACAGATCATGATATAATAGAGGTAGATCATATGCTGCTGAAGGGTCAGATTTATGCCAAAAGTAGCCGGTCTGGATATCCCGGCAATTCCACTAGGTCCGTAGGATAACTCATTCCAGTTTTCCAGGATAAGTCTTATGATCTCACCAAAGCCCAAGGTGACAATGGCCAGGTAGTCGCCCCGCAGGCGGAGCACCGGGAAGCCTAAGAGGATACCGAATGTGGCTGCCAAGCCCCCTGCCAGCGGCAGGGCCACCCAGAAACCAAGCCCGAAATGGTGGTTCATCAAGGCATAGAAATATGCACCCACGGCATAAAAGGCCACATAACCAAGATCGAGCAGGCCGGCCAGCCCCACCACGATGTTGAGTCCCAACCCCAGCATCACATACATGAGCGCTGTGATCATGATGGAGGTCTGGTAGCTTGAAAACAGGAACGGGAAACTCACGGCAAAGATGATTAAGCCGACCGTGCATGGTATAGAAATTCGCTTATCCGACCGGATGAGCTTGCCTGCCCTCTTCTGCCAGGTCTCAGCCTCATCCTTGGCTGCCCCCATCTCCTTGCGCTCTAAAAGGTATCGCCAGATAAATGAGAGGAAAAAGGCACCAATACCCACATACACCATATTCATCCAGCGCCACTTCAGTGTCTTATCCAGGGGGTTGACCTTCATGACCATGATGGGGAAGGTAAGAAACATAAACCATAGTGCAACAGCACTCGATTTTCGTATCTCATTGAGGATACGCTGCAAAAAAGGCTTCAGGTCGGTATCCATGGATGATCTATCTACACCTTTTCCGAAGAGGTCTTTCCGAGAATGCCTGAGGGTCTGAAGATGAGAATGAACACAAGCAGACCGAATGCAAACACATCCTCATAGTCGCTCGATACATAGCCTGTGGCAAAGCTCTCGGTCCACCCAAGCACCAAACCTCCGAGCACGGCTCCGGGGACGCTTCCTATGCCGCCCAATACGGCTGCGGTAAAGGCCTTGATGCCTGCGATAAAGCCGATATAGAAGTTGATTTGCCCGATGTGCGACGAGATGAGCACACCGCCTACCGCTGCCAGGGCGCTTCCGATGATGAAGGTAACGGAGATGACCCGGTTCACGTTCACCCCCAACAGCATTGCCATGGTCTTGTCCTGGGCCACGGCGCGCATGGCCTTACCCATGCGGGTAAATTTGATGAAAAGGCTGAGCAGTATAGTAGCTATTGCCGTTGTAATAAAAATCACAAGTTCTGAGGAGCGCATGATAGTGACATTCTCCATAAACGAGAACTCTTTGATAAGCGCAGGGAACGAGAGGAAATCGGATGTCTGGGCTAATAATACATAGTTCTGCAGAAAGATGGACATGCCGATGGCGCTGATGAGCGGTGAAAGCCTCTGGGCCTTGCGTAAAGGCTTGTAAGCGATCTTCTCCAGGGTGAATCCATAGGCGGCCGAGTATATTACGGCTATAACCCCTGCAAGCATAAGTAAAGACCAGCCGCTCATACCTAAGAGTGAAAGGGCGCTGGCCACAATCAGTGCCGTAAAGGCACCGATCATGTAGATCTCTCCGTGGGCAAAGTTGATCAGCTCGATGATGCCGTAGACCATAGTATAGCCCAGGGCAATGAGCGCATAAATGCTTCCCCGGGTGAGTCCGCCGACGAAGAGTTCTAAGAAGTAGTCCATGTATGCCTTGGATGATAAGCTCTTATGAGGAAAGGAAAGGGAGCAGGTTTACTGCTCCCTTTCCTAAGATTTTTATATGTTACTTGCCGACCTCAACATACTTGCCCTTCTCGACCTCGTACATTGAGAAGCCTATCCCTTTGGCATCGCCGCGTTCGTCGAAGCTGATTTTGCCAAGCGGTGTCTCGAACCAGTTGGTGCGCAGTGCCTTCGATACTGCATCTATATTGGTAGATCCGGCCTTATCAATGGCCTGAAGCAGGCATATGGTGGCGGCATATGCATTCAGGTAGAATGCGCCCGGGTCTGAACCGTATACTTTTTTGTGCTGATCGATGGCTGCTATAGCCATGGGGTTCTTGGATGTATCCATGGGCCCGGTGGCATAGACGCCCTCGGCAAACTGGCCGGCGACCTTGATGAAGGTATCGTCTTTCACACCATCATCAGAGATGAAAAAGGTCTTCATCTTCTTTTTCTTCATGGCGCTGACGATCTTTGCTGCCTCAGGATGATATCCTCCATAGATAACCGCATCCGCGCCGGAGTTCTTGATCTTCTGAACAATAGCAGAGTAGTCCACCGCACCCGGGGTTATACCTTCAAACAGCACAGGATTGATGCCCCGTTTTTCAAAATCCGCCTTGGCAAACTCGGCAAGACCCTTGCCATAGTCACCCTTGTCATGGATGACGGCGACCTTTTTTACCTTGAGTTTGTTCAAGGCGAAGTCAACCTCGAGTTTTGCCTGGGAATCATCCGGGGATATGGTGCGGAAAAAATTCGGATAATCGCCGCTCTTGGTAAGGTCAACGTTCGTGGCGGAAGGCGATATGACCACGATCTTGGCCTCTTTGTAGGTATTGAGTGCAGCCTTGGTAGCGCCGCTGCAGATATGGCCGAGTACGACATTCGCGCCATCGGATACGAGCTTGCTTGCAACATTGGCAGCCACCTCGGGCTTGCAGACATCGTCCGCCGGAAGGATCTCTACCTTCTTACCCAGGACACCGCCCTTGGCATTCACATCACCCACCACGAGCTTCGCTGCATTCAGTGTAGGCAGCCCGTAGGATGCAAGATCTCCGCTGTGAGCCCCTGCAACACCGAGCTTGACCGTATCGGCCGCAAAGGCCGAACCAGTGAACAGTATGAAAGCGGTTGCCATTAAGAATATCAGTGATCTCTTCATTCCTTCCTCCCCTTTGCTTTGAATTTCTTGGAATATTTCCGTGAGGACCTCGTAAAACAGTCCGGCAAGACATAGCATTAAAAGCTCTCTCATGTCAAACCGGGCTGTATGGTGTTGATAAGCGAGTTTATCTCACCTATACCCCATTGGTCAATACAACGCTCTGTATGGGTTCTATTCATGCATCCGCTCAAGGCGGAAAATACTGTTATCTATCTTACCTTGTGTATCTTTATCGATTATGTGTTTTTCATCATAGCCAGCAAGAGATGAGAGCCTCTCGAGACGTTCCCTCGTATGAGGGTGTGTCCTTAACAATGACGGATGTGGTTGTTTCCGCCCCGGTAGATATACGAAATCCCAGATGCTCCGCTCGTGCCGGTCCATTTTCTGCAAGGCAGAGGCAAGGCCCATGGGGTCACCTGTCAGCCCTGCAGCCCCAAGATCGGCATCAAACTCGCGTGTCCGGGATAGGGCAAGTTGGAGCAACATGCTCAAGGAAGGGGCAAAAATAAGCAGGAGGATCGGGATAAGCGGGATATCCGTCTTTGCGAACATGGCCAAAGGGAGGTAAATAATGATGAGCACCTGCCCAAGAAATGAAAATGTGCTCGTAACCCTTGTCATGAGATCAGCCAGGGCATGGAGCCTGAGATCATTATTCTTGATGTGGGTTATCTCATGGGCCAGCACACCAGAAATCTCACGCCGATCTAAGTATCTAAGGATGCCGTCTGACACTGCAATGGCAGAACTCTTGGCTGAGCCCACACTGAATGCGTTCATTATCCGGCTTGGCACATAGTACAAGAGTGGATAAGCCGGAAGGTCAGCCCTGTGGGAGAGATCCGAAACAATCTCAAAAAGTCCGGGGGCTTCATCATATGAAAGTTGCCGTGCCCTGTACATTTTGAGCACCATCCAGGGGGATACCCTGGGCGTTGAAAGGAAGAGTAATGAAACCACCAGAAGGGCCCAAACCAACCCCGTTGTCCCGAAGATCATCCAACCGAGCAGACCGAATAAACCGCCCATTCCCGCAAGGATGACTGCTGTCTGGAACAGCAAGTGGTACTTACCCGTGTAATATGCCCTATGGCTTATGTTTCTTGTACCCATAGCGATTTCTTCACCATGTATAAGGTATACCCAGGCGAAAAACAATGCCGTGCCAGATATCTTCTCATGGGTTCCCTATCTTTACAATTTACCCCGCAGCATGATAGGGGCACACGTGTGGATATGACAATCACGACCAAGCACGGTACAACGATTGAGATCATCAAATGCGGCAACTTTCTGCTGGATGGCGGCACCATGTTCGGCCGGGTACCCAAGGTCATGTGGGAGCAGTGGTTCCCGCCCGATGATCTGAACCGCATTATCATGGCCACCAATATCCTTAGAATCCACAAGGGCGGAAAATTCTTTCTTGTGGATACCGGCCTTGGGTCGCTCTACACGAAAAAAGATTGGGAAATCCTCGGCACCAGCCTTGATCAGGTTCGGCTCATCAAAGAACCGGTGGACTGTCTTATCTGCACACATCTCCACTTTGACCACTGTGGCGGTATCCAGGATATGACTGTTCTTTCCGAGGTGATCATCTCTCGCCCGGAATGGGAAGACGCCCACGACGAGAGCCCCTTGAGCAAGGGGGGTTACCGCAAAGCCGACCTTGATCTTCTCGGCAAAAAGTTGCACTTGGTGGATCCGCCCTGCACCGTAGCCGAGGGCATTCAAGTCCTGGCGACTCCGGGACACACACGGGGGCACATGAGCGTCCTCATCGACGATGAGGTACTCTATCCGGGAGACCTCATCCCTACTGCCGCTCATGTGCACCTGCCCTGCATAATGGCTTACGACCTCTATCCCTTGGAGATCTTAGAGACAAAGAAAAAGATCCTCAATGAAGCCTTCCGTAAAGGATGGCAGCTCGTCTATGAACACGACCCTTACCGTCCCGTGAGCCGCATCGATAGAGTCAAAAACCAATTCAAAGCATTATAGTCTTTTTCCACCACCCTCAACCCCCTCAAATTTTTTCTTGACAGAGGGGTTCATTTATCATAATGAATCGCGTTGAATTTGTTTACTACAATAAACTCCTTGACACACTTTAGTAGGCTTGGGAGAGAGATGTGAACATAGGGGAGAAGATCAAGAACCTGAGGCTGGCCCAAGGTCTTACCCAGGAAGAACTTGCCAACAGGGCCGACCTCACAAAAGGGTTCATATCGCTTTTAGAGCGCGATCTCCAGTCTCCTTCTCTGGACACCTTGGAGCTCATCCTGAATGCATTGGATACCGATGCCGGCGAATTCTTCGCAGAGGAGGGCCAGAACGTTGTGGTGTTCAACCGCAAACAGCGGGTCAGCATTGAAGATGAAGAAGAGTCGGGCGTCAGACGTGAAGTGCTTATTGCAGGTGCCCAGGACCGGGAAATGGATATCCTCCTGGTTACACTCTCACCCGGGGCATGCACCTACCAGGAAAGGGCACACAACGGCGACGAATCCGGGTTCGTCCTGATGGGCAAAATCATCATCAGCGTGGGCAAGGATACTTTCAGGGCCTCGGCAGGCGATTCCTTTTATTACACTGCAAACAAGAAGCACTGGATTGAGAACAAGTCGGATAAAACGGCAAAGATCCTATGGATCTCTGCCCCGCCGAGCTTCTAAAGAACAAGAAGGGCGTGAGATACATGATTATCAAGACACCTACCACCTATTTCATCACATACCGAGCATGCCGTCAACGAGTGCGGCGCCGCGTTTGCTGCGGTGGTGCTCTGGGACTGATCCATAGGCATGAGCTGCTCCATGAGTAACACCCTCGGATGGGGAAACTTAAAGCACACTATGAATACCTACATGGCTGCGCAACCCGACGGGAGGATATGCCTCTTCGGCGCTCCGTTCGATTCCACAACAAGCTTCCGGCCCGGGTCGCGCTTCGGGCCCGGCGCCATCCGTGAGGCGTCTTACGGGCTGGAGACCTTCTCTCCAGCACTGAATAGTGACCTGGAAGACTGTTCCTTTATGGATAAGGGCGACCTGGAGCTCCCTTTCGGCGACCCGACTCCTGCGTTAACGCTAATCGAAGAGCTCACAGGAGAGATTCTCTCTCATGGCAAGACCCCATTTCTCCTTGGTGGAGAACACCTGGTGAGCCTGGGGACAATCAGCGCAGTGAAAAAGAAATTTCCGGACCTGCTGGTCATCCACCTGGACGCCCATGCGGATCTGCGGGACGACTACCTGGGCATGAAGCTCTCCCACGCCACCGTCATGCGCCGGGTGATGGACCTACTGGGGCCTGAGGGCATCCTGCAGATCGGCATTAGATCATGCACCAAGCAGGAGCATGAAATTGCCGTCAAGCTGCAGTCCATTCCCGAACAGATCGCACTAAGGGCCGGAACAAGGCCGTGCTACCTCAACTGCGACCTCGACATTCTGGACCCGTCAGTCCTGCCGGGCACCGGCACTCCCGAACCCGGCGGCCTTATGTTCCCGGAGCTCGTGAACATCCTGACCTCCATCCTAACGAGACAGCACATCGTGGGCCTTGACGTAGTAGAGCTCGCACCACAGCTCGACCCCACGGGCGTCTCGGCCGTGGTGGCTGCAAAGGTGGTCCGCGAATGCCTCATAACCCTTGACCGCACGTTGAAAGCAAGAAGTTAAAACAAATAGGAGCACAGCCATGGACAACATTCTCATCATCGGCGCCGGAGCCGCCGGGTCGGTAGCGGCCAAGAAATGCGCCATGAACCGAGGCGTCTTTAAGAAGATCCACCTTGCTTCCAGGACTTATGACAAATGCATCAAGATCCAGAAGGAATGCGTATCCCCCATCACCGTCTCCCAGGTTGATGCGGACGATGCGTCCCAGGTTATCCACCTCATCGAAGAGGTCAGGCCCGATGTGGTGGTTAACATGGCCCTGCCGTATCAGGATCTGCCTATCATGGATGCCTGTCTTGCCACGGGCGTACATTATCTGGACACCGCCAATTATGAACCCAAGGACGAGGCCAAATTCAGTTACACGTGGCAATGGGCTTATCAGGACCGCTTCCGCGACAAAGGCATTATGGCGGTCTTAGGCTGCGGTTTTGACCCGGGGGTGATCAGCATCTACTGCGCGTATGCACAGAATTTGCTGTTTGATGAGATCGACACCATCGACATCATCGACTGCAACGACGGCAGCCACGGCAAGGCCTTTGCCACCAACTTCAATCCTGAGATCAACATCCGGGAAGTAACACAGCGTGGCAAGTTCTGGAAAGAAGGCAAATGGATCGAGATCGACCCTTTAAGCATCTCCTGCATGATCGATTACCCGCACGTGGGTCCGCGCAAATCCTATCTGATTTACCACGAAGAAGAGGAGTCCCTGATCAATAACATAAAAGGCCTCAAGCAGATCCGCTTCTGGATGACCTTTTCGGACAACTACCTCAAGCACCTGGAAGTCCTCCAGAATGTCGGCATGACGAGGATCGACCCGGTCATGTACAACGGCGTAGAGATCATCCCCCTGCAGTTCCTCAAGCACCTTCTCCCAGAACCGTCCTCCCTGGCCGAGAACTACACAGGGAAGACATCCATCGGGTGTATTATGCGGGGTGTGAAAGACGGCAAGCAGACTTCGTACATCCTCTACAATGTGTGCGACCATGCCGAAACCAACCGCGAGCTGAACGCCCAGGCCGTGTCCTACACCACCGGCGTACCGGCCATGACCGGGGCCATGATGATGATGAAAGGGATCTGGATCGGACACGGCGTGTTCAATGTCGAGCAGCTTGACCCCGAGCCTTTCCTTGAAGAGGTCGCCCGGCAGGGTCTGCCCTGGCATGCGGAAAAGCTTAGTACGGATGCGTATGAGGAACTCGCTGCCATTAAGTGAGTCTGTCGCAACACGATTTATATCATTTCGACCGAAGGGAGAAATCTTGATGAGCACTATTTTGAGCATTCCAAGATTCCTCACATCCGTTCGTAATGGCATGATTCCAGACTGCAGCACAGCCTTTCCAGGGGGCTTCAGCAAACAGGAATTATATCTGTCGTCCTCGCGAAAGCGGGGACCCAGGAATTTTTATATCCCCTGGATTCCCGCCTCCGCGGGAATGACATATTCATGGCTCTTCACCCCGAGTTATACTGCGCGCTTCAGGGGAGCATCATTATGAGCACGGCCCTGCCACCTCTTCTCCAGGCAGCACTCTCCAAGATCACCACACCAGCCTACGTAGTGGACATGGCTCTACTCAAGAAGAACATGGTTATGGCTGCGCATATACGAAAAGAGACCGGATGCAAGATTCTCCTGGCAACCAAGTCGTTCGCCCTGCCCGCCGTGTTCCCTGTCATGAAGGACTCCCTCGACGGTACCACGGCGAGCGGCCTTTTTGAAGCACGGCTCGGGAAAGAGATCTTCGGCAAGGAAGTGCATGTCTATGCACCGGCCTATACTGAAGACAGTCTTCGTGAACTATTAAAGATCAGCGATCACATCTACTTCAATTCCCATGACCAGATCCGACGTTTTCTTCCCAGGGTGAGGGCCGCAGGAGCGGACAAGAAGGTCGGCATCCGTATCAACCCCGGCTATTCAAAGGCAACGCTGGGCGGTCATCTCTATGACCCTTGTTCACCAGGCTCCCGCTTCGGCGTCGTCCGTGCAGAACTCGATAAGCTTCCATGGGACGAGATCGATATCCTGCACGCCCACGCCCTATGCGAAGCACTTGCTGACGGGTCCGTGGGACTCATCAGCCATATCGCCGAAGAATTCGGTCCGTACATCAGGCGTGTCAAGGCAGTCAACTTCGGCGGGGGGCATTTCATCAATAAATCTGGATATGACGTTCAGGCCCTTATCAAAGCGGTTCGGGATTTCCGCGCCGCCTTCCATGTGGAGGTCATCCTGGAACCCGGGAGCGGACTGGTAGTGGACGCCGGTTTTCTGGTTGCCACGGTGCTCGATATCGTGCACAACGAGACGGACATCGCCGTCCTGGACACCTCGGCTTCTTGCCACATGCCCGACGTACTGGAGGTGCCCTACACCCCTCCCCTGTTCGGCGCAGCCGAGCCCGGAGTGCTGCCCTACACCTGCATCCTGGCCGGAAATACCTGCATGACCGGCGACATTATCGGCGAATACTCCTTCGAAAAGCCCCTGAAGATCGGCGACAGGCTCGTGTTCGGCGATATGCTCCAGTACAGCTTCGTGAAGAACAACACCTTCAACGGCACACCCCTGCCCGATCTCGCAGTGCTGCACGAAGACGGCCGCTACGAGGTCGTGCGCCGGTTCGGGTACGATGATTTCAAAGGCAGACTCGGGTAAAATAAAAAAATCTTGGCTTTATTGAGAACGGGAGCAACCTATGAACCTGAAACACACTATGGAACGATGGACGGTGGAAGATTCCGCTGAGCTGTACCAGATACGGGAATGGGGAGCCGGATACTTCAGTATCTCTGAAAAAGGGGATGTGGTGGTCACACCTCTCCGAGACAGAAAAGATGTATCCGTCAATCTTCCTGAAATCATATCCGGGATCAGAGCACGTGGGTATGACATGCCCATGCTCCTTCGTTTCGAAGACATCCTTGACTCCCAGATTATCCAAATGCATGAGAGTTTCCGCTCCGCCATTGCCAAGTTTGATTACAAGGGGGAATTCAAGGGGGTCTACCCCATCAAAGTGAACCAGCAGAAACAGGTGATCGAAACCATCACCCGCATCGGCAAGTTCTATCATCACGGACTCGAAGCCGGCAGCAAGGCCGAGCTGATCGCGGCCCTGTCCTTTCTGGATGACAAGGAAGCCTGCCTGGTATGCAATGGCTACAAGGACCGGGAATTCATCGATCTTGGGCTGTATGCCTGCAAGATGGGATTCAAGTGTTTCTTTGTGCTGGAAATGCCGGGAGAGCTGGACCTTATCCTTGAACGGTCAAAGGCACTGGGAATAAAACCCCTTCTGGGTGTCCGTTTAAAGCTTTCCACCCAGGCAGGCGGGCACTGGACCGAATCCGGCGGAGACCGGAGTATTTTCGGCCTGACTTTCTTTCAGATCATCGAAGCAATCGAGAAACTCAAAAGAGTCGATATGCTGGACTGCCTCCAGCTTCTCCACTATCATCTGGGCTCCCAGATCCCCAATATCCGGGATATCCGGGCCTCCATACAGGAAGCCTGCCGGGTTTATGCCGGCCTTGTGCTCGAAGGCGCCCCCATGGGTTATTTCGATCTGGGCGGCGGCTTAGCTGTTGATTATGACGGCTCCCACACCAATTACCTGAACTCGCGTAACTATACCCTGGATGAGTACTGCGCCGACGTAATCGAAGCCATCATGGAAATCCTGAATGAACACGACCTCGCTCACCCCACCATCATCACCGAATCCGGCCGGGCAACCGTGGCTTATTACTCGGTTCTGCTGTTCAATATTTTCGACACCAGTTCCATCGATACGGATTCTGTGCCCAAGGAATTGCCCGAAGACACCCCGGACGTCATCCTGAACATGCTGGAGGTACTCAAATCGTTGACTGTCCGGAATCTCCAGGAGTGTTACAATGACGCCCTGTATTACCGGGATGAGATCCGCCAGATGTTCAAAATCGGAGACCTGACCATGAGGCAGCGTGCCCTGGGTGATAAGATATTCTGGAACATCATCAAGGCCTTGAGCGAAAATGTCAAAAACCTGAAAGTCGTACCCAAGGATCTGATAGATATCGATACTGCCCTGTGCGATACCTATTACGCCAATTTCAGTGTATTTCAGTCCCTGCCCGATTCCTGGGCCATTGGATATCTTTTCCCGGTGATGCCGGTGCACCGTCTGGATGAGATGCCGGAGAGAAACGCCATCCTTGCGGATATCACCTGCGACTCCGATGGGAAAATCGATCATTTCATCGACAAACAGGGTGTCCGCCGTGCCTTGTCGCTGCATACGGTAAAGGAAAATGAGGACTATTACCTGGGCGTCTTTCTGGTGGGGGCTTATCAGGAGACCCTGGGGGACCTCCACAATCTTATGGGCGACACCAATGTGGTGAGCATCCGTGTGCACGAAGACGGGAGCTACAGCTTTGTCAGGGAACTCGAAGGGGATTCGGTGGCCGATGTTCTGTCATACGTGGAATACGAACCGAAAAACATGACCAAACAATTCAGGGCCACGGCGGAACAGGCCATCCGGGAAAACCTGATCACGCCCCAGGAACGCCGGGAAATAATGAACATGTATGAAGAAGGGCTGAGGGGCTATCCATACTTTGAACAATAGGGATAAAGGTCTATACGTACACTTCAATGTCACAAAGGCATAAATCTCTTCGATATCGCCATGTTTAGAGAAGACAAGAGACTGATGATCTCAGTTTGAAATCTATGGTGAACGGTGCTCTGTATCAGAGCGTGTGGGTGGCACAAGATCAACGGTTTTTGAGCTCTTTAGAAAGTACGTATCTATCGCAGAGATCTCTGCTTTTGTGAGATTGGATTGTGCTTTTAGTTATGTGTACTATGGAGTTGTCGTCCACAAGTTGTACTCGCCATGAACATGGCCTAGTTTTCGGGGGTAAGGTCACCGTCTTTTATTCTATATGACCGTACTAATATAAGTGCGTATTAGACAAGGATCTGGAGCTATGGGAAATGCCTAATCAAGCCCTTCTGAGGACATCACTATTATGCACTTATTAGTAACAGCCCGTAGCTTCTTTTGAAGCTTCTCCAAGATCACCATTGTTATCAACTTCAACATCCAGAGAAATCGTGGCGCCGCCAGTTGATGAGGAAACATACTCAATCAGATATTGCTGAGATAAGATTTGTGAAATTTTATCATAAATACCTGCCACCTCGGAGGGGCTTGCGGTCAAGAAAAACTCGCCTCCCGTTTCCTGGGCCAGTTGCTGCATGACTTCGGGCTTTGATGGATACGTTGTATTGGTATAGGTTATTGTGAATATCGGGACGTTTTTTAGAATGGCCCGGTCGATAACAGCGGTCAGGGTATTGGTAGATCCTTCATCGTTGCCATCCGAGAATACAATTATGGCGCGCCGGCTATTGGTCCGGAGGGCGGTATCGTCAATGGCGACGATGAGACTGTCATAGAGAAGCGTCAGCCCTGTATCCCCTGGATATGGCGCATCAATGGCCGCTAACACGACACTTTGGTCAGTTGTAAAATCGGTTTTAGCGCCGATTGATAACGCAAATTTAATCACCTCAGTTTCATCAACACCATTCACCAGTTTTGCAACGAAGGAATCGGCTGCATTTTGCATGTAGGATTGAGAAGAAATACTTATACTACTACTACAATCGAATACTAGATCAATCGAAATAGGCGTGGTTATTGGATGTATGAATTTATTGATAGTTTGTTGAATACCGTTTTCTTTTACCGTGAAGCAAGTGTCTATTAATCCAACAACTGGGACTGCCGCCTTTGATACGGATACAAGGAGCTTTACCACAGAACCATCTGTTGTTACTCCATTTATTAATGCATTCAGGGCGCGTCCTTTACCAGTTAAAGTAACTCTAAGAGGATTTTTTGTGCTGTCATTCGAAGGGATTGTGAGCGTGTCACTAAAATTGCTTTGACTGTTTGGAGTCAAGCTCAGCGTCAAACTGCAGGTTCCTCCCGATTGAATGCTCGTACCCGAACAATCTTTGGTAATATGAAATGAGGAAGCAGTCGGCAGTGACAACTGGCCGATGTTAAGAGTTCCTAAACCAGTATTCGATATTAGTAATTGTCGGTATGAAGAACCGCCTATAAGAGCAACCCCAAAATCTAACGAGCCTTGTGTTGAGATTGAAGGAGTTGGAGCAGGTGTTGCTGTGAAGTTATTGGAAGTTGCATTGGCTCCATTAATCACAACTGCTATACTGGTAGGATTGAATGTATAACCTTTAAGAGACGGGGTTATCGTGTAAGATCCATTAGTCAATCCAGTGAAGGTGTAGTTGCCACTTGCATCTGTCGTACCCGTTCCTGAATTATTGCCGGATAATGTGGCTGTCACACCCAGTAATGCCCCTCCGCTACTTACTGTCACTGTCCCAGAGATATTATAGGTTGGGTTTGTGTTAGCTGTAGCTATGAAATTAATTGAGGTTATGTTGGCTCCGTTGATCTTAACAGCCTCGCTGACAGGATTGAATACATACCCTGAAAGTGATGGGGTGATAGTGTAAGAACCGTTCGCCAGTCCAGTGAATGTATAGTTTCCACTTGCATCTGTTTTTACAGTTCCTGAGCTAGTGCCACTCAGGGTCATGGACACGTCGGATGAAACAGCACCGCTTACTGTACCAGATATGCTGAATGAAGTGGGCGAAGATGAAGAGCCTCCACCTCCTCCTCCACCACAGGCAAAAAGCATAATTCCGATTATACCTATCGATACAGTGGCGGCTATTCTCACGGATATGCTCCTAGTTCATTTAGTTTATATCTTATCGGATATCTGATCAAGAATATAAATGACATCAAAACAGTCTAGATAATCCAGTTTGTTATGAAAAGGCCTATTCAGATTATATACTTGTAATCTCCTAGACATTTATCGACTCAATGGGACATTAATTGTGATCAATAAAACAATGAGTAACAGATCTTTATTGTGGATTGCTTAATTAGTGCCCATCCGGAAACCCTTGTTTACAAAGAGCCAACGCTCTGAAAACGGGTCGAATTATCCCCTTCTTTGCCTTTAATATGTCCGATATACGCTCAGAAGGGAAGATATCTCCATTTTTG
>JBEKDT010000016.1:0-119022 GCA_050014195.1 Desulfomonilia bacterium | reverse complement strand
AGGCTCAAATGAACCGGAAAGTGTTACCTATGTCCCTTTACTTTTTGTTACCTATGTCCTTGACCTGTACACCCCACTGAACCCGCCCTAAAGGGTCCGTTCGCTCGCTTGGAAAATCCGGGTCGCGTTTAACTCGCTCCGTTTCACTCCGCTCAGACAGGAAACGCTTTCCCCCGGATTTTCCTGCACTCACTCACCGGGTTCAAGGGGGATCAAAAAGATGAGTTGGTTGCTTTGACCTTTGCAAAAGTATTCAAACGGAACGCATCGGCGGCCGCGGCTCCGCCGCGGTCCGTCAGGAGCGTGGTTAGATGTTTGTTTCGTCAACACTTCTTGCGGCGCGAACCAAATACCACTTCCATGTCGGATGGTACGTCATTTCATCACCGGTATAGATGTTGTGGTCACAAATAACCAAGCCAGTATCGATGAACTGTGATTTTGCCTCCCTGACAGCAGCGTCGGCTGCGTTTGGAGAGAACGAGTACTTCTGCTTCATTTTCTGAAGGATATTAAATTCCTTGACCTGCTGCCCTCCTTCACAAGTCAAACAGTTCAAGACTTTCTTGGAGTTTAGAGAAAGTTTATTCCACTTCTCCTCGAATTCATTCGCAAGGCATGGGGCGAATTCCGCAGAAGTTAGCCATTTCTTAATTATTGTGAGTGTCTCCTGAACGCCTTCTAAAGGCAACGGATTTGCTATAAATGACGTCATCGCACCCTCTAGCCTGACATCGTTTTCTTTGAAGACGAGGATGGGCATCTTTGCAGATTCCAAGAATTGGCGGAAGGCAAGAATGGCTATTTCTTGGTTTACCCACACGGAAGAGCGAATTCCCCAATTCTCCCCGCCAGAGTCGGTTACTGAGCCTCTATTGTGAAGAAAGCTAATTGCACCGGAGCACCGGTGAAGGGCTTCAAAAATGTGATGTGCTAAGGCAGTAAAGTCATGAACTGTTTCGGCGAAGTAAGCTTCGAAATCATCAGTATCGTCGATAACACCCTTTACAGCATTCCCAAGCTGCTTCTCCTCTTCGGTTAATTGACCACAGCTCACAAATATTAATTTTTTATTTGTCATATCAGGTACATTCCTCGGTGCTTTTGTTTCAGTGTGGAATATTGGTGCGGATCAAAGGTGTATTACCACTCTATAGGGAAACAAATACTCTCTCTATCCAAAATTATCCAGATGAAGAAAGATAATCCGCTGTCGCCTGGAATGACAATAAGCAAGGGTTTTTTTCTCCCCTTTGAACCCGGTGAGCGGACTGGTGGCATGGGTATAATGAGAACTTCCGGGTGGCACGGGCAAAGCCCAAAGGGCTTGCCCGTGGGATAGTATGACACGGCACCATTACACAATCCACCTCATCTTTGAGTATTATGGTTTATCCCCCTTTGAACCCGGTGAGCGAGCGCAGGAAAATTCAGGGAAAAAGCGGCTCATGTTCGAGCGAAGCGAGTTTGACTCGGGACATCCTTGTCCCTCGCCCTACGGGCGCACCTTCGGTGCGTCAATTTCTTCTATCCTGAAGAAATTTGCTCGCGGCCCAGATTTTTCAAGCGAGCGAACGGACCCGAAGGGCGGGGTCATGGGGTGCCTTTTCTTTGGTGACTTTCTTTTGACTCAGGCCATCCATGGCCTTCGCCCTAAAGAGCGCACGTGAAGTGCGTCCAATTCGGCTATCCTGCCGAATTGTGGCACCAAAAGAAAGTAACAACAGAAAAAAGTGGATTCCCGCTTCCGCGGGAATGACGAAATTGGTCTGAAATGGCAACTAGTTTCGACCGGGTAACAGGAATATCTAAAACTTGGACACGTTGATTCGTATGATCGATTAAATCCATATTGATCTATTGCTTTGGTAATCACGTCCCACGGGCAAGCCCTTTGGGCTTAGCCCGTGCCACCCATTTTTTGAATATGGCGGTTTAAACTCTATGCTCCATGTCAGCCCACCCTTATAATAAGCCCCTTGAGGTAGTGCCCCTCGGGGAAGTTAAGGGAAATCGGGTGGTCGGATGCCTGGCCCAGGTATCTGATTATCTGGGCCTCACGCCGGGCATCGAGCGCTGCGTCCGCAACGATCTTCTGGAACAGGTCAGGGGGCACATGTCCTGAGCAGGAAAAGGTAAAGAGCGTGCCTCCGGGCTTCAGGAGCTTGAAGGCCAGCAGGTTGATGTCCTTGTATCCTCGGCTTGCCCTTGGCACCTGTTTGGCCGATGCAGCAAACTTGGGCGGGTCGAGGATGATGAGGTCGAACTTCCTGTCCGCATCGCGCATACCCCGTAACACCTGGAACACGTCATCCTCAAGGCACAGGAACTTTTGGCCCATGTCATTGATCTCGGCGTTTCTGAGCCCGATCGCAAGGGCCTCAGGAGACGATTCGACATTGGTTACCTGGGCTGCGCCGCCTTTGATGGCCCAAAGCCCGAAGGCGCCGGTATATGAGAAGCAGTTGAGGACTTCGGAGTCCTTGGAGAACCCGGCAACTGCGAGCCTGTTTTCACACTGGTCCAAATAGAAGCCGGTCTTGTGGCCCTTTCTGATATCCACCAGGAAGCGAAGACCATGCTCCTTGATCTCAACGAGCTCAGGCGGATCTTCTCCCCGGATTGTTCCGGCCCTCGGCTCAAGCCCTTCCATGACCCGGGTATCCGTATCCGATCTCTCATAGATGCCCTTTGCATGGGTGATGCCGGTGAGGTGCCCTGTGATCTCATCTTTGAAGAACTCGGCCCCTGATGAGAGGAACTGGCAGACCAGAAAATCATGATAGCGGTCCACGACAAGGCCAGGCAGGCCGTCGGATTCCGCATTCACCAGGCGGCAGGCGGTTGTTTCCTTGTCTTTGCCTTCGAGCAGACACTTCCGCAGGGTTATGGCATGTTCCAGTCGCTTTCGGAAGAATTCAGGGCCGATTGCCTCGCCCGGTAAAAAGGACCAGATGCGCACCCTGATCTGGGAGTGCGGGGAATAGGCCCCGGCAGCGAGCCATATGCCGTCGGATGCCAGTATGTCTACCGTCTCTCCATTGCCGGGGTTGCCCTTCACCTCGGCCACAGCCCCGGAGAACACCCATGGGTGGCGGCGCTTCAACGAGTCCTCTCGCCCGGGCTTGAGGATGATGATTCCCATGATGCCTGCACGATGCTCTTTCTTGTCCATAACCGCTCCACAGTAGCATTGACGGCCCGGAATGGAAAGGTTGTAAATAGGTGCTCATGCATAAGTATGATCGCCCCCTCACCCTGGCCCTCTCCTCCTGGCAGGGGGAGAGGGGAATGTATTTCGGAAGAATGCCGGGTTTTACCTGGGGGTTTAGGTGAGATCCTTTAGTATCGGTGAAGTATGAGAAAAGGACAGCCTAGGATATCTTAATGTCCCTCTCCCTGAGGGAGAGGGTCGGGGTGAGGGGGCAGATGTCGATGGAGGGAGAGAACATGTTGATTAATACCGTGCAAGTCGAACAGCAGGAGGGCAAGGGCATCCATGAAGCTCAGTTGCTTGCCTATATGAATTTGGCGGGTGTTGAGACAGACCTGCTGATCAACTTCAATGGGAAGGTGCTTCGGACAGGCGTTAAGCGTTTTGTCCTATAATCTTCTTCGTGCTCTTCGTGGTGAGAACAATAGGCTGGGAGAAGGATGCAAGCCATAAAAATATGCTTCACAAAGAAGAACCAGAGATTTTGCCTCCTCAGCCCCTCGCAAGTCCGGGGGTCTTGGATTTCCTGCCGGCCTTCCGGTCAGGGTGGTCCCGATCAAGGAATTGCCGTAAGCCTTCGATGGTGGCAGGGTCCTGGATGGATTTATTGAAGCATTCGGCCTCGATCCTGAGCCCCTCGTCCAGAGGCATGCCGAACCCGCGGATGGCGGCCTCCTTGTCGGTTCGCATGGCGGGCTGGGGCAGGGTGCAGATGAACCCGGCAAGCTCCATGGCCCGTTCAAGGGACTTGCCTTTGGCTACGATCTCGTTTGCAAGCCCGATGCGATAGGCCTCGTCCGCGTTGATGACCCTGCCGGTGATGATGAGCTCCATGGCCCTGCCGAGCCCGATGATCCTGGGCAGACGCTGGGTGCCGCCGTCGGCCAGCCCGATGTTCCACCTCCTGCAGGTCACACCGAAAGTAGCATGCTCTTCCACGATGCGGATGTCTGCAAAGCATGCCCATTCCAGTCCGCCTGCGTAGGCCGCGCCGTTGACAGCTGCGATGATGGGCTTGTAGATGTCCGTCCACCTGCTGGGGCCGAGATAGCCCGGCCTCTCCCCCCGGCAGTGGGCGGCGATCTCTTCAGGGTCCATCGAGACTACCTCAGGCCCGTGCCTGAGGTCGCCACCGGTGCAGAAGGCCTGATCTCCCATGCCGGTGAGAACAGCTGCCTTTGCGGAGTCGTCCGTTTTAAATCGGCCCCATGCATCAACAAGCTCTCTGTGTGTCACCGGCCCGATGCAGTTCATAACCGCAGGCCTGTTGAAGGCGATAATGGTTATCTCGCCTTGTTTCTTATACTCGATCTGTGAATATTCCACTGATTACCTCGCTATATGTCGTTCATCATTGATGGGGTCTTTTGACCGGCACCTCAGTCGTGGCTGAAGGTCATTTTTTTGGCCTCGATCCCTTCGACCTTTTTAAGCTTTTTTATCATAGCGTCGATGGATGCGCTGTCCCCGACCATCTCCAGGATGACGATGCCGCCGCCGGAGCAGAAGTTTCCCTGAACCTCATGCAGGCCCAGTCTTGTCTTGATGTTGCATCCGTACTCGGTGAAGATCTTCTGAACATCCGATGCATGCTTCATGCGGTCCGTCACATGGATCCCTACGATAATGTGTTCCGATTTCATTTTGATTACCTCCTGCGCTTTGATGTGGTGTGATGTACCCCTTATGTATCATGGGGAAGGGGTTATGAAGAAGCACCTTTTGAGTCCGGCAGCTGCCTTTTGACCAATTATTGACTTCAGGCCAGGATCCGCTTCCATGATCTATGAACAGTTGCAGGTGTCAGAGGTGATCCTGCACTCTTCGCCGCTGTACTCGATCTCTACGGTGGAATGGTCCATGTCGTGGGCAAGCATGAGGTCGCGTATGCATTCTTTGATCAGGATAATGTCATCCCTCGTTGCATCCTTGTCCACCACGACATGGGTGGTGAGCACATGGTGCATACCATCCAGCGACCAGATGTGCGTGTGGTGCGTACAGGTGACATGCTTAAGAGAACGAATGCCCGTTTCAATCGCCACGATGTCGACCCCTTCAGGTACGCCCTGCATGAAGATGCCCAAGGTCTTTCCCAGGTTTCTCATGACATTGAAGAGGACATAGAAGGTGATAAGGCAGGAGAGGAGCGGGTCAAGGACCGGCATATCCTTAAAAAAAAGTATGATGCTGACGGCGAGAACGGCGGCCCATCCGAGTACATCCTCCAGGAGATGCCATGCCACCATCTTGGCGTTCATCCCGGCGCTCCCTTTCAGTTTGAGGACAGCTGCGCCGTTTACCATGATTCCGATAATGGCGAAGACCAACATTCCGGGAGCATAGGGGAGCTGGGGATGAATGAGCCTGGGTAGAGCCTTGAGAAGGATGAAAAGTGAACCGGTAATAAGCATTGCGGACGTGATGAGGGCGCCGAGCAGGGAAAATCGGTGGTACCCATACGAATAAAGCATGTCGCCTTTTTTCATGGAGAGGCGTTCCAGGAACCAGGCTGACCCAAGTGCGAAACTGTCGCCAAGGTCATGGATGGCATCGGCCATGATGGCAAGGCTGTTTGTCCACAGCCCGCCTATGATCTCAAATACCGTGAAGACAAGGTTCAGATAGAAGGCTAATCTGATATTGCCCAGTGCGTTGCCATGATGATCATGATCATGCGACATTCTTATCAATACCCCCAGCGGTCATCCTCATAATTGAGAGATGGCGACTACGATGGGAAAGATTCATGTGGACCGTTACCATTTCTACACCATTTCTTTCGAGTCGTGAACCTTTGTTTATTCTTGACAATATACTCTTTCAGATGGTGTTGATTATCCTGTTGACAAAGGGGGTCCTTAGTCTATGAAGCACACAGCTCGGAAGCGTATGAAGAGGTTTTTCTCCCCCCGCCACATCGCAGTGGTGGGTGCAACCACCAAGAACCAGTGGTTTTCAAACCTGATGGAATACGCTTCCCGGTCGGGATTCAAAAGTAGTTTCTACCCGGTCAATCCCAAGGCTGCCGAGGTTAAAGGCATCAGGGCATACCCGTCCATAGGGGAGCTCCCCGCGGGCATCATTGACTTTGCCGTGGTTATCGTCAAGAGCACCCTGGTGTTGGGCGTGATTGAAGAGCTCAGGCTCAGAGGGATCAGGGATGTGGTGCTCATATCCTCGGGTTTTGCCGAGATGGGCCGAGAGGGTGCTGCCAAACAAGATCAGCTTAAGGGCTATTGCGAGGATAATGACATTCTCCTCATGGGCCCGAACTGTCTTGGTTTCATGAACCTCGTTGAAGGCACGAGTGTATTTGCCGGCGGGTCCGTGGAAGGCGAGCTGCTGCAGGGTGACATCGCCGTGATCGGCCAGAGCGGCGCCACAACCGAGATAATCGCAAGCAAGCTCCTCAAGAGGTCGCTGGGGATCTCCCTGTATGCCACTACAGGCAATGAGGCAATGCTCACGACTGAAGACTGCATGGAATACCTCGTACACGACGGAGGCACCCGGGTGATAACCGCTTTCATGGAAGGTTTTCGGGACATCCCCCGTATGAAGGAGGTTGCGATTGCCGCCGCCGAGAGGCAGGTACCCATTATCATCTTAAAGGTGGGACGCTCGGAGAAAGGCAGACAGGCCGCCAGCTCACATACCGGGGCGCTGGCGGGCAACGACGAGGTGATGGAAGGATTTTTCTCACAGTACGGCATTATCCGTGTGGATACGATTGAAGAACTCGTCGAGACTGCTGGAATCTTCTCGCGGTGCAAACTCCCTGAAGGGGGCAGGATCGGCATCTGCACCCTCTCGGGCGGACTGTGCGGGCTCTATGCAGACCTATGCGCCCGGTACGGCATCTTAGTGCCCGGGCTTTCCGAGAAGTCAGTCGCCTCCCTCAAGGCAGTGCTCCCCGAGTTCGCCCAGCCGGACAACCCCCTTGATTTGACCGGATCGGGCTTTTGGAACGGCATGGGGGAGATCATCACTATTCTGCTCGATGATGAGAACCTCGATATCATCGCACCCCTGTCTTTTGCGCCCTCCGGCGACAATGACGACATGGCCCTCAAGTTCAACGATACATTCCTAGGGCTCGCCCGTAGCGCACCGAAACCGGTCATACCGCTCACCTTCAGAGAGGTGAACGACTATGCGCGGAGGTACTACTACGAGCACGGAGTATACTTCATCGAGCATGCCGAAGACTCTTTCAAGGCTATAGCGCACCTGATCAGATATGCGGAGTTTCAAAGGAGATTCCAAGATAAGGAAAAATGATCAAGATATTTTGAAACAGAATGGGGTTCCCTCCTTTTTCGTGCTGTCAGGAGCGTATCCTGCGCGATGCACACGTAAGGAGAGAACCCCCTAACTCTTAGTGCTGCTATTCAGCCTTTTTCTCAGTCGCTTCTGCCTTCTTCTCGGCTGCTGCTGCCTTCTTCACTGCCTTCTTTGCCTTAATAACCTCAATCTTGTCTGCGTTCAGGCTGCCGGCTGCCGCTGTAATCTTTACCATCTGACCCTTCTTCAGGTTGGCAATATCTTCCGCCTTCACGGTGAAGGTCTTGCCCTTTACATCGATCGTGTTCGCTGTTTTGTCGATCTTGGTGATCTTGCCCTTGATTACATCGGCCTTTGCTACATCAGCCTTTGCCGGCTCAGCCTTTGCTGCTGCGGGTGCTGCTGCTGCGGGTGCTGCTGCGTCGGCTGCGAAGACCATCGTGGTGAAGCACACCAGTGCCAATACTGCGATTAAGCTAAATACTTTCTTCATGGTACGTTCCTCCTGGATTATTTATTGATACCGCCCTCTATACGACAGGGATAATTAGACAATGATTAGAAGAAGATTAAAAAATTCTCATGATTCTTATCATCGCTTTTGTTACCTGTATCCATGGTTTGTCATGATGGTCAGCTTAATTCTGAAAGGATTTCAACGGTAGCAATGAGCCTTGAATCTACAAGGGCCGCTTCACGATGAACCGTGGCTGCGAGGTAGTCGGGCATCTTGAGCATGGTCATGAATGCATCAATCGAAGGATACTTCACCAGGAAGATCTGGTCCCATGTCTCATCCTCAGGGGCGATAACGCCGGCAAATGCCTTGGACATCCAGATAGGCCGGGCCCCCACCTCACTGAGCTTTTCCATGGCAGTCTCCATATACCGTTTATACGCATTCCTGCCCGAGCACGCCTCAAAGCTCGATCCCTTCGGATAGAGGGCCTTGTCCCGAAATTTTAAGAGGTTGACCATCACAATGGGCGTATCCTTGGGAAAAGCATCCTTTAGGTAAGAAAGGCTTTCCCGAGTGGGATTGAGAGTCTTCATCGATTATCTCCTTATCTTCATTATCCCATAAAGGGAGTAGAGAGGGGCAATGGATTTCATGAACACCTTTGTGACAAGATCGCTTACCAAGGGGGCATCACTTTCATCCATGAGCTGGTAGGTATAGGTATCGTTCATTGGTGTTATCTTACTTCCAGTTTAAATTCATAACCTCATTATTCATATCGTTTGTGTGTTAATCGTAAGAAGTCTTCAGGCCTTGACCAAGGCGGGTATTGGATTGTTGACGGCCAAGGCCTGAAGACCATAGGTTCGAGTATGATTACTTTTTCAAATAGGCCTTGATCTTTTTTGCATCCGCCTCTGTGTAGTACTTGCATGCCCCGCGTGTTGAATTCGGTTCGATGCCTGCCTTAACAATGGCTTCCTTAACCGCCTTCAGACCGACGCCCCATTCGTGTGCCAGGTTTGATGGGGTGATTGACTGTTTCTTCTCTGCCATTATATTTCACCTCCTGAAGTTATGATTAGGTATTGATCGAGCCTTTTTCAATATGCCCTCGTTATTCATGATATAAACTTGGCAGATCAAAATCAAGACTTGTACGGCATCCCTTCTTTGATTACCATTCTCTTAAAAAAGGCAGTATGGGTAAAGCTGCTCCTCACACGATGGTGTTGGTCAATGTCCCGACCCGTTCTATCGTGAGCTCAATGATATCCCCGGACTTAAGCCATCTGCCATTCTCCATGCCGCTCCCGCCGGGCAGCGTCCCTGTGGCAATGAACTCACCCGGGTAAAGCTGCTCCTCAAGTGATGCATAGGCAATGGCCTCGCCAAGGCTGAAGTGCATGCCTGCGGTGGATGTCTTTACAATGCAACGCCCGTTGATCCTTATTTCCGCCTGGAGGTTATTCAGATAAGGGAGTATCTCATCAGCTGATACGACAACGGAAGATACGGCATTGGCGAAGTGCTTCGCCTTTGTTGGTCCGAAACCGCTCTTCATCTCGGCGAGTTGTATATCCCGGGCGCTGAAATCGTTGAACACCGCAAATCCGCCGATGGCCGTAAGGGCCTCTTTGGGGGCGGCATTCTTGATGGGGTGGGTAATGATAGCACCGAGCTCGAGCTCGTAATCCAGGGCCTTGCTGTACGACGGGAAGGCGATTGCATGATTATCCGTGACAAAGCTCAAGTGGTTCCCCATGTAGTAGATGGGTCTCTTATACCATTGCCCTTTGGGCCGGAAGAGGGGGAAGGTGCGGCCGGTGATGTACTCAAAGATTGTCGCGATCTTATAGCCTAAAGGGATGAAGCGTTTTGCATAACCGCGTGCCGCATCGACGGCATGTCTCTCATAGAGCATGAAATCCCGGTACGACCTGGGCTCGAAAGGCAGCAAAGGTGTATCATCAAAGGATTTCTGCTGCCCGGCATGTCCTGAGAGCCAGGCATCCATGAGGCCCTCCAGGAACTGCCGGAATGCCGGACCCTTCTGGAGCAGGGAGATCATGTCTGTGGAGAGAGACTCTTCCTCCGGTGTGAGGACATGGCCTGCCTGGCCCAAGACGAGCCTCAGCGGCAGCCATTCGTCTTTAAAAAATATCGCTATTGCTGGGGATGTATCACCCTTTAATCGGATACGTTTGAGCTTCATGAGCAGTTCCTCTTTTCATAGTTGTTTATACATGCACACGGCAGACACCGGGCAGAGGCCCCTGAATTCCTCTGTTGCCGCAATGCAGCCGGGTGCGGATGATCGCTTAGTAACCTGAAACCCGAGCTTTGTGAAATAATCCGGCACGGTAGTGGTCAACAAATACAGTGTCTCGATGCCTGATTTCCGTGCATAAGCTTCCATCTCAGCCACGAGAATTCTCCCGATCCCCGAACCTTGGTAATCGGGGCGGACCGCCAGAGATCTCAGAAGGCCGTACCTTTCAAATGCTTCGCACCCCACTGTGCCGATGATATCCCTGTCTTCAATTCGGGCCACAAGAAAATTCCGGAGCTTTTCAGGTGTGAGATCATCGGTTAAGAGCCCGGCTTCCCTCAGCAGTTCAATAATCTCCTGTTCATCCGTTTTGGTACATGTGCTGATATCGATGTCTATCTCCATTGATGGTGCTTCTGGTTTTGCGATATCATTTTTTACCCCTGTCGAGGAAGAAGGCTTAAACAGTGACCTGAGGGGGACCCTGACCGTTTCTTTGCCTGAGACTAGGGCCTGGAGTGCGGCAAGCCTGAGCTCGAAAGGGCCTATGGTCCAGCACTGTTCTTCAGGCAGGGTTACAATGGCCGGCCCGCTCTCGTTTTCCGGGCAGATATCACGCAGCTCAACGATATCCCCGGTTCCGGTCTCGTCAAGCCAGCGTAGCGGCAGTCCCTGCGTACGGCATACATAGGGTCTGTATTGATAGATCCGGCAAGTGCCTTTAAGATCCAGGAAGGCGCATGCGTCTTCGGTGTGGGGGACACCGAGCTCCAACAGGCCGCCGTAGTGTTCCCTTATGTTGCGGGCCTCCACCTCAAAGACCGTGATGCCGTCCATGCAGCATTTTATGCAGCCTTGTCTGCAAAGGAGCCTGTCAGAATGGAGGTCAAAGAGCTCATAAGCCTTCTGGTCGATTTCCAGGTAGAGATCTTCCAGGGCATTCATGATATCAGGCCATGGCACGCCTCCATTTTGCATCAATGTTGTTCCTTTGATGAAACCATTTTAGTCTATCAGGACTAATCCGTAATAATTCCCCCTGCAGCTTTCATCCCTGAGTACTTCTATGGCGAAGCCGTTTGCCCGCACAGTGGCAAACACATCTATCCCGCATGCCTCCATGGATGGCCTGGCCCGATCGGGATGTTTGCATCCTTTTGGGGAGCATTTCCTGCAGATCCTGCAGGGCCCTGAACCGAGTCCGATGGCCTTGTAAAATCCGTTCAGGAATATTTCCCTCTCGAGCTCATAGGCCATACGGCTCAGGCTTCCCGGTTTCGTGCAGTGAAAGAGCAGGGCATGCTCATAGCATGCGATCACATCGCGCATTTCGTTGGGTGTGGGTGTTTGCGGGGGACAGCAGTAACCCAGCCCGTAGAGCTCGCACCCGAAATGGCACTTCATCCTCACCCATGGTGCGGTTACCACGGTCAAGGCAGGTATGATTCTCGCGTCATCCGCACCAAGCTCACATGCACGGCGTGCAAATCCTTTGAAGGTTTTTCCATGGTCGGCCTGTTTTTTAGGAGTTTTGTCCCTTGTCATGTGTTTTTGGCCATCACCTTTCCCTTCAAGATGGCAAGACCCATGTCGATGACCGTATCAAAGGGCTCTTCGCGGTCCTGCCTCAGATGCATAGTAATGGCCCCCACAGGGCAGGTTGTTGAGCACAGGCCGCAACCCAGGCATTTGCGCATATCTGTTACGGCGTAATCATCCATTGACATGGCTTCAACCGGGCATCGATCTACACAGATACCGCACCCGGTGCACAGGTCAGGATCGACGGCAGCCATGAATAAGGCATTGAGAAAGCCGTGCTTGTCCATGCCCTTCTGGGTGATCCCCTTCATGGAGGCGCAGCAGCACGGGCAGCAGTTGCAGAGGTTGGAAAGGTGCTGTGTGTTCACGCCTGCATGGACGAGGCCCGCGTGATCGGCCTTTTCGATGATTGCAAGGGCCTCTTCGGCGCTGATCTGCCTGCCGATGCGGTTTTCAATGTAGTACTCGGCAGCGGCCCCGAAATGGAGACAGGTCTCCTCGGGCTTGTCGCAGCCTTTACCGGTCAGGCCCGCCTCTTTCCGGCAGATGCACGGCGCCACCGAGATGACCCTGGCCTTTCTCACCTCTTCTTCGAGTCTGCAGGACGGGATAAGGACCATTTCCTTCTCAATGGTATGGCCGATGGGGATGACCTTGAATCCGGGCACATCGCTTGCTGCCATCTCCGCTTGATAGGCCTGCTCGTAGTAGTCCTTGTAGAGCGCGGCAAGCTCTGCATTCATGTCCTGAACCGAATATTCATACAGGCCTATCATGAAGGGCACGGCATTGTAGAGCGTTTTGTCACCCCGTCTGATGCGGAAGATAAGGCCCTTATCAGCCAGGGACTCCAGCTTGTCTTTCAGGACCGCCTCATCCAGGTTCATGCGGGAGGCGGTCTGTGAAGCCTCCTCGGGGAAGGGGGTGAGCAGGGTTACTGTTTGGGCCTCATCCTCGGTAAAGAGCCGTTTGAGTATTGTGATTTCCAGGCCTGAATCGGTCTTGGGGAATCCCAGGGGAAACTGGTCCAGAAAGGCACAAAGGCTTTTGTATGCATTATCTGACATGGTCTATCTCTCTATGTGCCCGTATTCCCCAGCATCCCCTTGATGGCGGCCGGGAGGTCGGCGGGCAGGACCACGATCTTGGAGTTGGTCGATGCCGCGACGTTCTTCAGGGCATCAATGTATCGCCCGCCCAGGATGAACATGACCGGGAGCTGGTTGTTCTGTACGGCATCCGTGATCTTGGTGATGGTGATCTGGTCGCCTTCGGCCAGCACCACCTTGGCCCTGGCATCCAGTTTGCTTGCCTCAAGCCTGCCTTCGGCCTGGAGTATGGCGGCCGACTTCTCACCCTCGGCCTTGGTTACGTTCGCCCTGCGGGCACGCTCGGCTGCAGCCTGCTCTTCCATGGCCTTCTGCATGGTCTGTGAGGGGTTGATATCCTGGATCTCCACGGTCTTGAGAATAATTCCCCAATCAGCGATGTCATCCGAGATGTTCTCCTTAAGCCGTGCCTTGATCTTCTCGCGGGAGGACAGGGCGTCGTCGAGGTTCATCTCGCCGATGATGGAGCGAAGCGAGGTCTGGACAAGGTTCTGTATGGCGATACGGTAATCTTCCACGCCATAGACGGCCTTCTCAGGGGAGAGGATGTTGATATAGGACACCGCATTGACGATGATCACCGCATTGTCCTTGGTGATGACCTCCTGGGAGGGTATGTCCAGCACGATGTCCTTGGAGGTAATCTTGTAGGCAACCGTATCGATGTAGGGGATAATGAAGTTCAAACCCGGGCCAAGCGTCTTGTGGTACTTGCCCAGTCTCTGGACTACATGCTTGCTGCCCTGCGGGACGATCCTCACGCCCAGGAAGATGGTAATGAATACCAGAACGACAAAAACCACCACGACAACCGACAATCCTTCCATGTATCCCTCCCGATACCATAAGATGTTTTGAAATACTTTTGCTTCATGAGTTTTTCTTCAGAAGATCCCGGATCTCGGTGAGCAACACCTCCTGCTTGGGGGGTTCTGCCGGGGCTTCCTCCTGTTTGCGTTTGAGGGTGTTTATCCCCTTGATCATGATAAAAATTGAAAATGCAATGATGATGAAGTCGATGATGGTCTGGATGAACTTGCCGTAGTTCAGGGTGACGGCCGGCGCTTTGTCCACAGCCTCCTTGAGGACAACGGAGAGGTTGCTGAAATCGACCCCGCCGAGTACAAATCCGATGGGCGGCATGATCACATCCCCCACCAATGACGAGACGATCTTGCCGAATGCCGCACCGATGATGATGCCCACTGCCATATCAACCACATTGCCTTTTACTGCAAATTCTTTGAACTCCTGAAGCATGCCCATGACCCGTCCTCCTTATAAGTAGGAATTCAAATGCTTGGTCCTTCATTCATTATACGGATGACTCGTCTTGGTGACAATCATTAGCTGTGATATTTTTTGTCCGGCTTATCGAACACGCCCCCTGATAGATATATTTCCAAAATGTCATGAAGGTATTCATGATATTCTTTTACGGACATATAGCTGCATGAACTGCAAGGTAACCGATCGTAAGGGATCATCAAGGATCTTAAGGACTCTCCTTTCAATATGTTCGGGGACACCGCCGTAAAAGGCCTCTGCGATACCGCCCGTGATGCATGCCTGGGTGTCGCTGTCTCCGCCTAGAGATACGGCATTGCGCACGGCGTCTTCGTAGTCCTCGGATTCGAGAAAGGCGATGATGGCCTCGGGCACGCTACCCTGGCAGGTGACATCGAAGCGGTAGTGCGGCCGGATATCGTCGAGTCTGCGTGACAGATCATAGGCGAAGTTTGATTCGATGTATTCTCTGATCTCTTTCTTTGAGCGGCCATTCCTTGCCAGGAAGATGGCAGATGCCGCGGCCTGGGCACCTTTGATGCCTTCAGGGTGGTTGTGGGTGATCTCGGTGTAGAGCTTTGCCTTCTCCAGGACTGCTTCCAGGTTATCAAAGGCGAAGCCCACAGGGCTGATCCTCATGGCTGAACCGTTGCCGAAGCTGTTGTACGGCTTGTGGTCATCATTTTGTGCCCATTGGCGGAACATGCCTCCATAGCCTGCCCGGGGGTAGCGGCAATAGTACTCCCGCATGAGTTTATCATAATTCTGTCCGCTCAGAATAGCATCCGCGAGTGCAACAGTGAGCACGCTGTCGTCGGTGAACCTGCACCCTTGACTGAAGAGCGGAAAATCCTTGGTCTTGATCCTATGCCTCTCATAGACCGACCCGATGATGTCTCCTGCAATGGCGCCGATCATAACAGCCCTTTTACCTTCTCTCTTATTCCCCAGGAGATCATTTGCCACCCTTGATGGTGCGCTGTGTGTCGAGGTATTCATCCTTTCGTTGAAGAGAAAGGGCCTTTTCAATGAGGGTTTTGGCCTCATCATCCCGGCCTGTCTCGTGCAGGAGGCTTGCGAGGTTGTTCATGATGTCAGGGTTCTGATTATCCAGCGTAAGGGCCTTGCGGTAGTACCCTTCAGCAGCCTTGAGGTTCTGACGTTTGTAGGCTAGGTTGCCGAGGTTGAAATAAGGAATTGCCCAGTTACTCTGTTTATCAACGGCCTTCAGGTACTCTTTCTCAGCAAGATCGAGCATCCCCTTCTGCTCGTAGATCACTCCGAGGTCGATGTGCTCTTTTGCACTTAGCGGGTCATGCAAGACCACGATTCTGGGCATGGAGCAGGCGCTCAGTGCAAACACAAGGATAGAGAGCATCAGCGCCAGATGAGTAAGTATACAGAGCCTTCTTTCTTCCATATCTTTTCGAATTCATCATAGCCGAAGTGCTTGAAGGCCTCATAGCCCGTATGGGCAATGAAACCCTTGTCATCGAACCCAATAACCACAAGGTAGTGCGGCCGGGAGAATAACCAGAAGCCAAGGTTCACCAGCACAATTACCGGCCTTTTCTCTGTAAGGGAGGCCTTGATATCCTCCATGGTCCCTTGGCCGAGCCGGGACTGGAATCCCTGGGACCTAGCGTAATTCTCCAGGTCGGTGATGAGCGCGCCTTTGAGCTTTTCAATATAAACGGTTTTTGCGATGGTGCCCTGGTCCATGGCGAGTCCGTAATAAGCAAATACCGAGGCAAGTGACGCCGGGCCGCAGAAGTGCGACTCCTGCTTCACGAACGGGACGCCTTCAATCGCGAATGATCCCGGATCACCCGAGATAAGCAAGGTCAGGAGAATGATAGTCGCCAAGGCTGCTCATCCTGATGATAATTTCATGGTGCAGAAGCTTAAGGATTATGATGATGAGTATGATGATTACGAGCACTGCGATGATGAAGCCCAGACCGTCGCCTCCTGCCAGAACATCATTGGATGCCGCGGCCAGCGTGTGTATCTGGTCCGGGCTCATGGAAGGGAGCTTGGCTGCGACCTCTTCGGAGGTGAGGCCGTAGGCCCTTAGCTTCTCCTGTACCATCTTGGTCTCCAGGGCCTGTTGAATGGTGTTGATATCTTTCTGGAGGGTTTCGCCGGTTGTATGGGGAGAAGACCCAATGGAGGGGATCAGCGCTGCAAAGGCCGGTGAAGTAACAAAAAGCACCATATAAGCGGTTATGAATGTTGCAAGGACGCGGTTTCTCATCGTGGATATCATGGCTATCCTCCCTGGTTTTTCCCCCTGATAATCCGCTTTGGCCGGGGTGTCAATCCCTGGTTGCGGGGGGTAGCTTTTGGATTTGCTTGCTCATACCCGTAGAGATGAATCTGATCCTCTTCTTCATGGTAATCTAAAGTAATGAGCAGACTATAAGGTTCAAGGTATAAGACTTTAAAGCTTATAGCTCATGAAGGTGACACGGAAGGGCAGGTGAGGAAATTCCTTTGTCTCGCCCTCGATAAAACCGATCTTTGAATACCAGCGCTTCAACTCTGTGTGTTGTGCGATGATGCCGATGTCTACCTGGCCGGCACCGAGGGTCTTGGCTTTGATGATACCATTATTGACCAGGGCACTGCCGAAGCCTTTTTCCCTATGCTCGGGCAGCACGGACAGGCGCTCAAGATAGCAGACATCAGGGGAGGCCTGCTCTATGGCTACACATCCGACAGGCTTATCATCGTGCTCCACGATGTAGTAGACAACACCCCTTAAAAGATCCTTTTCGATCCACTCCCTTGTGCAATTTGACGGATGCCTGGGACAATTTTTAAGAGTAAGGCCGAAACGCTCGGCTACGTCTTGATGAGAATCATGGATAAGAAGGCACAACAGGCTTGTATCTTTCAGGCCTGCTTTTCTCATATGGATATTCGGATCCTTCATGCAACCCCTCTCATCATCGTATTCATAAGCCTTCCGGGCATAATCATCATACAACTCCTAGGCCCATCTTTCCTCTGCCAGGGCATCATGCAGTTCGTCCGGATAGTGTCGGTAAGTGGTATTCGATCTTGCTGATTCTATTATTATAGATAATTGAATATTGTGCTACACCCAATTATATATGAGCTCTGAGGCGCATGCGGATATGAGGGACATGGTATCATGCCGGTTAGGTATATGAAAATACGATCGGGTCAAAATGATCGGAAGGGCGAGGTAGGATTTGACTCTATTACAGGCGATAGTATTGGGATTGGTACAAGGGCTGGGGGAGTTCCTGCCGATATCGAGTTCCGCTCATCTGGTATTGGTTCCCTGGCTTTTCGGATGGTCGGACCCGGGGCTTACCTTTGACATTGCCCTGCACATCGGCACGCTTGTGGCTGTGGTTATCTACTTTTGGAAAGACTGGATTCGGCTCATAGCGAGTGGATTCGGCGATGCCGGGAGTAGAGAAGGCCGCTTGTTCTGGTACCTGGTCCTGGCCAGCATACCGGGTGCGGTTGCAGGCCTTCTGTTGGAGAAAAAGGCTGAAACCGTATTCAGGGCTCCACTGCTGATTGCGGGCATGCTGATCGGAATGGGTATTCTTCTGTACTGGGCGGACCGGAAAGGTGCCAAGAACATCGAGGAGAGCAACATCTCTTTGGGGGCGAGCATAATAATCGGCATATCCCAGGCACTGGCCCTTATCCCGGGGGTATCCCGATCGGGTATCACCATGACTGCGGGGTTGATGACAGGCCTGACCAGAAAAGCCGCAGCCAGATTTTCATTCCTGCTGTCCACACCCATCATCTTTGGTGCGGCCATGGTAAAACTTCCGTATATCATTTCACACCCGGCGATGATTACCATGGATTTCATCATGGGGATGCTGGTCGCTGGTATTATCGGTATCGCAAGTATAGGATTTTTACTCCGGTATGTCCTGACAAAGGATTTTCTTCCCTTTGTCTGGTACAGGCTATTCTTAGGCGGCCTCGTTATCGCGGTTGCCCTGATACGGTAGTTCTATTTCTTTTCAAAAGGGTTATATCCCGGCTCTCTGTACAGGGTGTCCTTTTTATCAAGGATGTCCGGCCGATAGACCTTCTCGGCCCACTCTGCAGGCTCAACATCTTCGATGGCCACGGATACGGCCTTTTCTTCACACTGTGCTATGGTGACCACATCCTTTACAATCTGATCTGCAAGCTGCTTTTTAACCTGCTCCGACCTGCCGGAGTAAAGTTTGACAATAATGTGGGGCATGGTTTCCTCCTTGGGTTGATCTTTTTATGCTGGTTCTTGGCTGCAGGAAAGCGAAGTTTGATTGATCAAAAAACCAAGTGCCCGAGACCGGACTCGAACCGGTACAGAACCAAGTTCCGAGGGATTTTAAGTCCCTTGCGTCTGCCAATTCCGCCACTCGGGCAGGCAAGAGTGGATGTAAACGCATCGCATGAGCCCTGTCAAGCTTCTCCTCATCTTTTATCGGTTTCCCTTCATGAATCTATCTGCTTGTGGTATTTTTGTTAAAACACTTGGAGATTGTTCCGATCTTATTAAGGGGCATCATGAGCTCAGCTTGAAAGGAGCATATTATGGTGAAGGTGACCTGCCTTGGTTCTGCCGGGACGGTAACGGGTTCGAATTTCCTCGTGGAGACTACCGCGGGCAAGAGGTTTCTTGTTGATTGCGGCATGTTCCAGGGCGGCAAGAAGATGGAGCTGCGCAATTGGCGCGAATGGGACTTTGACCCATCACAGATCAAGGCGGTCTTTCTCACGCATGCCCATATCGACCACAGCGGCCGGTTGCCGAAGCTCGTCAGGGACGGGTTCAAGGGCAGGATCATCACCACTTCTCCCACGGCCCAGCTCTGTGAAATCATGCTCCTGGACTCGGCCCACGTGCAGGAAATGGATGCGCAGTGGCAGTCGAGGAAAAGCAAGCGCAAGGGCCGTGACGATATCAGACCGCTCTACACCACAGAAGACGCCCAGAACAGCCTCCAGTACATCGTACCCGTGGAGGGCGATGAAATCATACATGTGGAGGACGGTATCCGGGTACGATTTAAGAATGCGGGCCACATCCTGGGTTCATCCATCCTGGAGATGTGGGTTACTGAGAACAGCCATGAGATTAAGATCGTCTTTTCAGGCGACATCGGCAAGGCGAACCAGCTCATCCTGAAAGACCCGGCCGAGATCTTCAATGCGGATTATCTGTTCGTGGAATCCACCTACGGCAACCGTGTACATAAACCCATGGAAGAGAGCGAGGCCGAGCTTCTGGAGGCTATCGGCTATGCATATAAAAACGGCGAAAAGGTGATCATACCTGCATTTGCCGTGGAGCGGACGCAGGAGATTCTCTATCTCTTGAGCGAATTCCAACGGCAGGGCAAGCTCCCGGATATACCGGTCTATCTCGACAGCCCGCTTGCCATCAAGGCCACTGAGATTTTCAAGAAGAACAGGAAGTACTACGACGATGAGGCCGCGGCCATAGTGAAAAACGGCATCGACCCCTTCAGCCTGCCGAATCTCCATTACAGCGAGACTACGGCCGATTCCATTGCCATTAATGATCACAAGGGCCCGGCCATCGTAATAGCGGGAAACGGCATGTGCACGGCCGGCCGCATCAAGCACCACCTCAAGCACAACCTGTGGCGCGAAGGCGCGAGCATCGTGATCGTGGGCTTCCAGGCCAACGGCTCTACAGGAAGGAAGATCGTTGATGGATATGAGACCGTAAAGATCTTCGGCGATGATGTGGCAGTCAAGGCAAGGGTGTTTACCATCGGCGGGTTTTCTGCCCATGCCGACCAGAATGACCTGTTGGCGTGGGTGGGGCACTTCAGCGAATCCAAACCCAAGGTCTTTGTTGTGCACGGCGAGTCATTGGTATCTGAGGAGTTCGCGCGTCTCATCACTGAAAAGATCGGGTTGACGGCATATGTGCCGCGATGGAGAGAGCGCCTTATCCTCAAGGCCAAAGAGTTCCTTGCCCAGGCACCCGTACCCGAAGAGGCGCCGGTGGACCAAAAGACCGACATGCTTGCGGTCTTTGCCGATGTGGAGCGCCAGCTCTCAATCCTGAAAAAGCGCATCGAGAAGGATGAAAACCGTGTCCGTATCACTGATGAGGAGATCGACAGGCTCAGGTATGTTGAAGAGGAACTGGGCGGGATATTGGTTTAGGCTGGAGAGCTTGTGGAGCGGCTTATAGCCGTGATGGTTTTAACGCCCGTTGTCGCGCTTAAAGACGCTCCTTTTAATAATGCTGTTGGACGTAGGGGATACTGACAGTGGGTTTGGAAGCCGAGCCTGCAAATAGGACAAGGCTATCTTGTAAGCAAAATCTGATTATTCAGTTTTTAAAAAGCTCATAAAAGAAACCATACCGACCACCCCCGGCGGAGATGCCGAGGATGGTCTTGGTGCCTTGCTAAAAATGTTAAGAGCTGTCTTACTTTGTGCCAGCCGGAGCTGCAGCCGGAGCTGCTGCGCCGCCGGTGGTAGCTGCGGCAGGAGGTGCAGCCTCAGGAGCGGCAGGAGGTGTAGCTGACTCTGTTACTGCCGGCTGTTCGGTCGTTGCTTCCTTCTTCTGGCAAGCTGAAAAGCTAAACAGAAGCCCAAACACTACAACCACAAACAAAACCCATAAAGAACCCTTCTTCATCGTCATAATCTCCTATCCTTTTTATTTTCTGCCGATTTTATTCAGCAGGTGGTGTTACCTCATGCAACATGAATCACCTTGTTGCCGACATGAATATCCGAGTGACCCATGTGTCTGTCACACACTGCAAATTGTCTTCAGTGCAGGTGTGCTTGCTGTATTCCGCTATTACCGAGTTTTTCTGTGCCATGTCAACAGCAACGAGCATAAGGGGATTTGTATATGGTGCATGCACCAGCACAGATGCTCCTGCACCTGCTCCCAATGCATGTATCGTTGATGCAATTCTTCCTGTGAAGCACTTCCTCATCCATTGTATAGTACATTCCATGGTGTTGTTTTCCTGCATAAACTAGAATGGATGTTTTGTCTACCCCTTTTTAGCCTTCATCGCACACTTTTCTCGTGGCTGACGACGTATGCACTTCCTGATGATACCTCAGTCCAAGACATATTTTTCAGGATGCATTTACTTGCTGAGTATGAATTCGTCCCTGCGGTTCTTTGCCCAGGCTTCCTCGTTGTTATTGGGATCAGCAGGTTTCTCTTTGCCGTAGCTGATAGTTGAGACGCGTGCCGAATTGATACCCTGCGACACGATATAGTCGAGTGCCGCCTTTGCTCTGCGTTCTCCAAGAGCGAGGTTATATTCTGTAGTACCCCGCTCATCACAATTGCCTTCGATCTTCACCCTAACCCCTGTATTACCCTTGAGAAAAGATGCAAGCTCATTGAGGGTTTCAATAGCCTCCGGCTTGAGATCAAACTGGTCAAAATCGAAGTATACCTTCTTATCAAAGCCTGCGGATGAAGCTGCAGCGCTTTGAGCTCCCGCTTCAGAAGGAGCAGCTTCTGAGGGCTTCATCTCCTGTCCTGTTCCGGCGGAAGCAGCCTTCTGCGGCGGAGTAACTTCCTCTGCCTGTTTGGCTGCCTTCTTTGCACAGCCTGTTGCCATTAATGCAACTAAGAAACACATCATCACAGAACATATAAAGATTCTTTTCTTCATGACCGCTCCTTATTTAATCAATAATCCAAGAATGTCAAGACTGTTTGGATTTGGCTGACTTCATACTCTTTCGGTGTAAAAAAACAAGGATAAATTCTGACTGTCGAAGAAGGATATTGTATGGATCTACCAAACTTTGGTTGTCACGGTCTTATTTCATAAGGTTTCTTCTCATTTGTTATGGTTTCAAGCCATTTTGATAAAAAATGACTTTTTAAACCCCTTGATGATGGTTGTAACGGAATAAATGGATATGTGAACGGAATATCATGCTGCCGCAGCAAGCCGCAGCCGCTCCTTTGGGGATTCCCTGTGTTCACCCATTTCTTTTAAGGGCTACATCGTACTGATCGATAACGGCATCAATGAGCGTATATGCAAGGTAATTGGCGGCCATAGGGCCGCACCCTCACCGATGGTGGTGGGCATGGCGGGGCTGGGATGAGGATTTTCTGCCTCTGAATCCTTGCCTCCTTTGCGAATTCCTGGCGGGCCGTGCCCGGAAGCTCTTATCCTCTACGAACAGGGATTCTTCGGGCCAGATGACAGGTATCTTCATGCCGAGGTACTTTTCAATGGAATCAAGGGCATAGACATAATTTTCACACACAAGTGATATGGCCTTACCATCCTTCCCCACCCGTGCCGTGCGGCCGATCCGATGGACATAGTCCTCGCAGTCCTCGGGGATGTCATAGTTGATCACCAGGTCGAGGTCGTCCACATGCAAACCCCTGGCCGCCACATTCGTCGCTACAAGCAAGGGAATTCTGCCATTTTTGATTCCGTCAATGACCTCGAGCCTTTTCTTTTGCGGGAGATCGCCCGTAATGAACTCGCATGTGAACTCGTTCATTCGGAGTCGCCGCGAAACCTCTTCGGCGGTCTGCTTCATATTGGTGAAAATGAGACAGTTTTTTGGTCTCTCTTTGCCGAGTATCCCCAGGAGGAGGCTCATTTTTTCTTCGTTACCCACATGGTAGAGTTCCTGGGTGACCGTGTCTACGGTCAGTTGTTCAGAGGCTATCTCGACCTCAACAGGGTTGTTCATGTACTGCCAGGCGAGCTCTTTAACCAGGAAACTCAAGGTTGCGGAAAAGAGCATGGTCTGGCGCTTGTGAACCGGAGGCATGGCCCTGAGCATCCTTCTCAGGTCTGCAATAAAGCCCATATCGAAAAGGCGGTCCGCCTCGTCGATGACAAGGATTCCGATGTCTTTATAGCTCAGTTTCCCTGACCGGTTGAGGTCAATGATCCTGCCGGGTGTGCCCACAATGATGTTTGCTCCCTGGCGTAGCTGCTGTTCCTGGCTCTTGTATCCGACACCGCCATAGATGCAGGCGACCTTGAACTCGTCGAGATGGGTCCCGAGGAGTACGGCCTCACTCTCTACCTGGACGGCGAGTTCCCGGGTCGGCACGATGATCATGGCCTTAGCGCCTTTTTGATCTTTAAGGTTCTGGAGGATCGTAATGAGAAAGGCTGCGGTCTTTCCCGTTCCCGTCTGGGACTGGGCACACACATCCCTGCCTTTCAGGCTGTGCTTGAACGTAGCCTCTTGGACCGGTGTGCATACGGTGAAACCCGCGTCATTGATACCGAGCATAATACGCTCGTCTAGATGCAAATCAATAAAGTGCATGAATACTCCTTGGTAGGTTGGTTGAACTATCTATCGACAATGTGGTCCTGATTTCATGAATGATATGCCTAGCTGATGTGCTTATAGGCATTGCAGCCTAAAAAGTCAAGAATAAAGATAGCATAGGGTGAGCAAGTGCGGAATGCTTAAGGACTTTGACTATAGATATTGTGTCAGATACAATTCAGCCTTTATGGTGAAGGGCTTTTCCGGTAACACCCCTTTGAGATAAATACCATCTTGATTTCTTGAATGGGTTTATTCCATATAGGGTTTACGAAAATCTTTTTAAGGAGTTTCCATGCCGATCTACGAGTTTTATTGCAACAGGTGCGACACGATATACAACTTCTTTTCCAGGACCATCAATACGGACAAGACGCCGAAGTGCCCGAAGTGCAAGACCGTCAAGCTCAAGCGCAGGGTTTCGATATTCTCTGCGTTATCAGGGAGAAAAGGCGATGAGGCGGAAGGCGACATGCCGCCCTTCGATGAGGCCAAGATGGAAAAGGCCATGTCCATGCTGGCGAGCGAGGCAGGAAACATTAAGGAGGACGATCCCCGGCAGGCCGCCCAGCTCATGAGAAAACTGACAGAGGCAACGGGTCTGAAGATGGGCTCAGGCATGGAAGAGGCCCTGGCAAGAATGGAGCGAGGTGAAGATCCTGAAAAGATCGAGGCCGAGATGGGCGACCTGCTTGAAGGAGAAGACCCTTTCTTAATGGAACAGAAGTCAGGGACAGGGAAAAAGGGCACCAAGCCCAAGGTGGATGAAACACTCTACGATCTGTAATACGCCCTTCTTTATGGTACCCTGATGTTAGGGTTTGATTATGAGGGTGTACTTTTAAACTCTTGAGGGACAAGATGATCGTATCGACTGCGCGACCCTATTTCTGCCCCTATCCGGGATATTTTGCCAAGATCCTGGCCTGTGATATCTTCGTTGTCCTTGATGAGGTCCAGTTTCCCCAAGGCTCCACCTGGATCACCCGCAACCGGTTCAAAAATGACCAGGGAACGTTGTGGATGAGCATCCCGGTGTGTAAGAAGGGTTTGGGTCTGCAGATGATCAGCAAGGTGAAGATCTGTAATGAAGTGCTCTGGCAAAAAAAGCACCTGGCAAGTTTGCAGCAGGCCTATTGGCATGCACCCTACCGTGAAGAGCATTTAGGTATCTTTGAACGTCTGTTTTCTCCGGATCAGGAAAACATCTTGGATATGAACATGGAAATCATGGCATATGTGCTTGGAGAACTTGACTGCACGACCAGGATCATCAGATTGTCCGAACTCGGTATCAAGGAAAAGGGCACCGCTCTGATCGTGGATATCTGCCTGGCCTTGGGTGCATCACGCTATCTGGCGCAGGATTCGGCCACGAAGTGGCTCGACAGTGTTCTCTTTGAACAGGCCGGCATTGAAATGGAATTCCACAAACCCCCAATACCGATATACCCCCAATTATGGGGGCCGTTTATATCCAACCTTTCGATATTTGATCTCCTGTTCACCTGTGGGCCCAGGACTCGCGAGATAATAAGGCAGTGATCACTGATCACTTATCGCTTAGCCCCGTAGGGTAGGTGGAGCGAAGCATAACCCACCAAGTTTAGTATCTTCACCCTTGAATATGCTTCAGGGTATTATTGATACCGAGGGGATACCCCTTCTTGGGATAGCCTTGGGTGGTGTGGCTATAACAGGCCTTTGTTTGATGTAAGAGACGTTCTCGATAGTCGATTTGTTCGAAAAGCCCTAATATTTTGGAATTTAATTTCCGATGGGGAAAATAAGTCATATTCATTGAAGAGGTATGGCGGTAGTAATGAAGGAAAACCAGCGCGAAGATGAGGTCGGGCAGGGCCTTGAGTCTGGCTCTCTTGATGTCATCGATACTTTGAGCGAGTTGAAGATGACTAAGGAGAGGCTTGGGCAGATCGAGGCGCGCTACCAGTTCATCTTAAAGAATACTTCCGACCTTTTTGTCATCCATGATCTAAATGGCCGCATCATGGAGATAAATCTTGTTGATAACGATTTCTACGGGTTCTCTGAGAAAGACCTTGTCGGAGCCGAGGTTAGCGACCTCATACCGAAACGGTACCGGCAAGAATATGATGAGTATATGGAGAAAATCATGAGGGACCGGAATGTAAAAGGTTCCCTCAGGATCGAGACACTTGATGGCAAAGAGAGCATCATGGAATACAAGGCAACCCTTGTTTCCGATGAGATGGCCCCGGTCATGGTGAGGGTTATTGCAAGGGATATTACCGAAAGCCACCGTGCACTCAAGGCGCTTAAAAAGAGTGAGGAGAGATACCGGAGTATCCTTGATAACATTGAGGAAGGCTATTATGAAGTCGACCTCACGGGAAACTTCATTTTTGTGAATGATTCCATGAGCAGGATTGTCGGGTTTCCACGGGATGAGATTATAGGGTACAGCTACCGGAAGTTCATGGATGCTGCCACTGCACGGCAGATATTCTCGGTTTTTCATATGGCTTTCAAGACCGGAAGACCGGACAAGGGATTCGATTGGGAGATCATCCTTAAAGATGGAGAGAAAAGGTCTATAGAGAGTTCCATCAGCCTGATGAAAGATTTGAAAGGGCAGCCGTCGGGGTTCAGGGGGATATTGAGGGACATCACCCATCGAAAACATGCGGAAGAGCTCCGCAAGGCCATGATCAAGGCAGAGGCCCAGAACAGGGCCAAGAGCGAATTTCTGGCCCACATGAGCCATGAGATCCGCACCCCCTTGAACGGCATCATCGGGATGACGGAGATCGCCTTGGATACCGATCTAACCGATGATCAGCAGGAGGTCATAACCACGATTTACCGTGAGTCGGAAAACCTGTTGAGCCTCATTAATGATATCCTGGATTTTTCCAAGCTGGAGTCCCGGCGGCTTGAGCTGGAGAAAATCCCGTTTGATCTCAAGATCCTCATGGAGGACATTGCCCGCAGTTTTGCCGTGAGGGCTAAGCAGAAGGACCTGGAACTCATCCTGTATATATCCCCCGAGATGCCGACCCGCATCGTGGGAGATCCCGGCAGGCTCAGACAGATCCTGACCAACCTTGTGGACAATGCCTTGAAATTTACCGACAAAGGGGAGATCCTCCTCAAAGTAGAGTACCTCGAAGGTATAGGCGCTAAGGCATTGGCTCGCTTCCTTGTGAAGGATTCAGGCATCGGTATTCCCCCTGACAAACAGGATGCAATCTTTGAGAGCTTTACCCAGGAAGACTCATCCACGACGCGTAAATACGGCGGAACAGGGTTAGGGCTCTCCATATCAAAGAGACTCACAGAGCTGATGGAAGGCCGGATCGAGGTGGAGAGCGAAAGGGGAAAAGGGAGCACATTCTGGTTTACAGCGGTCTTTTCACTCCAGGAAGGGCAGGACACACGTCCTGTTCAGTCAGAGATAGACCTCTCAGGATTACATGTGCTTGTGGTGGATGACAACACATCCGCACGCTCAACCTTTGCATCCTATCTCAGTGCCTGGGGTTGTATACCGGTGGAGGCCACTTCCGGACAGGAGGCCCTGGACATCCTGAAAGACAAGGCTTCGGCCGATAACGAGATCAACCTTGTGGTCACCGATTCCTACATGCCTCTCATGGATGGATTCGAGCTTGTTGCTCATATCAGGGCCCTGAACACTATGAAAGGTGTTCCCATCATTATGCTTACCCCATCCGGCAGTATCGGAGACGGACTGAGGTGCTCTCAGGTGGGCATTCAGGGATATCTGCCCAAACCGATTCGCAACGATGAACTCCATCGTGTCATAACCGCCGTGCTTAAACAGGGAGAAGTGAATCCCCAGATATCTTCAGGGAAACTGATTACCCGCTATGCCCTCGCAGAAGAGAACAGCACAGGCCCGCATATCTTGTTGGCGGATGATTATCCGACAAATCAACAAGTGGGCTTAATACACCTCACCACTGCAGGATGTCTCGTGGATGTGGTGGATGATGGGGAGCAGGCCTTGGCTGCATACAAGCAAACTGCTTATGATCTCATCCTTATGGATATCGAGATGCCGCACATGGACGGCTTCGCTGCGACAAAGGCCATACGGCAGCTTGAAGAGAGGCTCGCTGGTGGCGATAAGGCCGGAAAACACATCCCCATCATTGCGATGACCGGCCATGTAATCGAGGAGTTCAGGAAGAAATGTTTTGATGCAGGAATGGATGACTTCCTTCCTAAGCCGGTGAAGCGACACGATTTAATCGCGATGGTCAAGAAGTGGGTCCCGGTGCAAAATACCGTGAAAACATGTCTCCTTGAGGCGGCCGATAAACACTGCATGACCTCAATGAGCGAAGAACATACCCCGCTCGATAAGGGGCGGGCACTCGAAGAGTTCGATGGCGACAAGGATTTCCTTTTAAGGCTTCTGAACGGTTTTGTGGAAACCGTGAGGGGGCAGATCCCCGTCATGAGAAAGGCCCTTACGGACGGTAATGCAGAGATCGTCAGGAAGGAGGCCCACTCTATTAAAGGCGGCGCCGCCAACCTGACCGCTGATGACCTGTCGGGCCGTGCCCTTGAGCTTGAAAGGCTTGCCGGAGAAGGATCCCTTGAGGGTGGGATGGAAGCGCTGGGCAGGCTCGAACAAGCATTTCAGAGACTTGAGACTTTTACACATGGGTTCTAAAAATATGGAAAGAAACGAGACAGCGGAGTTGATAAATGACCTGGCGATAACTCCTCAGAAGGATTGTACATTGAGGTCAGGAGGTTAAATGAGAATCCTCGTGGTTGATGATGAGCTTGTCAGCCGGGAGAAGATGAAGCGCATCATGAGCTCGCTTGGTGAGTGCGATGAGGTAACGGGCGGACAGGATGCCCTCAAGGCATTCATGGATGCTTCTGCGGAAGAGAAGCAATATGATCTGATCATGTTGGATATCTCAATGCCGGAGATGGATGGAACCGAAGTGCTCGACCGGATCCGCAGCATGGAGAATGATAATGGTATACCCAAAGAAGGCCAGGTCAAGATCTTCATGGTCACTGCGTCATCTGAAAAGGATATTATTCTTACCTGCATTAAATCCGGCTGTAATGACTATATCATGAAGCCCTTCACCATGGAGACTGTTGCCAAGAAATTAAAGGATAACGGACTCTCTGAGCAGCAGCCACCAAACGGGTCATCGACCGAGAACGGAGCTGCCCGGGAAAAGAAGAATCCGCTTACCAAGATCATTGCACAGTTCAATAGAGGTGAGATCGAGCTCCCGCCCATGCCCCGGATACAGACCAAGTTCCATGCCCTGATAAAAACAGGGGCAAATCTGCAGGAGATCGGAGGGCTTTTAAAGCAGGACCCGGCTATCTCATCGAAGCTCATCAGTATATCCAACTCGTCCTTTTATCGAGGCCTGACGGAAAACATCACCGTGGAACAGGCCATCGGCCGTTTGGGGCTTTTAGCCACGAAACAGACAGTCGATGCCCTTTCCAACAGGTCGCTCTATCTTGGGACCAATCCGAAATACACCGAAGTCATGGAGAAGCTCTGGGAGCATTCACTTTCGTGTGCCCATGCTTGCCAGGTCATTACTGAGGCCAAGGGGATGAAGCTGAGTGAGGACCCCTTCACGATGGGCCTGCTCCATGACATCGGGAAGCTCATGCTCCTGCGGGTTATGGGAGAGATCGAAAAGAAGGAAAAAGACATAAAGGCTGTTCCTGCCGATGAGTTGTTGGACTCGCTCGCGGCCTATCACGGTAAGACCGGGGCGGTTCTCTTAAAAAGGTGGAATTTCCCCGGGGTGTACTTGCAGGTAGCGGAGCTCCATGACCATATAGATGGTATCCAGACGCCGAGCAAAGAGCTGCTGGTGGTGCATCTCGCCAATGTTCTCGTAAAGTCCATGGGGTATGGCACACCCAATCCCGAAGGCATTGACCCGGAAACTCTGACTTCCCTGAAAGCCCTTGAGATAGACCCCGCAGAGCTTGGATCGATCAAGGAGCAAGTGAAGGTACGGATGGAACAGCTCAAGAGTTACCTGGAATAAGTTTTACCCCCTGACCATGTGTACATTCCATCTTAATATCGTGTAATAATCGCCTTTTTATGTGATCTCCTTGTCATGAATCCGGCATATAAGGTATATTCAGTCGCCTGGGTATATTTTCTTGAAGTATTCCGTTGTGAGGGAGGACGTTATGAAGGTACTTGCTTTGAATTCCAGCCCCAGGATCAAGGGCCAGAGCAAGACAGAGCTCATGTTGAGCCATCTCGCAGCCGGGATGGAAAAGGCCGGTGCCCAGGTGGAGGTTGTCCACCTGCGGACGAAGTCCGTTAAGAACTGTGTTGGGTGCTTGACCTGCTGGACCAAGTCACCCGGCAGGTGCATCCACCGTGACGACATGAGTGAGGAGCTCTTCCCCAAGTTTATCGAATCCGATATCGCAGTTTTTGCTACCCCCCTGTACCACTACACCATGAACGCTGCCATGAAGGCCTTCATAGAGCGGACCCTGCCTGTGCTGGAACCGTTTATTCAGGAAAAGAAAGGCATCAGCTACCACCCTCTTCGCCTTCATCACCCAGCGGTTGCAGTTCTTTCAGCGGCAGGCTTTCCTGAGATGTCGGTGTTCGATCAGCTTTCAAACCATATGCGATTCATGTACGGCAGAGGACTCATCGCCGAGATCTATAGGCCTGCAGCCGAGGCCATGGTAATGGGGCCGAACAAGAAGGTGCGCGATGAAATCCTTGATGCCCTCTCGAAGGCGGGTGGAGAGATGGTAAAAAACATGAGGATTGCACCTGAGACAATGGAACGAATCACTCAACCCATAGGTGATAAGAAGGTTTTGTTGAGGGCTGCAAATATCTTCTGGAAGACCTGCATCCGGGAGAAGATGACCCCTGAGGAGTTGAGGGCGAAGGGCGTTGTTCCAAGGCCGGAGACCATAGAGGATTTTGCCCTGCTTATGAAGATGGCCTACAAGCCTGAGTCTGCAGACTCTAAGCACGCTGTCCTCCAGTTTGATTTTACCGGTGAGCAGTCGGGTTCCTGCTCATTCATAATTGCCGATGGGGGCATTGAAGAATTCATGGGACCGGCGGCAGGCCCCGACCTCGTGGTAAAGGCCCCCTTTGAGGTCTGGATGGATATTCTTACGGGAAAGGCGGATGGTCAGGATGCCTTCATGAAGGGCAAATATACGGCTGAGGGCGACCTCACATTGCTTATGCGTATGAAGGAGCTTTTCAGCAACCAAGGATAAGGGGGTTGCCGTAGAAGGCATTCTGCTGTTCAGGCTCTTCATCCCTCATCAAGTACATGCGAGTGAATGACATGAATGAACTCAATGAATCAACCGCACAGCCGGTCCTCATCAGACGCTCGGACGGGGTCGTGCACATGGTCCTCAACCGGCCTGATGTAATCAACAGTCTCACCCTGGATATGATCTACATCATAGCTGAGGCACTCTATGATGCAAGGAACGATGATTCGGTAAGACTCATCATCCTAAGCGGCGCAGGCGAGAGGGGGTTTTGTGCCGGCGGTGACATCAAGCTGTTGGCCCGGGCCGTTACGGAAAATAATCTTGAGCCCGCCATGCAATTTCTCAAGGAGGAGAATGATCTTGACCTGGCCATCCACCGATATCCCAAGCCCGTGATCGTATTTGCCCATGGGGTCACCATGGGAGGCGGTCTTGGCCTTTCCTCAGGGGCGGACATCACCATCGCAAGCGAGACAACGCGCATGGCCATGCCCGAGACGCGGATCGGCTTCTTCCCCGATGTCGGCTCTACGGGTTGGCTGTTCTTGAAGTGCTCTGGGGGCTATCCGGAGTTCCTCGGCCTCACCGGGTATGAGATGATCGGCGCTGAATGCGTACGCATCGGATTGGCCGACTGTCTCATCCCCTCATCAAGGTTTGATGATGCCTTGGAGACCCTGAAACTGCATGCACCTTCCTTGTCTTCAGAGAGGAAAGATGCGGTAAGAAGATTGCGGGATCTCCTCAGGCCTTTTGAGCAACGAGAGATACCTGCAAACCCGGAAATGGACCGATGGGTCAAGGAGTATTTCGCCGGTAAGACATCCGTGCTTGACATATTGAATGGTCTGAGGGCCTGCAGCATACTCAATGATCTCTGTGAAGGGGTGTTCGGCAGGCTTAAGGAGCGTTCGCCGGGCGCCGTTTTTGTTACGCTCAAGTGTCTGCGCCGCGACGAGGGCAGGGACCTTGCCGAAGTCTTCCAGGCGGATCTGAAGGTCGCCCGATATCTGATGGGGCGGCACGATTTCAGGGAGGGGGTGCGCGCGCGGCTCATCGACAAGGATAACCGGCCACAATGGGACCCTGACAGTTTTGAGAAAGCTGCCCTGGAAGAGCCTCACATGCCCATAGACAACTGACCCGTCTCACGCGAGCACACCCCTGATGATGTATCTTGCACAACAGTTTAACGTGTACATGCTCATGCATGAAGCACGAAAGGAGGAAGCATGAAACAAGATCCTTCCGGACTTATTGAACGCCTCGGCATCAAGACACCCCTCATCGGGTTCTATGATGCGCCGGATACTTCCGGGTTCGAACCGGTGGCGGCACCTGAACCCAAGAAACATGTTTGTGTCTTCGCCTTTTACAAGGACTGGCTGGGTGGGAAAACCCTGCTTATCACCAAAGACAACTTCGGATGCGGTGGTGCCGGAACGGCCCTGTGTAGCGTGGCCACCCGGTCCAGGCAGGAATACATCACCTTCCTCGTGGACGCCGAGGGGCTCAAGGCCGACCACGAGATCATGGGCAGATGGATCGACGAGCGCAGGACCTACCGCCAGGAACATCCCAATATCCTTATAGGGCCCCTGAAAGAAGGCAAGGAACCGTACCTGAAGACCGTGACCTTTTATGTGAACCCCGACCAGTTGAGCGCACTCATCATCGGAGCGCACTACCGTAACGCCCCCGGCGACCCGCCTGCCGTCCTGGCCCCCTTCGGGTCAGGCTGCATGGAGATGATCACCCCATTCGAAGACTTAAGCCTGCCCCAGGCCATTATCGGAGCCACCGACATAGCCATGCGGCAGTGGCTGCCACCCGACATCCTGGCCTTTAGTGTGACGGTCCCCATGTTCGAGCAGCTCTGCTCTCTCGACGAGAAGAGCTTCCTCAATAAGCCGTTCCTGAAGAACCTTCAGAAATCGAGGGCTCAACATGGAACTTGACTCAGCCTCGATCAAGCAGATGATCCTCGCGGAAGGGATCGACCTCGTCGGCATTGCCTGTGCCGATGATCTGCTTCTTGCCCGCCCGGCCAGACCTGCCTTAAGGCTTATGCCCACAGCCGGGAGCGTGATCGTCATGGCGGTCTCACACAGCCTGGGAGCGGTTTATTCCCCGGATCTCAAACTCTGGACCAGAAACAAGATGCAGACATCGAGACTTTTGGACCGGGTCGCAGAAAAGGTGGGCCGATATCTTGAGCGAGGCGGGTTTCTCTCATTACCCGTATCTGCAGACAAGCCCGTGGAGATCCATAAGAGGGATTTCATGGTTGAGTTCGGCCAGACCATGATTACGGATGTGGACAACTGTATTGCGTGCATGAAGGCATGCCCCATGGGCGCTCAGTGGAAGAATATCAGGCCGAAGTCTATACTATAGGAGAATTTCAACGAATGGAGAAAAGGACTATGTTGAGGGATATAGTTATCCGGAACAGATCGTACAGGAGGTTTTACCAGGACCATATAGTCACAAAAGATGAGCTGAAGGCTTTCGTGGATCTTGCGCGTCTCTCCGCCTCAGCAGCCAATATGCAGCCTCTGAAGTATTTCATCTCGGCTGATGTGCAGGCCAATTCCTCCATATTCCCTCATCTCGGCTGGGCTGCATACCTCAAAGACTGGCCGGGCCCCTCCGAGGGAGAGAGACCTTCGGCCTATATCATCATCCTTGGCGACAAGCAGATAACTACGAATTTCTGGTGCAACCACGGGATTGCGGCACAATCAATTCTCTTGGGGGCCGCAGAGAAGGGGCTCGGCGGGTGCATGATCGCCGCTTTCAGTAGAAAGGGCCTTGCTGAAGCACTGAGCATCCCTGAGCACTATGAGATCTTGCTGGTGATCGCTCTGGGCAAGCCCAAAGAAGAGGTCAGGATCGATGCAGTGGGCACTGAGGGAGATATCCGGTATTGGCGGGATGAGAAAGGCGTGCACCATGTTCCCAAGCGCTCGCTTGAAGATATCATCATCAAACGGTTCTAGGTATAGAGGATTTCAGTATATGAAGGGGGCGATATGGACATCGAGACAGCCATACGGAGCAGGAAGAGCATAAGGGGCTTCAAGCCGGACAAAGTGCCCAGGGCGATCCTTGAAGAGATCCTGGAGCTTGCGTGCAGGGCCCCGTCCACCATGAACACCCAGCCCTGGGAGTTCCTCGTGATCGACGGCGATGTTCTGAAAAAGATCGCCCATGAGAACGTCTGCAGTCTCCGCTCCGGGGCCATGATACACCCCGAACACATCATTACGGGCTGGCCGAATCAAAGCGTCTATCGCAAACGGCAGGTGGAGGTGGCCATGCGCATCTTCCGCCTCATGGGCATCCCCAGGGAGGACAAGGACAAGCGTGCAGCCTGGATGGAGCGTGGATTCCGATTCTTCGACGCGCCTAGTGCGGTAATCATCCTGACCGATAATGCCTTGACCGAAGCAGGCCCCCTCATGGATATAGGTGCCCTCATGCAGACCATATGCCTGGCAGCCCTCGATCATGGCCTTGGTACCTGCATTGAAGACCAGGGCGTTATGTATCCGGAAAACATAAGATCCGTGGTAAAAATTCCGGAAACAAAGCGTATCATCATCTCCATAGCCATCGGCTACCCGGATTTGGATTTCCCGGCGAACAGGGTAGTAAGTCCGCGAGAGGATATGAACACCATAACCACCTGGTGCGGTTTTACCTAATAATGACCGGAGAGGAGAGCTATGGACATCTATGAATTTCTCCACATGAACGATATACCCTATGAGCGCTATGACCATGAGGCCGTATATACCTGTGAACAGGCGGACAGTCTTGACTTAAAGACCAATGCCTCCAAGACCAAGAATCTGTTCCTGCGCGACCGCAAGGCCCGCCGGCATTTCCTGGTGAGTGTACGCGACGAGAAGACGGTGGATATCAAGGGTCTTGAGGATGCGCTTGAGGTCAAGGGTCTGAGCTTTGCTTCGTCTGAGCGTCTCATGGAATACCTCGGCCTCACACCGGGGTCTGTGACAATCCTTGCCGCAGTGAACGACACAAAAGGCAGGGTGGAGGTCATTGTGGATAAGGATCTCTGGCAGAGTAAGGCCATCCAGTGTCATCCCCTGGTAAACACGAGCACTCTCGTGATCTCACGGGATGATATCGAGCGGTTCCTCATCCTTACTGGACACACACCAATGATATTCAATGTGCCGGGGCGAGTCGAATAAGGTCAGTGATTACTGATCACACAGTCATGGATGATGGTGAAAAGTTCGTGTAACCCATCAAATCAATGTAGACAAATCCTTTTCCTCATACGTCTTACATGGCAACAGGTAAGAAAAAGGCAGACGCGGATATTTAAGTGCTGGTAGAATGCAGGTCGATGCAGGAAGATGGAAGGCACAAGGATAACAAGATCAACACGGATATCGAGATCCTCGTCAGGGCTGCCATTGACGGTGACAGGCGCTCATTTGAGGAGCTGATCGAGATCCATCAAGGGGGAATTTTTCGCATGGTGTATGCACGTCTTCAGTCAAGAGCGGATGCAGAAGACCTGGTTCAGGACGTGTTCCTGAAGGCATACGGCAGCATGAACACGCTCAGGAGCCCTGAGCTCTTTAGGGCCTGGCTCTATCGCATCGCCGTCAATAAGGTCAAAGATTTTCGAAGGAGGCAGAAATTTGCCTCCCTGTTCAGTTTTGGAGAAAAGGATATAGATCAGGAGCATCCGGACCCAAGCCCGGACGGTTACGACCAACTGGCCGGAAAGCGATTCTGGGACCGTTTCAACAAATTTCTTACGTGTCTGCCGGGACTCCAGCAGGAGGTATTCAGATTGCGCTTTCTCGAAAGCTTGAGCATCCAGGAGATTGCAATAACGCTTGGCAGGAGCGAGAGCGCGGTAAAAACACATCTGTACCGGGCCATTGAGAAGTTTAGAAAAGAATATCCGGACGAAGGAATGTCCGGGGAGGTAGAGAAATGAGGCACGATAAAAATGTGCATCTGGACCCGCAGCGTATAACCATGTCTCTGATAGACGAGCAAGACCTTACCATGCATGAACGGGATCATCTGGAACACTGCCCTGAATGCTGCGAAGCCAGAAGGCTTTTAGCCGGCCGGCTCGATTCGATCTCGGAACAGGCTTTACGGTTCACTCCGGTCTCCCGGATGAAGGTCAGGCTTCCAGCCTTGGAGCCGGTAAAACCATCAACATGGCTCATCAGATGGCCCACGGGGGCCGTTGCAGTCTTGGCATCCTTGGCGCTGGTATTGGCCCTGGTTCTGCCCCAGTTTTTCACCCGGACAATACCGCACGGGACCAGGGCCGATCTCGCTCGGGAGATGGCGCAGGATGAGAGGTTCACTGCCGATGTCCGGCAGCTTGAAGAAAATCCTTTTGCTTCGGCCTATGTCGAGATCCTGCCTTCGAGCGATTCTACCATGGATGATGATGCCTTTGATTATATGGACCCGATGGAAACGATGCCGGATGTAATGGATATATAAGGAGAATGGATATGAATAAGTACTTTGTCGTGGCTGTTGTGGTGCTTGCCGCAATGATCATCACCTCCGGGGATGTTTATGCACAGGACATGGGGAACGGGAGGTGGTGGCAACGGCCCGGGGTGGCCAAAGAACTCAACCTGACGGATAAAGAAAAGCAGGCCCTTGATGATATGTTCATCAAGAACCGGGACAAGTTCATCGACATGAAAAGCGATCTTGATAAAGAGCGGCTCAAGCTGGAGGACATCCTGAATAAAGAGCCCGTAAATGATGCATCCGCGGCAGCCCAGTACAAACGGGTGGAGGAGAAGAGGCAGAAACTTGCTGCAGAGCGCTTCAAGTATATCCTTGGCGTAAGAAAGATCCTTGGTCAGGACCGTTTCCAGCGGCTGAGTGCAATGGCGGATGAGATGCGGAAAAAAAGGTTTGGGCATGAAGGCCAGGGGTTCAGGGGTAAAGAGGAACAGTAATACTTATGCAGCATTAAAAAGATTACCAAAAGATAACTTGCGCAGCATCATAATACATTCGAAAATCATGAGTTGGAATACATAAAAGAAAAGATAGCTATACCCATGAGGAGGTATCAGCATGAAGGGAATATTTTCTTGCCCACGGAAGGGAATCAGTTTTATCCTGTTCTTGTCCTTATTCTTTATCCTGCAAGGGTGCGGCAGCAGCACAGGCGGGAGCAGCTCTTCATCAACCGGGATCAGTTCCACATCAGGCCAGGCCTTGATCGGACTCACCGATGCGCCCGGAGACTTTGTGCACTATCAGGTGGACGTGACCTCCCTTACCCTGACCAAGGCCAATGGGGCGGTAGTTGAGACCCTCCCGTTGAAAACATCGGTAGACTTCGCCCAGCTGACCGATATGACGGAATTCCTGACGGCATGCACCGTACCATTGGGGGCCTATACCAAGGCCGTCCTCACCCTGGATTACTCCGATGCCGACATTATGGTGGAGAATTCCGCAGGTGCGGCGGTGCCGGTAACAAGCATAGACATCCTTGACGATGAAGGAAACGCCACACCCATCACCCAGCCGGTCCAAGTTACCATGGATCTCGACGTGTCTTCTCTCACGATTGCTCCGGGTGTGCTTGCCCATCTCTCTCTTGACTTCGACCTTGCCGCCACGAACACCGTGACATTGGCAGCGGACGGCAACTCGGCCTCCATGACGGTGACTCCTATTCTCAAGGCCGACCTGCAGCCCGATCAGGACAAGATCCAGCGCCTGAGGGGTCCGCTTAAGGATGTAGATGTGGCCGACAACACATTCAATATCATCCTTCGTCCTTTCGTCCAAGACCTTGCGGTACATGAAACAAGCTTTGGGGTTGTGAAGGTTACCGTAGATGACAGCACTGTCTATAACATCAACAGCATCAGCTACCAGGGTTCGTCGGGTCTCACGGTTTTAAGTGGTTTGCCTGCCTACACGGCTCTCATCAGCCATGGCCAGTTCGTCGCAAACCCACTGCACTTTGTAGCCACGGAAGTCCTGGCGGGATCGAGCGTTCCCGGAGGGGCCCTCGATGTTGCCGGAGGCACCGTGCTCAGCCGCTTAGGTGATGTGCTGACCCTTAAGGGCGCGACCATGATCAGGGCAGGCGGGAGCATAGTTTATAAAGACAAGGTGCAGGTAACCCTCGGGAGCGGCACCAAGGTGAGCAGGCAGTATTCAAAGGACAGCTACACGAAAGATGACATCTCTGTGGGGCAGCGTGTCATGGTCTTCGGGACTCTCACAAATCCCGGATCTAGTAATCTCCAACTTGACGCAACCAGCGGTTTTGCGCGCATGCTCCTGACCGTGCTTATCGGGACCGTAGCGACAGAGCCTCTCAGCAATGAGGAACTGGCCGTGAATCTCCAGTCCATCGACTGGCGGAATATAAAGAATAACAAGGACATCGAATTGTTTGATTTTACCGGTACCGGCATCGATACGGCTCATGATGCCGATCCGACTAATTATATCATAGGTGCAAGCCCACTCGATCTTTCGCTATTTATAGCAGGAACACCGGTAAAGGTGCTGGGGTTTGTGAGTGCATTCGAAACTGCAAATCCTCCGACAGTACCCGACTTCGAGGCCCAGACAATCGTTGATGTTTCTGATGTACAAGGAATGATGAATGTCGGCTGGGGCGCCGGAAAAAAGGACGCTTTCAGCGATATCAAGGGCGCAGGCCTCACGCTTAATCTTACGAATACCGGTTTCTTCCATCGCATCAACAGGATGGGGGTGCTCACCGATCTCGAATTACTGCCTGTTACTACCCCTGAGATCGTACCCTCGACTGACGGCTCAGCCAGGTTCCGCATCGACCAAGGGGGCGCCTCCCAGGTTTACTCCACATTTTCAAGCTTTGAGACCGACCTCCGGAGCAAGATTACCGCAGGTTCAAAGATAAAACACATCTATGCCTGGGGTACGTTTAATAACACCACCGCAACCTTGACCTCGGGATATATTATGGTGAAACTCACCGGCTAAACCGAATGGGAAAACGGGGCGTGCATTGATTGTGTGCCCCGTTTTCCTTTGTCTTATAAGCCCTGCCGCTTCATTGCCTGACAATAACTCAGCTTTACTGCCGGTCGCTTTTGCACTTTCATGGTTGATTAGTCCACTAAGCTGTGTTGAGATCACATCCATGAAACTCGATGATATCGACAAGAAGGTCCTCGCTTGTGCCCAAGGGGACCTGGATGTGTGCGAACGGCCCTTTGATAGGTGGGCAGACAAGATCGGCATTTCCGTTCAAGAGGTCATGTCACGGCTCCAAACGCTGAAAGAAAAAGGGGTAATCAGAGAGGTTAAGGCCGTGCTTAGGCATAGAAAGGCCGGGTTCAGGGCCAATGCCATGGTGGTCTGGGCCGTGCCGCCGGCTCAAGTGGACGGGCTTGGAGCACAAATCGCATCTTCTGCTTCTGTGAGCCACTGCTATGAGCGTGAGGGTTTTGCCCCCTATACGGTCTTTTCCATGATCCATGCGCGGACGAGGGAAGAACTTTTAGAAACGGTTGAAGGCATCTCATCGTTGACCGGCATAAGGGATTATCAAATATTCTGGAGCATACGGGAACTGAAGAAGACATCCATGAGATATTCTTTCCAGGAGGATTCTTGTGACGAATAAGGACCTGTTCGAGGCGGCGCAGAAGGTCATTCCGGGTGGTGTGAATTCGCCGGTCCGGGCATTCCGGAAGGTGGGCGGCGTTCCCCGGTTCATAGTCCGGGGTGCAGGTGCCTTCCTTACGGATGCCGAGGGAAAGCGGTATATTGATTTCGTGCTCTCCTGGGGGCCGCTCATCCTCGGCCACTGTCATAAGGCAGTGGTGGATGCCGTCAGACAGCAGGCCGGCCTGGGCATGAGTTATGGGGCACCGACCGAGTTGGAAACCAGGTTGGCCGAACTTGTATGCGCTGCCTTTTCCAGCATCGAGAAGGTCCGATTCGTCAGCTCGGGCACCGAGGCGACCATGAGCGCCATCAGGCTGGCACGGGCAGCTACCAATAGACAGCTCATCGTCAAGTTTGAGGGGTGCTATCACGGCCATGTGGACAGCCTCCTGGTCAAGGCGGGCTCCGGCTTGTTGACCCTGGGTGTCCCCGATTCCTCGGGCGTACCGGAGGGGCTCGCCTCAACGACTGCCGTGCTGCCCTACAATGATACGGTGCACTTCGAAGACTTCATGAACAAGCGAGGGGCCGAGGTGGCTGCAGTCATCGTGGAGCCCGTGGCAGGGAACATGGGGGTGGTACTGCCCAGGCAGCGTTTCCTGGAAACGATCCGTGGTCAGACAAAGGCCTGTGGGGCGTTACTCATCTTCGATGAGGTGATCACGGGCTTCAGGTTCTGTTTCGGCGGTTACCAGGACCTTGCCGGCATAACACCGGACCTCACCTGTTTGGGTAAGATATTGGGCGGCGGCATGCCGGCTGCAGCCTTCGGAGGCCGGGGGGATATCATGGACCTGCTCTCTCCGACCGGTCCGGTCTACCAGGCGGGCACGCTGTCCGGTAACCCCCTGGCCATGGCCGCCGGCATAGCGACACTTAAGACACTCAAAGACCTGAACCCCTATGAGGGACTAGGACGGGCCCTGGCTGCATTCACCTCAGTGCTTGAGGACCAGGCGTATAAGAAAGGCATACCGCTGAGGATCAATAGGGTAGGCCCAATGGCAGGGATGTTTTTCCATGAAGGGCCGGTGGAGACCTTTGAAGATGTGATGGCATCGGATGCAGCGAGGTATGCGAAGTTCTTCCACGCCATGCTCGATGAGGGTGTGTACCTGGCACCATCGGCCTATGAGGCCCTATTCATCAGCACAGCCCACACGCCCGATATCATGGAGCAGGCATCAAAGGCCGCAGCAAATGCGTTTGCTAGACTCTAGGCCTTTGCGCGTCGGATACGGCCTCTTCGGCGCTAGGGTGTGAAAAGGCTGCAAAGATACCTTCGGGGTCTTCCGGAAATGCCAGTGCGAGTACATCTTCGATGTTTTCCACGAAATGGATGGTAAGGTCATCGGTTACATAAGGCTCAATGTCCTTAAGGTCTTTCTCATTCATCTTGGGCAGGATAATGGTTGTGCAGCCGGCCCTTCGTGCCGCGAGCACCTTCTCCTTGATACCGCCTACAGGCAGGACCACTCCCCTCAGCGTGATCTCCCCTGTCATGGCGAGGTCGTCCCTTACCACCTTGTTTGTGAGGAGAGAGATGATCGAGGTGACGATGGTGACCCCTGCCGACGGCCCATCCTTGGGGATGGCCCCTGCGGGTACGTGTATGTGGATGCAATGGTCCTTCCCGATCGTACACCCCATACCCTTGATGATGCTTAAGGCAAGCCTGGCCGACTCCTTCATGACATCACCCATCTGTCCTGTGAGGATCATCTCATCCTTTGCTTCGACAAGGGCCGACTCGACGAACAGGATCTCGCCGCCGAAGGGTGTCCAGGCAAGGCCTGTGGCAATGCCGGGTATACGGGTCCTCTGTTTTGCTTCGGGCAGATATCGCACCGGACCAAGGGCCTTCTCGATGAAGGCGTGGTCGATGACGAAATCGTCACTGCAGCCCCTTGCCACCTGGGATGCGATCATGCGCAAGACGGCGGCGATTTCCCGCTGGAGGTTCCTCACGCCTGACTCCCGGGTATAGTGGCGGATAATGTGGCCTATGGCCTCGTCCAGGAAATTGATATACCTGCCGGTGAGACCGTTGGCCTCAATCTCCTTGGGGAGGAGGTAATTCCTGGCAATTGCGATCTTGTCCTCGTGGGTGTAGCCCTCGATCTCCACGATCTCCATGCGGTCTTTCAAGGCTGCGGGAATGGTGTCCACGACGTTGGCCGTAGTAATGAAAAACACCTTGGAGAGGTCATAGGGGACGTTCAGGTAATGGTCCGTGAAGTGGCTGTTCTGTTCCGGATCAAGCGCCTCCAGGAGAGCGGACGCCGGGTCGCCGTGGATATCGTGAGTGAGCTTGTCGATCTCGTCAAGCATGAAGACCGGGTTTAGAGTTCCCGCCGTTTTGATGCCGTTGATGATGCGTCCCGGTAACGCCCCGATATAGGTCCTCCGGTGGCCCCGGATCTCGGCCTCGTCCCGCACCCCGCCCAGTGAGATGCGCACGAACTTTCTGCCCATGGCCCGGGCGATGGATTTGCCGAGCGATGTCTTGCCCACACCAGGCGGGCCCACGAAGCAGAGGATCGGCCCCTTCAGGTCGTGTTTCAACTTCTTGACCGAGAGGAACTCCACGATCCTTTTCTTGGGTTTCTTCAGGTCGAAATGATCCTCGTCGAGGATCTGCTCCGCAGCCGAGATCTCGATGTTGTCAACGGACTTCTCGTTCCAGGGCAGGTCGAGAATCCAATCAAGGTATGTGCGGATGGTAACATATTCCGAGGATGAGGGCTGCATCCTGGAGATCCGCTTGAGATCCTTGTCAACCTCGGTCTTGACCTCTTCGGGCAGGCACTTGGCCTCTATCTCCTTGCGCAATTCATCCATTTCGTCATCCGCGTCGGTGCCGGATTCACCCAGCTCCTTCTTGATGGCCTTGAGCTGCTGCCTGAGATAATACTCCCGCTGGGCGTTGTTTATCTCGCCCCTGGCCTTCTCGCTGATCTTGGAGGAGAGCTCCAGGATATCGAGCTCCTCACGGAGGCTCTCATACAGGAGCGTGTACTTCTTCTCAAAGGTATCCTCTTCGAGGATCTGCTGCTTCTTCACCACCGGGATGGGCAGGTTCGTGGCCGCGGTGGAGAGGAGCATGAGGGGGTCCTTGATCTTTGCAAGGTTTGAAAGCACGGTGTCCATGTTCTGGTAGGACAGGCGTGCAAGCTGGGTCAGGAGGTCTCTTGTGGACAGCGCCAGTGCATAGACCTGCTTGTCCGGCGTGGCATCCTCGGAGAGGTAGGTGACGCGGACCTTCATGTAGGGGTGATCCACGACCTTTTCTTCGATCAGCACCTTCTGGATGCCCCTGATCATGATGGAAAGCTCGCCTGGTTTGTTTGAGGTGACCTTGGTGATTTTGGCAACGCATCCGATGCGAAAGAGGTTTTCCCATGCCGCCGGAATAGGCTCGTAAGGTTTCCTCATACCAACGGCAACGATCGAGCTTCCGCTGCTGTGAAACTCCTTGATAAGCGAGGCCGACGTGGGATTCGTCACAATGAGCGGCAGCACTGCGCCCGGAAGCAGGATAGCATCCTTGAGCGGCAGCACCGGCATGATCTCATGAAGTTCCTCGATCTCTATAAGATCAGACTCGTCGTCGGTGTTTCGGAAGATATTTTTGAGCCAGTCCATATATAATTATGTAGGCGTGCAGCGAGAGAAAGTCAATCTGAGGCTTATAGTCCTTCAGGTCATCCGTGAGTAGGGAACGATGACCCCGTCGGCTTCAATTGTCCTGTCTTCTATCATGCTGCCCATGCCGATGATCGTCTTTTTACCGACGGTAGAGTCCTTTATCCACGTATTCGGCATGATCTTCACGCCATATCCGATCCGGCTTTTCCCCATGACATGGACATTGGGCCAGATCTCAACGTCATGTCCGATCCTAACTGCAGGGCTGATCCACGCAGTTGCCGGGTCCACAAGGGTCACCCCCGATTCCATGAGGGCATTGTTGATGCGCTGCTGCATCCTTGTTTGTGCAATGGCAAGCTGGCCTCTGGAATTGATTCCGTATGCCTCGTCAGGGTCCGTGACCATGAAGGATACCACCTCCTTCGCCATTGCCACTACATCCGTCAGATAAAACTCGCCCTTATTGTTGTCCGGAGAGATTTTTTCCACCGACGAGAGCAGGAATTTTTTATTTATCACATAGACACCGGTATTTATCTCATCAATCTTCTTTTGTCTTTCCGTAGCATCGTTATGCTCTACAATGCCTTTAACATTACCTTTCTTGTCCCTGACAATCCTCCCATAACCCCATGGGTCTGCCAGGCGGGCCGTGAGTATGCCCATGTCCACACCCGAGGCGTGGTAGGCATCAAGAAGCCCGGCCAGGGATTCCATGCGAATCAGCGGCATGTCCCCGGGCAGGATGAGGACATGTCCGGCATGTGCTTCCAACAGCGCCTTTTTTGCCATGAGGATGGCGTGGCCCGTGCCGAGCTGTGGTTCCTGGACCACGACGTTGACATGGAAGGCATCGAGGTAGGGAATCACCTTGTTCCGTCCGTGGCCCACGACTGCGATTATGCCTTTGGTGATGTCGCGCACCAGGGTCAGGGAGTAATAAACAAGGGGATATCCTAAGATCTCGTGAAGGACCTTGGGAAGGTCCGATTTCAATCTGGTACCTTTCCCGGCTGCAAGGATTATGCTACAAGTGGTGTCCATCAAGGTGTCTTGCTATCATAAAGAGGAGGTTTTCGCAACCGCAGCGGATCTTTTAATGGCCTTGTAAAAGACAGTTGCATTTGTTAAGAGGGCGTGAGCAACCGATCCTCATGTGCGAAAGGAGAAGTATCGTATGGTCTTGGAATGGGTCTCAGGACTGTTCTCAAATGATCTCGCCATCGACTTGGGCACGGCCAACACCCTGGTCTATGTGAGAGACAAGGGGATCGTGCTTTCGGAGCCCTCAGTGGTGGCGGTAAAGATGGAGCACGGCGGGATAAACCGGATCGTTGCCGTCGGTACCGACGCCAAGAAGATGCTGGGAAGGACACCGGAAAACATACAGGCCATCAGACCCATGAAGGACGGTGTCATTGCCGATTTTGAGGCGACCGAGGCCATGTTGAAGTATTTTATCACCAAGGTGCACCAGAGAAGGCTGTTTGTACGCCCGCGGGTCATCATCTGTGTCCCTTCAGGGATAACCCAGGTGGAAAAGAGGGCCGTCAAGGAATCGGCCGAGGCGGCAGGGGCCCGTGAGGTCTATATTGTGGCCGAGCCCATGGCGGCGGCCATCGGAGCAGGTCTGCCCGTAACCGAGCCCATCAGTTCCATGATCGTCGATATCGGCGGCGGCACCACCGAGGTGGCGGTGATCTCTTTGTCCGGCATCGTGTATACCAACAGCGTGCGCGTTGCAGGCGACAAGATCGACCAGGCCATCATGCAATATATCAAGCGTGAGTACAACCTGCTGATCGGCGAGAGGACCGCTGAAATCATCAAGATCATGATCGGCTCTGCAGCGTCTGACGATGTGGAGAAGACCATCGAGGTCAAGGGCAGGGATCTTGTCGACGGTATCCCCAAGATCTTCACCATCAGCTCTGAAGAGATCCGCAAGGCGTGCCAGGGGCCGGTGAGGACCATCATCGACGCCGTTCGTGTCGCCTTGGAGCAGACCCCTCCGGAGCTTGCAGCGGACATTGTCGACAGGGGCATCGTGCTTACCGGCGGCGGGGCCCTGTTCAAGAACCTCGACAAGCTCATCAGGGAGGAAACGGGTCTGCCCGTCTTTATTGCCGAAGACCCCCTTTCCACGGTGGCACGGGGGGCAGGCAAACTCCTGGATGACATCGATCTGTTAAAGGACGTCACGATCTCAAGTTGATGGAACACGGCAATACGCCCAAGATTATCCTGATCGCCGTTGCACTCGCAATCGTGATCGTCCTGCTCTCTTTGGGTCAGTACCGCTCACTCTCCTTCGGCCTAAATCCTGTTCGGGAAGGCTTTTTCATAGCCGAAAAGGTCGTTACGGCGCCGTTTCAATTCGCATATGATCTATGGACCGACTATGTGGCCCTGGTGAATACCCGCTCTGAGAACAAGGAGCTCAAAAAGAACCTTGAGCAGGCTCGGGTCCGTTGTATGACCATGCAGGAGCTTAAGAGCGAGAATGGACGGTTAAGGATCATGCTGGACTTTAGAGGCGAACATCCGGATTTCAAGCTGATCCCGGCACGGCTCCTCTCACAGGACATCACGAACGTGTTCAAGACCGTCGTGATCGACCGGGGGGGTACCAGCGGCTTTTTAGCAAACATGGCCGTGGTGTCGCCCTTGGGTATGCTGGGAAGGACCCTTACCGTATCCCCCCACACCTCCCAGGTGCTGCTCATCACGGACCCCAACAGCGCAGTTCCGGCTATTATCGAAGAGACTCGCGTGAAGGGCATCGTAAAGGGCACGGGCACAAATATGCTCAGCCTGGAATATGTGCGCACCACCGAACTGGTGCAGGTGGGGAGCATAGTTGTCACCTCCGGCCTGGAAGGCATCTTCCCAAAGGGGTTAAGGATAGGACGTATCGCCGAGATAAAGCGCGATCCCCACAAGATCTTCATCAAGATCATGGTGAGCCCGTGCGTGGAGATGTCAAAGATCGAGGGTGTATTCGGGGTGGGCTCATATGCTGCGGACGCAGATTAGCCTCTTGGGCATTATCTTCCTGGCCGTATTCATCGAGACCGTTTTAATCCCGGATGTTTGGAGCGGATTACGCATTGATCTCTTTATAGGCATGATCATCGGCATCATTATCCAGATGAGCTTTTCTGAAGGACTCGCCGTTGTCATCGTTGCATCCATCATCCTCCAGGCATTTTCGGGCGCCAGGCCGGGCCTCATTCCCATGATCTACCTGTGTACCTATCTTATCGTCTATCTCCTCAAGGGCATCGTATACCTGGAGAACGTCTATACCCAGCTCATCCTTGCCATGGTTATCTATATACTTGCTGCCAGTTCGCTGGTTGTCTCCCTGGACCTGAACCTGACACGGTCCGAAGTTATTCCGCTTGCAACAGGCGCGGTGCTCACCGGTCTGATAAGTCCCCTGATGGTTGTCCTTGTAGACCGCCTGAAGAAAGCCTATGAAGCCTAACATCACGAACCCCCAGCTTGATGAAGACCTCAAGAAGAAGTCGTTGTACTTGATCGTCTTTGTTCTTGTACTCCTCGGCATATTGGTGATGCGGCTCTTTGTCATGCAGATCATCAAGGGTTCGTATTATGAGGGACTCTCCGAGAACAACCGTATCCGCATCATTGCGGTGCCTGCCGCCCGGGGAAAGATCCTGGACAGGGCGGGAGTAGTGTTTGCCGACAATAGGCCCGCCTACAATGTCATGGCTTTGCCTGAGGACATCTCAAATCCAAAAGAGATATCCGAACGCCTTGCGCCGCTTTTGGATAAACAGCCATCTGAGATCCGGCAGGCAATCCTGCAGGGCAAAAGCAAACCCTATGACCCTCTGACCGTGGCAAGGGACATCACCTTTGAACAGGTGGCCAAGATCGAGACACAGATGTTCAATCTCCCGGGTGTCTCTATCGAGACCATCCCGGAGCGGGAGTATCTTTACCAGTCCCTTGGCTGTCATGTGCTGGGATTCATCGGTGAGATCTCCAAAAGGCAGCTTGAAGAGCAGAGCGATGAGGATGACTATGCACCGGGAGATCTTGTCGGTAAAAGTGGGATCGAGCTTATCTACGAGGATACACTGAAGGGTGATAAGGGGAAAAGGGTCTTTGAAGTGGATGCACGGGGGCACAGGGTCAAGGTGCTCGGTGAGGAGGAACCTGCCTCGGGCAAGGACGTGAAGCTCACCATCGACCAGGGGCTTCAGACCATAGCATCACAGGACCTCGGTGAAAGGGCAGGTGCCGTGGTCGCCATGGTCCCCTCCACAGGCGAGGTCCTTGTTATGGAGAGCACCCCAGGTTTCGACCCTGCCATCTTCGCATCATCCATGACCCCCGGAGCGTGGAAGCAGATCATAGATGATCCCTTGGACCCCCTGGAGAACCGATGCATGAGGGGGGCGTATCCTCCGGGGTCGGTCATGAAGATTATTGTGTCCCTGGCAGGCTTGCGTACGGGCATCCTTGACCCCAATGCGCGGGTGTTCTGCCCTGGTTTTTATAAAGTCGGCAATATGACCTTCCGGTGCTGGCAGTCGCACGGGCATGGCAGCCTTGACCTGATAAGCGCCATTGCCCAGTCCTGCGATGTGTATTTCTACACGCAGGGAAGGGCGCTGGGAATCGATAACATCGCTGCTACGGGCTTTCAGCTCGGGCTTGGTGCCAGGACCGGTATTGCCCTTCCCGATGAGTTGCCGGGTCTTATGCCGACTAAGAAATGGAAACGGCAACGGTTTCACCAGCCCTGGCATCCGGGTGAGGATGCGATCGCCGCCATCGGCCAGGGATATACGCTGGTCACCCCCCTTCAGGTTGCCAAGGCCATGAGTGCAATAGTCAACGGCGGCAAGGTCTATACACCCAAGATCCTTGTGGAAGGAGAGCCTGTGCTGGAGAGGGATATCGCCATCCCCAGCCGGCACCTCGCCCTCATCAAGGAAGGTCTCAAGGAGGCGGTTGAAGATGCACACGGCACGGGTCACGCCATCTATGACCCTGAACTATCCATCGGGGGGAAGACGGGCACGGCCCAGGTAGCCAGGGGATATATATCAAAGCGGCCCGATGAATCGGATATCCCCTACAAGTATCGAGACCATGCCTGGTTCTTCGGGATTTCTCCGGTCGAGAAACCGGAGATTGTAGTGGTGGCACTGCTGGAGCATGCCGGGCATGGAGGCTCTGCTTGTGCACCCATTGTCAAGGATGTCATAAAGGGGTATTACCTCCGGAAAGAGACCTCGCATGAGCAGATACACCAAGATATCCGAAAACCTTGACCGGAGTATCCTTTGGACCACGGTCTGCATCATGGCTATCGGGCTGCTCTGCGTCTACAGCTCGACTTTCGGCATCGGCAGCAGTATCTTCTTCAGACAGATGGTGGGGATATGCATCGGCATCGTCTTTCTGGCAATCGCCTTTATTGTGGATTACCGGACGCTCATGTACTCTGCATGGCCTTTCTACGGTCTGGGGGTCCTAGGCTTGCTCCTGGTGTTTGTCATCGGAAGGGAGGTTTCCGGTGCAAGGCGGTGGATCATCTTCGGGCCGCTGCACATGCAGCCGTCAGAGTTCGCCAAGGTCTTTGTGATCATCTGGATGGCGTATTGGGGAGAGAAGAAAAAACACATCCTGTCCCACGGCATCAGGGAGCTCTTCTTCCCTGCTATAATCATCTTCATACCCGTGACGCTCATTTTGCTGGAGCCCGATCTCGGTACGGCGGCAATCATCGCTTTCATTGCTTGTGCCATGTTTCTCATGCTGGGGATCAAACGCTCCACGATACTCACATTGGCTGGATTGTTTCTTGCCGGATTGCCTTTCTTATGGTTTTCACTCAAGGACTATCAAAAGAACCGTGTGTTAACGTTTCTTGATCCCTCACGCGATCCTTTAGGAAGCGGTTACCATGCCATACAATCAAAGATCGCCGTCGGCTCGGGTGGGCTTATCGGAAAGGGGTTCCTCCATGGGACCCAGACCCAGCTCAAGTTCTTGCCCGAGCATCATACCGATTTTATCTTTTCCGTAGTGGCCGAGGAGTGGGGGTTCTTGGGTTCCGGTATCCTCATATTGCTTTATCTGCTCTTGATCACCAGGATCATAACCGTCGGCATCAAGGCCAAGGACCGGTTCGGGGCGCTCTTATGCTTCGGCATTGCCGCCTATTTCACGCTGCATGTGTTCATCAACATATCCATGGCCATCGGGATCTTCCCGGTGGTGGGTGTGCCGCTGCCCTTCATCAGTTATGGAGGGTCGTTCATGATGATAAACCTCATCTGCATCGGGATCGTGCTGAATGTGGCGTGGAGGCGGTTTATCTTTTAGGGTTCTTCTCTGTGAGGCGTATTTTTTTAGGAAGTTCTAAAAATATTTTGAGGCACATTGTTTTCACCACGAAGGTCACGAAGAGCACGAAGAAGACCTAAAAAATGCAGAACAAAAACTCTTGGATCCTTTGAACCTGTTCGCAATTTCAAAAGGATTCCTTTCTTCGTGTCCTTCGTACTACTATCCATCATTTTCTTGTTTTTTGTGCATCATTTTGACCCATCCAGTATGATGGTTCGCATCCTAATTCTTTTCTCACCACGAAGAACTCGAAGAGCACGAAAAAGATCTAAAAACCAGAACAAACACTTTTGGATCCATTGAACCGGTTCAGCGATTTCAAAAAGATTTCTTTCTTTGTGTTCTTCGTGCTCTTCGTGGTGAAGTACTCCTATGTCTGCTCAAACCCCATGCTCCATTTTGGTTGCGGCTATGCTGCGCTAAGCTCTTCGTGGTAAAGTATCCCTCTGCATGATCCTCAATGATCCGGGTATGCTTTACTATGATGAATCTTTTTTAGCGACTGACCCGGTAGAACTCTCCCTCACGGACAACCAATCCCTTATCCATCAGACCATCCAGATGCTTCCGGATCATCTGCTCCTCGCCGAACCAGAGGAGTTCGTCCGAGAGCGAGGCATGGTCCGCATCGTAGAAGGGTGAGAGCCTCACGAGATCCTCTATGCCCATGAGAGGCGATTGCGAAAGGAGGTCCAGGATCTGCCGGTCTCGCTCATCAAAGAATGCTCTGAAGGCATGGAGCCTCTTCTTGATGTACGGGTTCTTGATGGGCCGTGCATGGGACGAGAGGTAGACCTCTGAGGGCAATTCCATGATCCCTGCGATTGAATTCTTGAACAACGCTATGTCGCACTCCGGGTTGCCGTACCACGGCCCGAAGGGGCTCAGGTCAATGTCAAACCCCAGAAGGATCTTCTTATCCGGCACCCAGAAGCAATAGTGATCATTCAAGTGCCCCGGGGTGTACAGGGCCACGAAGCTCAAGGAGCCGGTGGAGAATTCATATTCATGGCTGAAGGTGGAGGTGATGGTGAAGTCCCTGAACCCGGTGAGCCCTGGGTAGGTCTCCATCCAGGTTGTGAAGAGCTGCTCACCCACAAAACGTAATGCCAGGAGCTCTGCTGTCGCTATGGTGTCGCTGTCCTCTTCGGGAACCATGATCTCGGACCCCGAGGTCTTATCGATCATCCAGCATCCAGAGGTATGGTCCAGGTGGGAGTGCGAAACAAATACCCGGTCTATCCGTACCTCCGAGCAGAGCTTCTCAATGATGTCCAGCCCACACCCCGTATCGAAAAGGCAATTCACGGTGTCAAGGACCAGGAAGGCATTACAGAAGGGCGACCGTCCGCGGTTGTTCCCGTGGATCACATGGAGAGAGTCCGTGACGCTGGTGATGCGGATGCCTTGTGCCGTGAGCTTTTCCAGGATCATAGTTTAGTGAAGGACTCTATACCTGATTTGCGCGGCTGGTCAAGGGGGTCTAAGGTAATAGTAAAGTAAACAATCACGTTTCGTTTATATTGCTTAGTTAGACGTCTGTGCCGCCCCATTGTTTACAGGAAGAGTGTAAATCTTTGTAAAGGCCTTGCCTGGTTGTGATTATCGAACTATAGAAATAAAACAGTGCTCTTCTATGCTCTCGTTTCCGTTAATAGCAGTCATGTAGACTAAACTCTCAAACGGGACGTCATAATGCTCAAAGGAAATGACACTGAAGAGGAACGGTGGGCGAATTACACGGCTTCAAGAAGCCAGGGCTCTGATGAAGCTCATTTGACTGTGGAAGGTACATGATATTGCCATGAAAAAGATTATGATTGTTCTCCTGGTGCTTATGGTACTGCCAGTTCAATCTGTCATGGCCATGACATATGCAGAGGAAACTAAGAGTGCGAATGAGTTTGTCAAAATGATGGAGGATAACAATCTCCTTGTTCACGACGAGGAGATCGTCAGGCCGGTTCAGATGCTTGTAGACCGCTTGGCCGATCATGTTAAGGACCCGTTATATTCTTTCAAGATACATGTCATCAAGGATACTGAAGTAAATGCCTTCACAATCCCTGACGGTAACATCTTCATACAGCTTGGCATCTTTCTCGTTGCAAAGGATATGGATGAAATATCAGCAGTCCTTGGCCATGAGATGGGCCATGCTCAAATGAGGCATATACCTCAAGATTCTCAATTTCAAAAACCACTCTCTATTGCCACGATTCTGGGAATAATTGCGGGAGGCCTGCTTGCGACAAAAAACCCCGAGGCCGGTGCAGCCGTGATGTCCTCAGCAGTTGGAGGCAGCCAGAACATCATGCTTGCCCACTCCAGAGAGCATGAATATGCAGCAGACAACTTCGGAAAAGAGACCTTAAGTGCTTCAGGACTCGATCCTGGGGCAATGGCGAGATTTCTCATCAGGCTCCAAACTATTAATGGATCATCGAGCATGCCGGAATACCTTCTGACCCATCCATTTACGGAAAACCGAATTGCGATTCTGAAAGTTGATCCAGGTAATCCTAAACCAGACAAGAATTACTGGATACTTGAGGCAAGTGTCATCGGGTTGATGCTGTCGGAAGGCGAGGTCAATATCCGTGTGACACAGATGCCCGAGCCTTACAAATCGCTCGCTTTAGGCCTTTTACACACAAGACTTGGTAACAGCTCACAGGCCATTGCCTTGCTCTCAAATATAGACCTGCCCATTGCCAACGCATACAGGGGTCTTGACCTCTATTCTCTCGGGAGAAAAACAGAGGCCTACCCCCTTTTGAAAACCTACGCCAACTCGGCCCGCACCAAGATGGCCCTGGCAGATATTTACCAAGAGAGGGGGGAGTACAAGGAAGCCATAGATATATTATTACCTTACCAATCTCAGGATCCGCGTGTGGATTACACCCTCGGGGGTCTGTATGATAAGACAACAAAGCCTGCTTTGGCCCATGTTTCCTATGCAAGATACTTCTTTAAGACCGGGGAATACCGAGCAGGTTTATATCATATTGATCAGGCGCTTAAGGCCAAGGATCAGCTTCCCAAAGACGTGGTCACCGAGCTTAATTCAATGGAAAAGACCATTAAAAAATCTCACGAGGGGAGGATCGGAAATTCTTAATGCTAATTGAATATCAGCAGTTGCCATGAACAATATTAAATGTATCTCCTGATCACGGGTGCTGGAATTTTCAGAGCCCATCTTTAGTATATATGGAGAGCGAAAGATGAAAGGAGAAGTTCAATGAAACGGGTGCCTTTCAGGTGTAAGGGATCATGTATTGTCAGTCTGTGTCTTTTGTTTCTGATGCCGGCAATGATTCATGCACAATCAGAGCAGGCCGGACAGGCCTCGCCTCCGTTAGCACAGCAGCTGGTCCGTGAAGGAGACTTTGCGATCAAGCTGGATACCGCATTGGGCCTCGGATCAACCCAGGATGAAGTTGAAGCCGAGAGCCGGCTCGGTGAGGTCGGTATCGCACCGCGGAATGGGTGGATCGCCGATTACCCGGTTACCCCCGACATCATCACCGAGTTACAAAGATCAGTGAGTGATGCCGCAATTGCCCAAAGGCTACCCGACGAAAGAGATGAGGCCCTGCATATATTCCAAGACACAGTAGCGGACCTCAATTTATCCATAAGGCCTTATGCCTCCAATCAACCCCGCCCATCGGGTCCCGGGCAATCACCCGATCAAACAGTGATAAACAACTATTATTCCAACCAAGGCCCGCCGGTAGTGACATACTACGCACCACCTCCTGACTATGATTACATGTACTCATGGGTTCCCTGTCCGTTCTGGTGGTCCGATTTCTGGTTTGCCGGGTTTTTCATCCTCCAAGATTTCCACAGGATCGTATATGTGAATAATAGGACGGTATTCATATCTAATCATTTCAATGACGTTAGAGAGCATAGGGTTTTTCGTGTCGATGCAGTGTCGAGATTCCATGGAAGCACCTTTGCCGGCATAGGTGCTCCTCATGGTGGAAACTTTATCTCTACGGGTGTTCAGAAAAGCGAAAGAACCATTTTTAACGGGACCCGTACACAGAAGATGTCAAAGAATAAGATTACCACCCCGTCTTCTAGGGGAAGCAGAAAGGGCAACCCGACCCCTCATGGCGGTGGTAAGATCAGACCGCCCTCGGGCGGCGGCGGTAGAGGCGGGATGGAAGAAAGGCACAGAGACTAAATTATCCCCCCCATCGGCTGCCACCCGATTGAGTTTCAAAAGAGAAAATTTAGAGGGAATGCGGGAATAGCAAGAGACCCATATAAAAAATATAACCAGCTTTTCATAATAGTCCATGTTCCTGGACAGAACCCAATGAAAGAAACAGGATGGAATAGAAAATGCAATCTGCATATGTAATGGATAAAAGCAGCGGCAATTGTCTGGATAAGCCAATCAATGGGAGGACCGGCACATTTTGATACAGGAAGGTAGGAAAAATTTGCCGATCAATAAAAAACCCGTAGGGAGGGCGTTATGTCGACAGTATCAGGGATTTCATCAGGAAGTAATTCTTATCAGAACGTTATGCAGAGCAACTGGAAACAACAGCAGCAGGATTTTCAGGATATGATAACTGCCATCCAGTCAGGTAATCTGACAGGAGCCCAGCAGGCTTTAACAGCATTCCAAGGTTCTAATACCCAAAGCGTCAGCCAAGTTGGCGGTACTGGGCAGCTGTCCAATCAGAATAATCCTATTCTAACCGATTACAACAGCCTTGCAAGTGCACTCGCTTCAGGTGACCTGACAGCGGCCCAGCAGGCATTCACTTCTCTGCAGCAGGATATACAGAATACGCAGAATACACAGAATGCAGGGCAAGTACATCATCACCACCATCACCACCATTACTCTCAGAACGCTACGGCAAGCACGGGAAGTGATGGGAGCACTAGTACAACCGATGGTACCACCACCAGCAGCATAAGTACGACAAGCATAAGTACGACAGTTTGAAGAGACAGGATAAAGAGGGGGATTAGCCATGTCAACCATCAATAACGTCAACAACTCTCTCCTTTCAAGTTTGCTCAACAGTCTGCAGACCGGTCCGACTTCAACCCAGGTGTCGAATGCCCAGACACAGGCTTCGGGGACCAACGCTACAGACATTGTCAGCCTTAGCAACTATGCACAGGAGATACAGAACGACGACCCACTTCTCGACATTGATAACCAGGGGACCGTGGGATCGGATAGTTCTATCTACAATTTACTGAGCGGTAACCAGGAATCGAATGATTCAAGCGATTCCCTATACAATATCATGCTGTCTGATGAGAATGCGAAGCTCATGCAGTCAAACCCCAGCTTGGCCCAGGATGTCATATCTGAGGAACAGGCACAAACTACGGGTAGCGGATCATCTTCTTCTACGAGTCAATCTCTCAATTCGCAGGCAATACAGGATATTGAAAACATGAGCCCCGATACTCTTTTGTCTATCCTTCAACAATACGTAGGGTCAGCAAACTCAGCATCCCAGACCACTTCAGCTACTCAGGTGGATCAGACAGTATAAGACTTCGCTGCCGATAATCGGTCCCGATGGGGTCGGGCAGGTAAGGGCGGGAAGCTCGGCCCCTCATATCTCCCATTTCTCTCTGTGTAGACATTTCTGATATCTCAGACGTCCTAAACAGCTAAACGGCTTTGTTAGAATGCGCCTTAAGAAAACGTGCTCAGACAGCGAATATATTGGATATTGGACAGCCCATCTCCATGTCCTGACTACGCGGCCGGCTATCTGCTCCACCTCATGGCCCCGTGGTATATGGATTGCGTTGTATTGCGGTCATCCATACGTCCATAATCGTAACGGGAGAGAAGTATGCGACGAACAGTAATAATCGTAGTTTTGGTGGTTGTCGGGCTTGCCGTTGTCGGCGTGTGGTCGTACCGGTCCGGAAGGGATAAGGGGCAGGTATTCCATACTACCCCTGTAAGACGGGGGGATCTGGTGACTACCATCAGTGCAACAGGCACGATCGAGCCGATTGCCTCAGTGGACATAGGCGCACAGGTTGCTGGAGTGATTAACGCCTTTGGCAAGGACAGTCGCGGGAAACCTATCGACTGGGGTTCCGTTGTGGAGGCAGGAACGGTACTGGCGAGAATTGATGATTCACTGTATGCTGCTGCACTGGAAACCGCCAAGGCCCAACTCCAGCAGAACGAGGCCAACAAAATCAGCGCCGATGCCAATGTGCTCCAGATGAAGGCGAAGTTGTTGCAGGCTCAGGCGGACTGGAACCGTGCGCAGAAGCTCGGGCCATCCGATGCATTGGCGCAGAGCGCCTACGATCAATACCAAGCCAATTACGAGGTTGCAAAGGCCAATCTTGCAGCGGCCATAGCCGCCGTTGAGCAGGCAAAGGCAGCGGTGGCACAGGCTAAGGCCAACCTCAACACTGCGCGCATCAATCTCGATTACTGTACCATCAAGTCGCCGGTCAATGGTGTGGTTATTGACCGGCGGGTTAACATCGGTCAGACCGTTGTATCCAGCCTGAGCGCGCCGAGCCTATTCCTCATAGCGAGTGACCTTAAGCATATTCAGGTGTGGTTGTCGGTCAACGAGGCCGACATCGGCAGCATTTCCAGAGGCCAGCCGGTGACGTTCACCGTGGATGCATATCCCGGCCGGGTGTTTCATGGACATGTCGACCAGGTTCGGCTCAACGCGACGATGACGCAAAATGTCGTCACGTACACAGTCGCGGTCGACACCGACAACGAAGACGGCAAGCTCCTGCCTTATCAGACGGCTAACGCCCAATTCCAAATCGGCAGCCGGCACGGTGTGCTCATGGTCCCGAATGCGGCGCTTAGTTGGTCGCCGCGGCCCAACCAGATAGTGCCGGACTCTCGCAAAAGATCCGGGCATCGGGACCACGGCTCTGACATTGCCGGCTCGCGTGGAATCATCTGGGTCGAGCAAGGCAAGTTCGTGCGACCTATTCGCGTGAAGACCGGGTTGACAGACGGCGCATCCACCGAGGTCGAGGGCAGGGGTTTGACCGAGGGCCTGCGCGTGGTCATAGGCGAAGGGATGCGGGAGGCCGAAGCAGCCCCGAGCACCGACCGCAATCCTTTCACGCCTCAAATCGGCCGTGGACGGTCTCAGAGCCAAAGCCAGGGAGCCCCGCCTTCCGGCACTGAACGCTAAACAAGCCGGTAAGGGAGCGGCGAAAGTCATGGACCTAATCGAACTGCACGATATTCGCAAGACCTACCATCTCGGCGAGGTCGACCTACCGGTGCTCAAGGGCGTGTCGCTTGGCATCAGCCGCGGCGAACTCGCGGCCTTAATGGGCGCCAGCGGCTCCGGAAAGAGTACGCTGATGCACATCCTCGGGTGCCTCGATCACCCGACTTCAGGAGATTACTTACTGGACGGCCGGGAGATTTCCGGCCTCACCCACAGGGAACAGGCCCGGCTGCGAAATCGGATAATCGGTTTTGTTTTCCAAAACTTCAACCTGCTGCCGCGCACCAGTGCATTGGAGAACGTCCTGATGCCGCTCACGTATTCGAGGGAGAACCTGAGCGAGCACCAAAAGAAAGAGCGCGCCGTGGAACTGCTCCGCAAGGTCGGCCTGGCAGACCGGAGCGATCACCAGCCGTCCCAACTCTCTGGAGGGGAACAGCAGCGCGTAGCAATCGCCAGGGCGCTGATCAACCAGCCCGAGATACTCCTCGCGGACGAGCCGACCGGCAACCTCGACTCGCACACGAGCGAGGAATTACTCCGGATGTTCCAGCAGCTCAACAGGGACGATGGCATCACTATCATCCTCGTCACCCATGATCCCGGCGTGGCGCAATACGCCGGACGGATCATTCGCATCAAGGACGGCCTCGTAGAACACTCAGGAGATGCCCCATGAGGTTGTATGGCATCCTGAAGACGGCTGCAGGTGCGCTTCGACGGAACATCATGCGCACGCTGCTCACCACGCTCGGCATTGTCATCGGCGTTGCCGCAGTCATCACCATGATGGAGATCGGCAACGGCGCATCCATCGCCATTCAGCGCACCATGACGAGTATAGGCGCCAATACCCTGGTGATCATACCGGGGGCTCAAAATATCGGCGGCATCAACATGGGCGTCGGGAGCATGATGACGCTGACGCCGCAGGACGCGGATGCGGTTCTGAAGGAGTGTCCCGCTATCGCGAGCGTGGCGCCGATCGTGCGCGCCCGCGCGCAGCTGGTGTACGGCAACCGCAACTGGGTGCCTACGTCCATCTATGGCACCACCCCGTCGTTTTTAAAGGTGCGCGACTGGACCGGTATGGACCAAGGCGAAGCGTTCACCGAGCATGACGTCCTCAACTTGAGCAAAGTGTGTATGGTCGGCCAAACGATCGTGAGGGAGTTGTTCGGCGGACAATCGCCCGTCGGCAAGGAGATCCGCATCCGGAATGTCACCTTCAAGGTCATCGGCGTGTTGAGGCAAAAGGGAGCGAACTTGATGGGCCAGGACCAGGACGATACCCTCCTCGCGCCTTGGACGACGATCAAATACCGCGTGGTTGCCACCTCCCTTTCGAGCGGCAACCAGAGCGCCACCAATACGTCGAACACCACGGAAGTCAATTCGCTCAGCCAAATCTATCCGAACATTACCTCGAGCCGCTATCCGGTTCCGTCGAGCATCGAGCAGGCGGACCTGCCGCAACCTATCCGGTTTACCAACGTGGACCAGATCCTTACCGCCGCCAAGGGAGCGGACGCGATTCCTTCCGCCATCGGGCAAATGACGGCCGTGCTGCGGGAACGTCACCACCTCCTCGCGGCTGATCCGGACGATTTCAGAGTTCGTGACATGACCGAGATTACCAAGGCAATGAGTTCGACTACAGAGCTGATAACCAGACTACTCCTGTACGTGGCCATGATCTCGCTCGTGGTGGGCGGCGTTGGCATTATGAACATCATGCTCGTCTCGGTGACCGAGCGAACGCACGAGATCGGCCTTCGCATGGCGGTCGGCGCCGAGCCGAACGACATCCTGCAGCAATTCTTGATAGAGGCCGTCGTGCTTTGTCTGCTCGGCGGCATCATGGGCATCATTCTCGGTCGTGGCACTTCCTATCTTGTATCTAAGGTGCTCCATTGGCCGACAGCGCCTTCTGTGGGTGCGATCGTGGCGGCCGTGGTCGTGTCCGCAAGTGTGGGCGTTATTTTCGGTTTCTATCCGGCATGGAAGGGCTCGCGGCTCGATCCCATCGACGCGCTTAGGTATGAATGAGGTAGTGATGAAGGTGAAGGAACAATGGCACTTGGTCCCGGTTGGGGCACTTGGTTTGGTTATGTTGCTGTTGAGCGGGTGCATGAGCGGACCGGATTATCGCACTCCGCAGCCGGCAGCGCTCCCCGGTGCGTGGGTCGGTGTGGAGAAGACCGGACAACCGTCCGTCGTGACGGAGCAACCGGCGGACCTCGCGGGGTGGTGGCGGCAGTTCAATGACCCGACATTGAGCGCGCTGGTCGATGAGGCTCTCAAGGCGAATCTTGATCTCGCGCTCGCTGAAGCGCGCCTGCGCCAAGCCCGCGCGATGCGTGGCGTGGCCGCGGGCGGTTTGTGGCCGTCAGTCACAGGATCCGGCAGTTACCAGCGGGAGCACACGGCGGGTGTCACGCCGGGGAACGGTTCACAAGGTCTTTATGAGGCCGGACTGGATGCGGTATGGGAACTCGATATATTCGGCGGCCAGCGCCGAGCGGTCGAATCGGCGAATGCGAACATAGAGGCCGCTGTTGAAAATCTCCAAGACGTGCAGGTAAGCCTCATCGCAGAAGTGGCGCTCAATTATGTCCAACTTAGAGGTTACCAACAGGAGATCGTGGTTGCGCAAAATAATCTGAAAAGCCAGCAGCACACCGCAGAGATCACACGCAAGCTATACAAAGTCGGATTCGACAGCGGGCTCGATGTCGCAAATGCGGACAGCAACGCCGCGACGACCGAGTCTCAAATCCCGGTCTTTGAAACCGAAGCGCAACAATCCATCTACGCATTGAGCGTGCTATTGGCCCGTCCTCCGGCGGATTTGCTGGTAAAGCTTTCGCCCACAGGTAACCTGCCTGGTATACCTGCACAGATCCCCGCGGGTATACCATCGGATTTGCTCCGCCGCCGGCCCGACATTCGTGAGGCCGAAGCCCAGCTTCACAGCGCCACTGCCCAGATCGGCGTTGCCGTCGCGGATCTCTTCCCGGCGTTTTCACTTACCGGAGAAGTGGACTGGAAGAATAACCAGTTCGGCTCCTGGTTGACAAAAACCAATCGCTCATTCTTTGTCGGTCCCGCGGCCACGTGGTCCATTTTTGAAGGGGGCGCCATCGTATCGAACATCCACGTGCAGGAAGCGCTCCGGGACCAGGCCTTGATCACGTACCAGGAAACGGTGCTGGGGGCGCTACAGGATGTGGAGAATGCGCTCATCGCATATTCCAAGGAGCAGCAACATCGTAAAGTGCTTTACGATGCTGTTGCGGCCAATGAAAAGGCCGTGGACCTGTCACTGCAGCTCTACACGGAAGGCATGACAGATTTTCTCAACGTGCTCAATGCCCAGCGTTCGCTCTATTCTTCCCAGGATGCGTTGGTGCAGAGCGAGCGCAGCATCGTCACCGATCTCATCGCCCTTTACAAGGCCCTGGGTGGTGGGTGGGAAGTAGCGCCGTGATCTTAACAATAAGAATCACTGTGTAGACATTTCGGATATCCCATACGTCTTAAACGGCTAAAGAGAAAAACACAGGAGGCACTATGAAAGAGCTAACGGGAAAGAGTTCTAGGAAAATGTCTTTGTTCATGATGACGCTGATATGTTCAGCAGGACTGATTCTCTTTGGAGCAGTACAGGCCCAGGCAAAGGATATGCATTGTGGAATGCACCAGGGTATGCACTATTTCAAGTGGTGGCAGTCTCCAGCGCTGTCCAAGGATCTCGGTATCACTACCGGAGAGAAGCAGTCATTGGATGATCTGTTCGTAAAGAACCGTGATAAGCTTGTCGATCTCAAGAGCTCTCTCATGAAAGACCGCTTCAAGCTGCATGATATGATTGAGAAGGATACCGTCGATGAGACATCCGTACTTGCCCAGAACAAGGTTATCGAAGAGGACAGGTTAATGATCTCTAACGAGCATATCATGTACATGCTTGGTATGAGAAGGATTCTCGGCCCGGATCGTTTTCACCGTCTTATGGCCAAGTTTCACGAGATGAAGGGAAAGCGGCATTCGCCCCAGGGTAAAGAATTCCGTCATGAGCCTAAGGAACAGTAAGAGTTAACCTCTTTCCGGTAACATAGGTTCATGAATAAGGTCTTTATAGCTAAAAAGTCCATGAGATACTCCATCGACACAGGGTTTACTTCCGGTATTGATGATCTTATAGTATCGGATATGAAAACTGCTTTGTACCTAAGGGGTATCATCAATGGATAAAGCAAGACTGTCAATGATCACACGGGCATTCGGAATCTTCTCCACTGTAATGCTTATTGCAGGGTGCAACCTTGGAGGTGGGCAGAATAACCTTACAGTGAATATAACCTCACCCTCGGCTGATACAACTATTTATGCAGGACAGTCGGTGGATTTCGAATGCTCGGTATCCAATGGCTCAAGCCCATACACCTACCAGTGGGACTTCGGAGGTGGCGCAACCGACAGCCCTGTGCAGAATCCCGGCTTGATATCATTCAGCACTGCCGGGACATATACGGTTAATCTCACGGTGACTGACAGCAGTGGAGCTACAGCGCAAGACTCGGTTGTCGTGACCGTTCAGCCTTCATCGGCATATATAGTAAGTATAACCTCACCCTCAGGGGATGTAACGATTTCTGCAGGACAGTCGGTGAATTTCCAGAGTACGGTGTTCAATGGGACAAGCCCATACACCTATCTGTGGGACTTTGACGGAGGGGCGACCAACAGCACTGCGCAGAATCCCGGCTCAATAATATTCAGCACTGCCGGCACTTATACGGTGACGCTCACGGTGACCGACGGAAGTGGGGAACAAAAGCAAGCCTCGGTTATCGTGACCGTTCAGTAGTCTTAAACGCAAAGAAAATCTCTACATAAGATTGAAGAATATGGATACGGATAAAGCCACCAAGATACTAGCCAAGAGCCTTTACCGCGAACTCATCCGCAACGGGTTCACGAATAAAGACGTTATAAATTTCTCCAAAGAGATTTTTGATCATATGGCCCAGGAGATGCGCAAAGAAGCCACTTCAAAGTATTCCAACAAAAAGGGCCGCCTCTTGATCGGTTAATTTTGCTATGTTGTCAAATCGGCTGTTCCCATCAGATACTGACTTTGATTCATTCTTTTACCTTATGGATCCCCTTGAGAATACCTCGATTATACTTATGTTGATATTATGTGCGAAACTTCATTACAGTAATTTACGAAAGAGGAAAGTTATAGAAAAGCTCAGGGTCGTCTTGGTCTGCTTCTTTGTTGTATGTTTATCTATGGTTCTGAATGGCTGCAAAGGCTCCGAATCTGCCACAACGCCGACAGGGCTGACTGCAGCTGCGGCATCTTCCAGCCAAATAAACCTTTCATGGACCGCATCAACCGGCGCAACAAGTTATAATGTATATGAAGCCACCATTTTTGAAGGACCTTACACAGAGATTGGTTCAACAACAAATACAAGTTTTACCGCTACAGGTCTTACAAACGGCACCACATACATCTTTGAAGTAAGGGTGGTGAATAGCGCGGGATATGAAACTGGAGGCTCAATGATAATCGCTACGCCGCAAGCTCCTCATACTTATCCTGTAGGCAGCGAGCCATATGGCATAGCCATAGACGATTCAGGCAATGTTTGGGTTACCAATCAGGGCAGCAACAATGTTACCGAGCTCAGTTCTACCGGCACAGTTTTAGAAACGTTTACTGTGAGCACCAATCCAACAGGCATAGCCATAGACGGTTCAGGCAATTTATGGGTTACCAGTCAGGGCAGTGACAGTGTAACCGAGCTCAGTTCTGCCGGAGCAGTTTTAGGAACTTTTACTGTGAGCGCCGGTCCAACAGGCATAGCCATAGATGGTTCAGGCAATATGTGGGTTGTCAGTAGTACCAATAACAATGTAACCGAATTCAGTTCTTCGGGCGTGCTTAAAGGGACTTATGCTGTAGGCAGCAAACCATACGGCATCGCCATAGACGATTCAGGCAATGTTTGGGTTGCCAATTGGGGTGATAACACGGTAACCGAATTTGTAGGCATAGCATCTCGGGTTGAAACACCTTAACCCGCGTGACCATTGAGGTATTAAGATATTTGGGATATTGTGCTGGCAATCATCATCAGGCGCGGGTGAAGATGATCCGGACCAAGGAGTATTGAGACAAAAAGGCAATAGGGGAAACACATAAACGTGATGTTATTGTTTCTCAACAAAGTGGTATTAATTAAGTATAGTCATTAATTTGTGGTCCAAAGAATTTACTGGAGCGAGGGAGTAAAATGAATCCGCCCCAAGAGAATGAGCCCACTCAACAACCGAGCATGAAAGGAACGCATCTGTTTTCTAAAATGATGCGAAGTCGATGGATCTGGCTCGTGATCGTCGTCTGTATCGCCGCCGTAGTTTACAAGCTCTTCCTGATGCATGCGGCAACTCAGGCCGTGGCTCGCGCCAAGGCCTTAAATGATGCTCAGCGTCCACTGCCGGTGATGGCCGTGGCGGCCAGAAAGGCGGATATGGATATCAATCTGAGAGGCCTCGGCACCGTAATACCCGTGAACACAGTCACGGTGCGATCCCAGGTCAGCGGGCAGCTTTTACGGGTGCATTTCGAGGAGGGACAGGTTGTTAAGGAGGGTATGTTGCTGGCCGAGATAGACCCCAGGCCCTTTGAGGTCCAGCTCATGCAAGCCGAAGGGCAGCTTGCCCGCGATGAATCGCTATTGATGAATGCCGAGAAAGACCTGGAACGTTACAAGCTGCTGCTGAAACAGGATTCCATCCCCGAGCAGCAGGTGTCCACCCAGGAATCGCTCGTGCAGCAATACAAGGGGGCTGTAAAGACAGACCAGGGGCAGATCGCCAACGCAAAGCTGCAACTCACCTATTCGCGGGTTATTGCCCCGGTATCGGGGCGTATCGGTTTGCGGCTGGTGGACCAGGGGAATATGGTTCAACCCTCCGATGTGAACGGGATGGCGGTGATAACGCAGCTCCAACCGGTCACTGTTGTATTTTCAGTGCCGCAGGATAATCTGCCCGCCATCATGAAACGACTGCGCACGGGAGAAGTGTTGCCTGCCTACGCTTACAGTCAGGATGGTAAAACCCTTTTGGCCAAAGGGACACTGCTGGCCATCGACAACCAGATTGACACAACCACGGGAACCGTGAAACTCAAAGCCACGTTCGCAAACAAGGATAATGCGCTTTTTCCCAACCAATTTGTCAATGCCGTTATGAAAGTTGATACCCTGTCCGGTGTGACCGTCATGCCCACAGCGGCCACTCAGCGCGGTTCCATCGGAACCTTTGCCTATGTCGTAAGGCCGGACAAGAGCATAAATGTGCGTCAATTGCAGCTTGGTCCCACGGAAGGTGAAAGCGTCGCCGTCTTAAACGGTCTGGCACCGGGAGAATTTGTTGTCGTGGTTGGAGGGGACAAACTTCGCGAAGGCACTAAGGTGGCGATCGTCACGAACGAGGCCGCAGGCACTCCTGCAAAGGGAAAAAAGAATTCCCGTAATGGTGTCCCCAAGGGAAAGGCTAAAGGATAGGACCGAGCTATGGTGCACACAATCATTGCCGGCATTGCCGCACTGACGTATTGAAACAGACAACCTTATGAATCCCTCCCGTCCTTTCATCGAGCGGCCTGTCGCAACATCCTTACTCATGACTGCCATTTTCCTGTCGGGCATTATAGCGTACAACGTGCTGTCGATCTCGGCCCTTCCCCAGGTGGACTACCCGACGATCCAGGTCGTCACGCTTTATCCGGGCGCAAGTCCGGACGTGGTCACCTCATCCATTACCGCACCGCTGGAGCGCCAGTTCGGCCAGATGCCGGGGCTGAATCAGATGTCCTCCACAAGCTCGGGCGGGGCATCAGTGATCACCTTGCAATTCAGTCTGTCCCTGTCCATTGATGTGGCGGAGCAGGAGGTGCAGGCCGCCATTAATGCCGCCGGTAATCTGCTGCCCACAGACCTGCCGATGCCGCCGATCTACAGCAAGGTCAATCCCGCCGACGCACCGATCCTGACTTTATCCGTCACCTCCAAAACTTTGCCGCTGCCGAAAATCCAGGACCTGGTTGATACGCGCCTCGCTCAGAAGATCTCGCAATTGCCGGGTGTCGGCCTGGTGAGCATAAGCGGCGGACAGCGGCCGGCAATCCGCATCCGGGCCAATCCCAAAGCTCTTGGCGCCTATAATCTGAGCCTCGAAGACCTGCACACCGCCATCACGAATGCAAATGTCAACCAGGCCAAGGGCAGCTTCGACGGCCCTGCGCGCGCATCGATGATTGATGCCAACGATCAGCTCAAAGCAGCGAAAGACTATGAACGGCTCATTGTCGCCTACCGTAATGGAGCGCCGGTGTACCTGTCCGACGTATCCGACACGCTCGATGACGCCGAAAATATACGCCTGGCCGCATGGAGCAACAATGTCCCCGCGGTCATCGTCAACATACAGCGTCAACCCGGCGCAAACGTCATCGAAGTAGTGGACCGTATCAAGAAGATCATGCCGCAACTGCGGGCGTCTTTACCGAGTTCGGTGGATGTAGAATTGCTCTCCGACCGCACCACCACCATCCGGGCTTCCGTAAAAGACGTCCAGTTCGAAATGTTCCTGGCCGTGGCGCTCGTGATCATGGTGATCTTCCTGTTTCTGCGCAACCTCTCGGCCACCGTGATACCAAGCATCGCAGTGCCGCTTTCTCTCGTCGGTACTTTCGGCGTGATGTATCTGGCAGGTTTCAGCATCAATAACCTGACACTGATGGCGCTTACCATTGCTACGGGATTCGTCGTGGATGACGCCATCGTCGTCATAGAAAATATATCGAGATACATCGAGCAGGGCGACTCCCCCCTTGAAGCGGCGATCAAAGGCTCGCAGCAGATCGCCTTCACCATTATCTCGCTTACCATCTCTCTCGTGGCCGTGCTGATCCCGCTCTTGTTCATGGGTGACGTTGTGGGCCGGCTGTTCCGCGAATTCGCCATCACCCTGGCCGTTGCCATCCTTATTTCTGCGGTTGTTTCCCTGACACTCACGCCCATGATGTGCGCGAAACTGCTGCACCATATCCCCGAAGCCGAACAGGGCCGATTTTATCGTATCAGCGGCCTGTTCTTCGAGAAAACGATCTCCCGCTATGGTAAAATGCTCACCTGGGTTCTCAATCACCAGGGGTTAATATTACTGACGGCCATTGCCACGCTTGCCTTGACTGTGCTTCTTTATGTCATCGTCCCCAAGGGTTTCTTTCCCGTGCAGGACACGGGCATGATTCAAGGCATATCCGAGGCCCCGCAGTCGATCTCGTTTTCAGCAATGGCCCAGCGCCAGCAGTCCCTGGCCAAGGTAATCTTAGAGGACCCCGCAGTGGAAAGTCTATCGTCCTTCATCGGCGTGGATGGAACCAATGTTACGCTCAATAGCGGGCGCATAATGATTAATCTCAAGGCCAAGGACAAACGTGACGCCGATGCGATGGGTGTCATCCGCCGCCTGCAGCCGAAGCTCATGCAGGTTGAAGGCATAGAGCTCTACATGCAACCCGTGCAGGATCTCACGATCGAGGACAGGGTGAGCCGCACACAGTACCAGTTTACCATGGAGACCGCCGATCCGAACGAATTGAACCTGTGGAACGGCCGTCTCGTCGAGAGGATAACCCGGTCTCCCTATCTTACCGACGTGGCAAGTGATCTTCAGGATGAGGGGTTGCAGGCCTACGTCGCCATCGACCATGATGCCGCCGGACGGATGGGCATCACGACCGCAGCCATCGATAATATTTTATACGACGCCTTCGGTCAGCGGCTCGTGTCCACGATTTTCACCCAATCGAACCAATACCGTGTCGTGCTTGAGGTTCAGAGCGAATATAAGCGGGGGCCGGCGGCGCTTAACGATCTCTACATCGCATCATTGACAGGGACACAGGTGCCCCTGGGTTCCATCGCCACTATCCTGGAAAAACCGGCGCCGCTGGTTATCAACCATCTCGGGCAGTTTCCCGCGGCGACCATCTCTTTCAATCTTGCGGAAACCGCCTCGCTGGGAGATGCGGTCAAGGCAATCGAAGCGGCCGAGAAGGAAATCGGCATGCCCATCAGTGTAAAGACCGGCTTTCAGGGTGCTGCGCTGGCTTTCAGGTCTTCGCTTTCGAGCACCCTGCTGCTGATTCTCGCCGCCATCGTAGCCGTATACATTGTATTAGGCGTGCTTTACGAGAGTTACATCCACCCCATAACGATCATTTCCACGCTGCCCTCAGCCGGTGTCGGGGCACTGCTCGCACTCATGATTTCCGGCACGGATCTGGGCATCATCGGCATCATCGGCATCGTCCTCTTGATCGGCATTGTCAAAAAGAACGCTATCATGATGATCGATTTTGCACTGGATGCCGAGCGCAAGGAGGGCAAGACACCCCGCGAAGCCATATTCCAGGCTGCCCTGCTTAGGTTCCGGCCCATTATCATGACCACCCTGTCGGCACTGCTCGGGGCCTTGCCGCTTATGCTGGGCACAGGGGTCGGTTCTGAGCTGCGCCATCCCCTGGGTATCACGATGGTGGGAGGGCTTATCTTCAGCCAGATGCTGACGCTCTTTACCACCCCGGTGATCTACCTGGCCTTCGATCGTCTCAGCAGGCGCGTTGTTGGTCCTCACAACCCTTCGGTAATGCTTGAGGAAACCGGCGGGGCCGATTCATGAGTCTCTCCTCCCCATTCATCCACCGGCCTGTAGCCACCACGCTGCTTACGCTCGGGGTGATGCTCACCGGTATTGTCGCCTTTTTCCTCCTGCCCGTGGCGTCGCTGCCCCAGGTGGATTTCCCTACCATATCCGTACAGGCCTCGTTACCCGGGGCGAGTCCGGAAACCATGGCCGCAACCGTGGCTACGCCCCTTGAACGCTCGCTCGGCCGTATTGCCGGTGTCAGCGAGATTACATCCGCCAGTTCGCTCGGTTCATCGCGCATCACCTTACAATTCGACCTTGACCGTGATATCGACGGCGCCGCCCGGGATGTGCAGGCGGCGATCAACGCGGCCCGCAGCCTGCTGCCGTCAGGGTTGCCCAGCAACCCGACGTACCGCAAGGTTAATCCGTCTGATGCGCCGATCATGATCCTGGCCCTTACCTCGGAGACCATGACCCGTGGCCAGCTATACGATGCAGCCGACACCATCCTGGCGCAGAAAATATCTCAAGTCAAAGGGGTGGGCCAGGTGAGCGTCGGCGGCAGTTCGCTGCCTGCGGTCCGGGTGGAATTGAACCCCACGCTGCTCAACCGCTACGGAATCGGCCTCGAGACCGTGCGCCAGGCGATCGTCACTTCCAATGCCAACAGACCCAAGGGCGATGTTGAACAGGGAGACCGTCACTGGCAGATATATGCCAACGACCAGGGCAAAACGGCCAAGGATTATATCCCATTGATCGTGAGCTACCAGAACGGCGCAGCCGTGCGGCTTAAGGATCTGGGCGAGGTTGTCGATTCCGTGCAGGACTTGCGCAACGCCGGCCTGTACAATGGCAAACCCTCCGTCTTGCTGATTATCAGCAAGCAGCCGGGCGCCAACGTCATTGAGACGGTCGATCGTGTCAATGGCCTCCTGCCGGAGTTGAGGGCCTCGGTGCCGAGCGCAGTCAAGATCACCATCGCATCAGACCAGACCACCACCATCCGGGCATCGCTGCGTGAAGTCGAGCGCACCCTGATGATTTCCGTGAGCCTGGTGATTCTCGTGGTATTCCTGTTCCTGCGCAACGTCCGCTCCATGCTGATTCCCTGTGTGGCCGTGCCGGTATCCTTGATCGGTACGTTTGGGGTGATGTATCTCTTTAACTACAGCCTGGACAACCTGTCACTGATGGCGCTTACCGTAGCCACCGGCTTCGTCGTGGACGATGCCGTTGTAATGCTGGAAAACATTTCGCGTCACATCGAAAATGGGATGCAGCCTTTTAAAGCCGCTCTCCTCGGGGCGCGCGAAGTCGGATTCACGGTGCTGTCCATGAGTCTCTCCCTGATTGCGGTTTTTATTCCCATCCTGCTCATGGGCGGTGTCATCGGCAGGATATTTCGCGAGTTCGCAGTGACACTCTCGGTGGCGGTCCTCGTATCACTCGTTGTCTCTCTTACAACGACACCGATGATGTGTGCACGCCTTCTCAAAACCGGAGATGATCTGAAACGCGGGTGGTTTTACCGGAGAGGTGAACGTTTGTTTACGGGTTTGCTTAACCGGTATGAGCGCTCGCTCGGCTGGGCGCTCGCGCACGGGCCTTTTATGATGCTCCTTTTGCTCTTAACGGTGTGCCTGAACATCTACCTGTACGTGGTTATCCCGAAGGGGTTTTTCCCGCAGCAGGATACAGGGCGATTGACGGGCAGCATCCAGGCCGACCAGAACATTTCTTTCCAGGCCATGCAAAAAAAACTGGTCAATATCATGAATGTGGTCCGGAAGGACCCGGCCGTCGATAGTGTCGCCGGCTTCACGGGAGGCGGCCAGACCAACTCCGGCTTCATGTTCGTGTCCTTGAAATCGCGCAGCGAACGCAAAGATTCGGCCGACAAGGTGATGGCGCGACTGCGGCCTAAACTGGCCAGGGAACCCGGCGCACGATTATTCCTGCAGTCGGTGCAGGATATCCGGGTCGGCGGACGCTCATCCGGCGCCATGTACCAGTATACCCTCCAAGCCGAAGATCTCACCGAACTGAGAACCTGGGGGAAAAAGATCCAGAATGCCCTGGGAGGGCTCCCTCAACTGGTGGATGTCAACACGGACGAGCAGGACCGGGGCCTTCAAACCGCTGTCGCCATTGACCGCGATGCAGCGTCGCGCATGGGGGTGACACCGGCGCTCATCGATGCAACCCTGAATGACTCCTTTGGTCAGCGGGAGGTGTCCATAATCTATAATCCGCTTAATCAGTACCGGGTCGTTATGGAAGTGGCGCCACAGTATGGGCAGAGTTCCGAGGCGCTCCGTGATGTATACATGCGTGTGCCTACCAGCACACAGTTTCCGGGGGGAGCCCAAGTGCCGCTTCCGGCCTTTGCTTCCTACGCCCTGAACAATACGCCCTTGGCGGTCAATCACCAGGGGCAGTTCGCAGCTTCCACGATCTCTTTTAACCTGCCTGTCGGCATATCGCTCTCGGATGCAACGAAAGCCATCAGCGATGCGACGGTCCGCATCGGTGTGCCGGGCTCCATAAGGGCCAGCTTCCAGGGAACGGCCCGGACATTTCAGGCATCCCTGCAAAGCCAGCCCTGGCTGATCCTTGCAGCTTTGTTCACTATCTATATTGTGCTCGGCATCCTGTATGAAAGCTATGTACATCCTATCACCATTATATCCACATTGCCCTCAGCCGGCGTCGGGGCCATCCTTGCGCTCATGATATCCCGGACGGATTTCAGCATCATGGCGCTGATCGGGGTCATCCTGCTGATCGGTATCGTGAAGAAGAACGCCATTATGATGATCGACTTCGCCCTGGATGTGGAACGCAAACAAGGGAAAAACTCCAGGGAGGCCATATACGAGGCATGCCTGATTCGTTTCCGGCCCATCATGATGACGACCATGGCGGCTCTGCTTGGTGCGATACCGCTCATGCTCAGCGCCGGGGACGGGGCCGAATTGCGTCGACCGCTGGGTATTTCCATTGTCGGAGGACTGATCGTTAGCCAGATGCTTACCTTATACACCACGCCGGTCGTCTATTTATACCTTGACCGTTTCAGGCTGTGGTGTCTGTCCACGAAAGGCCGCAAAGGCCGGGCAAATACTCTGGTAATGGGGGAGACTGGAGGGATCCAAAGATGAATAAACAAACGCATCGAAGCATTGTTATGATCGGACTGGTGATGCTTTTCGGCTGCGCCGTTGGTCCCGACTATGTGAAACCTTCTGCACCAACACCCGAGTCCTACAAAGAAATGAAAGGCTGGAAGGAGGCCCAGCCCAGAGAAGGCGTGATCCGCGGGAAATGGTGGGAGATGTTCAACGATGCCGGGCTGAATGCCCTCGAAGAGACCGTCAATATTTCGAATCAGAATGTGGCGGCTGCCGAGGCGCAGTTCCGTCAAGCCCGCGCCCTGGTTCAGGCTGCCCGAGCAGCCTACTTTCCGACCCTTTCGGCAGGGGCCTCGTATACGCGCTCCCGGAGTTCTTCCAATACTGTTTCAGGCGGCTCGTCCTCCGGCATTGTCTCGGACTATTTACTGTCTTTCGATGCATCCTGGGAACCGGATATCTGGGGTAAGGTCCGCCGCAGCGTAGAGTCCGGCGAGGCGAACGCCCAGGCAAGCGCGGCGGATCTCGAATCGGCTCGCTTGAGTGCTCAGGCCGAGCTTGCGCAGGACTACTTCCAGTTGCAGGACCTGGATGCACAGAAACAGCTCCTTGATACGGCAGCGAGCGCTTATCAGAGATTCCTCGATCTGACGATGAACCGCTATGCGAGCGGTGTAGCGTCCCGGGCTGATATCCTCCAGGCCCAGACACAGCTCAAGACCACCCAGGCCCAGGCTATCGACATCGGCGTGCAGCGGGCTCAGATTGAACATGCCATTGCCCTGCTGGTCGGAAAACCGGCGTCCGACTTTTCCATACCCGTTATGCAGCTTGCAGCCGACCTGCCACCCATACCCGTAGGGATGCCCTCTGAGCTCCTCGAACGGAGACCCGATGTTGCAGCCGCCGAGAGACGCATGGCTGCTGCGAATGCCCAGATCGGGGTGGCCCAGGCCGCATATTACCCTGCAATCACTTTGAGCGCATCGGGCGGATATCAAAGCGCCGGCAGCGCTGATTGGCTTACCTGGCCGAGCCGCTTCTGGTCGGTCGGGCCTGCAAGCATGGAGACCGTGTACGATGGCGGTTTGAGAAAAGCCCAGACCGAACAGGCGCGGGCCGCCTATGATGCAAATGTGGCATCCTACCGGCAGACCGTGCTTACCGGATTTCAAGAGGTGGAAGACAATCTGGCTGCACTGCGCATCCTGGAGGAAGAAGCCGGGGTACAGGATGAGGCGGTAACGGCTGCGCAGCAGTCCGTGATGGTGACCACCAACCAGTATAAAGCGGGCACGGCCAGTGCGCTGGACGTTATCGTTACCCGGATTACCGAGTTGAACAACAAGAGGACCGCCATCAGTATCACCGGCAACCGGCTGACCGCCAGCGTACTCCTCATTAAAGCCCTCGGCGGCGGCTGGAGCGCTGAAGCCCTGCAATCCTCCACTGACAATCATTCTCATGGACCCGGCAACGACGACAAGCTGCCAATCGGCATCCCTGAAAAGGGCATGATGATGGAAACAAAATGATTTCGCCTGCACTTCACATCAGGGACTTAAAGCAAGACATACGTCGTGAGCGAGAGCGAGGTCAGTGTAATTGCGGCCCTCCGAAGCCTCGTGTACCGGCATACGAAAGAAATTTCCGGTGTTGACCACATGTCCCAAGACCCTTGTACATATGTTTATATATTTACTTGCCGGAGCAATAAGTCAAATTTCCATTCGAAGATTTCTATGAACCTGGCTCCTGCCTCATTAGACAAGAGCCAGGTAATTTCGGTATCTGTATGGTATTTAAAGTTTTTTAAGGGCAATGATATAAGGCTGGGAATGTTTCACGGCGATTAAATCTCCAAGCTTAATATTTGACCTTAAAGACTGATTATCGATATTCATCCAAATATCATGACCTTTTGAATCCTTAACTACTAAAAAACCAGCCATATTATCAAACATTTCTACTTTACCAACATCTCGGAGCATTTTTACCTCTGATCCAGGAGTTGCCCTAGGTGGCAATGGACAGGTTTCATCGAGTTTTACAGATGGAGTCTTTTTTTCCTCAGGAGTAGCCGTGCCGATGTCTGCTGCTAAAGACATATAATATCTTGCCATGATTTTATCACCTACAGCAAAGGTGGATAGATCCTTCACTTTTGTATCAACAGCATAAGTGACCACATTCCCACCGGAGGCTTTTAAGGTTATTTCCATGGCTTTCACATTAATAGCCGTGACTTTGGCATTTATATCCCTCGGCACCCATTGGCAAAGACCATCTTCAAATTCATCAGCTAAGCAAGCAGATTGAAAGAAGAGAGCTACTAAAAACACCATGATTGATGAAAATATTTTACCTTTCATATTTCCTCCGATTCTTAATATTTTTACTACGAAGATGATATATTAATGCAGTAACCCCCAAAAACAATACCCATCATGCTGCAATGTCAAAGTTCTTTAGATAATGACCCGTTACATAATCTGTTGTAACTATTTTATTGCTCACATCATAAACAAACATCCTGGGATGCATGGAGTCGGGTTCGAGTTTTTCAGGAAAACGTGGAGATACTTCTTCACACGTCTTAAGAGCTGCTCTTGGGATGAGAATGAGTTACTTATTCAGCTCCTCCAGCTCAGCCATGATGGTTTCCAGGGGAGGTCTCTTGTTGATGTCGTGGACATCGATGTATCGGATCTCCCCTTTTTTGTCGATGATGAAAATCGCCCTTTCTGCTGTTCCGCTGGAACGTAAGACACCATATGACTGGGCCGTTTTTCCGTGGGGCCAGAAATCCGATAACACCGGAAACCACAGGGTACCCATGGCTTTTGTCCACGCATAGAGGGTCGGTATGTTGTCCACTGTTATACCGAGCAGAACCGTATTGTAACTGTCGAATTCATCCTTTGCGATATTATATCCCGGCCACTGATCTGAACAAACCGGGGTCCAGGCTGCCGGCACGAATGACAGCATGACATTCTTTTTCCCCAGGTAATCCTTCAGGGATATGGCCTTGCCGGAAAGAGACATAAGGGTGAAATCCGGGGCCATCTCACCGACTTTCACCTTCAGTGTACTGTCAATAGGTTTGAGCGTTCCCACCTGGTAGATTTCATCCTTCAGTGTATCGGATGCATGCAGGACAGGCATGCCGAAAAAGACAAGACAGAAGATGGATATTATCTCAACAAGTAAATGATGTCGTGGGTTCTTCATTGGCTTCTCCCTGGTAATTGTCCGGACTTGTTCAGCACGGTATTGAGGAATTTCTCGGGATCTTCAAAGGCCCCTTGTTGTGTGAAAAAAACATTCAGGGATCTGCCTGTTTTTCTGATGGCGAAATAATATGGCGTTCTTATATCGGGAAGACTGTTCAGGACTGCTGAGTTTGCATCATCAAACAGGGGGAATTGAATGCCGTACTTCTTCTTGAAAAACTTCACTTCATAGGGTGAATTGCCAACACCGATGCCCAACAGCCTGACCTTGCCTCTTGTGTCGCTGCGTGTTTCTATGACTGTTTGCAGCTTGTTAGTCATGGGTGCATGTCTCTGGCAGAAAGGGCAGTACATGCTGAAGATCTCGATGATGATTACCTCGGCATCGATATCATTAAGCGTTATTTGCCCGTCCTTCTGCTTGATGCCCAGTGAAGCAGCGACCCCAGGATCGTCAGGCGGCAGCTTGAGTTTAACTTTTGTTATGGCAGCAAGGCAATCCTGCTCCGATGCAGCTGCATAGCTAGAAAGGGGTATGATGCCGAACAGGATCATGCAAATAATCAGGCTTCTCATTATTTTTTTCATAACAGAATAATAATATATGCAAGAGCTCATCTCAAGTACCTTTAAGAGAAAAAGGGCCCTCATGTGAGGACCCTTTTCTAATGTCTTGAAGTAATGAGTATAAGTGGGTTGTACCGGGTTTCTTATTTCTCTCGGCAAACCATCGTGGGCAGTGCGTTTCGCACTAGGCATTGCTCACCCAGCAGGTGATCATAGTCGATACCGTACCCGGGTTGCCGATGGTGCCGAAGGACAATGGTTATTCCAGAGCATAGATTTCATGATAATCACTGCATTGATATTATTGAAGATATCTAAACATTATCTCTACTCGTAGATGATCCAGATGAAGTATAAAGAGCTATAAGAAATGCAAGATCCCAGAACATTACAAATCGCACAAGCTGTATGATAGCATCTTAACTACTGTTACAATTCATGCCTTCGATGTTAGCGAGTACCAGCAATTGTTCGACAGTAGCATATTCACTTCGATATTTGGATTGATGTAACGCATTTTCGTCAAAATAATGGCAGCTCTATCGGAAGTCCTGTTGGGAACCCGACGGCTGATCAGGTTGATCTCTATAACTAATTGAAATTAAAAAGAAATAAAACCCAACACTATTGGCATCCTTCATTTATGTCTTATGAATCATGTTAAATACACCATCTTTTTCTAGTTCTACTCGAGTGGATTCAAGGAATCTGCTGATAAAATTGAAGTAACTTACGCATAAAATAAGTTCCGTTGCACCGCGAACGCCATAACGACTGAGGGTTTGGGTAAGGGCTTCGTCGCCGAGCCTGACATTCCTGCTTATTTCATCAGCCACACGGCAGAGGAGATTGCCTTCATCTCCAAGCGATATCACCGGGTCTTCGGTTTTGATCTTTTCGATCTCATTATCAGTGAGGCCATAAAGTTTTGCAACAGCAACATGGTGGGTCCACTCATAGATAGCCTGCGTTACATGAGCAACTCGGAGCACAGCAATTTCACGTTTTCGTGGATCGAATTCGCTCTCAAATAAAATGGAACGAGCTAATTCACCTAATCCTTTAAAACTAGCAGGTGCATTTGCTGTCATTAAGTAGATGTTTAGTGGAAATGCTTGTACTATTTCTTTGATTTCTTTGGGAAGGCTCTCAATGCTAGGCAGTGGTATATAGGGGCTCATTTCTTCTCCTTTTAATAAAACAAATCTCCCTATTCTCATTGAACGTGATCAGCGATTTTTAGATGTGGGATCACAGGTGTGTAACCACTTATTTTTATATCATGAGATGTATATCAAATCTATATCAGAGTGCATATCATGCAATAGATGAGTGCTTTTAAAATACCTGAAACCTGATGCTCTCGAAATAAAATCTATGGAATGATCAGGCCAGCTCTGGATTTGACAGTAGCACATAATCTTAACTTTTATCTGATTGCTAAAATAGTTAAAGTCGTGCCATAGTCTGGACTTTAATAGGTTTTACACTCGTGTATTGATTTCATCACAAAACATCTACTGTTTCTTGCCCGATCAAAACCTATTCTTTGAAAGCTTTGGCGGAAATTTTTGAGAAACACTTGGGTAGAGACAATCGCTTAAGAATAACTGATTGATGCTCCCAGGGTTTGAATCACTTGTGCTTCCGCCAGCATTGAGGATGCCCTTATACCCTATTTCATACATGTGTATGATGCCATAATGGGTATAACGCCAATGGTAATGTTGGCATGTCTCTTGGTAAGTTTTCTCAATGCACACTGTGTCGTCTTATTGTCTTACATTTTTTAATCCCGATAATTCAATCGGTTATAATTTCAATGTAGTTTTCTCATCATTCATCGTTGACATGCTCTTTCATCAACTTATCTTTATAGTATCGGAATAATGATTCAATGTTATTATGCTTGTAATTAGGTTGTTTCAGGATAGGGAAAATGACCACTGCCCTAGAAGAACGCAAGGCCGAGACAAGGGAGATGATCTTCCAGGCCGCCCGCAAGGTGTTCAGTGAAAAAGGTTATCACAAGACTCAAATCGCTGACATTGTCAGGGAAGCAGGCATATCAACGGGCAGTGTCTATGCACACTTCAAAGACAAACGCGACCTGTTCGAACAAATAATTCGAGAGACCAATGAGGTTCTGAGGGCCAGGCTCAAGGAACTCAGCCAGACAAAAAAGCCCGGTGATGTCCGTGAGCGTGTTCAGCAGTGGCTGCCGGCCTACATAGCATTCTTCGACTACGTGGAGCAGAACCCGGAGCAAATCCTCCTGATCGTGCGTGGAGGATTCGGCGTTGATGAAGAGAATGATACCATCACATGGAACTTCTTCAACGACTTTGCTTCTGACATTGCGGAAGACTTCCGCAAGTGGGAAGAACTCGGCTTCATTGAGGGTGTCAATGCCGCTCTCATGGGGCATATAATCATCGGTATGTGTCTCCATGTAGCCATGAGCTACCTATTGGAAAGACAGTTTACAAAAAATGAGGCCATCAACAATCTTATGAGCCTGACCTATGCCATGGTCTCCATGTATCTCACTGACAAGGGAAGAACCGAGCTTGGCGACATGAAGATTCCAGGGCTCCCGGAAGACTGACAATCATAGGAGCCGTTTGGGAGCCATATAGGAATACAGTAGTGCGGTTTTTTTATTGGCTGGGCTAAAGGCCCGCTTGTTGGAGTACATGTTCAGCAAAAAGGAGGGTGCTATGCTGTCCAGATCAGAAGTTTCGGCTCGACTATCCCTGTTCCCCAAGTTTGAGGACACCCATCTGAGCCTGCCCTATGCCCCAAGGATGCCTAAGCACATGGTCAGGCAGACAAGGGAGATCATCGCCATTGCCCGGAAGTTCAACCAGGAGGTTGCAAGGCCTATAGCCCTTGAGCTCGACCGGAAGACCCACGAAGACCCGGATTACATGCCTTGGGACCTGGTGGAATTGTGCAACAGGTGGGGATTCTACACCATGTGGATACCGAAGATGTTCGGAGGCAAAGGCTACAACATGCCATCCATGTCCTACTTTGTTGAAGAGGTTGGCTCGGTCTGCCTCGGCATCGCGAATGTTATTGGCGTGCACTATCTGGGAGTTGCCGGCGTCATGTCTTCAGCCAATGCCCGCCTTACCAAGCGGATCCTTAGTGAGGTAATCGAAGGTGAAAAGACCGGCAAACCATGCCTCATCGCACTGGCCATTACCGAACCTACAGCTGGCACCGACGTGGAGGAGGTGGATCTTGCGGACAAGGGCAAGATCACGTGCCATGCAAAACGGGTCAAGGACGGCTACATCGTCAATGGCACCAAGGTGTTCATCTCCATGGGGCACGTATCCACCTGGACCGTGCTCTATGCATACACCGACCTCAAGAAGCCTTCGGAAACCACGGTTGCCCTCATGGTGAAGGCTGGCATGAAGGGATTCTCCTTCGGCACCCACGAGAATAAGATGGGGCAGCGGGCCTGCCCGGCCAGCGTGCTCATCTTCGAGGACTGTTTCATCCCGGACGAGCTCGTGCTCTTCGACACTGATATGGCGAAACAGATCACCAACAAACCTGTCAGAGATATTTCCCAGCATTACATCGACTACGTGGTCTCGGCCACGAGGCCCGGCGTATGTGCCTTCGGCGTAGGTGCGGCCCGGGGTGCCTTCGAGGCGGCACTCAAGTATGCCTCCACCACCGAGGTGAACGGCAAGCTGCTCATCAACAACGAGTGGGTGCAGTGCATACTCGCCGAGATGTACAAGAACGTAGCCCTGGGTAGGCTAGCCTATGTGGAGGCCAACTATGCAAACAGCCACCGCGGCATGTACCAACTCCTGCAGCTCAAGCCCTTCTATTACTACTACCTTCTCATGCCCAAAGCCTACTTCGATACCGTTATCGCACCCGTCATGGAAAAGGACTACTTCAGGAAGTTCATGGGAAAGGTCTATTTCGACTGGGCCAAGCCGCAAGACCAGCGGTGCTGCTCGGGATGGGCATCGCTGGCTAAGTTCGCGGGCACGGATATCGGCGTCAGGAACTGCCAGATGGCCCTCGAGCTCATGGGCTCAACTGGGCTCAGGCAGGATGCTGGAGCGGAGAAGATCCTACGCGACGCCAAGCTCCTTCAGATCTATGAGGGCACCAACCAGCTCAACCGGCTCAATGCTTTCAAGTGTCTCATCGCCCCTGCGGTCCCGCAGGCCAAGGTCTTTGAAGAATAAGGAAAGGAGACTCCAATGCTGACCTCACTCAAGCCCGATCTATTGCCCTTTGAGGACCTCGCCCGGTCCTTTGCCGCCAAGGAACTTGCCAAGAAGGTGGAGGAGCATGACCGCTACCCCTTCGGAGAATTCTTCACCAGTGTGCTCGACAAGGCATACGAGGTGGGTTTTCTGGGCGTCTTACTCCCCGAGGAGCTCGGTGGCATCGGGGGAGGCATCGGCACGCTTTGCGTGATCCTTCAGAACATCTGCCAGACCGACGCCTCGCTGGGCGGCATAATCTTCACCAATGCCCTGGCCCAGGAGATTATGCTCTGTGCCGGGGCAGAAAAGCTCCCGGGCACAATCTTTCATAAGGCAGCCTCGGCTGGTGAGTTCCTGGTGGCCTTCCCTGTCTTTGTGAACCCGGCCCAGGTGAGCACGCTCCCCAGGGCAGCCAAGTCGGGCAAGGAATATGTCCTCACCGGTACAATCGAGTTCCTCGTACTGGGCGGGCTGGCTTCCCGTGCCATAATCCCGGCTCGCATTCATGCGGGATCTGCCTACTCCCTGTTTCTTGTGGACTTGGCCGACAAGGGCATCGTCAAGAGCAACCCTATCTTCAGCCTGGGACTGCATGCTTGCCCCGGCGTGGATATCTCCCTGAAGGGGGTGAAGGCAAAGCTCATCGGAGAAGAAGGAAAAGGCAGGGCTTACTTCGAGAAGGCCTCCCGACTGATGCATGCAGCCGCAGGGGCCATGAACGCAGGCATCATGAGGGGATCCTTCAATGAGGCCATGGCCTATGCCAAGGAGCGCTTCCAGGGCGGCTGCGAGATCATCAACTGGAGCGAGGTGAGCATGCTGCTGGCCGGCATGGCCATCAAGGTTAACGTAGCCGAGATGTGCGTGGCCCAGTCCTGCCAGGCCATCGACCTCGGCGGTGAAGACTGGGGCCCCAGCGTTACTGCTGCGGCGATCCACATCCACGAGTTGGCCTGCGAGGCGGTCACCGATGGGATACAGGTGCTGGGTGGTAACGGGTACATGAAGGACTACGGCCAGGAGAAGCGCTACCGTGACGCCAGGCAGGTCCAGGCTCTGCTCGGGATCGCGCCTCTGAAGAAGATCGGTATTATCCGTCAGATCGCCGGGCTGGAGGACACCTGTGCCGCAACATTCTAGCAAGGGAAAGGATCTGGCAGACAGGAATATCTTCCCCTTGTGCTCATGGGCCTGCCTGAGCCCTGGGTCGGGCCTGATGAGGCGTTCCCGACAGAGCGGTAAGGCCGTTTGTAAGAGGAGGACACCATGGAGTACAGCTATCTGAAAACGCGGCAGGTGGGCGCCACCCTGTGGGTCGAAATCCACAACCCGCCGGTCAACTTTCTCACCACGGATATCTGCGAAGAGCTCTTCTGTCTGGTCAGGAAGGTGGAGAAGGACCCGTCCATCAGGGTCTTCATCCTCACGGGCGGTATTGAAGATATCTACATCATGCACTTCTCCATCCCAGAACTCGTGAGGATCTCACCAGACAACGAGAAGATCATGATGGACAGGATCTTCCGGATGAGGTTTCTGGGCAGGTTGTTCGCGTATCTCACCACACTGTCGAACTGGCTCATGGACTGGGTACCGGGTTATGAGACACTCACCCTGAAGAATTTCAAGGCAATCCGGAGCTATTCCTCAACCCTCTTCCTCTGGTTCCAGATGCATCGGCTCTATCTTGCCATCGAGCGCATGGGCAAGATAACCATCGCGGCCATCAACGGCCCATGCAACGGCGGCGGTACCGAGCTGTCGGCCTGCTTCGACTTTAGGTTCATGATTCATGACCAGGACTTCACCATCGGCCAGCCCGAGGTCCTTATAGGAATCATCGCGGGCGGCGGCAGCACCCAGCGTTTGCCCAGGCTCATCGGCAAGGCCAGGGCCTTGGAGCTCATGCTCACTGGCAAGCAACTCACACCGCCGGAGGCCAAGGCCATGGGGCTGATTACCGATCACTTTGCCAAGGTCGAGTTCCTTCACAGGGTGCAGGAATTCGCCGACATCATGGCCAGACGCATCCCGGTCGCTGTTGCCGGAACGAAGCTGGCTGTCCATGAAGGGTTCGAGACCTCGCTCCGCCATGGCCTGAGCCTCGAGATGGAGCAGACCATAAAGTGCTTTGCATCGCCCATGACCAAGAAGGCGCTGCCGGAATACGCATCATTCCTCCAAAAAATGGTGGAAGTGCCTAAGGAAGAACGTGCATCCATTCAAGAGGTTATCGACATGCTGCAGGGAGATGAATTCTTGAACAAACTTAAATGACTTTAGGAGGTTCATCATGAGTGACGATGTCTACATCATTGGCGTAGGGATGATCAAGTTCGGCAAGTACCTGGACAGGGGCATCAAGGCCCTGACCGGGGAAGCGCTCGACCTGGTCCTGAAGGACTGCGGCCTGGGAAAGAACGACATCGAAGCGGCATGGTTCTCGAACTCGTCCTGGGGTATCGCATCGTTCCAGCACTGCATTAGGGGCCAGGTAGCGCTCTCGGCCAACGGGCTTGAGGGCATACCCATCACCAATGTGGAAAACGCCTGCGCCAGCGCCTCAACAGCCCTGAACGGGGCATGGATGGCCGTCAAGGCCGGACAGTTCGACTGCGTGCTCGCCATCGGCACCGAGAAGCTCTATAGCGAGGATAGGGCCAAGACCATGGAGGGTTTCATCTCCGGCACCGACGTAGAGGTGACCATGCAGCTCATCGCCAAGCTCCAGGAGGAAGCGAAAAAGCACAAGGAGGAGCGCGCCAAGCTCATGGGAGAGAAGGCTGTCCAAGAGAAGCCAGGAGGCCACTCCTCGTTCATGGACCTCTATGCCATGGGGGCCCGCATGCATATGGAGCGCTACGGAACCACCCAGAGACAGCTTGCCGTAATCGCGGCCAAGGCACACAACAACTCCACCCTCAACCCCCTAGCCCAGTACACCTTCCCCATGTCCGTGGAAGAGGTATTGGCGGACCGTGAGGTGGCATGGCCCCTGACACGGGCTATGTGCGCGCCCATCGGAGACGGTGCCGCAGCAGCCATCGTCTGCAGCAAGAAATTCATGAAAAAGCACGGCAAGAAAAGGGCCATCGCCATCCGTGCCTCAGTGTTGAAATCAGGTAAACGCGAAGGCATGAGCGACATTTGTTTTAGGGCATCCCGTGCGGCCTACGACATGGCCGGAATGGGACCGGAGGACATCCAGGCGGCCGAGGTCCATGACGCCACGGCTTTCGGGGAGCTCTACCAGACCGAGCAGATGGGGTTCTGCCCGGAAGGCCAAGGCGGTCCCTTTGCCGAGGGCGGTGCCACGGCCATCGGCGGAAAGATCCCCATCAACCCGAGCGGCGGGCTCATGGCCCGTGGCCATCCCATCGGCGCATCGGGTCTGGCACAGATTTATGAGCTCGTAACACACCTGCGGGGTGAAGCGGAAAAACGGCAGGTTGATGGATGCAGGATCGCCATGGCGGAAAACGGCGGCGGATTTTTGGGTATGGGCGAGGCTGCCATGGCCATCCATATCCTGGAGAAGGTGAAATAGCCTGTCAAAAGGAGGTTGAGCAATGCCCGAGATCGAGAGGAAACCGAAAAGGGTAGGAAAGGATGAGTGTGTTGAACGCCTCAAACAGGGGTTCACCGAGACGGAAAAGGTAATCCTGCAGCGCAGGAGCGTACGTCTCTACAAGCACGATCAGGTACCGGAGTTCATGATCAAGCGCATCCTGGAGGCAGGCAGGTTCGCCCCGTCCGCCGGGAACTGCCAGCCCTGGAAGTTCATTGTCCTGCGTGACCCGAGCATCATCAATGCCATGACCGACGATGTGGTCAATATCTGCGATATCTTAAGGAATATGGTGGACTACCGCAAGCCCGGGGCCTCTTGGATACGGCCCATGGTGAAATTCAACACCCGCATACGCAAGAACGACCTCCACCCGGTGCCCTTCGGTGCCATCCCCATGATCGCGGACAGGAAGCTGGGCCTGTGGCACGGCGCGCCCACGGTCATACTCATCTTCGCAGACGTGCGTGGCGTGAGCTGCCCCGAGCTCGACTGCGGTATCGCGGGTCAGAACATGGTGCTGGCCGCCCACAGCATGGGGCTCGGCACCTGCTGGGTGGGCTTTGTCCGGCCGGCCTTCGATTACATGCGCAAGTGGAAGAAGTACTTCGGCATCGGCTACCCCTTCAAGTTCCTGTCGAGCATTGCCATCGGGTGGCCAATGGGGGATCCCAACGGCATGGTCGCGCGCCAGACCCACGCGGTGGACTGGTATGAGAGCGGCGTCAAACAGGTCATCTACTAGGAAGGAGGCAGACCATGGGTAATTTCAGTCTTCGCGAATTTTTCAAGATCCCGGACTATGACAATCCCGATGAATTGAGCTTCGGGGAGGTTGCGTTCGACGAGACAAAATGCATCAAGTGCGGCATGTGCGCCAAGATCTGCCCCGGTGCAGCCATCGCCTTCGACACCAGGCCTTCCATGAAGCCGTTCCCGGAGAACCAGTGCATGTTCTGCGGGTGCTGCTCGGCCATCTGCCCTAAGGATGCGGTCATCATGAAAAAGCCATTAATCGCCAAATATTTCTACAAGCCCATCGAGCATGGCGAGATCAAGACGCCACGGCTCTTTACGGATTGATGAAAATCTATTTGTGATAGAAGTCGCCCTACAACAAAAAACCTAAACGGGAGGGATCCATGAGCGAGAAGGTTTCAACCTGGGTTTCAGTTCTCGAGGAGCAGGCTGTACAGCGTCCCGACAGCCCCTTTCTCTATCTTGTCTATCAAGATCGATACATTTCCTATGGTGAAACGGACAGGAATGCGAACCACCTTGCACATTACCTCTTGAAGCTCGGCGCTGCACCTGGGGATGGCCTGGCCGTGCTTATGGGCAACTCCCCCCAGTTCCTGGATGTGTTCTTCGGCATCCAGAAGATCGGGATGTACATCAACACGGTCAATACCGCGCTGCGGGGCGATGGGCTGGCCTTCATCATCGACAACAGCGATACCAAGTACCTGGTGGTGGACCACGACCTCATTGACCTCTATCGGAGCGTGGCCGACAAGACGCCCCAGATCACGACCATCATCGTGAACACCCTGGAGGCACCTGCCGGGTTCATAGTTCCAGACGGCATGCTGGACCTGAAGGATGCCTACAATAAGGATCTGCCATCAACAAAACCCAATGTGGAGTTCGACGAGAGCAACATCCTCATCCTCATGTACACTTCAGGAACCACCGGCCTTCCAAAGGGTGTGGTCTCAAGGTACAACAGGAACCTCGTGGACAGGATAAGGCCCTTGGCGCAACTGCTCCTGACACCGGAAAAGGTCTACTTCACCGCGCTGCCTCTGTTCCACGGCAACGCCTTGTTCGTCACCACCACCCAGTCACTGGTGGCGGGCTGCACGGTGGCGCTTTCCAAACGCTTCTCTGCAAGGAACTTCTGGGATGAGATCTACCAGTCCAAGGCCACATTTTTCAACACCATTGGTGCCATCATACCCATCCTCATGAAGACGCCGCCAAACCCCCACGAAAAAGACCACCGGGTGACCCACGTCTTCTCCGCCGGATGCCCGACAGACCTCTGGGAGCCCTTTGAGAAGCGATTTAATGTCACCATCTGGGAGGCCTATGCGGCCATCGACGGCAGCGGTTTCATCGCCAACTTCGGTGACGGACCCAAGGGTTCCATCGGCAAGTCCTATGTCTCAACTATCAGGGTCGTGGACGAAAAGGGCAATGACGTACCTGCTAAAACCACTGGAGAGTTGCTCTTCCAGGTTGACCCCGAGCGGAAGACCACTGTGGAATACTACAAGAACCCCGGTGCCACAGGAGAGAAGACCCGGGGCGATTGGGAATACACCGGTGACCTCGTGTACCAGGACGAAAACGGTTACCTTTACTTCGTGGGCAGATCTACCGACTCCATGCGCCGCAGAGGCGAGAACGTGTCCGCTTATGACGTGGAGCAAGCCATCCTCAAGCACCCCGCCGTGATGGAGGCTGCTGTATACGCGGTGCCTTCCGAGATGACCGAGGATGAGATCATGGCATCCGTAAGGCTTGTTGGCGGGCAGAAGCTCTCGTCCAAAGACCTGTGGGGTTTCTTACAGGACAAACTCGCAAGGTTCGCCATCCCGCGCTACATCCGTTTTGTTGACGACTTCCCTCGGACCGAGACCTTCAGGGTCAAGAAGGGCGAACTGAAAAACCTCGGGGTCACGCCCGACACCTTTGATGCGGAGAACCCGGCCCGGAACGCCTGATCAGAACATTTCATATCAAGAGAGGAGCACACTCATGAAGAACCTTGCGAATAAGGTCGCAGCAGTGACAGGCGCCGCATCGGGCATCGGCAGGGCCCTGGCAGTCAACCTCGCCGCCGAGGGCTGTCACCTGGCCCTGGCGGACATCGACGAGGCAGGCCTTCAGGAGACAGCCGCACTCATTGGCACCCGGGTGAAGGTCTCCACCCACAGCGTTGACGTATCGGACCGTGAGCAGGTCTTCCGCTTCGCCGAGGAGGCCGAATGCATCCACGGCAACGTGGATATGATTATCAATAATGCGGGCGTGGCCCTGGGCGATTTCCTGGAAACCGTGCCCCTGGAAGACTTCGAATGGCTTATGGGCATCAACTTCTGGGGCGTGGTGTACGGCACCATGGCCTTTCTCCCGTTCCTGAAGACGCGACCCGAGGGCCACGTGGTGAACATCTCGAGCATCAACGGGATACTGCCAAATCCGAACAACGGGCCATATTGCTCTGCCAAGTTCGCGGTCAAGGGCTACACCGAGACCCTTGCCCAGGAGATGCAGGGCACAACCATTCATGTGAGCTGTGTGCACCCAGGTGGGATCAAAACCAATATTGCACGGAATACTCGATTCAACCGGGCCATGTACTCATTGACCCGGGAGAAGTCCATATGCCTTTATGAAGAGGAGCTGTTCAAGACCACTGCCGACAAGGCGGCGCAAATCATCATCGCCGGGATCAAGCGGAACCGGAGGCGCATCATGGTAGGGACCGATGCCAAGGTCGTGGACCTGATCACGCGGATATTCCCTGTAACCGCAGTCATCCTGTGCACATGGTTCAGCAGGTTTATCGCATGGTCGTACGCTCGAAAATAACTGTTTAAATTAAGGACGAGTTCTCGTTTCACCTATTCTTATTACTGATGGAGTGCATATTCTCTCACCCGATACCATCATGAACTGTTGAACAAGGGGGGTCTAATGGGTAAAGAAGTAGCACAAAATTTCACTCATGGGGAGAAAGGCATACAGGAGTTTCTCGGCGGAATAGTTGACAATCTCTTTCTCCTTGTGCCGAAGATCTTAAGACATCTTAAGAGACCAAGGAATATATCGAGATCAGAATATGAATCGCATGTCGATTTCTATATTCAGAAGGGGTTTACCGAGAATCCGAAAAGCTTTTTTACCTTTCCCAACGAGATCCCGACCTATAAAATCCTCTTGAGAAGACCTTATCTTGATGGCGAGTATCAATTAATCTTATTTTCAAGCGGCTATGAACCACAAAATCCCATGCTTCGCGAGAGCTACAATGCCCATCGTAATAACAGCACATGTTATATAGTCAGGTGGACACACGGCAGGGATGATGTCAAGACGGTTCTCTGCCTTCATGGGTACATGTTAGGCAACCCAAGACAGGCACAACGGATGTTCAGGATCAGGAAGATGTTCGAGCTGGGTCTGGATGTGGCCCTTTTCATAACCCCTTTCCATTGGAAAAGGGCCCCTATATCCAAGGCACAACGAGGGATCTATCTGCAGCCCGATAATGTGGCCATGACGTGTGAGTGCGTGGGGCAGACTATGTATGACCTTTATTCGACCTGCAAAGTACTCCAAATTCTTGGGGCCGGCAGCATCGGCCTAATAGGTGCAAGCCTCGGTGGATACCTTGCAGCCCTGTTTATATGCCTGCAGCCTATAGTCAACTTTGCTGCCATGATGGTGCCGGTTGTAAATTTATCAGGCACCTTGGGCCCTGATACCGCCAAACTCCCTTTCCCAATCAATGCTGAATTCCTAAAGAAGACACAAAAGGTTTATGAGTTTCACTCCCCACTCAATTTTTATCCGAAGATACCCAAAGACCGCATCCTTATCATAGCCTCACAAGGAGACCAGCTCTGTCCCTTTGAATTCGTCCGGCTCCTCTGTGAAAAATGGGACTGGCCAGAGCACCAATTCCTCAGGGGAGGCCATTGGCTGATCTTCAATAACAACCTCAGGGGACAGACATGGTATGCATTTCTTCAAAGAATGGGTTTTCTAATCAGCAAGAAAACCCTGGCAAACACTACCCAATGATTAAGGAGGGCCAACAAAAATTGATCCTACAGCACTGATCCATGGGCTATATCTTGAGCGAGATCAGGCAGGTGATGAATTTGAGATCAATTCCCTGTAATGACCCCTTGAAATCAATACCGATCATGCGGCTAAATTTTCTTTGTAACTGATCGGCGAGTTATAACCAAGTTCCTAGTGAGTCCGATCGGACCGATTAATTGCGGAAATCAATGGTTCATAGTCTGAGATTGGGACAGCAATTTATCGAAGGCATCATATAGATACGACCAAGATGGTCCTCAATGAACAATGATACCTATTGTATGACCTTGAAGATCTTTGGCTTATCCCTTGGTGTTTTCCCCGGGATCTTTACCGGATAACCAAGGATTATGGGTGCAATAATTTTGTAATCATCAGGCAGACCGATCTCCTTGAGTAAAGCCTGATCTTGGATAACCGAACCAAGGTATATCCAGCATGTCCCTAATCCACGATCTGCAGCAGAAAGCATGAGGTAGCTCGCAGCAAGTGTGCAGTCCACAGGTGATGAGTGAACAGTGCGGAGACCTGCAATATAGATAAGGCAAGGCGCATTGTAGAAGACGTTAAAACGTTGGTCCTGAAGGATCGCCTTATACCCGGCTACAGGCGAAGTAGGATTGCGCTCTATTTCCTGAAGAATGTTTTTCTTGCTCTCATCCGAGCACCTCTTCATCATATCCTTATTTGTTATGACAATGAAAGCCCAGGGCTGCCTGTTGCCCCCGTTTGGGGCTTCGCATCCATCGGCTATGATCTCCTGGATCAAAGGTAATGGAACACCTTTATCTTCGAATTCTCTTATTGACCTGCGAACCCTTACGAGCTCCCTGAAATCCATATCCCTTTATCCTCTTTCTTAATAGAAATAACCTTCAGCATCTTCCAATTATTCCCTATTCTCTATGGCAATTGTTTTCACCAGTTCCTTTGCTGTCTCGAAAGGCTTTGAACGCTCGTACCGGTGGAGCTTCAGGGTTTCCTGGGGGCATACAAGGGTGCACACGCCACAACCGATGCACTTATCGAGTTCCTTTACCATTGCTCGGTTGGTTTCTTCATCTACAGTAAGGGCCTTGAGGGGACAGCGATCGGTACAGATGCCGCATCCGATACAATCCTCTCCAGCCTGTGGTACAAAGTTCGACGGCAAGATCGAATCCGGGTTGTTCCACCTGGTCCTTCCTCTTAGATTAGAGCAGCAGCATTCGCAGCACAAACAGATAACCGTGCTGCCTGAGATTGCATTATCCGTCGTACCAACGAGACCCAGCTCTACCATTTCGTCAAAGTACTTAACTGCCTGCTGCCTCGTTACCATCTTCCCAATGCCTAGCATCTCGAAGTGCAGTGCAACAGGTCCCAGAAAGATGCATGATGCAACAGGATATCTGTCTTTGCATTCGCGGATTCCCATCTTCTCCGTGCGTGTGCGGCACGGACAGGGAACAAGGGCCATTTCTTCGGCTGCGAAATTCAGGAGAAAGTCATGAGCCTCTTCTGCAGACAAAACCTTCTGGCCTGCATCAATAGCCTGGCCTATGGGGATGGTTCGGAGGACCGGTGTCCCCTTTTTTGAGGATTCGTAATATTTATAGAAACCGCCCTTAATGAAATATTCCTGATACAGCATTGCCGCTTCAAGATCATCCGGTTTGTTTTCAAGATAGAAATTGTGAATGTTCACCAGGATCTGTATGGGAGGCAGGCTGTAGCTGTTACCCATTCCCAGCAGTGCGTTTCTCCTGAACACATCAGCCAGTATCTGTTCCACATATGTGAGGTTTTTCCCGGAGGCATCAGCCACTTCCCTGGTGGAGACAAACATACCGGGGCGTTTGAAGTGCTCGAGTAGCTCAGCCTCCTGGGGCGAATAAACCAGCTGTAGATACCTGATAAACGCCTCGTGGAAATGAATGCCGTCAGCGGCTTTCGGGGCGGTGGAGAAGAATTCATCCATCTTCTGTGCGATAGTAATATATGCAGTATCATTCATGGCTTTCACTCTGTATGTCTCATATTTATGTGGTTATGAAGTCTCCACTTCTCAACCCATAGTCCGTGAACATGTTCTCGTGTTAAGACCTTTCTGCATCAAACGCATCAGGGGTCACACCCGTGGACTTCAGCTCTCCCTTCTTGATCCGGAAGGTTTCGGTGCGGGGAAAATCGTCGATGATCCGGATATAGCGGGGTATGGCAAACTTGGCGAGCTTGTCCTGAAGGAAGTCCCACAGTTCTTTGCCGGTCAGTTTTTTCCCCTCTACGAGCTTGACCGAGGCCATGATATCGTCCTCGGTCATCTCCGAGGGAACAGCGTAAACGGCGGCCTCGAGCACACAGGGATGCTTGAGGATGGCCTGCTCCACATCGTAGGCCGACACGTTCTCACCCCTTCTCCGCATGGAGTCGGTGCTGCGGCCCACAAAGTAGATGTACCCCTGCTCGTCCTGGTACATGAGGTCTCCGGTATACTCCCATTCGCCTTTTGTCTTCTCGCCAGATGCATTCGGGTTCTTGTAGTACTCCACGGTGCTCTTTTTGTTGGGGTCAACCTTGAACAGGAGCTCACCAGTGGCGCCTGTTGAAACATCATTGCCTTTCTCGTCCACAAGCCTGATGATGGAGTTCAGGGGTTTGCCGATGGAGCCCTTGGGCCCGTCGCCGAAGTTGGCGATGAACCCGGTCCCGTCAATGGCCGCATAGGCCTCCCAGATCTTGACGCCGAACCTTTTCTCGAATGGCTCCCACAGGGCCGCAGGGCACCCGGCCGACAGGACCCTCACTACCTGGTGGCTCTTTTCATAGGGGCTTTCCGGCTGCTTCATGAGGATGGGGATAATGGCGCCGATGGTATTGAACACCGTTGCCTTGGACTTCGCTATCTCCTCCCAGAACCTGCTGGCAGAGAACCGCTTGGACAGAGCCACCGTGCACCCCACGACGAGTGAAGAGGTGGTGGTGATATAGAGTGCGTTCCCGTGGAAGAGCTGGAGCGCGGTATAATATACGGAGTCAGGTGTGAGTATTATGCCTGCAAGCATCTTGATCCTGTCGATGATGTTCTTGTTGTAGCGCATGACCACGCCCTTGGGCAGGCCCGTGGTGCCGGATGTGTACATGAGCATGAGTATGCTGTTTTCGTCGAATCCCACGATGGGTTTCGTTGTGGGGATGTCTTTATTGTACGCATCCTTCAGGTCGATCATGCCCTTGGGGACCTTGAATCCTGCGGGTGCCTCGAGGGTGTTCACGATCACACGCGCCACCTTGGGGGTCTTGTCTGCAACACCCTGGTAGACGTCGAGAAGGTCGTGGTCCACCACCAGGTATTTCGTGTCGCTGTTGTCGATAGTGTAGGCGAGCTGGTCGCCGCGTAGCGAGGTGTTCACGGTGTTTACATACATCCCAATCTTCTGGATGCCGAAAAAGATGTCCAGGAACTCGGATGAGTTGTTCATGAGAGTGGCGATGCCGTCACCCGGGGTTGCCCCCAAATTCAGCAGAAAGTGAGCAATCCTGTTGGCGTTCAGGTCCATGTCCTGATAACTGACGGAGCGGTCCTGGTACACAATGTATAAAAAGGTTTTGTCCTTCAGCTTGGCTGCCTGCTCTTCGAGCAGGGTCGCCCAGTTGGTCGCAGCGGCCATAATATTCTCCTTTCTTTAGATGTGTTCTTACTTTTTGTGGGTTATTTCATCCTCGGCAGCTTCAGATCACTGTGGTCGATGGTCTTGAAATGCTTCGAGAACGCATAGCTCGACTTCATGCGTATTGCTTCCTTGGGACAGATGGCCATGCAGTCGCCGCATGCCATGCACGCACCTCCGGCCAGCATCTCTGGCTTCTTGTCCTTCATCTCGATGGCGCTGGCAGGACAGATGCGCTCGCAGGTGCCGCAGCCGTTGCACTTTTCATAGTCAAAGAAGAGCTCGCCCCAGTGGGTCTGCCGAGGATCTGCATAATTGGGGACCGTAAACTTCTCCCCCAGACTGATGCCGGAATCACCTTTGCTCGGATCCACCACGGTCTTTTTCCCATTCTCGAACCAGTCGACACCATGGGCAGGCCGTTCCACAAACCCATCGGGCTTGCCCATAGGCCAACCTATGGCCAGGCTGGTGATGAACTTATAGGGGTACTTGATGCCGAACACCTTATTCCATTTGAAGCCGAGATAGTCAAAAGCTACGCTGGAAAAGCTCACCCAGCAGGTCCCCAGTCCCATGCTGTGGGCTGCCAGAGCAATGTTCTGGCCAGCGATCCCGCAATCGAGGTCCGGATTGGACACCCCGCGCGTATCCTTGAATATGAGGATGACCGTCGGGGCACCATGGTACAGCTTCAGTTTCCCGTCTGCTATCAGGGAGATGGCGCTGAACGGTACAGGATGCAACTTTTTCGGCATCAGATGGGTATAAAGTTTTGCTATGGGGAACTTCCAGAAATTCCCGGGTGTACGGTATTCGAGGATTGACTTGAACAGCTTGCAGATCATGACGACACTGTTCGTGAGGTCATCGATGATCGAAGGCTCCCTGATCACCACGAACTTCCAAGGCTGGCAGTTGCCGGCAGACGGCGCGAACCTGCCAGCCTCCAGGATACGCTTCACCATGAACTCGGGCACCTGTTCCTTCTTGTACCAGCGGGTGCTCCTGCGGCTCAATATTATCTTTTCCGTCTCGGTGAAGTTCTCTTCCAGACCCTTCAGGAACTCGCCTGTGTCCTTTTTCACTTCCTTTGTCTCAACTGCCATATGTCTACCCTCCATTTATAATATAACGTATGCCTTTTTATTTCAGGCGATCTCCTTGGCTTTTTCTCCCCTCTGGGCAGCCAGGAAGAGGAATGTCCAGATGAGGTCTCCCAGGGCTGCTAAGAAGCCAAAGAGTGTTATCTGCCTGCGAAGATAGAGTCGGCCGAAGATGAAGAAGATGAGCACTTTGGCTAGGCACCCTATCCAGATGACCGCCTCATTCTTGTCCGGATCACGGGACACCAGATAGTATCCCAACCCGAAGACCCCCACCGCTATCCAGAAGAATGCAAAGAAGGTCCGGGCCAAGACCCCGGTAATAGCCTTTGTCGAACCGGATATAAGCCACATGGTAGTCTTCGGCATTGCCAGGCCGGTCAGTGCAAACCCGAAGTTCCACAGTGCACCCAGAAAATATATCTGCCTGCGGGTTTCATTTTTCATGATATCGTTCCCCTTCTCGTTATATGTTAGCCTGCATGTTCTGCTAAATACCCAGTATCTTATCCAGGATGCCCCGTGAGTACAGGAATGCATTGACATTGTAGTATGTGTTCGGTGTCATCCTCTTCATGAACCAGAAAAGCTTGGAATCGGGCTGGGGTAGGACGTACAGCTTATTCTTCTTGATGGCTTTGAGGGTCGCTCTGCTGACACTCTCTACCGTGCCGAACGAGAATTTGTTGAAAAAGGCCTCTCCCATCTTTAATTGACGTTCGTCGGTACTCCGTGCCTGGTCCATGAGGTTTGTCTTGAAAAATGTCGGACATACTACCGTTACCCCGATGTTGCTTCCCTTCAACTCCCCGCGGAGTGTCTCGGACAGCGAGATGACCCCGGCCTTTGTCACGTTGTAGGGCGACATCTCGGGTAATGAGCAAATCCCAGCAGATGAGGCTGTATTTACGATATGCCCCCAGCCCTGCTTCTTGAAGATGGGGATGAACGTCCTGCATCCGTAGATGACACTCATGAGCATGACATCGATCTCGAACCGCCAGTCTTCCAGGGTGATCTTTTCCATGAATCCCAGCACCGGGACGCCGGCGTTGTTGATAATGATATCAACAGTGCCCCACTTTGAGACCACTGCATCAGCAAGGCCCTGCACCTCCTCGGGCTTTGTGACATCGCACCTGATTGCAATGCCCTGGCCGCCTGATCCATTTACAAGCCGCACACTATCCTCGGCCCTTTCCATGTTGATATCGCTGACAGCCACCTTCCATCCCAGTTTTGCAAAATCCAATGCAAGGCCTCTGCCGAAACCGCTGCCTGCTCCGGTTATCACCACGGTTTTCGTCTTGAATCGATCCATAAAACGCTCCTTTTGTTGTCAAATTATTTAATTAAAATTAAAAGTTATGCGCCCTCGATAGATAAAGGGATCTGGTGACACTATGAGGTGTCACCAGATTCAGGAGGGTATAGAGATTACAGCCAAATATTGTCATTTCTTATTTCACCCGTTCAAGAATATGGATAGTCATGGAGGCCTCTTCAAAGGCGATGTTCCCGCCGCCATTTTCTCCAAGCGCAAGCATGCACCCTTCCACCTGCCTGGGACCCGCCTCGTGTCTGAGCTGCGTAACCAGCTCGTGGATCATGCCGAGCCCGGATGCGCCCACCGGGTGCCCGCGCGACTCGAGCCCACCCGAGGTGTTCATGGGGATCTTCCCGCCCAGCTTCGTGGCGCCGGTCTCTGCAAAGGGGCCTCCTTCGCCCATTTTGCAGAACCCCAGCGACTCGCACTGATGCAACTCGCCGAATGCTGTGGCGTCGTGAACCTCAGCAACATTGATGTCTTCAGGTCCTACGCCTGCAATGTCATATGCCTGCCTGGAGAGCCTCACCGCGATATCCAGGTCCACCTGGTCATGCCTCCTGTTCGTGCCGGATCCCAGGACCGATGCCAGGATCTTCACCGGCCGGGCGGACTTCAGCTTCTTCAGAAAATCCCCCGAGCATACGATAGCCCCGGCAGCACCATCACCTACAGGAGCGCACATGGGAACGGTCAACGGCCAGATGACAGGCTTGCCCTGTAGAATCTCGTCCACAGTCATGGTGTTCTGGAACTGTGCATTGGGGTTCATGGAGCTGTGAAAGTGATTCTTTGAGGCAATGACCGCCAGCTGGTGCTGGGTGCTCCCGAAAGTGGCCATATGCCACCTGAGCATATTCGCATACACGTCCATGAAGGCGCTTCTGGTCTTTCCGGCCCCTGCTCCGCCGTCATCTTCAGGGATGTCCAGCTTCACCCCGTCCATGATGCCCCTCAGGGCTTTCATGTGTCCTTTCATGTTAGAGACATCTATTCCTGCATTGAAGGCCATCATGCTCTTTGCCTTATCCTCGTTGTAGAGCTTCTCCATGCCTATGGCCAGAGAGCATTCGTACATGCCGCTTGCCACGTCCTTGTATGCACAGTGCAGTGCCGTGGATGCGCAGGCACATGCATTCTCCACATTGGTGATAGGAATGCCCTCGATGCCTACAGGCCGCAGGGCTACCTGCCCTTTGATTGAATGCTGCATGGTGAAGAAGCCCCATGCCGTGTTGGCAAAGAACGCGGACTGGATATCACTGATCTTGATTTCTGGTGCATCATCCATAGTCCTGGCAAAGGCCTCTGCCACTAGGTCCTTTTCTGTTTTATCCAGGTGCTTGCCGAACCTGGTCATCCCCACTGCGATAATATACACGTCACGCATTCTCAGTTGCCTCCTTGTTCCAGTAGTTCCGATCTCTGAATATCTTTCGGGAAATTCTTTCACTGTTCAGGGTGATTTTCCCCTACACACGGCTGGAGAAAACCACCCCTCACAGAATGATTATTCGTCCTCTGGAAGAACGCCGCGGTACTTCATGATCTTCTCAAAGACCTTTGCCTTGCCCTCGGCGTCCTTTTGTAGGAACTCCTCGTCCTGTTCCACCTTCATGAAAGTGGGGTTTTCCCACCAGTTGGGTTTTGTTTTGATGATGGGATACCCGCCGCCGGAAAAGGCCATGGAGAGATTGGGCCCACCGGCCAGCTGACCCATCGTCCTCTGTTGATAGTTAAACGCATTCACCCAGCTCTCACGGTCGAACCAGTTGTTGAGCCCCACCGGGCCGACCGGCAATCCGAGAACGAAAGATGCACCCTCCAGGTGTCCGAGGAACATGGACACCGCACCGATACTGAACATTATCCTGGCCTCGACGCGATGCATTGCAGCTGCGGCGCAGGCATAGTCCGCTGCCATTCCGAAATCGATAACCTTCCACACGCATGATGGCCCGTAAGCACCTATCCCGATACCCTTGTTCCGGCTGACGAACTTGATGTATTCACCGCACGTGGGAAAACCGCACGCCCCGCAGTCCCACAAGACCGGATTGCAGAGGTCTGCGCCCATCAGCAGTATGGGTGGCAGCACGCCTTTCTCGGCCATGGATTTAAATGCCACGGCATCGTGCATCTGGAAAGTGGATGTCTGCCCGAAGGTCTCCAGAACATCGATTATGGGATTGAGATCTTCTCCTGTAACGATCTCCATCCGAAGACCCAGCGAGTTCGTAAGGGTCGGTGCCTTGGCTGCCGCCACGGCGCATCCTTTGGTAACTTCCAGGAGGTGTTCTTGGGTGGCTTCCTCTCCGCTATATATTGCCATGGCCTAGTCCTCCTTCTTTTTCTTGTCTTTGGATCCCTTGGGTTTGCTGGGATCAAACCTGTGATACGGATGGTTTGCCATCTGACGGGTAATGATGGATATCTTCCTGACTGCATCTATCTGTTTGGCCATGTTCGTCAGATGATAGTCCGTCGGGATGTCGGCGTAGGGGTTCTTTGCCATGGCACCCACCAGAATACCCACAACCACCTCTGATTTCATGCAGAAATCAAGGTTCCTTCCGGCCAGCCCCACCGAGTAGCATGGTTTGGCGTCCACAAATAGAGTCGATGCGATCCAGAGGGCCGATCCCACTGCATACCCGACATCGTGGGCCCTGAGCGTACAAAGCGGGCCCTTGATCGCCGTGGTTCTCTGGCGGTCGGTGGTGTCTATGATACCATTGAGATGCTTCACCTTGTTGTAGACAAACGAGCAATCCTGCTCGCCGCCGCACAGTCCACATGCTGCATCCATGGGTGTGCTGTGGGCCCTGTAGTTGCCGATAAAAACGACCACATCGCTTTCCCTGACCATCACCGCCTCATAGAGAAACGGTTTCTTAAGTCTCTCGGGCACCTCGTGGTTGGCCAGGCGCTCCATCTCCCTGGCAATGTATTCCAGTTCTTTCTGTCCATAGGCTATTTCAGCTTCAATTCCGCCTACACCGCCTGTGAACGGGGCTGTCAGTGCGGCATTGGTCATGAGTTTTGCCGCCAGCAGCACATTGTCCTTCTTTGCCTGCTCAGAGGGTGTATACGGAGGCCATTCTTCGATATGAATCCTTGACATTGTTTTCCTCCTTTTAAGATCCAGTGTTCTGTACCCGGGCTAAAAATCCAGCGGCGGACGCGGGTATACCTCTGCGAGTATATGTCCACCATGCCGCTCCAGGGTCTCGTTGTTGCCATCTTCGATGAGGGTGGCCCGGGCATCCCTGAAGAGTTTCTCAGCGATATATTCTTTTGTTAGCCCATTGCCTCCCATGATCTGGATCAGCTCATGGGCGTTCTGGAAGGCCATCTCAGTGCACTGGCTCTTTGCCACCAGCGAATATTCCGCAAGAGGCGGGGAAACATTCAAGTTGAGGTTGACCACGTTCCGTGAGATTGCCCGGATGACCTCTGTACGCGCGAACAGCTTGAAGACACGCTGTTTGTGCACATAGTGCTCCATGAGTGGCCGTGTACCCTGGACCCGTTCTTTTGAATATACAAGCGCCTCTTCAAATGCGGCCCGGGCAATGCCCGTTGACCAGGTGGCCATGATCATGTTGGCTGCGGCAAGGATCATCTCCAAAAGGGGCTCATAGAACGTCGGATCTGCAAGCATGTAGCTCTTGGGGATCCTCACATTGTCGAAATAGATCTCACCCTGGTTCAGGTCACGCTGTCCGATCTTTTCAAGAGGTTTTCCCCTGGTTACACCGTCGAGATCCAGCGGGAGAACGCAGATGCCGTTTCCGCCGAAACCATGTTTCGGTTCGAGTTGCAGAAACAACAGGGCATGGGTGGCAATGGTGCCGCCAGAAACCCATGCTGATTTCTGGCCGTTGATGACATATTCATCACCCTCCAGCCTCGCCTGGACATTCCCCCGCATCTTGGGCGTGGTGAAGTAATCCTCACCCGAGGCAATGTAATCCGAGCCATGGTCCGGTTCCGTGATGGCCCAGCATCCCCTGATGCTTGCATCGGTGCATGCGCAGAACGGTTTTACATATTTCTCGATCAGTTCCTCATTACCGGCCAGGCACGCAACGTAGAACGGGAAGCAGATTACACCGAGCAGTACGGACAGCCCAAAGCTTCCCCAGCCCATCTCCTCGAACACAATGTGGACCTGGAGGGGGTTAAGGCCCAAACCACCATAGTACTCGGGCAGCAGAGTCTTGTGGTAGCCGAGCTCATATGCCTTCCTCAAGAATGGCCACAAGGGCGATCCGGGGGCCACCACATCAGCGGCGGACATGGTATCCAACGCCTTTGCTGTGGGTCTCATGACCTCCTCGGCAAACTTGTGGGCCGCCTTTTTCAGGGCTATGTCATCTTCTGTCAGGTTCATGAATTGGATATCGAAATATTCCATGTCTGGCCCCCTTACCCTTTCATAGGCAGGTTGAACTTCTTGCAGTACTCGGGATATATTTCCATACCAGGTTTCATGAGGGGCAGAAGCTGCAGGACCTTGTTCACCGGTCCCTTTGCCACGACCTGGCGCAAAGCCAGTGCCATGGGGACGTTCAGGTTTTTCAGCCAGAATTTGTGCACGATGTCGCCTTTCATCTTCATGGTGACCACAGGCACTTTCTTCTCCGCCTCAGCACCGAAGATGGGGCCGTTTTCATCGACAAACATGACCATATCGGGGTCAGTCACGACAAAGAAGATTGATATTCCCGACTCCTTGAGGCTTTTCCCGAACCCGAAATCCTTTATCATCCTTGTCCAGAGTTCACCGAATAGTTCTTCCGCTACTTTCTTGGTAAATATTGCCATACATTCCCCCTTTTGAGTGATTAAACACCTATTAATTTTATGGCTTGCAATGAATCCCGCTGTATTCAAAAAACCTGGTTGCTCAATAGCTCCTTTCTTAGATTTTATTCAGCATGCCATGTCAGTCATGCGTTCTTCCCAGTAATGCTCAAAACGGCGGCACTCGAGCTTGATTCTCGACAATCCGTGAATACCCTGCCTTATAGTTCCTCAATGATTTCTTTACGACTCAATCTGATCACGTCTGGCACCTCCTGTTTTCCAGGGCATCATTTCCTTGTGCACCCTCTTATGAGCAAGGAGCGTACCAGGGCGAAGATTACTTATAGTTATCTAATATTATTGTTGATATTCCAGAGCACACCCAGGATTTGACTTTATTAAGACATCGATCGTCTTTATTCAGTCAAAAGAGACCTTGCAAATTTCATAAAGACTGTTATTCTACTCGTCACTGTCATGAGGTTTAGTATGAAAGAAAAATATGTTGACCTTACTGCGGAACAATGGAAGTTTCTCGCCACACTCGATGCCCTTAGCGGCGCAGTGCACATAAGTATTCTCGACCATCTTGCCCCACTCACCGCAGGACAGCTCATTGACCTCATGAAAAAGACAGCAGATACCGGCCTGCTCCGTCAGGACAGTGGTGAGATCTTCTCGCTGGGTACACCCCTTCCCGATGCTGCTGCAAATAAGATCAGGGGGATCAATTCGAAGAAGAACCTCTCTGCCCTGGTGGATGCCGTCTATGCGAAGAATATCGACAGGGACCTGGACTCGCATGTTCTCATCGGTCTTCTGGAAAAGGCAGGAAGGGCCATCGAGGCCAGCAGGGTGGAATTCGAACGTACCGACAAAGACCTGGGAGACAGGAGAAATCTCGAAGACGTTCATCAATCACTCATGAGGGCGGTCGGAAGGCTGAAAAACCTGGACCTGGACCCGGACACCAGCGTCCTGTACATATCCCGTAGCCTGAAGCTCTCGAACCTCTGCTATGTGCTGGGTAGGGGGATCACCGAACTGGGAGAAATCCTGGAAACAGCCCAGGCTCTGGCAGCAAGGCTGGGAGATAAACGGTCCCAGGCCCTGATCAACCTCCATAAGGGGATGCTCTACTATTTCACCGGCCGCAGGGATGAGGCCTTTCTTTCATTATCCGTAGGGCTGGACAAAGTGAACGAGATCGGAGATGAGGACATTCTATCCCAGTCCGCCGAATTCATCGCCGTGTTCTATTTTATGAAGGGCCAGTTCCGGGAGGTGATGAAACACCTGGAACATCTTGAGAACCTCATCGGCATCAACGAGGAGAGCATCCAGCCCCTGACCTATATCCTCTTCAGCTACAGTGCGTTGTACCTTGGCCAGTTCCACAGGGCCTTCGGGTTTCTTGATTCCAATCTCCGCCTGGCCGAGGAGAAGTCCAACAAGGCCCTGACCTCAGTCCTGAGGACCGTGCTGGGCACGACGCTGGTCCTGGTGAAAAAATATCACGAGGCCGAGTTCCACCTCAAAAAGGCCAGGCAGGAGTCGATCGAATCAGGCAATGCCTTCGGATACCACTATTCCGGAGGCGGGCTTGCCCTCCTGTATTTCATGAAGGGTGATATGGAAAAGAGTTATGACATCCTGCAGGATACTATTCAAAAGGCAGAGCAGGTAGGACTCATCCAGCAGTTCTCTTCACCATGGATTCTCGAAATCGTCTATGAGTTCCAACGGCTTGGCTTCAAACCACTGCCGCACTGGAATTACCGCAATATCATGGAGACAACCCTGAACGGGGTCAATGTGCATCTGAGAGGCGTGGCGCTCCGCCTGCGGGCACGGGAGAAGATGGATCAGGGAATCGTGAAGAGGAAACCGATAATGGCCGACCTTGAAGCCAGCAGGACATGCCTCGATCTGTCGGGAAACCATATACAGCTGGCAAAGACGGTCCTCGAGATGGCGCACCTCGAGCTACTCAACAACAACAAAGAAGCAGCAAAGGCGTATGCACAGGAGGCATGGCATCTGTTCAGTGGACATGCAGCCGACTTCTTCCCGGACCAGTACAAGGCCCTCCTGGAGAAAAAGCTGCTTGCCCCTAACACCAAATCTGCCAGGGACGAGTATCTCAGGCACTATTTCGAGGAGATTAATTCCATCAGATCCAGTATGGGTCAGGAAGAGACACTGCATAAGACCATCATCTCCACCAACCGCTTCTTCGGCGCCGAGCGGGGCGGCATTTTCTGGTTCGCCGAGGGAAAGTACACCGCCAAGCCTGAACTGCGTGCGGCGAGCAACCTGACAAAAGAGGAGGTGGAATCACCCCAGTTCAAGCCGTACATGGAGCACGTGCTCAAGGCTTTCAGGACGAACAACCCCCTGGTCGTCAGGAACGATTCTTCGGCGCGGGCTGTGAAGGGGGAGAAGATCCGGTCGGTCCTGTGCATACCCTTTGAAGTGCAGGGCATGACGCGCGGCGTCCTGTACCACGACAACTCATACATGCAGGATGCCTTCGAATTCCTGGATCCCGCGATGATGACGCTCCTTGGCAGGCATACGTCTGATACGGTCAATTTTCTCCTGAATACCATGAGGGTGAGGGAAGAGAAGGAAAAACTCTCTCGGGAGCGGGATACCTCGCAGCAGGAGTTCAAGAAATTCCAGCTCATCGCCGGGTCAAAGATCATGAGGGAGCAGCTGTCCATGGCGGGCCAGGTGTCTACGACAGATTCGACCGTGCTCCTCACAGGTGAAACAGGCACCGGCAAGGGGATGTTCGCTCAGTGGATCCACGAAAACAGCCGCAGATCCGAGGGGGCGTTCATCGTGGTGGATTGTGCCACGATACCGGAGAACCTGGTGGAAAGCGAACTGTTCGGCTATGAGAAGGGAGCCTTCACCGGTGCAGACAAACAGAAACTGGGCAGGATCGAACTGGCGCATAACGGCACGCTCTTCCTCGACGAGATCGGCGAGCTCCCACTTCACCTCCAGACAAAACTCCTAAAAACCCTTGAGGAAAAAACCTTTGTCAGGATCGGCGGCGGACGGTCCATCAGGTCTGATTTCCGGCTTATCGCGGCAACCAATCGCTCCCTTAAAGACGAGGTCGCTGCGGGCCGTTTCCGGGAAGACCTCTTCTACCGTCTCAATGTCTTCCCCTTGTCCATGCCCCCTCTGAGGGAGCGCGAGGAAGACATCGCCGAGCTGGCGAGGTATTTTGTCGAGCTCTATGCAAGGAAATACGGTCGTCCGGGACTCGATCTATCCCGGAAGGACATCGGCATGCTGATGAGATATGCCTGGCCCGGCAATGTCCGCGAGCTGCAGAACGTCATAGAACGGGCAGTAATCCTGACCAAAGGTAAAGAGCTGCAGATACCCCTGTTTCCGACAGGTTCTCAGACAGGCGCAAAGGCAACCTTCGATGACCTGACCACGCTCGACGAGCTGCAGCGGCGGTATATCAGACATGTCTTCGAATACACGAAGGGCAGGGTCAGCGGGCCCGGCGGCGCTGCCGAAATCCTTGGCATGAAGCGCACAAGCCTCTACTCACGAATGAAGGCACTTGGCATGAAAAAATAATACCCACCCACTTGGCAAGTTTAAGTGATGCCTCCCACTATGAACCTGGTGTATAATCCTTCCCCATAAATACCGTTTCCTGCCAGTGGCCATAGAGCACCTCCAGAGATACAACTGGCAGAGCAATATGAGAAAAGATGATCTTCATTACCTGGACAGACGGCAAGGTTCATATTGTAATACATCAGCCTTCATCTTCTTACAGTACATCCCATAGACGCCTGCTAAAAGTATAGCACCAGAGGCAATAAACTGAGTTTGTTTTTTCAAAACCAAATATTAATATCAGGCAACCATCGGTTTGCCATTGTTGAACATTCCTTCGATAAAAGCGTCGTTCCCGATCTCCTAAAATCAACCGTTGATTATGCAATAAAATCATCAGTCCCACACGTCCGGAAAAACTGATGATCATGTGCCATAAGCAAGGGTTTGGCCTAATTGAATATATCTTTTGATAATCATCACCATCAGGCAATCATGTGCGAGTCCACAGATCTATAAGAAATGCAAGATCCCAGAACATTACAAATCGCACAAGCTGTATGATAGCATCTTAACTACTGTTACAATTCATGCCTTCGATGTTAGCGAGTACCAGCAACTGTTCGACAGTAGCATATTCACTTCGATATTTGGATTGATGTAACGCATTTTCGTCAAAATAATGGCAGCTCTATCGGAAGTCCTGTTAGGAACCCGACGGCTGATCAGGTTGATCTCTATAACTAATTGAAATTAAAAAGAAATAAAACCCAACACTATTGGCATCTTTCATGCAATTTCGCAGCCTATGATGAGGACGCCAAGTGGTTGGAATCATGCAAGATACGGGTGATGAAGGCCGCGATCAGGTATAGGTCAATGATATAAGGGGAGATTTTGATATGAAAAGAATTTTATTAGTGGAAGATGATGAGCATCTCCAATTCCTCATCAAGGAAGAACTCGCCGAAGTCGGGTACGAGGTCATGACCGCATCCGATGGCGTTGAGGCCATGTCCATGCTCCAGGCCGAAGGGGCATCAAGTCCCGATCTCATCATCCTGGACATACGCATGCCCAGGATGGACGGGTTCGAGACCATGGGGCACCTTTTAAAGTCGAAGATCGACTCACCCATCATCATCCACTCTGCATATTCAGGCTACAAGAACCATCCCCTTACTATGGCTGCCGACGCCTATATCGTTAAGTCCCATAATTTTTCACAGCTCAAGGAGACCATCAGAGAGCTGCTCGGATTGAGGGATCTGCCGGATACGGGCGCAAGCCTTGCACAGGCCGTGTAGCTGCCGGAGGCCCAAGTCCCGGATCTAAACCTAAAATACATATTATTCATAACATTTTCCCACTTGAACATCGCATGCAAGAGGTGCATGCTTGTGGGCCAAGGAGGTGGGTCAGTATGAAGCGCCGCGCCCTGCTGAGTTGCCTCGTCTTCATGGTTGTGGTTTTCGCGGTTGCATTGAGTTCTGAGCAGGCTTTTGCCTACACGATCCGAAAGGCCGCCTATGCCGGTACATTCTACCCGGCACAACCAAACGAGCTAAAGGCCTCCATCGCGCAGTTCACCCGGAATGCACGGTCCTCTCCGGTCAAAGTGCCCAAGGACAAGCAGCTCAAGGCAATGCTCACAATGAAACTTTCGCCATGGGAGTTCGATAATCTATTAATTTAGTGTTAAAATTCATAAATACTCAACCTCAATCATCGGGGTGTATGTAGAATCTTTTTCCGGTTTTACCTTCGCCGACGAATCCGTTAAAGATGACCTCGAGAATAATTGGTATCTCTTTCTTGAGAGGATAACTCATGCCATTCCGGAACCACTTATGCGCGACGCCGTCGATAAAGCCGAGGATGCCGTAATAGACGGTATAGAAGCTAGTAGTCTTGATTTTTTGGTCCTTATTCAGTGCGATGATTCGTTCTTTAATGAGAGGCAGGTGAGTAACAAAATAGTCATAAAACATCTTACCGCCAGATATGTTCTGTGTTATAGCCTGATCCTGTATTAGGCGGTAGACCACGGGGTTTTTTTCGATGAAGTTAACCCAGTTCACGATTACTTCCTGGATCTGCTCGAGAATATCCGTGTCCTTGGCAAATGTCTGACTCATTGAATCAATGATTTCTTTATACTTCTCGATTAAAAGCTGGTCCAAAAGGTCTTCCTTGCTTTTGAAATTTCTATACACGGTTCCCTTGCCGATGCCGGAAAGCGCTGCTATTTCATCAATGGTCGCGGGGTGGTAACCCTTTTTCGAAAAAACCTCAATCGCCGCATTGAAGATCTTTTTCCTCATTGCAGTGTATGACTTCATCTTGTCATCGGACCTGTGCGGCTGGGCAGAGGATTCCAGCAACTGCTTCACTTGCGCAGCTGGTATTCTAATGTCGTACATGCCCAGTTTCTCGAACTCGTCATTCGCCGTATTCAATATCTTCAATGCCGGACCCGAGAAACCCTTTTCCAGCATGTATTTGGTGATGTTGAAAAGATAGTTAGACATCTCTTCATTGATATCGCCGATTCTTTCCTCTCCCAGTTCGTTCTTGAGGATGCTGAGCATATCGCGAATGGTCATTCTCAGGGACTCTTCGTTGAATTCACCGTCAGTGGAAAAATAGGTGCTTATCTCGAAAAAGTTTGATAGCTTCGTGCCCCTTTTTTCATCTGAAGCCGTTCTTTTTTCCATGGTCTCCTCCTCGCGGGAATATGAAACCGGGAGAATGAAGCCTAGTACACCTTTATCTTCTGTCAAATATTTGTTGAATTGGTCAGTACAAAGATGCCTATGCCGTTCCCTACTTAATCTTCCTCATGCTTTTGATAAACCTGTCGACCCGCGTCTGCATGATTGCAAAATCATCGCCCCGGTTGTCGATACAGTCGCCATCGATTGCGAGATACGGAAAATTCGCCTTCTTAAATATCTCAGCTTCAATGCGCGCTGAACTGTGAAAGTGCCTGCATGATTTTGGATAAAATGCTATGATCCCGTCACCCTCGATCATCCACTTTTTAGCAACTTCCGCCCGCACGCTGACCGGACAATACGCAGGTATCATGAGTGTCTTACGAGCAAGTGATCGAAAAGGATCCTCAGGGTCCATTTCATCCCAGTACATATAATTGACCATGCTCGAGACTATCCGTACATGTTCTTCAATATAGCTCAGAAGATTGTTCTTGTAATAGGGCTTCAAATGATACCAGTGTATGCGCGGTTTGTCCGGCACCGGAACTCCCGACTCGGCGCTCCGGACGAATTCTTCATACCTAGCTCGGTACACATCGACGATCTCCTCAGTCCCCCATGTCTGCATTAGATTTGATGCATAATCGATGTCCTTACTCCCCTTTATTGTGGGCGTTCCCGTATAATACGCAAATTCATTCCCCATTTTCAGCCATTTTCTCGCCTGATTAGACCATTCTATCACCTGTTTCAATTTTTCTTCGTGAAATTCGACCCCGGTATTCTCGGTGATGAACCGAACCAAGTCTTTATATTGCTGCGATAGATAATCCACACCTTCCTCGATCCTTTTCACGTCTTCTTCATACACGCCCCCGTACAAACCGTATGGAACGTCCAGAACGAACTCCGGTCTCTTGTACTTCATGGATGCATAGCCACCGAATTTCGCCGACGGATCACACAGGTGAGTCGATGTGATAAGGATGTCCGGCATTGGAAAGATATCTTCAATAACCGATCCTACCGCGGTCCGGATGAACGAGCAGAGGTCCTGGGAGAAATGGTTCTCCTCCGCGGTTTCTATCCGATCGATCTGGCATCCCATTATTGCAAGCTGGGCCGCGACCATCTCCGTGGTAAAGGGCATTACGTCCATCGCATACATAATCTCCGTAGGCATAAAAAGGCTCCGCCACGCCACGAACTGATACTTTTCAGAGCAGTCCTTCGTTTTGTTATAACACCGGATAAATTGCTCGGCCAGAAGCCGCCCTCTTTTCTGCGAAGCCTTCAAACCATCGGCTGGACCTGAAAATCGGGATTTTATATAGTCATCGCCAGCTTCTTCACCGATGCCCAGCAGTGCGAGAAAATTCTTGAACTGAACCTTTCTCTGTTCCGTATTCTCGGCCATCGTTCTCTTGATTTTTTCATTCTTCATTTCATTACTTCCTCGGCCCTTCTTTACCTGCAACTTTATGACATAGATTTTTAATAAACGAACGTATCTCCCGTCCGTCGATCTCAGAGCCGATGTCGCTCTCAATTATCTTCATCGGCACTCCCACGTTGAACTCGCTCTTGACAATCCCCGCCATAAACTGCAGATTCGCACAGAACTTGATTGAATGGTACACGATACCGTCTATACGAAATATATCAACAAGACGTCTGATCTCTTCCAGTCCGTGATCGGCATGGGTCCCGAGCATTCGGGGACAGGGATTTTTCCGCAGATATCGCCTGGCGATTCCACTCACGGGCCCTTCATCAAAGTCCACAAGCATATCGTTGTAACGAAGTCCGTTGCACATATTCTCGTATACGACCACGCCGCCGGATCCTTCAATTAATTTAGCGAGAGACGCGTCCGTGGGACCTCCGAATATCATAATACGGGGACCTGGGTTACCGGAAGCTCCTTCCTTTTCGACAATAAACGCTTCAAGTTTATGATTGAACTCATCTCTTTCCATGGTCATGCTTTCGCTAATCAGACGCGCGACCTCGACTCCGCTAACGGGCGGATTGTCTTGTTTCCGCAGTTCCAGGACACGATTGAAAAGGTCCCTGGTGAGGTTGTATTTTTTTATTGTTTCTATCAGTCGTTCCTCGGAAATCAGACCGTACCTTTGCTCCAGATTCTCTTTAAACCGCTGAAGCTGTTTAGCGAAGTAAGCGGTGCTCCCTTCGTTATACACCCTTGGCACGTCGACAAAATAAATGCATTCGGGGGCGATATCTTCCTGCTTGAAGTGCCACCCGTCATATAGGCGCCGCATACATTCGCAGGAGTGGGTGATAACGACCCCGGCGAGAAAATCATATGACCCGGCAAGCGCACCGCCGAGGCAACTTCGCACATAGGAGCATATGCTGTCGCCCAGATACACGTCCTCATGGGAGTATCCAGAATCTTCCCTGATGCCGTAGGGTGCAAAACCCGCGGCCTCGATGAGCTCGATGGGCGTATAACTGCAAAACCATCCGATCCGCTTCTTTTCCATGATCACGCCCCCATACCGACTTTTTTGCACTCTTCGGAGAAGGCATCAGTATTTTCATGACAAACATGCCCTTTATGATATTGATAATAACCGTTGCACGCGTACAGAGTATCGATCAACCGGTCGCCGATATACAGCTTCACGAGATCGCAAATCTTCTCGCTGTCGCAATTAATGTCATTCTTACTGGAGCATTCGGAAAACTCAGATCTTATCCGGGAAATATCGTCAAACCCCCTAAATTTCGTGTTCCCTTCTGTTTCGCTCCGTGCGAACAGAGCCATCCCAACGGCGCCCATGACGTTGCTGAACATGGGGACGATCAATTCCACCTTCTCACCGCGTGACTCCTCGATGCAGTCCTCCAGTGCCTTCTTAACCCCTATGTTGGACGCAACACCGCCCTGGAAGAGTATCGGTGTTTGTAACTTCTTTTTGCTGATCCCCAGCGTGGAAAAAAAGTTCATCGCAAGAGAACGGTGCAGTCCGGCGATGATGTTCTCCTTGGTGTTTCCCTTGGCCTGTTCGGCGATAAGGTCCCTGCCCACGAACACTGTGCACATGCTCGAGAATCTGTACGGTTTTTTTGCCTGTAGCGAAATCTCGCCGAACTGTTCTATCGGGATTCCCAGCCGCGACGCCTGGGCATTCAGGAACGATCCAGTGCCGGCGCCGCACTTTTTGTTCATACTGGCATCGGCAAGCATCCCGTCTTCGATGTACATGACCTTGGAGTCCTGGCCTCCGATGTCGAATATAACCTTCGCTTCGGGGGCCAGGGATAGCGCTGCTTTCGCATGTGCGTCCAGCTCTGTTTCATACACATCCGCATTCAGCAGCGCGCCGGAAATCTCATGACCGCTCCCAGTCACGCCGGACCCGAGGATACGGATATTTCGCGGCAGTTTCTCATAGACGCTCGCGAGCGATTTTTTCACGTTGTTGATAACATCGCCCTCGGTAAAGGTATAATCGGTTTCCAGCACCGTGCCAAATTCATCGATAACCGCCGTATTGATCGATATCGATCCAGCATCAAGGCCGATATAGCCGACTAGTTCGTCATCCCACTTGCCGTCCTTCAGGAAGAAACCATAAAGATCCTTATCTTTTTTTATGTACTTATACACTACGCGGCAGTTTATCGATGCAATCTCCGCATCAATTTGATTGAGCATATTCTTAACATGCTGTTCATCACTGGAATGTTCATAGCTGATTTTTATCCATAAATCCGTGCGCTTGGGTTCTATTTTGATATGAATCCCATTTCTTAACTTGAAAAGCATGCCTGTATCATTCTCATTAATAACCTTACCATCCTGTTTTGATATCAGGTTAATAAATTGTTGGAGATCATTGAAAGCATCCTGAACATATTCATCTTTTTTGTTTAGAAAACGGTAGGGAACCCGATAAAAAAAATGCCTATCATTTATCGGATAAGAAAAAAACTTGGTAATTTGTTCAAGCTTAAAGTCCATTATGTACCTCCAACAAGTTTTTTCAAAATTGAATATGACTGACCAGTCCGTCCAATTACTTTGTATTATATTTGTTGTCAAGTATTTTCTAATCGATCCACGTTCGTAAAAAGGATTCTTACTGCGATAACTCACAGTTTTTAAACAGAAACAATAGAAGTGAGCCTTTCAAACACATACCTCAACCCTCTGCAAACGCATCCGGAAATGAAAGTGGGCCAATACCTAAAGCTCACTGTAAAAGACACAGGCCAAAGAATGAGAAAAGAAATAATGGGTAAGATCTTTGAGCCGTCCTTCACCACCAAGGAGATAGAAGATGCAGAGGCATGGCATTTGCTGTTGTTCATGGGATACTCAAGATCCATGGTAGCACGATTACGATCGAGATCGAAAAGGACCACAGGATCTACCCGTTGAGGATAGCCATCGTAGAGCCGGTGTTCGCAAACATACGTACTCACAAACGCCTCGACCGGTTCACCTTAAGGGGCAAGATCAAAGTGAATATCCAGTGGCTGTTGTACTGCATGGTACACAACATCAGAGCTCCAGGCCGAAGGGGCATCAAGCCCCGATCTCATCATCCTGGACATACGCATGCCCAGGATGGACGGGTTCGAGACCATGGGGCACCTTTTAAAGTCGAAGATCGACTCACCCATCATCATCCACTCTGCATATTCAGGCTACAAGAACCATCCCCTTACTATGGCTGCCGACGCCTATATCGTTAAGTCCCATAATTTTTCACAGCTCAAGGAGACCATCAGAGAGCTGCTCGGATTGAGGGATCTGCCGGATACGGGCGCAAGCCTTGCACAGGCCGTGTAGCTGCCGGAGGCCCAAGTCCCGGATCTAAACCTAAAATACATATTATTCATAACATTTTCCCACTTGAACATCGCATGCAAGAGGTGCATGCTTGTGGGCCAAGGAGGTGGGTCAGTATGAAGCGCCGCGCCCTGCTGAGTTGCCTCGTCTTCATGGTTGTGGTTTTCGCGGTTGCATTGAGTTCTGAGCAGGCTTTTGCCTACACGATCCGAAAGGCCGCCTATGCCGGTACATTCTACCCGGCACAACCAAACGAGCTAAAGGCCTCCATCGCGCAGTTCACCCGGAATGCACGGTCCTCTCCGGTCAAAGTGCCCAAGGACAAGCAGCTCAAGGCCCTTATCCTCCCCCATGCCGGCTATATCTATGCGGGCCGTACTGGGGCCTATGCATCTTTTGCCCTGGCAGGCCGGCACTTCACCAAGGTGATCGTCATGGGGCCGGATCACAGGATCGGCTTCATGGGCGCATCCGTGAGTACGGCCGACGCGTATGAGACCCCGCTGGGCATCATCAGGCTGCATGCCGATGCAGCACGGCTCAGGAAGGGCGGCAGCCCTTTTATGTACAATGCCGCCTCCGATGAAGTCGAGCATTCCGTCGAGGTGGTATTGCCGTACCTCCAGTACTATCTCGGTGATTTCACCCTGGTCCCTATCGTCATGGGCCCTGGTGATATCAATGCATATGCAAAGGCCATCGAGCCCCTGCTTGATGATATGACCCTGCTGGTGGCAAGCTCGGACCTCTCGCACTATCTGCCCCAGATCCAGGCCCAAGCCAGGGACCGGCAGACCATCGACATGATCAGGCAGCTTAAGGGGGATAACCTTACTGCCGAGAGCAACAGGGCCTGCGGGGCCGTCCCCATCCGGGTGATCCTTGAATTCGCCCGGAAGAAGGGTTGGGAGCCCGTGGTACTCCACAATTCGACAAGCGGCGATGCGAGCGGCAGCTATGAACAGGTAGTGGGTTATGCCGCGATCGCTTTTTTCGGAGGTAATGCCATGACGGAAAAACACTACACCAAAGAACAGGGCAAGGTGCTCCTCGCCCTCGCACGTAATACGATCCAGGAACAGTTCGGTGTCAAACCTGCAGCCAATCCCAAGCTCAACGAGGCCATGGCCGGCGAGGCCTTCCATGTCAAGGCCGGGACCTTCGTGACACTGACTATCGGCGGCCAGCTCAGGGGATGTATCGGAAGCCTTGAGGCGCGCGAGTCTCTTGCGGAGAGCGTGAAGCATAATGCCGTCAACGCAGCCTTCAGAGACCCGCGCTTTCCGGCCCTCACGAAAAGCGAACTGGATAAGATCCACATTGAGGTGAGCGTCCTTACCGAGCCCAAAACCCTTGCATATACCGATGCCGACGACCTGTTGAAAAAGATCAGACCGGGCATCGACGGTGTTATTATCGGTCAGGGTTATGCGTCCGCCACCTTCCTGCCCCAGGTTTGGGACCAGCTCCATGATAAGGAGGAGTTCTTTGAGCACCTGTGTATGAAGGCAGGCCTTCCTTCCAATGCTTGGAAGAAGGGCAAGCTCGAAGTCCAGACCTACCAGGTTCAGTATTTTGATGAGGAGAAATAATCGAGCGATCCTCCTCACCGTGCTTGCAACCGGCATTTCCTCGGTTGTAGCACAACTCATAACCATCCGTGAGTTTCTCGCCGACTTCGAAGGAAACGAGTTCGTCATTGCCCTGGTCCTGCTCATTTGGCTTGTCTCAAGCGGCATCGGGTCGTTCATTGCCGCAACCGTCAAGACAAAGGCTTACTATGCCTCCATAAGGACCTTAAGCCTCATCACGGCATGTCTTGCCGTAATGCCCACCCTGCAGATTCTTTCCATGAGAGTTCTTAAGGATATCATCTTTGTCCAGGGATCTTCAGTAGGCTTCTCCCCGACATTGGCCTTTGCAGGCATGGTGGTCGCACCTTATGCACTTCTCATCGGATTTGTCCTGCCCTACAGTTTGTTTATCCTCAGATCGACAGACCGTAAATACCCTGCATCATGGATCTATGCCCTGGATTCATTTGGGGCGGCGATCGGCGGGGCAGCCTTCTCTTTTGCGCTGGTCACCCTTCTCACACCCATCAAGGCCCTCCTCACGGTGAATACGCTGCTTATCTCTCTTGTCTGCCTGCTCTTGGTCCTTACCGGTATGCGTGTCGTATACATACTCGGCCTTGCATCGGCGGTTATATCCGTCAATTGTGCAGGTGCGGCACTTGAGCTTGCTACGTTGAAACCCACAGGCGGCGAGCTTGTTTCTTATCAGGAAACATTTTTCGGAAGGATTATGCTCATCAGGGACCGTGAGTTGTCCACCATATTCATTGACGGGGTGCCGGCGCTTTCAGGCCAGAACCAGATTACAGCAGAGGAGGCCTCCCATTATGCCCTTGCGCAACGTAGCCCCATCAAGCGGGTCCTGCTTGTCTCTTCGGAGGCCGGGATCATGGATGAGATCAAAAAGTACGGCCCGGAGGAAATCGACTATGCACAACTTGATCCCCGGCTCATCTCCATGGAGTTCAAGATCGGTCTTATAAAGCACATGAAAGGGCTGCGGATCATTGAGGGTGATGCCCGGGCATATCTCAAACGCACGCTGAATACCTATGACGCCATCCTGGTGAACTACCCCGAGCCCAAGACCTTCCAGACAAACCGCTATTTCACGGAAGGGTTCATGCGCCTTGCCAAGGCCCGTCTGAATTCAGGAGGAGTCTTAAGCTTTTCGGTCGAGGGGTATGAGAGCTACGTATCCGGCCCGGCCCGTCTGCGGGTGTCTTCACTGAATAATACCGCACGATCAGTGTTCGCCCATACACTCATCCTGCCCGGTCGGAAGATCTATTTTATCGCAAGCGATGCACCCTTAAGCAGCGACATACCCGGGCTCCTTACCCGTGAGGGCATCAAGACCGATTACCTAGCAAATTACTTCGCAGGTGATGTCAGCCAGGGGCGGATTGAGGCCCTCATGAGGCTCTTGGACCCCCGTGTCCCGGTAAACACCGACTTCAGGCCATTTCTCATGAGGCTTGCCTATGAGCACTGGTTTGTCAAATACTCATCATATCCCTTTGGGTTCTTTGTAGTGCTCGGGGCATTCTTTGTCCTCTACATGACCCGGCTAAGGCTGGAAGAGTTCGTCCTGTTCACCACCGGCTGCATAAACATGGGCAGCGAGATACTCACCATCTTCCTCTTCCAGATCCTCTTCGGCTTTCTCTATGTGAAGATCGGCCTCATCGTCACGGTCTATCTGGCAGGGTTGATACCGGGGGTGATCTTCGGCCAACGCATCAAAACAAATATACGATCGTGTCTCTTTCATACCGACTGCCTTATGGCCCTGCTCCTGCTCATACTTTTAAGCCTTCTTTTCCTCTCTCCCCAGGGCCTGAGCGAAGCATTCTTTTATGCATTCGCTTTCCTGATCTCCATGCTGTGCGGAATTCAGTTTCCCTTGGTTGCCGGGGCCGCCGGCGGGGGTAATACCGCCTCCGCCCGGGCCTTTTCCGTGGACCTTGTCGGGGCGGCCCTCGGCAATGTCTTGTTAAGTGCCCTGCTCATCCCTTTTTTCGGGATCATCGCATCGTGCACGGCCTTGATTGTCTTTAAGCTCGCGAGTATTATTATCCAGATTAGTCATGGCAAAGCTCACCAGGAGGACATTCTTACGTTCTAGCATGGCGATGCTCATCGCCGGCTCCATCGGGAACCTCTGCCCCGGGTTCATCCGGTGCGGCCATGCATCAGCATTGGCAGACATCAAAGGCCGGGTCTTTATCGGCGATGCACCCAGGCGGCTATGGAAGTATGCGAGGGAGGGGCTCTTTTACAAGAAAAGCTATGGGAACAAGGTCGCCTGCCTGGTCTGCCCGAACCACTGCATACTCTCCCCCGGTGACCGCAGCGCTTGCCGCTCCAAGGTGAACCTCGGCGGGAGGCTCTACAGCATTACCTATGGGAACCCCTGTTCGACAAGTGTCGATCCTATCGAGAAGAAGCCCTTATTCCACTTCAGACCCCGCACAAAGGCCTTCTCCATTGCCACTGCGGGTTGCAACTTGAGGTGCCTTAACTGCCAGAACTGGGAGATCTCCCAGACGAGGCCGGAAGAGGTGAGCTTTTCCGAGCTATTCCCTGCAGACGTCGTGAAGGCGGCCCGCTCATCGGGTTCGGGTTCCATAGCGTATACCTATTCGGAGCCCGTCTCCTTCTACGAGTACATGTACGATACCTCAAGGCTGGGAAAAGAAAACGGTTTATCGAATCTCATGATCACGAACGGCTACATCAACACCGAGCCGCTCTTAAAGCTCTGCACGGTAATCGATGCGGCCAATGTCAACCTCAAGTCATTCAGTGACGACATCTACCTGAGGCTCAACGGCAGTCACCTCGACCCGGTCCTGACAACCATACGAACCCTCCACGAACAGGGCGTCCATTGTGAGATCACCAACCTCGTGGTACCCGGTTATACCGACAACGATGAGATGGTCAAACGCATGTGCTCCTGGATATTGAAAAATGTAGGTCCCGACAAACCGCTTCATTTCCTGAGGTTCTTCCCCATGTACAAGCTCGACCGCCTGCCCGCAACGCCAATCTCCATCCTGACCCGCTTCCGTGAGCTCGCCATGAAGGAGGGAATAAGGTATGTCTACGTGGGCAATGTCCCGGAGCATGAAGGGAACAACACCTACTGCCATTCCTGCGGCAAACTCCTCATCGAACGCAAGGGGTATTTCATCCCCACCTATAACCTCAATGGGAAACAATGCAGGTTCTGCAAGACCGTGATACCCGGGGTGTGGGGGTGAAAGACAGTGACTGGTGATGAGTGAACAGTGATCAGTGACCAGACCGTGTGAATAGTGATTGAACTTATACTACCAAGGGCCTGGTAGGAGCGGCTTTAGCCGCGACATCCGAAATGAGTCGCGCCTGAAGGCGCTCCTACATCTCGATAATATATTTGTTGTCGGGGCGGCTTTAGCCGCGATTCTTCTTTTCACCTCGATCATGCATGTTTGAATCTGCTTAAGCGCCTGCGTATGGCGGTCTGGAGCTTATCGAGATAGATATAGGTGACCGGGGTAATGTACAGCGTCACGAACTGGGAGAAGATTAGCCCGCCGACCACTGCCACCCCGAGCGGCTGCCTGGTTTCACCCCCTGCGCCCAGTCCGATGGCTATGGGGAGCGTGGCCATGAGGGCCGACATGGTCGTCATCATGATGGGCCGAAATCGGATAAGGGCGCCCTGATAGATCGCCTCCTCAGGCTTCTTATCATCCTTCCTCTCAGCCTCCAGGGCGAAATCGATCATCATGATGGCATTTTTCTTCACGATCCCGATGAGCATGATGACCCCGACCAGTGCATAGAGGTTAAGATCGATGTGGAAGATCATCAGGGTCAGGAGCGCACCAAGCCCTGCAGAAGGGAGCCCGGACAGGATGGTAAGCGGATGGATGAAACTCTCATAGAGTATGCCGAGTACGATATAAATGACCAGTACAGCTACCAGAATCAGGATGCCGAGGCCCACCATGGATGCCTGGAAGGCCTGAGCCGTTCCCTGTGAGCTGCCGGTAATCGTTGAAGGCAAGACCGAACGAGCCGTTTTTTCCACAGCATTCACTGCGTCACCCAGTGATTTCCCCGGAACAAGATTGTAAGACAGCGTCACGGCAGGGAGCTGACCCAGGTGGTTGACCGTGAGTGGCCCCATGGTCTGATCCAAACTTGCCACCGTACTCAAGGGAACCAGGTTGCCTGAAGATGACCGGATATAGAGTAGAGAGAGGGCGGCCGGATCCATCTGGTATTCCGGTTCGAGCTCGACGATGACCTGATATTCGTTGGTGGGTGCATAGATCGTGGAGACCTGGTTTGCAGAATATGCGTTTTGGAGCGCGGTCTCTATTTGAAAGGCATTGAGACCCAGCTCCGATGCCTTGTCACGGTTGATGGTTATTGAGATCTGGGGATTCTTGATCTGGAGATCGCTGGTCACGTCCTGAAATCCTTGTAGATCCTTCAGCTTTGATTCCATAATCGGGGCGTATTTATACAACTCGTCGATATCCGGGCCCTGCAGGGTGTACTGGTACTGGCTTTTTGTCAGATACCCGCCGATGCGTATGGATGGTGGGTTCTGCATGTATACCTGGATCCCGGTGACCGATGCAAACTTCGGCCTGAGTTCCTGGATCACCTCATCCGGATTCAGGCTGCGTTCGCTACGTGATTTCAACCGAGCCATCATGGAGCCGGTATTGGCCGAGGTGCTGCCGAACCCGCTACCTACGCTTGACATGATGACATCTACATTAGGGTCTTGTTGCATAATCCGGGCAACCTTTTTCTGGTGATCCACCATGGATGCGAAGGATGTCCCCTGTGCCGACTCCGTAGAAGCCATGATGAGCCCGACATCCCCGCTGGGAAGGAACCCTTTGGGTATGATTACATAGAGGTATACGGCCCCTATCAGGAAGAGGATCGAGATAACCAGGGTCGTCAACCGGTGGTGCAATACCCATTGGAGGCTCCTGTCATATGCGTGGAGCATCCCTTCGAAAAATCGTTCGGAGGCCTGATAGACCCGGCTGTGCCTCTTATGTTCAGCGGAACGCAGGGTAATGCTTGCGAGCATGGGTGTGAGGCTTAAGGATACGAATCCGGAGATGAGAACTGCAACGGTGATGGTGACGGCAAACTCGTGGAGCAGCCTCCCGACAATCCCCCCCATAAAGAGGACCGGGATGAATACAGCCACAAGGGACAAGGTCATGGAGATGATGGTGAAGCTTATCTCCTTTGATCCGCTGAAGGCCGCATCACGCGGGCTCTCACCATGCTCCATATGCCGAACGATATTCTCCAGCATGACTATGGCGTCGTCCACGACAAACCCCACGCACAGGGTCAATGCCATGAGTGACAGGTTGTCGAGATTGTACCCGCCCAGATACATCATTGCAAAGGTCCCTATGAGGGACAGGGGCAGTGCGAGGCTGGGGATGACAGTAGCGGAGACGTTGCGGAGAAAGAGGAAGATGACCAGGACCACGAGAGCCAGTGCCAGCAGCAACGTGAGCTGGACATCCCTGATGGAATCTTTGATGGATACGGAACGGTCATAGAGGATTTCGAGGTTCATGGATGCAGGGGCCAGTGCACGGTATTTCGGCAGGATATCCTTGATGGACTGTGCGACTTCGACGGTGTTGGTCCCGGGCTGGCGCAGAATCGCCAGTACGATGGACCTATTGTTGTTGAACCATGAAGCGATCTTGTCATTTTCGACACTGTCGATCATGTGGCCCAGTTCTTGAAGCCGTATCGGCGAGCCGTTGCGGTACCCCACGATCAACGGCTTGTAGGCATCCGCATTTGTCAGCTGGCCGGAGGCCTGGACGGTGAATGCCTTGTGGGTCCCCCACAGGGTGCCTGTCGGAAGGTTGACATTCCCGGAGGCGACTGCATTGGCGACGTCATCGATCCCGATGGACCTGCTGGCCAGGGCCTTCGGGTCGAGCTGTATTCTGACTGCATACTTCTGCGACCCATATACCTGCACCTCTGCAACACCGCTGATCATGGATATGCGTTGTGCTAGGAGCGTTTCTGCAAATTCGTCTACCGTTGAAAGGGGTAAGGTCGCCGAATTCAATGAGACTATAAGGATAGGCTGATCTGCCGGATTCACCTTCCTGAAGAATGGCGGGCTCGGCATGTTCACAGGGAGCAGGCGCGCCGCTGTGCCGATGGCGGTTTGGACATCCTGGGCTGCCGCATCGATGTTCCGGCTCAGGTTGAACTGGAGGGTGATCTGTGTGGTTCCCAGGGCACTCGTCGAGGTCATGGAGTCAAGGCCGGCGATGGTGGAGAACTGCCGTTCGAGTGGAGTGGCGATGGCCGAGGCCATGTTTTCCGGACTGGATCCGGGGAGGGTGGCAGAGACGCGAATGGTGGGAAAATCAACGTTGGGGAGCTCGCTGACGGGCAGAGCCCTGTAGGCTACAATGCCGAAGAGGAGGATGGAGAACATGACAAGCGTTGTCATGATGGGCCGTTCTATGAAGATGCTGGATATATTCACTTAGGTCACCGTTGCAGCGTCAATGCGAGTTCTTTATGGATACGACGGCCCCAGGTATGAGCCGTACCTGCCCATCCGTGACTACCCGCTCACCGGCCTTGATCCCTTTCAGGATGACAGTCTCGCCGTTCATGACTTGGCCGGCCGTAACGGTCCTTATTTCAGCCTTGGAATCAGGTCCTATAACATAGACATATTGTCCTTCCTGCCCCTGATCCACGCACTGTGAAGGGATGAGTATCGCATTAGGCTCGGTGGTGAGTGTCAGGACCACATTTATAAACTGTCCCGGTAAAAGCTTCTTTCCCTTGTTGGCGAATGTCCCTTTCAGGGTAATGGTCCCGGTTGTCTTATCGATGGCATTATCCACAAAGGTGAGTTCCCCCTTTTCCGGACCTTCTTCACCGGGGATAAATGCATCCACCTCAAGCTTTCTCTGAGCAAAGTACTTCCTGACCCTGGGCAGGTCCTGTTCAGGGATGGCGAAGGTAACATTGATGGGCTGTATCTGGTTGATGGTGACGACTTCAATGTCATTGGCCTTGAGGATATTCCCCTGATCCACTTCCAGCTTGCCTGTCCGGCCGTCAATGGGTGAATAGATGGAGCAGTATTGAACCTGGACCCTGTTATTCTGCACCATCGCCTCGTCGGCCTTCACCGTTGCCTCGAGGGCGGCAAAATTAGCCTGGAACTGGTCATATTGTTCCTTTGCCACATAGTCTTTTTTTACCAGATCGGCATACCTTACAACCTCTTGCTCTGCATATTTTGCCTGGGCCTTATCCCTGACAAGATTGGCCTCTACCTGTTTGAGCGCCTCCACATTCGGGCGGCAGTCTATTTCCAGCAGAAGATCCCCTTTTTTTACGTCCTGACCCTCCTTGAAGTGAACTTTCGCAATCAGCCCGGTGATCTGGCTTCTCACCGATATGGCCTGAAACGCTTCAACGGAACCGATGGCATTAATCTGAACGGGAATCGTCTTTTGAGCCGCAACAGCCACCACGACCGGGACAGGACGCACTGCAGGTTGTTTCTTCTTTGACGAACAGCCGTCAATGAATATCGCTGTGGTGCATAGCAAAAGCAGACAGCAGAACATGATCCTTCTCATTGCTTTACTCCCATGGCCTTTTCCAGGCTTGCGACGGCAAGGTGGAAGTCACTCAGGGCGTTTATATAGGAGGTCTTGGCGTTGATATCCGTCACCAGCGCATCCGTCACCTCAATCGTGTTCCCCACCCCCGCCGCATAACGCCCCTGCGCAAGCTCCCGATTCTCCTTCGCCTGCTTCACCGTGACCTCCGCCAGCACGATCCCCTCTTTTGCCAGCGTGAGGTTGGAATAGGCCTGCTCGATATCAAACCGGATCCCCTGCCGGATGAATTCCTCATTCGCCCTTGCCACCTCCAGGTTGGCCCTGGCCTCCTCCACCTGTGACTTGGTCAGAAACCCGCTGAACAACGGAAAGTTCAGCATGGCCCCTACCGTCCACTCCTTGTCCAGAGGATAGTTAAGCCCGCCCCATCCATACGCCGCATTGCCGGACAGCACCGGGTAGTACCCCGTCTGCGCCAGGTCTATCGAGCGCTCGGCAGCCTCACGCTTCGCCTTGGCAGAGGCAAGGTCGGGACGCGCTTCATATCCCCGCTTCAACGCAGTCTCAAGGTCGATGGGGTAGTCCTGGTAGCCCGCAGTATCCTTAACCTCATAGCCTGGCGCTT
>JBEKDT010000015.1:0-128952 GCA_050014195.1 Desulfomonilia bacterium | reverse complement strand
TTCAAGGCACTCATACCCCAAAAAAAGTGTTACCCATGTCTCTTTACGAAAGTGTCACCTATGTCTATAGACTGTACCGGGTGCCCTTTCTTTGGTTCATTTCTTTGGGCAAGCAAAGAAATGAACAATAAGCAAAGTGAAGCGAGTTTGACTCGGGACATCCCTGTCCCTCACCCTACGGGCGCACCTTCGGTGCGTCAATTTCTTCTATCCTGAAGAAATTTCGACGCGGCCCGGATTTTCCAAGCGAGCGAACGGACCCTTTAGGGCGGGTTCAGTGGGGTGCCTTTTCTTTGGTGACTTTCTTTTTGACTCAGGCCATCCATGGCCTTCGCCCTTCGGGCGCACGTGAAGTGCGTCCAATTCGGCTATCCTGCCGAATTGTGTCACAAAAAGAAAGTCACAATAAAGATTAACTAGATTCCCGCTTCCGCAGGAATGACATATAGGGATAAGAAAGCGCAGTCACAAGTATTGCTCAACTGAATTTGGAATGACAATGGTGAGGATAACAAAATGTTTCTTTTTATTTCGTTATTGCTCCTCCATAAATTAAGCTCACCGAACTCCTTGCCTGCCATCAGGATCTGGGTATAGATTATGATGCACGTATGAAAAAGCTGATGCATGCCGGACCTATCTTGTTTATGATCATGGTGATCTCCTCTCTGTTTCTCATCATCCCATCGGACTCCTACAGCCGGGACCAGCTTCCCCAAAGGGTAGTTTCACTGGCGCCCAACATCACAAGGGAGATCTATGACCTTGGCGCCGAGGGTTTGCTCATAGGTGTGACAAGTTATACCCCGGATATGGCAGGTTCAACGAAAGAAATGGTGGGGTCTCCTGCGCGCATCAACATCGAGAAAACCTACTCGCTGCGGCCACAGCTCGTGCTGGCGAGCACGGACTGCAACAGCAAGTCGGACGTGGAGGCTCTTAAGAAGCTGGGGTGTAGGATACATGTGTTCAATGGGTGCGAAAGCTTCCCGTGCATGTGCGCAACCTTCAAGGACCTGGGCGCCATGCTGGGGAGGTCTCAACAGGCCGGGGAGGTCCTCAACAAGGTTCGGGCCGAGATGGAAAGGATACAGGCTAAGATCAGGGTGCAGAAACAACTGAAGGTGTTCTGGCAGCTCGGTGAGAATCCTTTTGTGAGCGCGAATGATGCCACCTTCTCAGGCGAGCTCATCCGCAGGGCAGGCTGCATCAATATATTTGGAGATGCGCCCATGCACTATCCAAGGGTGAATGCCGAAGAGGTCATCAAGCGTAACCCGGATGTCATTGTGGTGGTGAACCAGATGGATTCCGGCTCCGGTCATAGTGTATGGGACAGATTCGACACTATCAAGGCGGTTAATGATAAAAGGGTCTACGAGATCTCTGCAAACCTGGTCTGTCAGCCCACACCGGTCATGTACCTGAAGGGATATAAAGCAGTATTAGCCCTGCTCTACCCCGGCATGTTATGAGTAGAACCTCCTCCTTTCTCATTCTGTTTTTTCTGCTTACCTGCGCACTGGCCTTCGGTGTCTTCATGGGAGGCTCAGAGCTTCCGGCCGGTGCAATCATCGATGCGCTGATCCATCCGTGGCAACAAGGCACGATCCACACCCTCATCTGGGAGCTGCGCATTCCACGAATCATCAGGGCTGTTATCGTGGGTGCAAGCCTTGCAGTATGCGGAGTGGCCTTCCAGGCTGTGCTGAGAAACCCGCTGGCCGAGCCCTATACCCTGGGGGTCTCCGCAGGAGGGGCGCTCGGCGCAACCATAGCCATCATGCTGGGGCTTTCGGGCCTGCCCATGGTGGGCCTGTGCTTTACCGGATGCCTCATGAGCATAGGAGCGGTGATCATCATGTCCACCTTCAGGGATTTCTCCACCACAACCATCATCTTATGCGGTGTGGTGTTAAGCTTTCTCCTGTCCTCGGTGGTGATGTTCATCTTCACCATAGCCACCTCCCGCGAGGTCCATGCATCAGTCCTCTGGATCATGGGCAGCCTCGGCTCCGTCGATACTCTATCGACTCCCGTGCTTCTCTTGACCGTGTTCCCCCTTATTCTGCTCTTAAGCCTGTTCGCCAGGGATATGAACCTCATCTCCCTGGGGGATGAAAAGGCACACCTCCTGGGGTTCTCTCCGGGTGTGCTCAAGGCCGTTTTGCTCGGGCTCGCCTCACTGCTCACCGGGGTATGTGTGGCCGTCTCCGGCATCATCGGGTTTGTAGGGCTTATCATACCCCATGCCATGCGCAGGGCCTTCGGCGCTGAGCATCAGGTGCTCCTTTTTGCATCCATGCTTGCAGGGAGCACATTCCTGCTGCTGTGTGATACGCTCTCCCAGATCATCATAAGGCCCTATGAGCTCCCTGTGGGCGTGATTACCGGGATCGCAGGCGGGGTCTTCTTCCTGCTCTACCTGCTCAAGGCATCTCCGCCGGAGGTCATCTAGATGATACATCTACTGGTGCAAGACCTTACGGTAGGATACCAGGATCAGAGGGTGGTAGACGGGGTTTCATTGAACGTCAGCCAAGGGAGCATCTTCGGTATCATAGGCCCCAACGGGAGCGGCAAGACCACGCTGTTCAAGTGCATATCCGGATTGTTGAAGCCCTGGAGCGGGTCCATGTTCCTTGGCAATGAAGACATACGCTCAATGCCGAAGAAAAGGCTCGCCCGAAAGGCAGCCTTCATCCCCCAGGTCCATTCGGTGTCCTTCCCGTTTTCCGTAGAAGAATACGTGCTCATGGGGAGGTATCCGCATCGGGGCAGAATGATGCCGTTCACGCACGAAGACCGGGAGGTCGTTCAGGAGACCCTGGAGACGCTCGATCTTGCTGATGTCAGACACAAACGTATCCAGAGGCTCTCAGGAGGAGAGATGCAGCGTGTGTTCCTGGCATGCGGGCTCGCCCAGAAACCGGAGATACTCCTCATGGACGAGCCCACTACACACCTGGACATCGGCCACCAGATAAGGCTGCTGGACCTGGTAAAAGACCTTTCACGCACAAAAGGGCTCACCGTGCTCGTAACCCTGCACGAGTTGAACCTGGCCTGCCTCTACTGCACATCCCTCGCATTGTTGGATCATGGCCGTATCCATAGCCAGGGAACTCCGGAAGAGGTGATTACCCGTGAAAACATCGAACATGTATACCGGACCAGGGTGGAAGTGGGGAAAGACCCGATCTCCATGAAACCGCACATTTTCTTTATGCCGGGGTTAAAGGATAATTGACTGAGCCGTATAAAATAAGAAGGCCCCGTCGTAAAAGACGGGGCCTTCTTGACACGTACTCTTCAATTATTCAATTAGTCTTCATCATCATCCGGCGTCCCTGGCGGGGCCTCGGATGCTATGGATCTGTTGATTCCCTTTGCAAGTATGGCTGCGATGCCGAAGAGTATAACCATTGCCCCGAAGAGGATCAGGATAATGGTCGTCAACCATCCCTGGGCTTCCTTCTCTACCTTCCCGGAAGCGATCTTGGCCTGCTCGTTGAACTTCTCAACATCCACACCCAGTCCAACCCACCCGAATCCGGAGGGTTTCGGATAATCCTTTGAATAGAAAGGTATGGGAGCATATGACACTATCTTTGTATGGCCTTCGAAATTATAGGTCTTTATCCCAGACTTGCCCGAAACGGCTTCTTTGGCAACCTCCGGCATGGCCGGATCAATGCCGCCGAGCTGATTGAGGTTCAACACCTCTTCACCCTTTTTCTTCATCTCCTCGTAAATAGCCGAGGTAACGGGCGGGACAGGAGTACCGTCCTTATAGAGGCCTTCTATGTGATAGTCATTGGGATGTGCGATAACAAACCCTCTGTCATCAACCATAAATGCGTAGTTTCCCGTGGAGGCGTCCGCCTTGATGACATACGTGGCCTCGGTCGGTACGATGTTATCCGTATATTTGGCAAGGGCCCTTGAATCAAGTGCGAGAGTAATGACCCCGATGAATCCCTGCTTGTCGAACAGCGGAGTTGCCATTCGGATAATCCCCTCAAATCTCTTCCCTTTCTCAAATTCAGCCTTGTTAACATACCACCCGGTGACATGAGAGATGTATAACTCACCCTTGCTGAGCTCTTTTGCCTTGAGGAAGTAATCCTCAGACTTGTAGGTTGTATTGGCGGGATTACTCACGTTGACCAAGTCTTTCTTGGGAACGATCTTCCCGTCTTGAATTTTAATGAGCTCATTTCCATTGTTATCAGTGAGTGACATCTCCACATATAATGGCAGCTGTTCCTTTACGATGCCCGTATCTTTCTTAACCCAGAAGTCATATGTCTTGGTATCCAAGAACTGTTTGTATGTCTCCGGGGTAGCAGGAAGGATTGTGCAGGTTAACACATCCCTCTGACGTTCGCGCAAGAAAGTGGCAATATTTTCTGCCAGATCAGTTGCGCGTACACTGAGCTCTTGTTGTGATTTCTTGTCAAGAGCATTCATCGTACCTGTTTTGGATAAGCCGCCAAGATGGAAAATGCTGAAGGCAATGAGGGAAGCGATCAGTAATAAGGGGATTACGACGAGCAGGAAAAATAACCTTGCAACCGTTAAGATGCGACTTCCTTTGATTGATTCAGGCATTTTTTCCCCCTTATTCTGTGAATCGTTCTGTTAAAAAATCCCCCGGTGATATCTTATCCGAACAGGAATGTCTTAAATGGGTTGGCGAAGATGAGGATGAGCGTAATGACCAGCGCATAGATTGCGATGGATTCAGCCATGGCCATACCGACCATCATGGTCATCATGATTTTTCCCTGAGCAGCCGGGTTTCTGCCCACTGCCTCAGATGCGCCTGCAGCAGCCGCGCCGATACCGGCACCTGCACCGATGCACCCTAACCCGATGGCAAAGCCTGCCCCGAGCATGGCGCCTACCGAGAAGATAACCTTGATCAATGGATCTTGAGCGGCCGGAATAGCATCAGCTGCGAAGACGCCCTGTGACGCTAAAAGCGAAAGGGCCACTGTTGCTGCGAATGTGAATAAGATTTTAGTAGCGTTACGAAACATTTTTATTCTCCTTTCTTACTGGTAATTTTTTCGTAAGCATTTTTTGACTGAGACCTCATTTCTGTTTCAAGTAAAAAGCAATAGACATGCCACAACATCTCGGCAACAGAAGATTTGATCTAACATTATGAAATACATGGTTCATTTCTCATATAACCCCCAAAAGCAGCATCAGCCTCCGGATGGTGTTATTAAACGGATCGTTCAATACAGGACAGTGGGATTGAACAAAAAGTGTTACATGCCCCATGGATCTGAAAGTTCTCCCCTGAACGTTTATACTCAATGACACATCTAAAAAATCTCCTCTGGAGGCCTACGTAAAGAACCTTAATGAGGTGCAATAGAATCATGATGGAATGGTGTAAAGATAAGGGAATATGGTCTTCCAGGCAAGGGGTATCGTGTAAGGAAAGGATTTGGGATGTGCTCTTAGACAGTTCGTGACTTTCCTTGAGCAGTATAATATATAAAATGGGCAACAGCAAAAAAACAGAGCTGATCTAAAGGGATAGGGATGAGGGAGATTGCAGCCATTGCAGCATATCTTGTATCCTGGTTATTCTGCGAACTGGTAATAGGCATCAAGAGTGGTTTCATAACGTTACTCATCTCCCTGCTTTTTGCCTTTGCAATCTACGTTTTAATCGCATTTGCAGAGCACGAGGAGGGTGATAAAAACGCTTAGCCGCACCGAAGCTTACTTATGTAAAAAGTATCTTAATTCATTGCATCTAAGAAAAGGATAAGAGACAATCATCCTGCATGAAAAAAAAGATTTCCAGAATTTATCTAAGATATTCCCTCTGGTTTACCTCATTAATTGTAATTGTGCTGATTATCCTTCTTGCACTTACTGTTTACTACGTACGTGAACGTGCCATAATCGATTTGTTCAGCTCTCAGCAGGCATCTCTCGCATACCAGAGCGCGTCCCGCATTGAGGAATCCATAGCCGGGTGCGAGAAGGGTTTGAGCATGCTCCCAAAGCTATTACCGGCGTTTGCTGCGGATGAAGCAAAGAAACGAGAGGAAATGAAAGCCCTCTCTGATGAGCTTAAGGATATCGTGCTCGCCGTTGTGGAGATAGATAAAGATGATGTAGTTGTCTATGGGTACCCGGAAAATCTTTCATCAAAATTATATGGGAAGAAGATTGAGGATGCTTCTCTCTACCATGTACTGAAGAAGATGAATCAAAGATTTACCGGGGAGATCAGTGGGTTTAATGTAAATGACAGCAAGAACCAGGCATCTCCCGGCAAGACCATAGGAATAGGCCTGCCGATTTTATCATCTGATCACACGTATGATGGAGCGGTACTGGCCGTTTTATCTCCACAGTTGCTTATCAAGCGATTCATGTCGCGTGAGCAAACTCATGATATGAATACGTACTGGCTGCTTGATGAATCCGGAATCATTGTCTTTCATCCTGATCAGAGAAATATCGGGAAAAATATTGCGCAACTGACACCCGGGGGGAATACGCTATTTAGAATGTTTTCCTACACGTCTCAACATTACAATGAGATTATTCTTAACGATAAGGGCGAGGAGGAGAAGTGCATTATTGCCTATGCCCCCATACGCATAGGCATTACGCAGTGGTGGGTTGTACTCGTGACTCCGTATGACGAGGTCTTGAAACCTATTCGCAGCGCATCGTTAAACATTATTTGGGGGGCGATCGGCCTCATTGCAGTCGTCGTTATTACGGCCATCTCGATTGCACGCTCTGATGTAAAAAGACTCCGGCTCCATGAAGAGCTCAAAAGGCTCCAAGAGCGGGAGGAGTGGCAAGGAAAGCTCCTACGCGAAAAGATGACTATTGAAGGGATCGTTGAAGGCTCCCCGGTACCGACATTTGTGCTCAATAAAAGTCATAGAGTTATCTTGTGGAATCGTGCGTGTACCGATCTTACCGGTTACAGCTCGGAAGAGATGATCAACACGGATAATTACTATAAACCGTTTTACAAAGAGAAAAGGCCGTTCCTGGCGGATTTCATCATTGATCATAATGTGGATACCTTTGAAACATATTACGGAGAAGGCAAGGTAAGAAGATCCGAGTCCATTGAAGGGGCATATGAGGCGGTAAAATATTTTAAAAACCTCAGCGGCAAGGAGCGCCACCTGCATTTCCTTGCTGCACCGATCTTTGATGAAAAAGGCGATATTGTAGCAGCCATCGAGACCTTTCTCGATGTATCGAAAGAGGTGGAGCTCACCAAGAACCTTCAAGAATATGCCGAAACCCTCCAGAACGAGCTTGAAGAGAATATCAGGCTCAGAAGGGAGGTCGAGGAGCTCTTCAGTTATCTCAAGAGTATCTTAAACAGTCTGCCTGATAAGATATATGAGCTGAACAAAGACGGCATCATCAACTATGTCAGCAGGCAGATACGCAGGGGCACATATGATCCCAAGGGGAAACACTTCACGGAATATGTGGCCCCGGAACACAGAGACTATGCCATCTCAAAATGGGAGGACGCAAAAAAGGGGATTTTTAAACCTTATGAACTTGAAATGGTTTCTAATAAAGGCCTAAAAAAGCATCTCTTGATGACACCGAGTCCGGTAAAAGGCACAGACAGATTCGTTCTGGTCGAACGGGATATCACCGAGCTGAAAGAGCTCGAGAAAAAATATTACGAGAGCCAAAAGCTCGCTGCCATCGGTCAATTATCCGCCGGTATCGCCCATGAAGTGAGAAACCCTCTTTCATCGATAAAAATGAGCCTGCAGATCCTGGAAAAACGCATGCAGCCGGAAGGGAATGATCTCAAGAGGTTCAAGATCGCACAGAGAGAGGTTGAGCACCTTGAGAAGCTTGTGAGTGATGTGCTCATCTATGCAAAGCCGTCAGATCCCCATAAGGAACATTCGGATATGAAGTCAATCATAGAGGGGTCTCTTGCCATGGTTGAGAAATCCGTCAAAGACAAGGATATCGATATACAGAAGAGATATGCCGAAGGCATTGGTGTCATTCCCGTTGATCCGCAAATGATGACCCAGGCACTCATCAATATTTTCCAGAATGCCATTGATGCAATGGAGCCGGGCGGAAGGCTCATGATCTCTTTGAGGAATGAAGATGATACCCTTGTCATAGAGATCGAAGATAACGGTTGCGGTATAGATGAAGAAGATCTTCCCTATGTATATAACCCCTTTTTCACCAAGAAAAATTATGGAACCGGCCTCGGTCTCACCCAGGTAAAGAAAATCATTGATCAGCACGATGGAGAGATAGAGGTCAAGAGCAAGAAGGGGGAAGGGACACGGTTCATCATAACCCTTCCCAAGAGGTAATGATTGATTACAAATTCAGTGGAACGCCGGAGGGGTGTTCTTTGCATGCAATAATGTTATAGAGGAACAGGAATATGTCGAAGATACTTGTTATTGATGATGACAGCTCGATCCGTGAGACACTCGATCTGTATCTGACCGAAGAGGGGTATGAGGTCAATACCGCACCCACCGGCACGGAAGGCCTTAATCAATATACGCAGATATCACCCGATGTGGTTATCCTGGATATCAGGCTTCCCGATGTAAACGGTTTTACCATCCTTGAAGAGCTGCGGGAAGAGGATGAGAATGTGAAGGTCATCATGATCACGGCCCATCATGACATGGAATCCACGATAAAGGCCATGAAAGAGGGGGCATTCGACTATATCCACAAACCCGTCGATGTAAATGAGCTCGATATCGCCATTAAAAAGGCGATCCATGCGTTGGAGATGGAGAAAAAGATAAAGGGGCTTCTTGTAGAGTCGTCACGGGATTACAAGGTCGGCGATATCATAGGTGAAGGCCCCGGGATGAGGGAGATATTCAAGACCATCGGCGTAGTCTCGCAGAGCAGGACCCCGGTGCTGATAGAGGGAGAAAGCGGAACAGGCAAGGAACTGATCGCAAAGGTGATTCATAATAATACCGCTGCCGATGAACCTTATATTGCAATAAACTGCTCGGCGATTGTTGAGACCCTGCTTGAATCAGAGCTGTTCGGCCATGAGAAGGGTTCATTTACCGGGGCGATCACCCGGAAACCGGGCAAGTTCGAGCTTGCACGGTATGGCACGGTATTCCTGGATGAAATCAGCGAGATGTCATTGAATCTCCAGGCGAAGCTGCTTAGGGTCCTTCAGGAGAGGGAATTCGAGCGTGTGGGTGGGAAGGACCGGATCAAGGTAAATGCCAGAATCATTGCAGCAACCAATAAGGACTTAAGGGCAATGATAAAAGAAGGGCAGTTCAGGGATGATTTGTACTACCGGCTGAATATCGTCACCATCCATATTCCCCCCTTAAGAGAACGGAAGGAAGACTTAAAACCACTCATTGATTATTTATTGGCCAAGATCAATATCGACCTCCACAAGCATATCGCAGGGGTCTCGGATGAGATGCTTGAGATCTTCAGGCAATACGGCTGGCCGGGAAACATCAGGGAGCTTGAAAACCTCCTTGTCCGTGCAGCGGTTGTCTCCAAGGGGCAGGTTCTCATAAAGTCCGATTTCCCTGACTTGAATGTGGTTTCCGGGCTCCAAAATACAAGAGAACAGGACAGTGACCTTTCACGGGATGCCTCGGGCAGGTTCCTCACCCTTGATGAAGTAGAAGAACTGCATATCAGGAAGGTTATCCGGGATACGAAACTGAATAAGGGTGAGATATGTGATCTGCTTGGCATCTCCCGGCCGACATTTGAAAGGAAACTGGAGAAATACCATATCCCCTTTGAGAGGGATTGATCATGTTTGCTCAATAAATTTATTCCTTGGGTTCAAGCGCTTCCTGGAGCAATAGCACTCACCTAGGTGTTGGTATCTTTTGAGATCCCGCTGAAGTATCTATTGAAGCACCGCGTTCGGCAAGGAGCTCGCGAAGCACTGAGCGGTGGCAGTGCTGCTCATCGGCGCAGTAACAACCGAGAGAAAAATCCGTATGGTGCGATAATGCTGCAAGCAGATCGATAACCCGGCTGTTCTCCGGGCGTTTCATCTCCGTGCGGTATTTTCTGACAAAAGACCGCCAACTCGCCGCATCTTTAGATGACCGTGCTTCCTTGACAAGCTCCTCACTGGGCGCCAGGTTGGGCAGCCACACATCATAGAAATTTCGTGATGCAAACTCGCTCTTCGGCACCCCTCTCGGAGGGCGCCTGACCGTGCCGATGCGCAAACCCTCGCCGAGAGTGCGGGGGCTTCCGAGCCGAACGATTCGAATTGCCATGGTCAGCCTCCATCTTAAAACCAGATCAGGTACGTATACCGCTGCAATGGCTGCTTCGCTTACCAACGCAAGATCCGGGTTTCAGCAAGAAGACACATGCGCTTTAGTTGTTTCCCTCATTCCCTGCACCCTCCCCCGGATTAGGGGCAGAAGGACTGCTTCCGGCGGCATCCGGTGATGCCGCATCGGGAGGATTTGTTTTCTCTGTCCCCTGACGTGATTCGTCAGAAGGGTTTTCCTGTACTGAATCCTTGGAAGGAGGCGTTATGCCCGTCGTGCCGGTAACCCCGGTCAGCGTTCCTGCCGCTGTATCCTCTATCTTCTCTTCAGGAGCTTTCATGACCTCTTCATATTCGGGTATCACGATGCCCCGGGCAACCATGATCCGGTATATCCTTGCCGAGCGATTCTGAACATACTTTGAGTTTCCGACAGGGCTGAATCTCCTTGGATTGGGGAGTACCGTGGCAAGCCTTGCCGCTTCTTCCGGGCTCAGGTTTGATGCATGCTTTGAAAAGTAATGCTGTGCTGCGGCCTCGATGCCGAAGATCCCGTCCCCCCATTCGGCCATGTTGAGATAGAGCTCAACGATCCTTCTCTTCGACAGTGTCCGTTCCATCCGCCAGGTGATGATGGCCTCCTTGATCTTTCGAATAGGGTTTTTGGAAGGGGAGAGATAGAGGTTTTTGGCCAGCTGCTGGCTTATAGTGGAGCCCCCGACCTTGAACTGCCTTTTTTTGATATCCTTTTCAAAAGCCTGATGCATTGCCTCGAGATCGAAGCCCTCATGCTGCCAGAATTTGTCGTCTTCCGCAATGATGACCGCCTTGATGAGATAGGGGGATATCCTCTTCAAGGGCACCCATTTCTGAGTGATTGTTTTTGGTATCCCTTCAATTGCCCACTCTTTCTCCCGGTATTCCATGAACGCGGTCTTCCGGGGGGCTTCTTTCTTGAGCGCAGATATGTTCGGGTACACGAAATAAATGGCAACATCAACAATGATCAGGGCGATGATAACGGCCGAAGAATAGAGGATGGTCTTTTTCAGCATCTTTTAATACACAATTGCCGCGAGGTATCCCACCACCGAGGAGTTGTCGCCCGTGATATGGCCTGAGTGGGCGTACCGGAGCACCCTGGCATTGGTCTTCGACAGCAGCTTGGCGTAAAGCAGTGCGGTAAGGATGGGTCCGCCCCCGCAGGCCTCGCTGTAGGCCCTTTCGAAATCCAGGCTCAAGCCGGAGATATCGAAGGCATCGATGCGTGCTACGACCTGCCGGTCCATATTCTCAGCCGTATGGGAAGAATGAAAATGGGAGAGATCCGAGCTCGCGACGAGGAGCGTATTATCAGGGTCTTTAATATTCTTGTGAAGGGACTCCGCGAGACTCTCGCACAGGGACAGATCCTGCCTGCCCATGATGAGCGGGCAAAGTTTGAACGGTTTGAGGACACTCTGGAGGAAGGGGAGTTGTATCTCAAGGGCGTGCTCTGCGGTGTGTGCATGGGTATCACCCTGGATATCCCCGGACTTTAAGAGCCTCTCGCAGAGGTCTTCATCCACATCTATCATGCCGAGCGGTGTTTCATAGGAACCCTTTGGCCAGACTGATATGAAGGGGAAGTACGCCCTGTGGGAGGGGCTGATGACTACCACGGTGGAGTAATCATATCCGGTGAGGGCCTTATATGCGTAGGCCGCTACAGGCCCGGAATACATATAACCTGCATGGGGGGTGATGATGGCAACGGGTTTTTGGGAGATCTCAGGGATGGATGCCTCTTTCAGATACCCCTTGATGTCCTTTTTCAAAGTGTCCGGATTGCCCGGATACCAACTGCCTGCGATGACCGGTCTGCGGACAGGTCCTGTCATGGCTTGCCTCCTTACCTTGCCCTCGCACGGTTGCCACACTTCTTTACTGTTATGATCAATACCCGCGCACCTTAGGATTCGGCGCCTAAACCCTGTTGTCAGATTTAGGGAAATACCGGGACATAGTCAAGACCGGCTGCCTCATCCAGTCCGAACATGAGGTTCATGTTCTGTACGGCCTGGCCCGATGCACCCTTGGTGAGGTTGTCGATAACGCTTATGATGGTGGCCCTGCTGGAGGCCTTGTTCTTCACTACACTCATGAGGCACCTGTTGGTGCCGCGGACGTCCTTGGTGGCAGGCAGAGCGTTGATGACCCGTACGAATTGTGAGCCCTGGTAGAAGCCCTTGAGGCAGTTTATGAGGTCTTCCTCGTCGGCAGATGTATTCATGTAGATGGTGGATAGCATACCGCGGCTTATGGGTATGAGGTGCGGGGTGAACTCGATGCTGACTTTTTCACCTGCAGCCCTGCTCAGCTCCTGTTCCATCTCGGGGAGATGCCTGTGGGAACGGCCGACTTTATAGGCTAAGAACGATTCGCCTGTCTCGCAGATGTGGGTCTTCAGGCTTAAGCCTCTCCCTGCGCCGGAGACACCGCTCTTGCTGTCCACGATAATGTCCTTGGATGATATGATCCTGGCCTTTAGAAGCGGTATGAGAGGGAGCAGCACACTGGTGGGGTAACACCCGGGATTTGCCACGAGCCTTGCATCCCTGATCTCATTACGATAGACCTCGCTGAGCCCATAGACAGCTTCTTCGAGCAGCTCCGGGTTTGTATGATCCTGATACCACTCACGGTAAGTCGAGGCATCGCGGATGCGGGAGTCCGCACTCAGGTCCACCACCTTCACCGAGTCGATGATTTGAGCGATGAAGCCCATGCTCACGCCGTGGGGGAGGCAGCTGAATACGACATCACACCTTTTTTTTATGGCTGAGGCGTCAAACTCCTCAAGGCCTATGTCTACCGAACCCTTCAGAAATTCGAGTACGTCGGAGATGGACTTCCCGTTATACTGCCGTGATGAACAGTAGGTGATCCTGGCCGCTGGGTGCGAATGAAGCAGCCTTATAAGCTCCGCACCGGTATACCCTGTGGCTCCCAGGATACCTATGGAGATCGTCAAAGAAGTGCTACCTCTTGGAGAACTGAGGTCTCTTGCGGGCCTTGTGGAGTCCGTATTTCTTGCGCTCCACCATCCGGGGATCCCGGGTAAGGAACCCGGCGGCCTTCAGTTTGGATCGGAATCTCTCGATATCAAAGGATGCAAGCGCCCGTGAGATGCCATGGCGCAAAGCGCCGGCCTGACCGGAAATCCCACCGCCGCTGACAGTGGCATAGATATCGAACTGCCCTTTGGTGTCGGTGATGTCAAAGGGCTGTTTCGCTGACATCTTCAGTGTTTCCCGTGGAAAATAATCATCCATGGGTTTGCCGTTTACCGTCATCTCTCCGGTACCCGGGGACAGCCATACCCGCGCAGTTGCGTTCTTCCTACGTCCAGTGGCGTATATTTTCTCTGCCATACCAAATCCCTCTTACTTGCTTAATAGCTGAGGCTTCTGTGCCTCGTGCGGATGGACATCCCCGATATAGACCTTGAGCTTCTTGAACATGGCCCTGCCAAGAGAGTTCTTGGGGAGCATCCCCTTCACCGCATGCCTGATGACATCTTCGGGCTTCTTATTGAGGATCTCCTTCATGGTTGCGCTCTTGATGCCGCCCATGTATCCGCTGTGGTGATAGTAGGTCTTCTGTTCAAGTTTGTTGCCGGTGACCCTGACCTTGCCGGCATTGATTATGACGACGAAATCACCCACATCGGTATGGGGGGTGAATTCCGGCTTGGTCTTACCCCTGAGGATGGAGGCAACCTGCACGGCAAGCCTGCCGAGCACCATGTCTGTGGCGTCCACCAGGACCCACTGCCTGGCTACCTCTTCTTTTCTTGCTTGAAATGTACCCATGCGCACTACTCCTTAGCACGATAAATAGGGCACGGATATATCTGAAGACTTCTCAGATGTCAAGTGTCGATGGAGGATTCTCCCTTGTGTCTCAACATGGCTGGTTCCCCTTATAGATGACAATGGTCCTTAAATCAGGATCAGATAAGCTTGTTCATGATCCAGTATACGACCATCCCTACTATGACCGTGCCTCCGAGCGATCTTGTCTTCAGGGCAAAGAACAAGGTGGGTATCGCAGCAAGGAACCTGGGCTGCAGCATCTGGAATCGCCCTGTTGATGCATCGAGAAAGATCGCAGGAGCCACCAATGCGCTTAAGATACATGCCGGTATGAATCTCAGCCACTCCTTCATGATCTCGGGGATATCCCTTGTGGACAGCCAGGCAAGGGGTATCCACCGTGGTATGAAAGTGACAAGCCCCATGCCGAGCACGCAGAGGAGATAGTTTTCAAATGTCATCAAGAAGCCCCTGTTCTCTTTCTTTGAAGGACGGCCAGAATTGCAACACCCAAAGATGCAGCGAGCATGGATGAGATGACGATATTCCAGGCACCGGGCAAGAGTAGGGAAAAGATCACGGACAGAAAACCGGACAGAATCGTGGTGATGAGGATAAGATTATTTTTCAACTGAAGTACCAGCAATGAAATGAACATGGCAGTGAGCGCATAGTCGATGCCAAAAGCCCCTTCCGGAATGATCTCCCCGAGATAGCCACCGGCTATGGTGCTTGCTATCCATACGACATTGGCTGTGTGATTCACCACGAGCGACCTCTTTATATCCCAATCGCCGTTCATGAACCTGGTGAGGTTCACTGCAAAGCTCTCATCAGTAACACCATAGGCAAACAGACTTAATAAGCCTCTTGATGCCCCTCTGAGATGAAGTGCCAGAGTGGCGCTCATGAGCAGGTGTCTGAGATTAACGAAAAAGGTCGTTATGATGATGGGGAGCATGGATGCCCCTGAGGCCATCATGGAGACTGCGATGAACTGGGAGCTCCCGGCAAAGACGATTACGGACATGAGTGCAATCTGCAAGGGGGAGAGCCCTGCCTTGCCTGCCAGGACCCCGAAGGGGATACCAACGGCAATATATCCGATCCAGATGGGTATAGCTGCCGCCAGACCCTGGAGGATGGATATCCGGGAAGTCGATTGCATGGTGATTTATACCATTATTCCAGTCTATTTGAGTGCCTTATCTTATAAGGTTAATATCAGAAGGAGATGTTCAGCTTCTCAAGATGTCTTATGATAAAATGTTAGTCTGACTTGACATCTTGGTTGTTTTCAAGTTCATAACATTCCATGGGTATTGATGCAGTAGTTGTTGCAGGCGACGGCAGGGCGGCGCGGAGGGTGTTCAAGAAGAACAAGGCACTGCTCGATATCGGCGGTAAGCCGATAATCCGGCATATCGTCGAGACCCTGAAGGCCTGCAGACATATCGAGAATGTCGTGGTGGTGGGCCCCAAAGAGAAGTTCGAAGAGGTAATAGGCGACACCGGCGTGCATATCGTGCCGCAGAAGAGAAGCCTTGCTGAGAACGGTTGGGAAGGGTTTCTCCAAACCTTGGGTGAGTATCGGCAGAGTTCCGAGATAACCGGGTCCTTGATCGAGAAGTATTTCTTTAAGCATATTCTCTTCCTCTCCGGAGATATCCCCCTGATCTGTGTCGAAGAGCTTGAGCAGTTCATATCGCGCTGCGATATGGAGAAGTATGACTATATTGCCGGGATCACATCCGAAGATATCCTCACGCTCTTCGGACCAAGAAAAGGCAGGCCCGGCATCAAGATGGCCACCTTCCATACCCGGGAAGGGAACTTCAGGCAGAATAACCTCCACATGGCCAGGCCCTTTGTCCTTCTGAACAGCATTGATCTCGTGCTTAAGGTCTATGAATACCGTTACCAGAAGAAATTCTTTAATATCCTCAGAGCGATCTTGGAGATTGTCAAGCTTGGTCCGGGTAAGATCGGCACGACCCTCGTCCTCTTCCTGCTCCTGCAGATATCGGCAGGCCTGACCGCAGTCGGGTTCGAAGCCCTTTCCCGTATCGTAAGCTACCCGGTCACCAGGGCGAGGCTGGAAATGCTCATATCGGCCATCTTAAGCGCCAGGTTCAAGATCGTTGAGACCACAATCGGCGGTGCGGCACTCGATGTTGATAATGAGAAGGATTTCATGGTGCTTTCGGTCATGTACCGTGACTGGCTGAACCAGATCAGCCAGAGGATTCACCACTTGGCATAGTGGTCCTCGGCAAAGCCCGGGCAGTCTTTAATCCGGATAACCTCACCGTTATCGGTCTTTAAAACCCCCTCGAACATGCCGATGAGCTGGGTGAAGCGTGATGCCACAAACCCTGCATTGATCTTCTCCGAGCGGGATGCCTCGGGATGGAAGGTCAGATCGACCTTCTTGTCAAACGATGCGATGAGCCAGGGTTTCATGAGATCGTGCTTATCGAAGACATAATTGACGGTGTCCACCTTGGTCATGGCCCCATCAATCCAGAATGCATTTTCCGTGAAGCTTGTCTCGTTCACACCGCATGAGAGGTTGAGCCCCAGCGATCTTCCGTCGGGCAGTGTAAAGGCCGAGGCGGCCCAGTTCCAGCAGGTCCTCCTCCTCATATACCCGCATGTCCAATCCGTAAGGGCTTGCGTGGATGGTGAAGATATCTCGATCTGTCTATCACCGATTCTCGCAGATCCACGGACACCGACAGGGCTTGTCTTCTGGGTGTAGACCCATCCCCGGTATCCTGCCCGCGTGCAGATACGAAGGGGTTTCGTGCTGTGGGCATCAAGGTCAAGCTGAAGCGATATCTTTTTGCCCTTTGCAGACACCTGCGAACTATCGATATTGATCTTTAACCCGCCGGAAGAAAAGCTGCTGAGCGGCTGCTCGGGTGTTGGTCTGATACTTACCCCTGAAACGGCAAGGGCTTTTGCCTCATAGATACGTTTAGCCTGCCGGTCATAGAGATAGAAAAAACCGTTGGCCAGAAATTTCAGGTCGACCACGGCCAGCCCACCGATGATATCCGGCCCCATGATGCCGACAAAATGGAACTGGTTTGCCAGGATGCGTTTCAGGGGCCTTGGAATTTTAAGGCCCATGGGAGTCTGGAGGTCATAGTCGAGATAGTTCACATTCTTAACCGGTTCATCATATATCCCCCAGTCGATCCGGCCCTGAGCATTGATGAGTGTCTCCATACAGCTGCCCCCTCTTCATGAAGATATAAGTGCTTACCGGTATACTATAAGGGAAAGTTACCTGAGAATCTACTGGTGAAGCCTGAAAGAAAATACTTAAGGAATATGGTGTTTTCTTTGAGGTGAATAATAACCCTATTTATCCAGGTAATCCTCGAAGCCGGGGGTATCGGAGTTCGTTCCTGAACCCCTTGATGCGGCTTTTACATCAGAAGTCACTTTGGGCTTGTCTTCCAGGTAGTCTTCGAATCCAGGTGTCTGCTCGATTGTCCCCGGCTTGGATACCTGTTCCCCGGCCTCACCTTTGGGTCGTTCCTCAATGTAATCCTCGAACCCGGCCACGTCGTTCTGAGGATGCGTCCGGCCCTTGGCCGAAGGACCCGGTGAGGCTCCCTTGACGGCCCCTTTGAGGTCGAGCATCTTCTCATTCTGTGCATAGGTTGTTTCGACCACGTCGGATATCTCCAGCATCTTCTTCACCACATTCCTGATGGCCATGGCCTCGCCCTTTATCTCTGCGACGATGTTCTTGGCAGCCGGGCTCAATTGCCTCTCGCCCGTAAGCATATCAAGTTTCAGCAAGATGGTGGTCAGGGGCGAGTTGATCTCATGGTTTGCGGCAATGGCTGTTTTCGTTACTGCAGCCAACCTCTGGGCCTTCATATTCTTGGTAATGAGCATAGCCCGCTGTATTGCCTGTGAGCTTACCTCGGCAATGGTGCGTAACAGCAGCGCCTTCTGATTGATCTCGTCTTGCACCAGGTTATCCTTCAGAAGAACCTCGATGGCCCCGATGGTCTTGCCATCCACCTTCAAGGCGGCAAAGATAATACCCCCGGATCTGGGGAATATTCCATTGGTCCTGTCCAGCAGTTCCTTGGTGGCGCTTGCAACCCCCGTCTTTGTCTGGGGAGATTCTCCAAGCACAAAGGATTCCGTGACCATGATGCGCAGGTTGTTGAGGCGGATCAGGCAGCGGGTCTTCTTTGCATCAAGTATGGTCAGCGTGTGAGATGCAATGATGTTCAGGATCTCCGAGAGCTTTATGGATGCCTGGAGGTTTGTGCTCATCTGGTTGAGGTTTGACAGCTCCAGGGTCCTTCGTTCCAGGGCCATCTTCTTCTGTTCCAGGTCAAGGCTGAGTTTGCCGAGTTGGGCATTTGCCGTCTGCAATACCTCGAAATAAGTCTTTGGCTCCGCCGTAGGAATACCCAGCTCATCGCTGATGTTTGAGATGTTGTCCTTCAAGGAAATGGAGATGTCCTGGATGTCCTGGCTTGTGAGATTCAGTTGGTTAAGCAGAGACGGGTCAATGAACCCAGTCTGTGTCGGGTTCATGCCGAGCCCCAAGTGGTTGGCAACCATGTCGGCCACATGAATGATGGAGCAAAGCCGCTTGGTTTGCACATCATCGGTGATGTCGATAATGCTGTGATGATATCCGACCGCCTTGCTCAAGTGGCCCGGCAGGTTCCACCGCTCCATGAGGTATTTGCCGATGGAGGCGTGATCGATTCCCAGGAGATCCTGCTCTATTTCTATGATATCCGCCCCCGCCCGATTCATGGCCTCGAATACCTCATTGTATTCACCGTGTTTGCAGATGAGCTGGTCGGCGATCACCTTGCCGAGGTCATGCAGCAGGCCTGCTACAAATGCATCCTCGGAAGAGGCCGGTAAGATTCTGGCGGCAATGGATTTGGCGCACACCGCACAGGCGATGCTGTGCTGCCAGAATTTGTAGAAATCGAGTACACGGCGTTCCTTTTCGTTAAACAGGTTGATCACGCTGATGCTGAGCACGATGCTTTTCAAGACATTGAAACCTAAGAGAACAACCGCCCCGCGTATGGTGGAGATCTCCTTGATCCTCCGGTAGAATGGTGAATTTGCAACCTTGAGCACCTTCAGTGCAAGCGCCTGGTCCTTCTCCACCAGCTCGGCAATCTGCCGGGCATTCACGTTCGCCTCCATGGTCTTTTCCATAATGGCAGTGGCAATGGAGGGCAAAGTGGGCAGCTCGCCCACATTATCGAGAATGCTCTCGATCTGCTCAGGAGACAATTTACCCATCTCTTGATCTTATCGTTCAAATGCCTTCCAATCTTGAGTCGCAACCCCTAAATATGGTACTCTTTTTGAATGACGTCTCATCGTGCACAGACACGCAGAATTTTTATCGGGAAATATCCGGTCGGCGGCGGTTCGCCGGTCAGCATCCAGTCCATGACCAATACCTTAACCACCGATATAGAAGGGACCATCTCACAGATAGAAGAGCTCGAAAAGGCCGGTTGTGATATCATCCGCGTCAGCGTGCCGGATGAAGATTCCGTTCAGGCCTTTGGAGAGATCAAGAGAGGCATCCGTATTCCGCTGATAGCCGACATCCACTTCGATTACCGGCTTGCCGTCGGCGCCATGGAGGAGGGTGCCGACGGCATCCGGATCAATCCCGGCAATATCGGTGGAAAAGAGAAGCTCAAGGCGGTGGCACATGTCGCCATACAGAACGGAGTTCCGATCCGGGTGGGGGTCAACCTCGGCTCGGTGAGAAAATCTCTCCTTGCAAAACATGGGCACGATAAGGTGGGGGCTCTGGTTGAAAGCGCCGGGCAGTATGTGGAGATGCTTGAGGACATGGGGGTGGAATCCCTGAAGGTATCGCTGAAATCTTCCGATGTCCTCGAGACCATCGATGCATATAGGCGGTTCTCCAGGCTGTGTTCATGGCCTCTGCACCTCGGGGTGACCGAGGCCGGCCCCCTGCTCTCGGGCCTCATCCGCTCCTCCGCCGGTATCGGAACGTTACTCGAAGAGGGTATTGGAGATACGATACGGATCTCGCTCTCGGCCGACCCGGTCCAGGAGGTCTTCGCCGGCAGGATCCTCCTGGAGTGCCTCGGACTCAGGAACGAGGGGGTTCGCGTCATCGCATGTCCCACGTGCGCCCGTTCATGTGCGGATGTTGCCTCAATCGCATCCGAGGTTGAAGATGCCCTCAAGGACATCAAAAGACATATGGTGGTGGCCGTCATGGGCTGTGTAGTCAACGGACCGGGAGAGGCCAGGATAGCGGATCTCGGTGTTGCCTGCGATAAAAAGGGGGCTGTGCTGTTTTCTCATGGCAAGCCTTTAGCGCGTATCAAGACGGCCGACATTGTGCAATCGATCGTGAACGAAATACGTAAGGAGACTGTTTCATGAAGATGTCCTCTCTGTTTCTCCACACCCTTAAAGAAGATCCCCGTGATGCCGAGGTGGTGAGCCATAAGCTCATGCTCAGGGCATGCATGATAAAGAAGCTGGCCTCTGGCATCTATTCGTACCTGCCCTATGGACTGAAGGCCATACAGAAGGTTGAGAAGATCATCCGTGAAGAGATGAACGCCGCCGGCGCCCAGGAGGTCCTCCTCCCTGCCGTCCAGCCCTCCGAGATCTGGAAGGAGAGCGGCAGGTGGTCTCTGTATGGGAAAGAACTCCTCAGGTTGATGGACCGCAAGGGAGCGGAATTCGTCATCGGGCCCACCCATGAGGAAGTCATCACGGAAATCGTGAGGGATTATATCCATTCCTATAAGGATGTGCCGCTCAACCTCTACCAGATACAGACAAAGTTCCGCGATGAGATCAGGCCGCGCTTCGGGGTGATGAGGGCACGGGAGTTCATCATGAAGGATGCGTACTCCTTTGATCAGGACGACCAGGGTGCGGAAAAGAGCTATGCGGCCATGTTCGAGGCCTATGAAAAGATCTTCAAGAGGTGCGGCCTTAAGTTTAAAGCGGTGGAAGCGGATTCGGGCCCCATCGGCGGGAATTTTTCCCACGAATTCATGGTCCTGGCCGATACCGGTGAGGATGCCATCTTAAGCTGTGACTCGTGTGATTATGCCGCAAACCAGGAGAGGGCCGAGATCGCAATGCCCGAGGATATATCGTTCCCCAAGGCCCCCGGAGGGAAGCCCATCGAGGTTCATACCCCGGATATCAGGACCGTGGAAGAGGTGTGCGAATTCTTGCATATAGAGCCGGCTGCGTTGATCAAGACCCTTATTTACATGACGGAAAACGGCCCGGTGGCGGCCCTGGTCAGGGGCGATCACGAGATCAGCGAGGCAAAGCTGAGGCGGGCCCTTACGTGTGAGTCAGTGGAACTCGCCGATGAAGCTGCCATAGAAGAATATACCAAAGCGCCCCGGGGGTTTGCCGGGCCTGTAGGTTTAATGTTGAAAAAGGTGGCGGACGCCTCGCTCCTTAAAGGCGGCTCCTACGTGACAGGCGGAAACAAACAGGATTACCATATCAAGGATGTATGGTTCTCACGGGATGTCAAGGTCGATATTGTGGCCGACATCCGCTCGGCCATGGCCACAGACAGCTGCCCCCGGTGCCGGACCGGAAAGCTTGAGATCATCCGCGGCATCGAAGTGGGGCACGTCTTCAAACTCGGTACGAAGTATTCAAAGGCCATGAACGCACTCTTCCTCGATGAGGATGGAAGGCAAAAGCCCCTGATCATGGGCTGTTATGGTATAGGTGTGGGCAGGACGGTAGCGGCTGCCCTGGAGCAGAATCATGATGAGTTCGGGATACTGTTCCCTGTAACTATAGCTCCCTACCACGTAGAGGTACTTGCTATCAACGTGAGCGAGGGGCCTGCCATGGAAGCGGCAATGCGTATCTACGACGGCCTTAATACCGAAGGCTATGATGTATTGCTTGATGATCGGGATGTGAGACCCGGCGTGAAATTCAAGGACGCCGATCTCATCGGTGTCCCTATAAGGATAACCGTAGGAGCAAAGGACCTCGCAGGGGGTGTTGTTGAACTCAAGGACAGGGCGAGCGGTAAGGTCGAGAAGGTCCCCCTTGATGGGATCGTGACCTATTGCACAGAGCTGCTTGAGGCGAAGGGTCTCGTCATTGACCGTACGAATAAATGACATACTTGATGAAGTCTCTGAATTTGTACCGGAGGCGGATAAGCGGCTGATCGAGAAGGCCTATGTCTTTTCCGCCCGGGTACATCAGGGCCAGACAAGGCTGAGCGGGGAGCCATACCTCAACCATCCCCTGGAAGTGGCCTTTATGGTGGCCCAGATGCACCTTGATGCAACGGCCGTGGTTGCTTCCCTTCTCCATGACACCATCGAGGACAGTCTCATCAAAACCGATCAAATCAAGGCGGATTTCGGCGATGAAGTCGTCCAGGTGGTGGACGGGCTCACCAAGATAAGCAAGATGAACTTCCGCTCCGTGGAAGAACAGCAGGCGGAGAATTTCCGTAAGATGATCCTCGCCATGAGCAAGGATTTAAGGGTCCTTCTCATAAAGCTGGTGGACCGTCTCCACAACATGCGCACCCTTGAGTACCATAAACGGGAATCACAGATCAGGATCGCACAGGAGACCCTTGACATCTATGCCCCGCTGTCCAACAGGCTTGGTATCCACTGGCTCCAGGTGGAGCTGGAAGAGCTCAGTTTAAAATATTTGGAACCGGAGGACTACCGGATCCTCAAGGCAAGGTTGGACTCCATTGCCAAGGAAAAAGAGGAATATCTCCAGGGCGTCATTGCCCAGATCCAGGCCAAGCTTACAGAGGCGGGGATCAAGGCGGAACTCAAGGGCAGGATCAAACATATCTACAGCGTCTATCAGAAGCTCAAGCGCCAGGGAATCTCTCTGGAGAACATTTATGACGTGCTTGGAGTACGGGTGCTCGTAACAACCGTGGGTGAGTGTTATGAGACGCTGGGCATCATCCACTCCATGTGGAAGCCCATCCAACAGAGGATTAAGGACTTCATCGCTATGCCCAAGCCGAATAAGTACCAGTCTTTGCACACAACGGTGTTCGGCCCTGAGGGGGAGCGGATCGAGATTCAGATCAGGACGTTTGAGATGGATTTTATTGCCAATGAAGGCATAGCTGCACATTGGCTTTATAAAGATTACTCCAAACTCAAGGATCAACCGAAGCTCAAGAATCAGGAAGGACAGGAACTTTCCTGGCTCAGACGTCTGCTTGAATCACAAAAGGAACTCAAGGATCCGCGGGAATTTCTCCAGAGCGTCAAGCTCGATCTCTACCCGGAAGATGTCTTTGTCTTCACCCCTCAAGGAGAGGTGCTTCAGTTTCCTATGGGGGCGACCCCCCTTGATTTTGCCTACAGCGTTCATACCCAGCTCGGGAATCAGTGCACGGGTGCAAAGGTCAACGGCCAGATCGTGAAGCTGAACTACGAGCTTAAGAGCGGAGACGTAATCGAGATTTTAAGGTCTCCCAAGCAGCATCCCAGTAAAGACTGGCTGAGGATAGCCAAGACATCGAGGGCCAGAAACAAGATACAGAACTGGCTGAGAACCCAGGAACGCGAACAGAGTATCGCACTCGGCAGGGAGATGCTGGAAAAGAAGCTCAAGAGCCAGCATGTGGCAAAGGACGTTGATCTTGAACACCTTGCAAGGGAGTTCTCCTTTAAGACGGCGGATGATCTCTTTGCTGCAATCGGTTTCGGGAGGACATCGGTAAATCAGGTGATCCACAAGATCATGCCCGAGGAGCAGAAGAAGGAATATAAGGAGGTTGCCCCGCAGAAGAAGCAGGTGGGCTCCAGCGTTGTGGTAAAGGGTGTTGAGAACCTGCTCATTCGATATGCCCGCTGCTGCAGGCCCATCCCCGGAGATGAAATTATCGGGTTCATCACACGCGGCAAGGGGATCACGGTTCACCGCACGAGCTGCCCGTATGTCGATGAAGTTGACTCCCAGCGGCTGATTCCCGTGGAATGGGAATCGGGCATCAGTGAAGCACATGAGATCGAAATCTCGGTCATATGCGAAGACAAGCCGGGTATGCTCGGTTCCATCACGGCAATCCTCGGGGCTAAAAATATCAACATCACAAAGCTGAATGCCTCCTCCCTGCCGGATGGTCATTCCAAGTGTGTGTTCAGGGTTATGGTCAAAGACATACATGAGCTTGAAAGGCTCTCCACCGAGATCAGAAAACTCAAAGGGGTGGATAGGATTGATAGGGTATTGTCCGCTTTATAAAATGGGTTATGAAGATACCCGGAAGTATCGTACCGGTTGTTTCCTTACAGGGAAGCCCTGATTTGTTCCAGAATTTCCCTTTCGAGAATGTCCTTTGAAAGGCATTTCTGCCACTTCTGGGTGACATTCGTATCATATGCTTCGATATTGGCCGTCACCTTCACCTGTGTGCTCATATCATTAATGGGAGTGAGTCTTATGGTCAGGGAATAACCCACCTGGGTATAGAGGCCCAGAAGAAGATCAGGCCTTTCAGCTATATTTTCCAGGTCTTGGTGGGCATGCGGCCCTACGGAATAATTCACGAAGCGGGTAATTATCTCGCCTTTTTCCTTATGTATGTCCTTTATGGCCAAGGATCTCTTCTCCAGCACTTTCAGGGTTACATCCCAGACCTTGTCGAACCGGCCGAGAAAGAAATATGTATCATCGATCATGGGTGCAGGAGGGGGAGCAGTGGCGCATCCTGTGAGGATAACGAGCAGAAGTGCTATGAGGGGATATCTGTTGGTCATGACATAATTCCACAGAGCATATCATTTGTCATTTTCTGGAGTTCCCCATTAGCATGTATTCTCAAAAAGGTGAATATGGAATTAATCGGTGATGTTGATGACGGTTTCGGTCATCCGCTCAGGAGAGGACGCACCTCATAATTGAAAAGATAATAAGGTGGTAACTAGAGATGATGCTCGAATCAGGCAGCGTGTTTCCGGATCTTGTCGGATTTAATGCACTGGGTGCATACCTTAACGCTCTTGACCCCCTGGGCAGTCTCTATCCGCACCTTCTGGAGATTCGGGAGCCAGACTTTTTTCGTCTTGTTCTGCGCATGGGAAACATTATGCCCTGTCTGCGGGCCTTTTCCACAAATATCACACCTTCTTGACATGGATGCCAACTCTCTTTCTACTCTTTAAGTATAAAATATTAGTTCAGTGGTGCCGAAGCCGGGATTTGAACCCGGACGGGAGTTACCCACCACCCCCTCAAGATGGCGTGTCTGCCAATTCCACCACTTCGGCAGCATGACGGATGTCTTTAATAACAGCCAAACACACCCCTGTCAATATGGAAATTATAAGGCCGTTGGGCCTATGAATCTTGTATTTAAGCCCATTTGTATTAGCCCGGCAAGGTGAAAGGTTTTCAGGCGGAGAGCGCTGAGGTGCACATAACGATTTTCAATGAAGATGATGTTGGAATTGGATTCCAGATGAATATGGGACTGACCCCCTCATCCTGTCCTTCTCCCGCAAGGGGCGAGGGGACTAGGCTGTCTGCGTAGGGGAGAGGGGACAATGTCTCTCAAGACGGGAGAAAGGGTTTGCACCGAAGTGTATCAGATAGACGGTGCCCATTATTCACCGGACTATGCCTTCCAGGGACGGGGGAGGTTTGTACCCGATTCGGTGTCTCATACAAAGAGGGGTGTTTTTACTCATCTCATGATTATAATAAACAGAGGTATCTCAAAATGCCCTTGACAGGGAGAGTATTCATAACTAGTTATATTGATAATCATTATCAATAGGAGGAATGAATCGTGACGAACAGGCTTGAGGTATACAAATGTGAGGTGTGCGGTAATATTGTCGAAGTGCTCCATGACGGCAAGGGAGAGCTTGTCTGCTGCGGCCAGCCCATGAAGCTGTATAAGGAAAATACGGTGGATGCTGCAAAGGAAAAGCATGTCCCGGTTATCGAGAAGACGGTAGGCGGCTTCAAAGTGAAGGTGGGCAGCGTCACCCATCCCATGGAGGAGAAGCATTACATCGAATGGATTGAGCTCATTGCCGATGGTGTGGCCTATAGGAAGTTCCTGAAACCAGGCGATGCCCCGGAGGCGGAATTCTGCTTAAATGCCAAGCAGATTACTGCCAGGGAGTATTGCAACCTGCATGGTCTTTGGAAGGCCTAGGAGGAGAGGTGTATGATCAATAAAAAGATGGAGGCGGCACTGAACAAACAGATCAATGCGGAGCTCTATTCCGCATATCTTTATCTGTCCATGAATTCCTACTTCCAATCCGTAAATCTCCGGGGTTTCGCCAACTGGATGCGCGTCCAGGCCCTCGAGGAGATGACCCATGCCGACAAGTTCTACAAGTTCGTAGTGGACCGCGGCGGCAGGGTTATCCTTGATGCCATTGACAAGCCCCCCATAAAGTGGGCCTCGCCTTTAGCCGTGTTCGAGGAAGTCTATAAGCACGAGCAGAAGGTGACTTCGCTTATCCATTCACTGGTTGATCTGGCCATCAGGGAGAAGGAACATGCAACGAACACCATGCTCCAGTGGTTCGTCAATGAACAGGTGGAGGAAGAGGCGAACGCAGATACCCTCGTTCAACAGCTCAAGCTCATCGGGGATAACGGCTATGGTATCCTGATGCTCGACCGCGAGCTTGCTCAGAGGGTCTTCATTCCTCCGGTCCAGACCCAGGCGTGATGCTATAATCCAAGGGAAGCAACTTTTTTTCATAACAGTACGGCCTGGGATCATACGGGAAAATCGGTTTAACAAAAAAAGCTTGCCGCATGCTGTATCAGCAAGTAGGATACATTTTCCTTTAAGGCATGCAGTGCATGATGGTCTGAGCTGATGTAAGCATTATATATGAATACGAGCAAAAGGAGTGCAAAAGTGTCCGGTATTTTCAAGCCCATCAAAATCAGTGAACATGTTTACTGGGTTGGTGCCGTCGATTGGACGATTCGCGATTTCCATGGATACACGACCAAGCGGGGCAGCACCTACAATGCATTTCTGGTACTTGCCGATAAAATAACACTCATCGATACGGTGAAGGCCCCGTTCAAGGATGAGATGCTTGCCCGCATTGCCGGGCTCATTGACCCGAAAGAGATCGACTACATAATCTCCGACCATTCCGAGATGGACCATTCCGGCTGCCTCGATGAGATAATAAAAGAGGTGAATCCCGAGAAGGTCTTTGCCTCGCAGATGGGTGTCAAGACCCTTCATGAGCACTTTGTACTCGATGATGATATCATCCCGGTCAAAGACGGCCAGAAGATCAGCCTCGGTAATATGAATATTACCTTTATGGAGACCCGCATGCTCCACTGGCCCGACAGCATGTTCAGCTATCTGCATGAAGAAAAAGTTCTCTTCTCCCAGGACGCCTTCGGCATGCATCTGGCAACGGGTGAGCGCTTTGCAGATGAGATCAAAAAGGATACTATCGAATATGAAGCCGCTACGTATTACGGCAATATCCTGCTCCCCTATTCACCGCTCGTTTTAAAGCTGCTTGACAAGGTTGCCGCCTCAGGCCTTGACATCCGGATCGTGGCACCCGATCATGGTCCGGTCTGGAGGAAGGACCTTGCCTGGATACTCGGCCTGTACAAGACCTGGGCGGAGCAGAAACCCACCGATAAGGCCGTTGTCGTCTATCACACCATGTGGCACAGCACGGAGCACATGGCCAGGGCGATAGAGGAGGGGCTGGTTGCGGGAGGCTCACGGGTAAAGGTGATGTCCATGGGGTCATTCCACCGCAGTGACGTGGCCTATGAGGTCCTCGATGCCGGCGCCCTCATTGCAGGCTCTTCCACGCTCAATAACAATATGCTGCCCGCCATGGCCGATGTGCTTACTTATCTGAAGGGCTTAAGGCCGTTAAACCTTATTGGTGCGTCATTCGGCTCCTATGGATGGAGCGGTGAGTCGCCGAAACAGATTCATGACATACTGACAGAGATGAAGGTTGATCCGGTCAGCGAGCCGATCAAGGCCAAATATGTGCCGGATAAAGATACATTGCAGAAATGCTTTGAGCTCGGAAAGAACGTAGCCGAGAGGCTTAAAAAGGGCGTTTCGTAGCTGAAGAAAAATCCGTGGAGGTTATGATGCAGAAATACGTTTGTAGTGTTTGTGGTTATGTATATGATCCGGAGAAAGGTGATTCTGATGGTAACATCCCTCCCGGGACGCCTTTTGACAAGCTGCCGGATGACTGGACCTGTCCGGTATGCGGTGCACCGAAGAGTGAGTTCTCGCCTGAGTAATGGACCGATATCCATCCCGGATGAAAACATCATGCAGCCGGAATGAAGATATGAGACGCTTAGTAGTTCACACAGCCAGGTTTCTCGAAGAACTCTATACCACCTATAACAGACCCGAGTTCATTCATCCCGATCCGCTGGAGTTCCTCGAGGGCTACCCCGATATCGCAGACCGGGAGATAGTCGGCATCATCGCTTCTTCACTCGCATACGGCAGGGTTGCCCAGATTCTGAAAAGCATCTCATGCATCCTTGAGAAGATGGGGCCCTCTCCGAGGCAATTTCTTGAAGACGTTTCACGGGAGACCCTGAAAGCTCTATTCCCCGGTTTCAAACATCGATTCACGACCGGTGAAGAACTCGTGGATTTTCTCATGGCCATCCGGGATGTCATTCAAACGCATGGATCCCTTTATCAATGCTTTATGATGCGGTATGACCCTGATGACCCTGATGTCGTCACCTGTCTGGAGTCGTTTGTGCACCGGATCAAGGCCTGCCTGAGTACAAAAGAAAACAGCCTTCTCCCCTGTCCGGAAAAAGGGAGTGCCTGCAAGAGATTCCATCTTTTCCTCAGGTGGATGGTGCGCAATGATGCCGTCGACCCTGGCGGGTGGGATGGGATATCGGCCTCAAAACTCATCGTTCCCCTGGATGTGCACATGCACAGGATCTGCATGAAACTTGGTTTGACATCTCGCGCTCAGGCCGATCTCAAGACAGCCCTTGAGGTGACGGGACGGTTCCGCGCTATTGTCCCTGAAGACCCGGTGAGGTATGATTTCGCCCTTACCAGGACCGGTATCAGAAATGATATCAATCTGGCTGAGATTATGAAATATACGTATATGGACCGGCGAACAATGAATTCCATGGGAGGAGCATGCAATGGATGACAAGATAAAAGATGCCATACATCAGGCCTACGCTGGTGAATCAAAGGCCAGCCTCAGGCTTAAGGTCTTTGCGGAAAAGGCGGATCAGGAGGGTTACCCCCAGCTCGCCAAGCTGTTCCGCGTGATCTCTTTTTCTGAAGAGCTCCATGGCAAGAGGGCTTTGAGGATCCTGAAGGAGATCAAGAGCACCGAGGAAAACCTTGCCGAGAGCTTCGAGTCGGAAACAAGGGTTGCAGGCGTGGCATACGACAGATTCATTAAAGATGCCGAAGAGGTGGGGGACATCCCTGCATCGGTCTACTTCAGCCAGTCCAAGGACGTGGAAGAGATCCATGCCAAGCTCTATAAAGAGGCCATGGACCACGTGCTGGAGGAGAGGCAGACCACCTATTATGTGTGCGATGTCTGCGGGTATGTCTCCGATGGCGTTCTGCCGGAGGAATGTCCAGTCTGCGGGGCCAAGAAGGACCGGTTCGTTACGTTCGAATAGAATTCATACTGGAAAGATACCGGGTATCTGATGTCTGAAAGATACCCGGTATCGGTAAAGAAAGGTGGCTAAGAGCTTTATCAAGAGGGATGCCCCGGTATAAGGGCATCCCGTTTTGTTTATGCATGATCAGGCAGTGGGCATGGTGGTGAACACGCCCCTGGGATCCACCTCGGTCCTGAGGAGCTTCAGGATGTCGTCCGGGATCACCGGAGTCTGCGGGATCTCGCCCTCGGGCTTTAGCAGCTCGAAGCCCGTGAACTGCTGGGTGAAGTCAAAGGTCCACCCGGGGAGCAGCGACTTGACGCGCATGCGTTTTGTCACCGGCTCGAAATCAAACTCACCGCATTGGGAGATTACCGTTGAAGGACCGTTGCCGATCAGGCCGGCTTCCTTACGCGTATTCCCCCCGCGAAGATAACCGACCGAGGTCATGAAATCGACTTTTCCGACGAACTTGTCCGGAGTCTGGACACCAACAAGGATCAGGTTGTCGGAGAGCGATGCGAGGTCGTTGTTGCCGCCGGAGCCGGTCATGCGGACCTTTGGGTGGAGGAGGTCGGTCCCGATCTGATGGGTGTTCACATTGCCGTACATATCCACCTGGGCAAAGCCCAGAAAGGCAATGTCTACGTATCCGTTGTAGCATTGGGCAAAGGAATAGGACATCTCCATGACGGCCGGGGCCTTGCGCCAGGTGAACGGGCAGCCCACGGACCAGGGCATGTCGCCTTCTATGGGGTCCTGGCCGCCCGACTCATAGACCATGGTGATGTTCGGGGCATGGGTCCTCTTTGCCAGGATTGCCGCCACCATGGGGATTCCGGTGCCGATATAGACGATCTTATGGTCGTGGATCTGCTTTGCAATGATGTATGCAAGCATCTCCAGCGGATTGGCAGGTGCGTTCAAGTCTTTCATGGTAGCCTCCGGTCTTTAGTAATAAAGCCCGGAGTCGTGTGTCCGGGTGTATTCTTCGTATGAGAAGTCTATGTCCTCGTGGTCGCCTTCGGCCGCCTTGGTCTGAATCCTGGCCTCGGCGATCCACTTGGCCCCGCCCAGCTTGTCCACGAACTCGAACTGGTCCTTAACACCGTGGACCCATTCGTCGAAGAATACCTTGAGGTTCTCGTCGCTGGCACAACCGAATCTGATAAGTTTCTCCCACCACTGGCGGGACCAGTAGTAGTAGCCGGGCATATTCCCGGGGACGGCTCCAAAGGGCAACTCCACCACGGCATCCGCATAGAAGAACGGGATGACGGTCCCTTTCCTGCTGCGGATGTCGGACTCGGGCACGATCTCTTCGGCCGTGATGATGAGCTTGCGTGCCGCAGAGGCGATTGCCACATCATTGACCGTGGGGCCATAGATGTATGCATTGCCGAATTTGTCCGCCACCTGGCAGTGGATGATGGAGACATCGGGGTAGAGAGCCGGGATGAAGACCACCGGGTCAGGATCTTTTTTCAGAGGGTTCTGCACAACCTGGATGTACGGATTATATTTGACGATGTCCGATCCGAGCATCTGTTTGCTGAACACACCGGGAGTACCGAGTTGGGCCGCCTTGAGCCCAAGGGCCACGCCTCCATGGCTCCACTCCGAGAGGATCTTCACCCTGCCTGCCCTGAGCATGCGGTCGTAATTCCGGTCGATGCCCCGCATCTCAACACCCACGTAGGAGTTGTGCGAGTAATTGCAGTTGTTGTTGAAGATCAGGAAGCTGTGGTTCGTGTTGGGCGCACCGATGCACTGCAAGTTCTTCTTCCCCTGGCGCATGATCTCCCAATAGGCCTGGTGGGGTGTCCTGACATAGGCAAACCCTGAATCGGTCATGATATCGCCGTCTGCCACAAAGGTCGCGATGGCGTCCTTGATTGACATTCTCTTGTCGACCTTTGCATGGTCCTTTTTGCGATGGACTTCTCGAGCCGATTCGTAGTCAACAAGCCGGTCCAGGATGCTTGTATCATCGATCTTGAGATTTTTTAGAGCCTCTTGATTATACTGAAATGAACTCATGTGGTGTTACCCCCTTGGTTTCCCTGCAATCTTTATATTTAGCGAAAAGTATGCCAGTGAGCTTCATGATGGATAATTAATAGCAACGTATAAATAATAGTTTGATATTTCACTCTTAATAATAAAGGGGAGGTATCGGGGAGGCAAGGTATTCCCTTACAGCCAGGGGTTCTTTGACCATACTATGGTGTTGAGACCATATTGCAATAACTTAAAGGTTCATCACCGTAAAGCATACTTGGATCGTTGAAGAGCACACAGAGGGATATTTCACCACGAAGAGCACGAAGGACACGAAGAAAGAAAGTCTTTTGAAATCGCTGGCCGGTTCAATGGATCCAAGAGTGTTTGTATTGGTTTTTTAGATCTTTTTCGTGCTCTTCGTGTCCTTCGTGGTGAGAACAATGGGCTGGGAAAAGGATGTAAACCAAAAAAGTATGCTTCACAGAGAAGAACCAGCTAATCCCTTTCATTGCCTTTATCTGATGAGATATTCTGCTTGATGCTCAAAAGGTTCCCAAGGAATCCCCACTGGCGATACTCCGGAGTTTTTGTTGATGAAGCAAGGAATGAGAAGGACCATTTCGATGTCTGCCCTGTTTTACTCCAGGTAATTATCCTCCAGAGAATGCTTGTCTCAGAAGAATCTTCATTGGTGGTGCCTTCGGCGATGCTGAGAACCGGCCCCCAGGTTCGGGAAAAGCCTTCATCAAAGAAGAGCGGAAAGATGGCAGGGAAATGCCATTCGCTCCTGGCCCCATCCTGGGAAGAATAATAAAAAGGCCAGAGATACAATCTCCTCAATATCTGTCCATCCTGCGTCGTCTTTGTGGTCAAGCGGTTGGTGAGGAGGATAGTGATGTTCTTCTGGTCCATGCCGGTGTCTTCATAGTGCCATGATGCGCTGGACCATAAAGGCCATAGTATGGTCTTCCCGGAATATGCATTGCCTTCGGTCTTGGTCCAATACAAAGGGAACACCTTTGTTTCTTCATATGCGCCTGATGCCGTCCTGATAAGGGGCCAGGGAAAATCGGCGCTCACATGATGTGAGGTGTCGTCCCGGTTGTAGTTAAAGAATGGCCAGAGAATCGATATATTCTGATAATGAGGTCCCCGGTCATATCTGAAGAGCGGCAGGAATGCATCCATCCTCCTGTCGTCGGGGCCTATCTTATGATGGACAAAAGGCCAGAGGAAATACTGATAGGTTGTATCGGTCGACCTCTTCCATTCATAGAGGGGAAAGACCCTGTAGAGCCTCCCCTTGCTGTAAGAGAAAACAGGCCAGAGAAACGAGTAGGTCGCCGTGTCATCCATTTCGGTTTCAGCATAGAGAGGCAGGAGGATGAAGCGGGCCTTCGTGTACCCGAACCGGTGCTCCATGGTACCATAGAGGGGAAATATTCCCCAATAGGATCTATCTTTGTAACTCCCGTAGAAGACAGGAAAGAGGTCCGTGTGTTTTTGATCCTCCTGGTCGACAGAGGTATACAAGGGGGTGAATCGGGAGCTTCCGGGTGTGAATTGCCCGAGGGGATAGATGATGTCCGTTTCCGAGGTATCTTTATCCTTAAAGTAAAAAGGTCTTATAGCGCTTATATGGTCAGAGAACTCAAAGATCGGGCCAAATCCGTGGAATGTGTACTCATCACCGTGAGATTCATAAGAGATCAGAGGGTCGGCATCGATCTGCGCGGCGGATGCATGCAAAGAGGGCAGGATCGTTATGAATATGAAGAGGCTTATGGCGCAAAAACACCACTTGGGGGTCATTACACTACCATACCAGGCCTAATATTGTCCCCATAACCGAGATCGGCGTCTGCTCTTCAAGACCCTGGGCGGCACGGTTTGCGCTCTGGATTGTCTCCTTGAGGTTCGCATAGAGTTCCTCATCGGTCAGGAGATGTCCCAGGGTTCCTTTACCCGAAGCGAGTTCGTCGGTGATGACCTTGAGGTTCTTTGTCGTATCAGCGAGATTGTAATAAAGAGTACTGTCGCTCATGAGCAAGCCAAGGGTGCCGTCTCCGTTTATCCGGTCCATCACCAGTCGGGCGGATTCCATGAAATCCACCATGGAATTATAAAGCGTTTCATCCGTGACGAGCTTTCCCAGAGATCCCTGGCCGGAATTAATGGTACCGACCATCTCATCGATGTTTTTACTTGTGCTGGTGAGGTTCTGGGAAACTACGGTGAAATTGTTCGTTATCTCCTTCATGTTGGTGAGGATGTCAGAGATGTTGTCTTTGTTCTCGGCTACCAGAGATGAGGTGTTTGCACTCAGATCACGCAGGTTTACGACGATGTCCCTCATTGTCTCCTGGTCTCCGAAGGCTGTAGTGAGCGATGCACTCAATTGTGTGAGGTTGCTTGCAAGCTCGCCGACCTGTATGAGGAGCGTGTCCATCGAAGGCGGAACCTTTGTCCTGGCCAGGTTCCCCCCGGGATCAATATAATTCTTTGAGACGCCCGGTGATAATACGATGATCCTGTCGCCAAGCACACCCTTGGTCCCGATTGATGCGGTGCTGTCTATGGGGAGCTTGATGTCCTCGTTAAGGGCCGCTGTTACGACGGCAGTGTAATCTTTGTTCAGCGTGATCCCGGTCACCTTGCCGACGTTCACCCCTGCAAGCTCGATGTTGGAGGAGATACTGAGTCCTTCAACCGTGGGAAAGACCATGGTGATCGGATATGTCCCTTTCTTAGACAGGTTCATTTCCCCGATTTTTACGGAAAGGACTACAAAGATGATAAAGATAAAGACAACAAAAATTCCGACCTTTACTTCGTTGCTCATGGAAGGACCCTCTCCTTGAGCTCATCACTTTCTTTTCTGTCCTGCTTGATGAGTTTGTTGATCTTCTCCTTTAAGGAGTCGTTCACCGACCTGTTCAGGATAGATGACTTGAGGTAATAGTCCAGGGCCTTATCGGTCTGCCCGAGGCTCATGAGGATATCACCCATGTGCTCATTTACGGTTGCATCGTCTTTCAAGATCTTCAATACCTTCTCTAGGTAAACGAGCGCTTCTTTAGGCTTGCCCATCTTGAAGAGCACCCATGCCATGGAGTCAAGGATGAAAGGATCATCGGGCTTCATATCAAGGGCCTCTTTGATCATGGAGTATGCCTTGTCCAGGTTCATATCCCGATCCGCCCACACGTATCCCATAAAGTTCAGGGCAATGGGGTCTTGGGGATCCTTCTCCAACAGCTTTGAGGCGATTTGTAAGCCCTCATCCCTTCTCCCGATGGTATCCAGCTCTGTTGCAAGCTGATAGCCTATCTCATTGCAGGTACCGAGATCGGCGTAGTCTTTCCATGAAGTCTCCAAGAGCTTAACTGCCTGCTCGCTCTTGTCCATGCTCTTGAGGATGGAAGATTCAAGCATGGTGATATCGCAACCCAACCTTCCCGTAACGGGTATATCCTTGAGTGTCTTCAGCGCATCGTCATACCGTTCAAGACCCGCATAGGCCAGGGCAAGGTAGTACTTGTCGTCATCCGTCATCTCCTTAAGGTTATTGATGAGAGACAGGGCATCCTGAAACATGCCGTCCTGAAGTTCGAGGATGATGAGTTTCCGCAACATCAGAGTATCCGGATTCACCTCAATGACCGACTTCAGATGGGTTATGGCGTCCTTATACCGCTTTTGATCGATATAATGGTCAACCAGGGCCAGATGTGCCTCATTGGAGAAAGGGTTGATATCCAGGAGCTTATTGTATGTTTCTTCTGCTTGGTTTGACTCGCCCAGGAGATCTTCTATCCTGGCAAGATCGAGATATGCAGGTTCAAAATCGCTTCTAGAATCGATGGCCTTTTTTAAAGCATCCTTTGCGCACGCGAAATCCCGTTCACCCATGCATGCCTTGGATATGGTGTAATAGATTATGCTGTCATCATTCTTCCCGAGCAGGCTCTTGAGGATGTTCCGAGCCTGTTTGAAGTCACCGGTGATAACCTTGAGATTTGCAAGAAAGAGCTTGATCTGGATATTGTCCGGATATTTTTTGACGAGGACCTCGGTATCCTGGATAGCCAGTTTCCAGTTACCGTCCTTGGCATAGATCCTGGTCCTCAACTCGAGTGCATCCCCTATATATGTCCCATCGTCGATAACCTTCTGGAGGAAATCAAGGGCTGTTACATTGTCTTCAATGATGAAGTAGATTCTCGCCCTGGCAAGCCATGCAAAAGGGTCGTTAACGCGTGAATACAAGTCCATTGCAGCGGACCAGTCGCCTTTGTTCTCCTCATACCGGGCGAGCATGATAATAAGATTCTTATCCTGTATGGTTTCATACGGTGATTTCTTGACAACAGGTGCGTGGGCGCACCCGATGAGCAAACCAAGAAGCACAAGGGAAACGGCAAGTCTAATAGGGAACTGAGGATACAATTTCAAACATCTCCTTTATGGTTTTTCCAGGGTCATCCGTCCCAAAGACACTCGACCCTGCCACCACATTATCTACACCCATCTGTGCCAGCCTGGCTATATTATCCTTGTTGACGCCACCGTCCACCTGCAATTGAATGGCCCTTCCGGAAATCATCTTTTTTGTGTCGGCGATCTTCGGTATTACCGCATCGATGAAGGTCTGTCCGCCGAATCCCGGGTTTACGCTCATGATAAGTACCAAATCGATGTTGTCCAGGCAATATTTGATGGTGTCCAAAGGAGTGGACGGGTTTAATGAGACCCCTGATTCCAAGCCTTTTTCCCTGATCATGGCCAATGTCCGCTGGAGGTGCCGGGTGGCCTCCACATGCACGGTGATTCCGTCGGCGCCGGCGTTGATGAAATCATCAATATACCGCTCCGGCTCCATGATCATGAGGTGGCAGTCAAGGAATGCCTTTGTAGCCTTCCTTATACCCTTCACCACGACCGGTCCGATGGTGATATTCGGGACAAAAACACCGTCCATCACATCCACGTGTATCCATTGTGCGCCGGCATCCACAACGACACCGATATCCCGCCCCAGGTTTGAGAAGTCGGCGGATAAAATGGATGGTGCAATGATCATAGAGTCTCCTGTTTGGCCCCCACTATTGTCCGGTCTGTCTTCAACCCGTTTGAGAATGCGGCTGCATCAATGGCCTTCTTTCCCTCGAGGTGGAGGACTTTGGGGATGATATAACCGCCATTGCACGCAATCCTCACGCCGGATTTGTCCTTCAGGAGCGTTCCCACCTGAGTACCATGATCATCTATCTCGTAAGAATCCTTCATGATCTTGAGCATCTTTCCCTGGAGGTAGGTGTAGGCGCACGGCCATGGTACAAGCCCCCGGATCAGATTATGTATGGTCCTCGGGTCTTTGCCCCAGTCGATGGCCCCATCTTCCTTGGTGAGCATGGGTGCGTATGTTGCCCGCGCATGGTCCTGAGGCACAGGCTGCATCTTTCCATCTTCAATGAGGACAAGGGCCTCCAGGACCTTGACTGCTCCAAGGGCACTCAGCCTTTCCGACAGACCCACCGCATCGTCTTCCTCATTGATGGGAATCGACGACTGCATGTATACCGGGCCTGAATCCATTCCCTCATCGATCTTCATGATGCTGATGCCGGTGGTCGTGTATCCGGCCATGACGGCCCGGTTGATGGGTGAGGCGCCCCGGAGATCCGGCAGCAGCGAGGCATGGACATTGAGGAATCCGATCCGTGGCACATTGAGCATATCAGAAGGGATCATCTTCCCATAGGCCACCACGATCACTGCATCGAGCATGGAAGCTGCAAAAAGATCCCGGACCTCACTGTTGTCTTTCAGTGACTGGGGCTGATATACCTTTAGACCGGCTTTCTGGGCCAGCTCTTTGACGGGCGGGCTCTGGAGGTGCATCCCCCTGCCTTTGGGTTTGTCCGGCTGGGTGATGACGAACGCAATGTCATGTCGTTTCGATTCGACAAGGGTGGATAGGGTGGGCACGGCAAAATCCGGCGTGCCCATGAAGGCGAGTCTCATATCTTGCCCTTTTTCCTCTTCTTCAGATAGATGGCCCGCTTGAGAGTCGAGGCGTAATCCAAAATGACCTTGCCGTTGAGATGGTCGATCTCATGCTGGAATATGCGTGCCAGAAACCCTTCCGCCTCTATGCGGATCTCTTTGCCGTCGAGGTTGACCCCTTTGAGAAGGACCCTTTCAGCCCTCTTCACATCCACGGAGACCTCGGGCACGCTCAGGCACATCTCACTGTCTTCCACCGAGCCCTCACTCTCCACAATGACCGGGTTGATAATGACCAGGAGACTGCCCGAGTCCTTGTTTGCAGAGGGGTCCACGAGGATGAGCCGCTTGGAGCACCCCACCTGGGGGGCGGCAAGGCCCACGCCCGGGGCATTATACATGGCGTCTTTCATGTCATCCGCGAGTGTTATGATATCGAGGTCGATCTTGTCGACCTCCTGGGCCCTGGCCTTCAGCGCGGATTCGGGGTAGATGAGGATCTCTTTGCGCGGCATATGGATTTAACATAGTTCCATTGATCTATACTGTCAAGAAATTGCATTTCCTTGAGGTTTTTCAAGCTCGGGGAAGAGAAGAGGGTTTCTGTAGTTCACGTATTGTCTGCACGACCTGTTATATCTGCAGGCCTTGCACACCTCCAAGGCGACCTTGGGCCTTGACTTGCGTTTTGTGCAGATCAGGTAGACTCTCATGGCAGGCGGTACCCGAGCGATGCGAATGCATCATCCAACCGATCCTTCGGGAGCTCACGGCCGGTAAACAGCTCGAAGTTCCTGCTTGTCTGGTGATAGAGCATGGCATGGCCGCCGATGAGCGTAAGCCCATGATGCACGGCCGCCTCCGACAGGGCCGTGGGCCGCATGACGGTCTCCAGGATGCGCGTGCCGCGCGTGAATCCGGCCGGATCGAGCCCGAAGGGGATCTTGTCCGCCACCGGGGTTGCCTGTACCACAACCTCGATATCTTTTAAGGGTTCGCCATTGTATATGCCCACCGGACTGCCGGGGAACAGGCTTAGCAGCCGCAGCGCCCCTTCGCGCGAGCGGGTCAGGATGAGCACGCTCTTTGCGCCCTCGTGCAGCAGGGCATCCACAATGGCCCGGGCTGCACCCCCTGCGCCTATCATCAGGCATGCAGCCCCATGAACCAGGCCCAGGGCCTTCACTGCACCAAGGCCGTCGGTGTTGTGGCCGGACAATTGTCCGTCTTCATGCCTCACCACCGTATTCACGACACGTGTCCGGGTGGAAACCTCGCACCGGCTGTCCACAAGGGCGGCCACGGCCTCTTTGTGGGGGATGGTTACATTGAACCCTCCCAGGTTGCACCAGCCTGAGAACGACTTTATGGTCTCTGCAATGGCTTCGGGCAGAACGTCATGGCTGATATAGGTCATGTCGAGCCCCATGGAAGTGAAGATGTGGTTGTAGATGAGAGGGGCCATGACATGGGTTGATGGATGGGCGAGGATGGTAAAGACTTTTGTCCTGCCGGTGATCATACTGCCGCCCTCTTTTCCTTGACCTTTCCGGCAATGGTCGAAAGGATTTCTCCGGCGCTGCCCTGTATGATGAAATCCGACACCTCGCCGGTGAGCGGCGTGGGCTCCCGGTTGATCTCAATGACATGGCAGCCCGTCTTTGCGATAAGGCTGCCCATTCCTCTGAACATGGAGTGCATCCCTTTGGCTACGATGGGCAGAGACGCCGCAGGCTCGATCTGGGCCGAGGTCCCGATCACGAGCATCAGATCGCACTCCTGGGCGTGCCGGAATGACTCCTTCAGGGCATCTTGCGGGATGGCCTCGCCGAAGAATACGGCATCCGGCTTAAGCACGCCGGAACATTCGCAAAGAGGCGGAAGGAACGGGCTTGATGCGATAATCTCCAGGAGCTGCACGAATCCGTATTTGCGTCCGCACTTCAGACACCGGAAAACGAGCATATTCCCGTGGAACTCGATGACATGCTTGCTGCCTGCCTTCTGGTGCAGGTTGTCGATGTTCTGGGTGATGACTACCTTGACGATCCCCATCTCCTCCAGCGCGGAAAGCGCCAGGTGGCCCTGGTTGGGCCTGGCCTCCCACAAAGACATCTCGCCCGAGGAGTTCATCTCGATCAGGCACTTCCAGACCACATCGGGTTCTGCAAGAAAACGGGCGTAGAAGAAGAGGCTCGGGTCATAACGCTCCCAGATGCCGCCCGGAGACCTGAAGTCGGGAACGCCTGACTCGGTCGATATCCCCGCACCGGTGAGGACTACCGCATGCTTCGCTCTTAGAAGCAGATTCACGGCCTTCTCGATGAGGGGAAAATCCATGAATTGTGCATTACCAGAGCACGCCTATGGGGTCAAGGCGGATGGTGTCTGTCTGAGCATAAGCATGGAATGTTGTATTATCGTGCACCTTAATAAATTGATGAGCCAAGAGAAAACACCCTCAGTGTCATTCCCGCGTAAGCTTCGAATCCAGTGCACGAGGGTCTCCTCGCAGGATTACGCGATATGTCATTTCTATTGAGACAAATGCAAAACTCAAAAATAGTGTCACCCCCGCGAAAGCGGGGATCCAGAAGTTCTTGAAGAGACTGGATTCGAAGCTTCCGCGGGAATGACAATCTCGGACTTTTGCAATTTGCTTTTTTTAAAAGATTTCTCAGTTTTGTAGGGTGGGTTGAGCTTTAACATAACCCTCCAGATCACTGCTTCAGTCCATCGCAAACACCCCGCATCATGAGAGGCTCGCTGTTATCCATGAAAGAAACTTGTGGAGACATGAATCGGCTCCATACCTTGGTTAAAGGTCACCCTCTTTTGTAAAGAGGGGACAGGGGAGATTTGTCCTTATCATCATGAAGCTCGATGGATCATTGCCTAACAAAGAATGTTCAAACTATTTATTGTTAGGCAATTCCCCTCTTGACTTATTGCCTAACAATTATTAGAATATAGGCCAGTTGTTAGACAGGAGGAAGGCATGAGCGTCATGATGGGTATCCTGGAAGAAGAGCGGAAACGGCTGGAAGAGCTCCTGGATTTCTACAGGAAGAAGATCGAGGAAGCCCCCCGGGGATCAATTTCAGCAAAAGAGAGGGGAGGCAGAAGGTACCTCTATCTTGCCCGGCGTGAGGGCGAGAAGGTCATCTTCGATTATGTCGGCAGAGATGTCCCTGAGGTGCGTGATGCCCTTGATAACCGTATCCACCAGAGAAGGGAATACCAGGCCAAACTGCGCCAGGTGAGGGAAAATCTCAAGGAAGTAAAGAGGGCCCTGCGTGGGAAGAGAACATGATCTGTTCTTTGCGGTTTTGACCAGACTCGATGAGGAGGAGGTCCTTCAGGACATCATTCTCATCGGCGGATGGTGTCCGCTGGTGTACAGGGAATACTTCGGCAACCCGGCAGAGATCTCCATGCAGAGGACGACGGATCTAGACTTCATGGTCCCCAACCCGCCGCATATTCAAAAGGATGTTGATGTCTCCCGGATCCTGGAAAGGCTTGGGTTCGATAGGAATATTTCGATGCTGGACGGATACGTGAAATATGTCCATCCGGATCTTGAAGTGGAATTTCTCACGCCCGAAAGGGGCAAAGGCAGGGACAAGCCTTACGCTATCGAGAAGCTCCATGTAGACGCCCAGGGATTGAGGTATCTGGATCTTCTCCAGGGGCATGTGATGAGGGCTTCTTACAACGGCATATCCATCAATGTGCCGGAGCCGGCAGCCTATGTACTGCACAAGTTCATCATAAGCGGCAGGCGCACAAAATCATTCAAGAGGGAGAAGGACATCGAGACGGCGCGGCAGGTGGGCGAATATCTTTTAGGCCATGAGAGCCAGAGGCGCATGCTCCGGGACATCTATGCAGGCATGCCGGGAAGATGGAGGAAGGAACTGCTGAGGATCATCAGAAACGCATCGGATAAGATGTATGAATTTATGAGCTCCATTGAGGCCTTTAAGATTTGATTGTTGATCGTAAAATAGATTTGACCGCTGATGTGGAGATAGTGGATTACCACTGAAAAAGAAAAAGGAGACATCCCATGAAGATTATGAAGAGGGCACTGCCCCCTGTTCATCCCGGAGAGATACTCCTGGAGGATTTCCTCAAGCCCATGGGCATTACCCAGTACCGTCTGGCCAAATCCATAGGCGTTCCCCAGAGGCGCATAGGAGAGATTATTGCAGGTAAGCGTTCCATCACTGCAGACACTGTCCTGAGGCTTGCACGTTTCTTCAACACCGATGCCCAGAGCTGGATGAACCTTCAGACCCACTACGATCTCGAGGTAGCGCAGGAGAAACTCAAGGAAAGAATCGATAGCGAGGTGCAACCGCATCACGAAGCAGCGTAGTCTGGAATGCAAGAATTAAGTAGGGTGTCCCTGGAATTCCCCGGATCGTTGAAGAGCACACACAGGGAAATTTCACCACGAAGGACACGAAGAGCACGAAGATGATCTAAGAAATGCATAACAGACAATCGTGGGTTCTTTGAACCGTTCCACTATTTCAAAAGGTTTCCTTTCTTCGTGTCCTAAAGTGCTCTTCGTGGTGAAGGACTTCTATGTCTGCTCAAATCCCAAGCTCATTTTGGTTGCGGCTATGCTGCGCTAAGTCCTTCGTGGTGAGAACAAGTAGCCTGTTAAGCTTTTTAGAATATCACCCGAAAAATATCTGTACCACCATGATGAAAAATGCATACACGAGCCACCCCTTAAGCCCCATCAGGTATCTGCCACAAATCATCATCTGTATCCTCTTTGTCTGCATCTTCCAGGGCAGATCAGAGGCATTCAACACGATCATGACCTACCGCATCAACTCCATCGATGAGCGCTTCGGATTGAGCAGGCAGGAGGTTACGGATGCCGTTCATGAGGCGGTCGCCATGTGGGAGAAGGCCATCGGGCACAAGATCTTCCAGGAAGACCCGGCCGGCTCCATCGAGATAGACCTGGTGTATGACAACCGGCAGGCAGTAACGGACAATCTGAAAAACATCAGCAGAGGCATAGACGATGCAAAGGCATCGTATGATGAGCTCATGTCCCTGTACAATGATCTTAAAGCCGAGGTGGAGCGGAAGAATGCCGCCTATTCAGCGCAATATGATGCATACATGAGGCACCTGAATGCCTACAGGGCTGAGCTTGATGCAGCGAATAAGGATGACACCGTCTCCAGGGGAACCTTTCAAAGTCTTTCCGGGCAGAAGCAGTCCCTCGATGCCGAGTTGGAAGGCCTCCAGGCCCAACAAGCGGACCTGCAGAAGACGGTGGACGACCTGAACGGTATTGTTGCAGACATCGGTTCCATAGCATCAAACCACAATTCGCAGGTGATGAGCTACAAAAACACATGCAACGAACTGACCGGGAAGTTCGCTTCCGGTCTGTATGAGAGGACCATGTTCAGGGAAAGCATAACCATTTTTCAATTCAGTAATTGTTAAATTTACTTGTTATATTATTCCCTTTTGCTTTTATAGGATTATCTAGCAATTCTTCCCTCTCCCAATCGCTCATTGGAAGACACCCCTCAATCTCCTGATTGATTAGTCCTTTGATAGAATAATGCACGACATCATCAACTTTTTTGACATAGATACCTGGTTTATCGCCAGAGACATGCTTCCCTAAAAATACCTTTAACAAAAGTTCCCGTTTCTGAGTCCATGTCATTTTTGCAGGATTTTGATAAAGTGCCTTCCAAGCCTGTTGGTGAACTCTTTTGGCAAGTGCACTAAGCTCTTTTTTGGTTGGTGATTGTCCAATCTGAGTATCGAGATTATCCATCTCTAGTTTGAGGAATCTCTTGCGTTCACGATATTTTTCCATAGTGGGTCTTGCTTCTTCATCCGTAAATATTCCTTTGACGGTTTTTTCAATGAGGGTCTGTATTTCTTTTTCAATATTATCGAACTCCTTATTATACCTTGCCTTGGTGGCAGACAGTTCTTGCAATTTTTCATTATTGGGGACAGTTCTTAATATGGACTTCTCTAATGCTTCTCTATGTCCAAAAAGATATAGCATTTGGATTATCACAGCTTCTTCTATGTCCTCTGCCCTGATGTCCCATGCTTTATAATTTGGGCAAAAACGCTTGATGCTTTTGTTCTTTGGGTGTCTGTACCTATATTTATATTGGGCCTCAGTCTTTCCATAGTTCATCTGATCGGGAACGCCATTCAGGGTGAGTCCGCAATCAGCGCAAAATATGATGCTGGATAACAGATATGCATGTTTCCCACGTGGATCATGGTTGATGGTCTTGTTGTTTTCAAGTCTCTCATGGACTGCTTTAATGATTTTCTGATCCTCAATCAGGGGAGGGATTTTCATTGTCCCCATTTTAGTGGTCCATGTATCACCAAGGAATTTTTTGAAGATGATATACAATGTGCTTGGAGAAATTCCCATTTCCTCTGCAATTTTCTCACGGCCTATTTTCTCACGGCCTATCTTTGATAGAAACTTCTTGACTGCTATCTTAATCATTTCCTTCTTTTCTTCGTCGATACTCCATGTGCCTGTCTTCTTGTCATACTTTCGTCCATAGGGTTTCTGACCGACACATGGCACTCCTTTACTAAATAGATCATGACGACATTCCTTGCTCCTCTCTGCCATATAGCCAGCGGTGCCTTCTCCGACCTCTGTCGTCATTCCAATCATCATTCGATCATGAGACTTGTTTAAATTGAACTCCATCGTTCCTACAAAAAAGCGTATCTTGTTCATCCTAAAAATTCTGATACTCTGCTTATTCTTTTCATTGTCCCTGGTCCATCTTGTGAGATCAGGGACCATAAATGCATCGAAGAGACCTTTGCCAGAATCTACGAGAGCCCTGTCAAGCATCTCTCGTTCAGATCCTGGTGTACTATGCTCTTGCCCCTCATATCGCATGGTAATTATCCCACCAAGATATTTCACGGCAGACTCGACCTGCTTCTTTTGATTGTTCAGGGATTCCCCACGCTTTTCCTGAGGTTCGGTGCTAACACGGCACAGCACCCCAAAACGTAGAGGTGGTTTCAATCCATCCGTAGTCATGCCCTTGCCTCCCGTCGAACTATCCTATTTATCTGGCCCGAAAGCCATACACTGCCATTCTTGGTCGGGATGCCCTCGGCATTCAGTGTATTGGCAATATTCTTCAAAGTGCATGACTCCCGTCGCAATGTAAGTATCTTCTCTATGATAAAATGCTCTTTCTCGTTTGGGACCAGCTTCTTGATCTTGGTCGGCTCACCCTTGCGATTCATACCGGGAACCACCTTCACATCATAGCCGAATGGAATCATGCCACCCAACTTCTCAGATTTTGACCGTTTGTGGTCCAGTCCAAACCTAACTCGCTGAGCAATCAGCTCTCTTTCAAACTGATGCATAGACCCCATGATGTGATAGAAGAGTCTGCCCTGTGGGGTGCTCGTATCAATCTGCTCTACGAGACTCACCAAATGTGACCCCTTCTTTTCCAGGATCTTGGCAATTTCCATCAGGTCTGAAAGGCTTCTCGTCAGCCTACTCCATGAATACGTAGCCAGGATGTCACCTTTGCCCATCTTGTTGAGGATCTTCATAATATGACGCTTCTTAATGTCCCGTCCACCACTCACCCCGTCCTCTGTGGAAATACCCTTCACAATGTGCCCATGATTCATAGCCCATTTTCTCAGGGCTGCATCCTGGGCCTCAATGGAAAGGTCCTGGTGATTTGTCGATGTTCTAGTGACCATGTACACATCAGCCATATTTCCCCCTTATTATATCATGGTTTTTGTGATTCCGGTTTCTTCAGGCGAGTAAGTTTGATTTCCCCTTTGTGTTCTTCTTCAAAGGATGCCATAAGCTGCTTGCCTTGCTCAGTTTCAGCGAACTTTGCCAGGTAGAGATCGAACATCTCGTTGACAATTTCCCTTGTCTTTTTATCCTTGTAGGCTGCTATCGCCTTCATCTTACGGAGCTTTATATCTTCGATGTAAAGGGTAAAAGCCCTCAATTTTTCCGCCATAACTTGGCCCTCCTGCCTTATTTATTTTAAGAATATCATAAAATAAATATATAAATAAAACAAGATAATTACTCATAAAAACTATTTTTCCAGACTGAACAAGGTTTTGAAAAAAGTGTGCTACGATAGTCTGTACGATTGTTTATTCGTCGAATAAAAATTTATAGGAGAATCACAATGGATCTGGGAGATAAGGAAATTTGGGACGAGGACGAGTTGGATTTTTTGAGTATAGATTTAAAGAAAAGTTTTAAGTGTCAGGTCCGAGGAACATACGGTGATATTTTTACCTGGGATTACAATGCTGATCAAGGAATCCTGACATCAACTTATTCGAATGGTGATTGTTATAAATATAAGCTTAGAGAAGGCTTTCACCGTTGGGCCTGGATTCCATTGAAGGATTAGACACAGTTGCGGCGGGGCCTTAAAAGGACTCCCCAAATTCATCGAGGGGCATAAAAAAGGCCCCGGCATTGCACCGGGGCCAAGGGAGGTCTTTCGTAGGTGCGGGTTATATTTTTATATCTTCATCCTGAGATCGACGAATATTGAATGATCTCCGGCCTGGTATCGCTCAACACTGATGCCACAGTCTCTCATCTCAAGACCGGACTCCTCAACTGTATTCCTGACCTGAGCTAAGGCCACAGTAAGAATACTGAACACCCTGTTTTTGACTTGATCCGCTTTTGCCTGACGTTCAATCAGATCCATATCGCCCCCTAGCCTTTTATCTTTATGGTATAGGTGTCATCCTTCTCGGTTACAGAATGTCCTTCTTTCTTGAGGTGTTTGATGTGCCCCCGAAGTTTGCCGGTAGCCGTCTTCTCAGGACTGTTGAACTTGTCCATGATAGCCTTGACAATGACGTCCTTCTTCGTGCCTTTCAGGAGGAGTTCATTGATCAGGCTGGACTGGGTATTGACTCTGTTACCGAAAACATCTGTTTTGATTTCTTTGGGGGCTGCTGTTTGATCGTCCTTGATAGCCGCCTTTTTCTGGACTGGTTTGCGATTGATCTTTTCAATGGTATCGCCATTGCCTGACTTCTTAACTTGTCCCTTTTTTGCAACCATAATTCTCTCCTTTCATAGGCTTTTGATATAACAAGATATATTCATAATAATTTTTATTTATTTAAAAAACAAGACTATCTTTCACATTTCGTGAAAGATATAAATTGATTGTATTATTAAAGAAAGATATAGGAGATAAGGTTTTGCCCTGACCTGTTGAAACCCTATCCGAAAACCGTGTTTCATCTGAAAATATGATATAATGTAAGCATGATGAACGAGAGAGGTGAAAAATGGGTAAGTTAAAAAATGGTAAGGTTGCAGGCAGTATAGACATTGGCGAATTGTTAACCCAGTTATGTGTTTTGGATGACATGCTCAGTCATATTGAATGGTGTGACCTTCTAGATGTTACCCCTAATTGGACCGACAAACGCATAAAGAAAGCAAAAAAGGAGCTTATTGCACTTGCTGAAGATTGTAGAACGATAGTTGGTAAATACATAACCAAAGAAATGAAAAGAGCAGTCTGGGTATCCCTATATGGGGAGCCAGAAAAAGGAGAGTCAAGCAATGGAATATAAGTTTATAATGATTAGTGGAACGATGAGAGACGGGAAGGCCAAAGGTTTTAGCGTTCAGTTTGGAGTATATAGTTCAATGGAGGTGACTATAAAAGATAGGAAGCCAAGAGATAATCAAGGGGATGAGTTAAAATGGGATAATGAAATTGTAACTTACTTAAATCATCGCTATGCTTCATATGTTAATGGAGCGGTTTTAGTGGCTATAGAAGGATAAAGGTTAGCCCCGACCTCTGAAAACCCCTATCCTTTGAGGTCTGCAAGGGTTGTTATTTCGCCATTTGTAACCATATTTGAAAGGCTTATTTTCCCATCTTTGAATAAATCAAACCTTCCAGGGCCTAAAACATCCTTGACGAAGCCGGGGTCGGATTCTAATTGCGATTGCATCCACTCGTTGTATGTGCCGTCAAACCTCTCAACTCTTTCATCTGTAACGGCTGGACGATCATCAGTGTTAGCACCCTCACCACCTACTAGTGGAATGTAGCAACATCGGCAGCACCAATGTAAGGGTAAATCTTCTTTTTGATCTGTAGGGCCATATGTGGTTCCATCCAAATCCCCACACACCAAACACGTCCTCGAATCTAGCGTGGCGCAATATTGCCAGCCCGTGAGCACATCCCCGAAGCCCTGAGTAACGGTTTGTTCACGAGCATAGTTTGCAGCCGAAAGCATACTGGTTCGGGCAAGGCCAGTGAGGTCTCGATAACTTCCCTCAACGCCCTCCTGGCGTAATCGTTTGACCATTCCCCCCACACTCTCGCCCTGAATGAGGGATTGTCTTTGTGCCTTAATTATTCTGTCGGCTGTGGACTGTTTTAGCTTATTGAGCCAGTCTGTGAGGGTCGAGCCTTCGATAAGGCCGGTCTGGAACCATGCCTGGACAAGTTCAGGGTCCAAGTGGAAGAACTGGATGTCAAGGCCAGTGCTATTGTTCATTGTACTGATCGTGTGTACGGTTGTCGCTGCGATAACGTCTTCTGAGGCTGATTGGAGTTGATCTCCAATATTGCTGAAAACACTATCAAGGGTATCTTCAACCTCGTTCCTCTGATGCAGTAAGAAAGCCTGTTTACGTTGAAATGTCTCGGTGTTGTAGTCGCCTCGAATGTAACGATCTTGCAGATCAGCCAGTTTTCCAAGGATTTCAACCCTTGCAGCATCAAGCTCTCGGATCATATCCGAGGCAAGAGCATTGCTTCGTTGATCTACACGATGCTGGAATTTTAAGATGTCATTGTACATGACTTAAGTAATTCTTTGATTGCTATTTCTACAAACTTGCACATGGGCACACCTTGCCTGTCGGACTCAGTCTTAAGTTGCTGATGAAGATCCTTGTAAATCTCAATGAAGAACCCAACCCTATTTTCCATCAGTTTTATACTTTTCTTGGGCCTACCTCTTTTACGTTCCATGCTTCATCCTTTCTTGGAGGCTGGGGAGCAAGGCCGATCCTTGCTCCCCATTTAAGAATATGACACAGGTCTGAGTGGCAGACCGGTCGGGTAAAACACTCACTCCTGGGAGTGAGACACTATTATGCGTTTTTAATTCCACGTAGACGCGCTGCTGCCCTTGAGTTAAAGACAGCCATGCCACTGATCCACTCGATCAGCGTTCTGAACTTGATACCGCCAGCGTACAAGCCGAGATCGAGCACTTCTATAGGACTGACCTGCAATCCTGAAACGTACTGCCCTGCACCAAATTTAACTGCATAAATTGAGGTGGTAACAGTAGCACCATCACCAGGCGCAGGTTCATTGAAATCAAGGATTTCATTACCTTTTTCATCGATCCAAATTATCCCGATTGGTATGGATGCATATGAAGGTATCTGTTGACCGAAGGCATCAGAGACCGTCTCGATTGCTGCACCGGAAGCACGAATCAAGGCATTGACCTTTCTCCTCATGGTCCTGTTCATAAACAAACAATCAACACCCCATGGGCAGCAGTCGATCAGCTCGTCGAGCATGGCAAGGGTCAAGGTGTCACCACCTGCACTTGAGCCCATATCGAGGAGCTGCGGACCAGTCAGACGTTTTTCAAGACCATCGAATCCTCGTGGGTTGACTGTAGTGTCACCCTTAAAGAATTCTTTAGTCCAGAACAGGCTTAATGCCTTGGCCTTTAGTCCGTCATAAATTGCCCGAAGATCGTTTACATTTCCCTGTGTTTTAATTAGAGCACGGTCAACATCGCTAAACCCACCTGAGATCATGAGTGTCTCGATCTGGGGATTGAGTATGCCAGTGCTTTCATTATAGCTCTCGTTCACGCCTCGAAAACCGACACCTGGCAAAATTTCTTCCCTGTTGTATCTGTAAGTATCACTTGAAACTGACATAAAGGGTAGTCGTTGAAGCACCTCAGAAGTTCGCGGGTACTCTTCGATAATGCCTTTTTGAAGCGGATCAACGCAAAGTTTAGCTTGATCTAACAATGTTAAAGCCATTGATTTTCCTCCTGTTTCCACGTCAGAAACAAGGGCTCTTCAATGGCCTCTAACTATGTTGAGACAATGGATTTATTTTTTAGTTTTTGTAACCAAGTTTCCTTAAATCGTGTGTACTAAGACCTTCAAGATTTCTGGGGGCCGTATTCCCGGATCTCTTTGTGTCTAGCCCATCAGGAGATGTCTTCCCAAAGATTCCCTTTTTCTGCGCGTTCCTGATCCACATTATTTTAACTGCTGGTGATAGGTCAGGGACGAGGTCTTTAAACTCTTCCGGGATGTCCTCGATGAGTTCATCAACAATGGATTGCAGGGCTTCAAGAGCCTCTTTTTTCTGCTGGTTGACCTGATCGAATCGTTCCTTGGGAATCATCTTGCTGCCTTTTTCGGTGGCATTGTCCGTGCCCTGGGCCTGGGCTTTTTCCTTTGTTTCATCGCTTTTTCCGTCTGCGTTGACGATTGCTTCTTTTTCCATTAGGGTACCGTCCTTCCTGGATTTGGGGTTATGGGATATCCCTCATTGAGGGTTCTCATCTCGGATTCTACAGTCAGCAAATATGCGAGGGCATCTTGTCTACTCGTTATGTCAGGATTGCGAGCCATGACGATGTCCACAGGCGATATGACGCCCATGCCCATCAATGCAGTCCATGCGTTCGCTTGGACCAGAGGATCAACTTCTGGTTTAGGATCTTCAAATGATACTTTTAATTCTGCATTCTTGGAAAACTGTTTACCAGGATTGTGATGGTTCCATAGAACCTTGAACATATTGAATAAGTTATGCTCGTAATCCATGAAAAGCTCGACCTCGTCCTGCCGGGCTTCATCTAGCTCCTGGCTAGAAATTATCTTGCTAATTCCGGAAGATCGTTCCGGTTCGTCAATTAGAATATGCGCGGACAGGCCATACGAGACAGCTGTCTGACCTATGAGAAATTTTATTGCTTCGATGATCGCGCTGATTGGGGCGTTAGTTGAGGCAAAGCCCATGCTACATCCCTGTGGCAGTTGGGTTACTGCACCTGGTCCCAAATAAAAGTCGGTGCTTTGTGGTACACCGATTGTATAAGGCTGACCGTATCCTTGAAGGCGTAAAACATAGCATAAATCGGTCAACCTCTCGTTAACGGCATCCTGGGCTGTGATCAGATCGTCACCGCCATCGATCCAAAAATCTCGAACTGGAACACCATCCCAGATCGGGACGAATGGCAAAACGCCGTAAGGATTTGGCTGGCTTGCAATCACTTTATTTCTGTAGTCAAGCGTCTGGAACTCTTGGGCAGTCCAAAGGCTATATGTTAGGTCTTCGAGCTTTCCTGAGTCAGGATAGATCGTTATTTTGACCGATAGTAACTGCTCCGGAACATCACCATAAGTGACATCGGTTTTGTCACCCGTTATCAGGTCCAAGTCCATGTGACCATCACGCCATATTGGCCTGAGCAGAAGGGTTTTAAGGAGCTTGCAATATCGACTTGCCAGCTTGAGTTTTCTTCCAAGAGACGATGTGAGGGCAATTGCTTGGAAAAGTTCGGTGTCGGTTGTTGAGCCTTTGACGATCTGCCTCGTGACCGGATAAATGTAAACCCTGGCAATGTTGTTTATGACTTTTCGGGTCACATTGATAAACATCGGCGTGATCTTGCTTGCATCTGCGAAATGTCGGGTAAGCTGCATCCGCAGGAAATCTAACTGTAAGTCGTGGTAATACTCAATCCTGCGGAGGTGTTCCTGCTTCCGCATCAAGACGGGGTCAGTCGCACTGAATCCCCATGTTCGAAATGCTACATCGTCAACAACGCTGTTCCAAAACATTCACTAACCTCCTAAAAGCAAAAGAGCCCCAATGGTTTGGCCGTCGGCTGGCCTCCATGGGGCTCTATGCATGAAAAGGGGGCTTTTCGTGATATATGTTATTATAGTTTTTTTCTATAACAAGACGAAAACTTATTTTATTCTTTTGATGATCTCTCTGGCCTTTTTGTATCCTATCGTCTCTTCTTTCAGTAGGGCTTCCACAATGGCTGTAATAGCTTTACAGTTCTGTTCAATGAGATTTTTGCACTCGGGCTCAAGTTCTTTTAGTTTTTTGTCAATTACATCTGGTTCTGTAATCCCAAAATACTTTTCAGCCTTGTTCATGATTAACCGCAAGTCACTTTTTGTATACCCGGGACACACCTCATAGCCTTTGGACTTGAGATAAATTTTTTCGGCAATTGTCCCGGCCATATCAAGAAGAAATTCCCTTTCCAGTACCTTTTTCCTTTTCTCAAAGGATATTGGATTAACGCAGACGAAAGATTTAACATCTGGACGTTCAGACATGGTTCCATTGATAGTCACATAAGCAAATCTCACTTTTTTGAGGTAATGCATCACCACATGACCGGCCTCATGGTGGGCGTAAAAAGCCCGCTCAAGCTCGGGTGGAATCCTCGTCCATTTGCCATTTTGCTTGATCATTATTCTTCCCTCACGTTAACTGCCTGATCTCCCTTCGGGCCTTCCTCGATGTCGAATCTTACGGAATCGCCTTCAACCAGCATCTTGAACCCATCTCCTAAGATGTTTTTCCAATGCACAAAGACATCACTTCCACCGTCTACTGTGATAAACCCATACCCTTTTTCTCTGTTGAACCATTTTACTGTTCCTGTTGCCATTACTTGTTACCTTCCTTATTTTTTTATTACCCCGAGTGATGCCAATGAAGCGCCATGGGCTCCAAGCCTGTTTATCCGGTCACACTTCCCACATTTATGAAGCAGGAAAGATCCTGGTGGGAATAAACCTCTCCCAAAATATCTCCGGCAGGCTGCACATCTAAATTCTATCTGACCATCTCCTATTAATGGGAGCCATAAATCTTCTGTCTTCTCGTACATTACAGCACCTGATATTGTTTGATGGTGTCTTTGGTCTGGACGTATGCCTTGAAAAACTCAACCAAGTTAAGCTCGCTGTCCAACTGATTGAATGCCAGGAAGTCTTGGTGCATGTCCTGGACTGAATGGAATGCAGCACAGCCTTCAGAGCAGTGCATGACTTTTGAACCACCAAATAAGAAACATAGAGCCCGTTTGAGCGAGGATTGATTCTGACAATCGAGTAGATCAAGCTGATACATGCTAAGAATCTCATTCCTGAGAGAGAAGATCGCCCATGCAGTGGCGTACACGGCATCGTCATGGAACTGGCTTGATGAATGCCCAAAGCTGTATTGTCCATGTTTCTTTGCGGTATAAATGAATGAGCGCATTTCATCGGCAAGCTGGGTGCAGTTTGCCGGGATATGGAGCCTACCGTCCTTCACTATGCGGTAGAACTCAGGGAATATCGTGTTCTGTGCGACGTCTGTTGCATGGATTGACTCATGGGAAATTTGCATTTCTGCCAGATATGGGAGAAGGTCTACTGTCTCGAATGATTCTAAGACAACATTGGTGAGGGTGTATCTCTTGTGATTCTCTATGATCCTGGCCTTTATTGCCTTGCTGAGGTTCAAGGTAAAATCGTGCATGTCGAGGATGAAATATTCGGGCTCACCTGATGTCTGGGCGACCTTGGCAACGGTCGTCAGGACGCTGTGATCTCCTCCCATTATCGGAGACAACAGCTTTGCTCGGTCTAAACCAGCACCGACCTTGTAGGGTCTGCCATGGGCGAGGTCTTTGATGTCAAGAACGGGGATTTTATAGCTGTCCATAGCTGCCCTGATAAGGATTTCGGGGAAGAGAGCATTGGCTACTGATGAGCGTTTGCCGAGGATGTCGCGCTGGTAGTCTGCTTCCAAGGCTGTTCTTTGTATGCGCTTGGCTCTGGATCGGTCAATCCATGCAGGGGCTTTCTCTGTAAACTCTTCAAAATCCTTGTATTCCAGGTGTCTGCAAAATATTGAAGGGTCGGACATGGCTTCTTCTTCCAAGCCATGAACGGGACCGCCTATGGAATCTGCATTGCTGTCTATGAGGATCAGGGAATCTTCCGAGTCTAAGAGTGAGGCCTGGACTGCGTTGAATATCGAGATGTCAGGGGCTGCATGGAGGTCCGATACCCATAGCAGATTTATACGCTCTCCGAATGCGGATGCACTTGAAACGCCTTGCTTGATTATTTGGTTTCCCCAGGTTTCCTGGCGTATACAGTCATGAAGGATGTCCCTGTCGGGGTCTATCCGAATTCTTAAGCCTCCGGTATGCTGGATGATGGACTTGAGCTTCCTGAGCATTGTCCTATCGGTGTGCGTATCGTTATTACCTAGCAAAGAAATGGTGTAGTTCTTCCTGGAACAGAAAAAGAAGAGTGCTATGATTGCAAAGACTGTACTCTTGCCGTGTCTACGAGGCTGAATGGACAGGATCATGGAGTGCTTAAGCTTTCCATTTTCTTGTGTGAAGACGGCCTTGATGATTGTCTTCTGCTCAGGTGTGGGTCGGAAGACCTCATACCTACCTGATCGTGTAAGGATCATGGGCTTGACATCTTCCAACCAGGCATAGAAGGCTTCTTCCGTGTTCTCCTGCCAGCGCTCGGCTATCCTCGGAGGCCTTGGAGATCCTTTAGGGAACCCTCTCTGTTTGGTAGTGGGTATGTTGGTTTTATGTTCCTGATCGATGTCAGTTTCAGGGTCAATGGTAGGGTCGATGTCTGGTGCTTTATCCTCTTTGATTGGGAATCTGGTTCGTGTAAGTGTCATTCAATTACCTCATAACCCGTTGTATTTATTTATTACATTTCAAATGATTAGTTTATTCCTCGTTTTTTATGCCTTCTTGTGCCAAAGTCTAAAGTATAACTTAAGACTTTAGACTTGGTAAGCCCGGATTAATCCTCAAAAATCACCATATGGCTCCCGACTGCCTTCATACCCAGCACATGGGAGGTCTCCCGTAACCAATCGGTTCAGCAACAACCCATACACATACCCATCACGCCTCCAATATTTGAGTGATGTAAGTAGCTCCCGATCATCCACCCATCTTACAGTGGCGAGGGTACTTGGATTGATCTTCAATGAATCATGTGCTTCTTGGTAGATGGGAAATCCCCTGGCACTGGACCCGAATAGGTCACTTGCCAAATGGATACTGAGAAACACTCTGGCAACCTTTGAAACCTTCAATTTCATATGGAGCCTCCAAAACTTAGGCTCCCGACTAAAATTCCCCTAATGGGGAAAAACAAACTCTTTCAATCTGAATGGGATAGTCTTTCCATTCCTTCCATTGAAAAAGAGAAGAGGGAGATAGAGCAAACGAAGTTTGCTCAATGTTCTTCTGAACGAAGTGAAGAAGAACCTATTGGTACTATATAAGGGATACCTAAAAATAGGTATAATATGTGCCACAATTGATTTTTTCAATTTATCGTGTAACATATTGTTATTCAACATTAATCAACCAACCATCAAATATGATAAAGATCTATCCATGCCCCATGGCTAGATCTTTTTACAAACCATGGGTAGATCTTTTTACATTTCAAAATCACTACATCTTCTCCCTGAATTTGAAATTAATCAGTGCTTTTTGACACGCTGGGTTACTCTTCAAAAAAGGATATGCACGGCCATAAGGAGCGTGTGATGTCACTATGTAATAGCCGATTGCATAGTTCACTGGACCATTGCGACCTATCCGACGGAAACTTCGTAAGAAGCCACACTTCACGAGTGCATTGAGACAATAGCTGATCTTTCTTTGATCCAGGTCTCGGGCTTCTAAATAATCATAATCAAGTGGAGCACACATCACAAAGGGCCATCTCCGTTCCTTTCCCTCATCATCGTATTTATGCGTATTGTACAAACCAGCGTTTATACGTTCAGCAATAAATTTACTCTCGAACAGATCCAGCCTTTTCTCCCATAAGTGTTGTAGGATTGTAATCATGTGATGGAAACTCCGATCCTTGGGATTATTGAGTCTGCGCCAGATACTTTTGTCCTTCTCCATCCACCCGAAATTGAGGGGCCATTTGCTATTGTCATGCTGCCATCTGGTCTTACCTTTGATAGTCTTGGGCTTGAATTTAGGGTCATTATGATAGATTCGTCGTGAAACCCGTTCCATTATGCCTCCTCGGTGCATGTTCTCCATGGAATGATAAAAAGTGGGAAGAACGGTCCAAGGAGTTTACCGTTCTTGTCGGGAGCGACCCTATCCCACCTGTTCTATAGAATCCGCAAGAATGCGGTTCCTTTCTACAATGAGTGCTTTCCTTCCTGAGATGTCCCAGGTGATGTTTATTTGACAAACATAGGGGTTTATACAGGCCTGGGATGTTCATTGTGTTTTTAATGATTTGTGATTGTCGGATCTTTCGACTGATAACGTATAAAAACAGCCTGTTTTATTGATTCGACGATTGGTAAGACGAGATCAATGTTAAAATCTCTATTCCGCAGATCCATCGAAAGTTCACCAAATTTGTCAGCGACGAATTCCTTGAATTCATCATCACTGAACGACATTGCCCATTCCTCGAAACTCTCACACTCGCTGATGTTTTTCATATTACTTCGTCCTCGTGAGTTTGACTGTTATAGGTTTACTGAGATCGGTAGTGGGGTCGGCAAGCTTCTTGTGATAGGCTTCTCGAAAGAGTTTTTCCTCGAAATCATCCACGAATTCCTCAATCATCACGTTCGCTAGATCGTTAATAGCCATATTTTTTATAGCTGCGCACGATTTGAAACGCTGCCAGGAATTCACATTTATGTGAGATAGATGTATGGCTTTGGTATTCATTGATGTTCCTCCAAAATATTTTTTATCTTCATTATAAAATAAATTTCATTACACCAAAGCTTAAAATATATTTTACATCAATTTGTCAAAGTGGGTTCCAAGTTTATGATACTATTACGATATTGATGATCTATGGGATGCAGAGATTTTGCCAGTGACTATAAAAGGGAGTATATAAGAAGATTTAACATTTAAGCGGCCACAACATGCTTGTGCGTACGCTGGCCCATGAGTTCGGCCATGCCCAGGGTCTCGAGCACAGCAAAAACCCGGGTTCCATCATGTATTACAGGATTAATTCCGATTGCAAAGGGCTTGCCCCTGAAGACATCGCTGCCATGCAGGCGCGGTGCGGCAATAACTAAAAACCAGCTGATTCAAGGTAAACCACACAACCAGGCGCGATTACCCGGGCGCAGGCATGGAACCCTTCCGGCCCTTTGACAAGACCTCCTCCATGATGAGCTGCTGTGAAATTCCCACCGGCGTGCTTGAGGACAGCGATGATACGATAAATCCGTCTCATTTTTTCTTGGTCTGACTGGTTTTTCCCTGATCCGAAGTTATTAATACATATCTGGTGAAATTTAGATAAAGCTATAATCAAGCATACTACCGGGAAAGGATTAGATCATGGCAAGAAAAATCACCTCACTTGCTGATGACCTGATTGAGGCATTATGGTGGGTCAGCGTTATTCTTGCAGTCCTCAGCTATGGATTATTGAAGTATGCATTCCCGGCAATGTGGGGTAATTACCATGCAGCACCAAGTCCCAACGGCATTCCTCATGATATCTTTTTGAGAAGCCTGGCGCAATCAGGCCCGACATTTGCCAACTCGGCCTTGTTCTTTTTTCTCGTAACGGCAGGCCTCTTTTTCTTGAATTCAGTTTTCATCCGCAAAAAGAGGATCGTTCTTTTCAAGAGCCGGAAGAATTGGGAAACACTCCGGGCACTGAGCTGGCGGGATTTCGAGCGGATCGTGGGCGATGCATACAGAAGAAGAGGCTACACCGTCATTGAGACCGGAGGCGGCGGGGCATACAAGGGAGTGGACCTTGTCCTGAAAAAGAACGGCGAGACCATCTTTGTCCAGTGCAAGCACTGGAAGATGGAGAGCGTGGACGTCGTCATTGTCCACGAACTGCTCGGAGTCGTTTACGACGAGAAGGCCTCGGGAGGAATCGTTATTACCTCAGGCATCTTTACCCAGGAGGCGATCGATTTTTCCAAAGGCAACCCCATCAAGCTCGTCAACGGCAAACAGCTCTTTGCAATGATCGGCCGGAGCAAGGCCGATCTCGTCCCATTACCAAAAAACAAACCAGCAGCCTTTCAGACACCTGTCCGCGATAACCCTGCACCACTGCCGTGCCCCTGGAGCGGCAGCGCGACGATACTGCACACTGCAAAGAAAGGCTCGACACCCGTCAACAAACTTTACGGCTGCTCCACCTATCCCGAGCGCAAGGAGACCGGGCCGTTTGAAACATGATTTGGTGATGGCTTCAAGAAGTATATTGATTGTTGGGACCTGACCCCCATCTCTTTTTCAGCAGCCAGTCATCCTTCTCCAGAGGCTCGGCAAAGGGGCCATAGATGAGGTACTTACCATCGGGGTTATCATACTCGATCATAACCTTGACGGCGAATGGGTCGGTTTCATCGAGCCGCAGGATTTGAATACCCTCCAAGTTCAGGTTCGCACTGTGTCGCTGAATTCAGAACCTTCGTCATACTAGAACACAATCCGGGGAGAAGAGAAAAGATTTTTAAGTCTGGCCGCAATCTCTACATCCTTCACGGTCTTGTCCCTTCCGAGAGGATGTCGATGTACTGCTTGTACACATACCGTTTATCCCGCTTCTTGCCCGTGATCTCCTTGAGGATGCCGTTTTTCTCGAACTGAGTCACGAGGAGCGATGCCGTCTGATAGGAGATGGAAAATGCCTCGGCCACATTCATCACGGACATGTATGGGGTATAGAAGAGCTTCTCCAGGAGCCCCACAGCCAGCGGTGACGACATCTTCTCCTGCCAGAGCAGGTTCCGGTGGTTTGTCTGTAGTTCAAGGATCTTCTTCGCAGTCTCTATGGCCAAATCCGACACCTCGGTGACTCCCCTGAGGAAGAAATCCAGCCACTGCTCATAATTGCCAGAGTTCCTCACCATGGTGAGGCGGTCATAGTATTCCTGCCTGTTCTTCTTGAAGAAGTAACTCAGATAGAGCAACGGCTTGTGCAGGATGTCTTTCCAGTAAAGGTAGAAGGTTATGAGCAGGCGGCCAATCCTGCCGTTACCGTCGAGGAACGGGTGGATGGTCTCAAACTGATAGTGGATGAGGGCGCAGTTGATGAGGGCTGGGAAGTCGCTGTCGAGGTGGAGATATTTCTCCAGTTCACCCATGGCCTTGGTTGCCTCATGAGGAGGTGGAGGGACAAAGCTTGCATCAGCCAGGGTAGATCCCGGAGAGCCGATCCAATTCTGGGTTCTCTTGAATTTCCCTGGGGTCTTCCTTGCGCCACGCACCCCCTTGAGCAGCACCTCATGGATCTCCCTGATGAGGCGGTTGCTCATGGGCAGGCTGTCCAAGCGCTCCATGCCATAATTGAGGGCCTTGATGTAGTTCACCACCTCATCCACATCATTGACCTTCTCGGGTGACTGTCCACTCTCGTACTGGAATAGGTCCTCAAGGGAGGCCTGTGTGCCTTCGATCTGCGAGCTGAGCACTGCCTCTTTCCTCACAAACATGGCAATGAAGAGATCCACATTGGGCAATATGTCACCAAGGCTGTCCAGCCGAGCTAAGGCTCTGTCCGCCTGGGAAAGCAGCTTTGGCATATTCCCGCTGAACTGGATGGGTGGGTCCGGGGGCAGAGGCTTGGGTATGAATGCCTTGTATCCTGACGATTGCTGGATATACACTCCACTCCTGTTCATCTTCATTCCAGCCCCCTTATTCAAGGATTGTTGAACAGTATAGTACCATGCACATGGTTATTCAAGAATAATTGAATAAGAGCACTTCTGAGCAATCTTGTTCAACAATGCTTAAATAACATGTGCACTGCTATAGTGACCCCCTGATGGGCTAGAAACAAACCCGCAGCCTTTCAAACACCTGTCCGTGATAACCCAGCACCACTGCCGTGCCCCTGGAGCGGCAGCGCGACGATACTGTCCACTGCAAAGAAAGGCCCGACACCCGTCAACAAACTTTACGGCTGCTCCACCTATCCCGAGCGCAAAGAGACCGGGCCATATGAAACATGATTTGGTGATGGCTTCAAGAAGAATGTTGATTGTTGGGACCTGACCCCCATCTCTTCTTCAGAACCTTTTAATGGGTGGCACATGCTTTCTGTTCACTCCTAAATGAGCACTTGATTCACTGCAATAAATTCTTTAAAGGCTTGTCGTATGACATCATGCAGACATCTCCACCTGGTCCTCCTGCCACAGCAGAAAAGCAGACTGCGCTGCCTGCACTGCCATCTGACCATTACCGCCGATGAGCTGTCAGAAGGGTATTGCCCGGAATGTTTTGAGGTGCACGGCAAGAAGCAATATGACTTCGAGGAAGTCCCGGCAATCGATCAGGAAAAGACCCGCTATCAATGTGAGCAATGTGGCGTTATTATTGAAGCCGAATAAATGACAGGCAAAAGGTTTTGTTCCATTTCTCAATCAAGCTACAATATTGTCAGGTCTTGGTATTGAGAAAATGGATGACCCCCAGTTTCTGCCCCTGTCATATCGATTGTTCCAGCACTTGCCCATGCTCCTTCAACCAGGCCTTGGCCTTATCCATAGTCGGGGCTTGTGCGCGGACGATATTCCAGAACCGGGGCGTGTGGTTCGGCTCTATAAGGTGAGCGAGTTCGTGGATGATGACATAGTCGATGACAAACATGGGTGCCTTGATCAAGCGCCAGTTAAGATTTACATTGTCATTCAGGGTGCATGAACCCCAGCGGTAACGGTTATTAACGATCTTTACCCTGGCGACATCAACGCCGAGTTCCCTGGCGTGAACCTTCACCCGTGGGATGATCTTTTCTTTGGCCCTGTTGATATACCATTCCCGCAAGAACTCATGATGTCTTTCTCCCTGTGCTGCAGGAATGAAGAATCGCTGGACGAACTTAACCCTATCCAACCCTTTTTTTACAAGCTCGATGCGGTATTGTCTCCCCAGATAGAGCGTCGATTCACCGCTGACCAGTTCCTTGCCGGGAGGATGGGGCAGAACCCGGTATTTCTGAGAATGGCCGGTCTTTTCGTAGATCCATTGATGTTTTGACTCCACCACCTGCTGGATCTTCTCGTCAGATATACCAACCGGTGCATGTACCACCACGCTGCGGTCGCGTTCCACCGTGATGGTCAGCTTGCGCCTCTTGGCTGATCTTTGAATAGTGTAGGTCAGGTCCATCATGATCACTCGGCGTAGAGGATGATGTCGTTGTTCTTCTCGGCGATTTCCATGATGCGGGAGATGATGTGGGCACGGTTCTTCACCAGGCCAGGGAGTTTCTTGAATTCTTCAGCCAGCAGTATCTTCTGAAGATCTGCTTTCAGTTTATTCCGAGCAGGGATGCTTTCCCAGAATCCGGTGAGCTTCAGTTCCCGCTCAACAACCAAAAAGGCCTTCTGCGTCAGGTCGACCAAGTGGCTTATCTTGTCTTCCTCGCTCATGCCATAGGGTACATGGGGTTCTGCGGCTTTCAGCGATTCGTCCGGCAGATCAACCGTGCCCTCCCCGAAGATTTCCCGCTTGAACATGCGGAAAAAAGGCATCTGTTTCTTGCGGTGCAGCCCATAGGTCGGCTCCTTGCTGGCATTGATGATGCGCGTTCGCAGTTTCTCAAGCTCTTCATAGATCTTCTGCCAGTTGTTGCGGAACTCTTCAAGGATCGCTGCAAGGGCCTCGGCAAAAGAGGCCTGCAGGTCCGGGTCGTCGTCCAGCTCCACATCGAGGTGGTGGCGGATGGCGTGCTCCACCTCTGCTGCCTTGGTCTTGGTTCGGCTGCGCTTATCGACCTGTTTCTGAAAGTCCGCATCCAGGATAGAGATGGGCTCAACCTTAACCTCAATCCCTTTTGACGTGAGATAGGCATCGGTGATGCCGCGCAGCTTCGGAGGTATGCCTTTCATGCTCAAACGTTCGTCATACAAGTGCTTGGCTGCCATCACATTGATCTCGTTCAAGGCCTGGTAGTCGGCCATGAAAGTAAGCGCTTCCTTCGCAGGAAAGACCAGGTTCAGGCACTTCGTGAAGTGCTTGAACGCCAGAATGTAGTCAAAGCGCAGGTCTTCGTCATAGAACAGGTCGAAGAAGGCATCGTGATCAGTCAGGTCCGTAAGGCCGTTCTTCTTGAGCAGTTCCATAATGGCCGTATGGCTGGCACCCAGTTCCCGCAGTTCTTCCTCGGGGAAGCTCAGGCAATCGATCACTTCCTTTTGCTCACGCTCATCATAGCTGTCAATGGCTTCTTTCAGGTGGTGGCCGACCCCCACATAATCGACCACGAATCCCTTGTCCTTGGACTCGCCGCCCACGCGGTTCACGCGGGCAATGGCCTGGAGGAGGTTATGGGCCACAATAACCTTGTCGAGATACATGACCTGTTCCACCGGGGCATCGAAGCCGGTAATGAGCATGTTGTTTACGATCAAGATCCCCATGTTGCCTTTGATACCTTCATCTTCGCTGTCAAAGGACAATTTAAAGCTCTTGATACTTGCCTCGTGCCTGGAGCTGTCCGAATACATTTTCAGGTGCGGCAGGTCATTGTGACTGCCTGAGATGATGACATCCGTGGTCAGCATCTTCAATCGAACAAGGTCGAGCTTCCTAGGGTTTGCCTTCTCCAGTTCGGTAAGGGCAGCAGCCAGTGCATCGTCGATGTGCTTCTTGTAGCGCACCGCAGCCTCTCGGGACGTAGCTACCACCTGTGCCTTGTAGCCATTGGGAAATACATGGTCCAGGTAGTGAGTCACCATGTCTTTGGCCTTAGCCTCGATGGTCGGTTCGGCCTCCAGGTATGCTTCACGAGAGCCATAACCAAGAATCTGGAGTCGCTGCTGAAGGTTGTAATCGCTGAACACATCCGCAAAGGCCGTGTCCATGCCTTTTGGGTCGGCCACCTCGGCTTTATGGGTGCGGCCTTCGTACACGATCTCCAGGGTCACGCCGTCATCGATGGACTGGCGCATGGTGTATTTGTCGATATAGTCGCCGAAGACCCGCTCGGTCTTGTCGATGGGTGTGCCGGTGTAGCCGATGCGGGCGGCATTGGGGATGCCCTTGTCCAGGTTGGCTCCGAGCATGGCGTACTAGGATCGGTGCGCCTCGTCGGTCATCACCAGGATATGCGGGCTGGCATTCAGCTCCGGGAAGGTCTCGGTCAGATCGGCTTCCCGGAACTTGTGGATCATGGCCATGGCCAGATCCGATGAGTCCGACCTCAGCAGCTCTTTCAACGTTCTGATGCTATCAGCCACCTTGACCGTAAATCCGATGCTATGGCTGGTCTCGGAAAGCTGGCCTTCCAGCTGGGTGCGGTCGGTCACAAAGACCACCTTCCAGTTGGAGAGCCGGGCGTGTCGATACATCTCGCGCACCATGAACATCATGGTCAGCGATTTGCCCGATCCCTGGGTATGCCAGATGATGCCGCTGCGCTCGCGGGGGTTCTTGCCTTCAAGCAATCGCTTCACTGCCAGCTTGACCGCGCGGAACTGCTGGTAGCGGCCAACAATCTTGATGGTCTCTCCCTTGTCATTGGTGGAGAACAGCGTGAAGGTGCGGATGAGATCCAGCAGGTTGTCGCGGTCGAGCATCCCTGCCACCAGGCGCTGCTGGTCGTTGGGGCCGCTGCCGTGGTGATCCAGTTTGTCCACGGTGCGTGGGTACGGATCGGCCCAACGGTAGAAATATTTCTCGGTGTATGTCGTGATGGTGCCGAACTTGGCCTCATTGCGACAGGTGGCGATCATAATCTGGTTGTAATAGAACAGCGGCGCGCTGCCTTCGCCCTTGGCGCCTCGCTGCTCGCTGTACCGGAGCATCTGGTCGATGGCCTCTGGGATGGCGTCCTTGACCTTGGGCGACTTGCACTCGATCACCACCACGGGCAGGCCATTGAGGAACAGCACAATGTCCGGGATGATGTGGTATTCTGTGCCCAGGATGCGCACCTTGAGCTGGCACACGGCAATGAAGCGGTTGTTGTCCCGGTGGGCGAAGTCAATAAAACGAACGGTCGGGCTCTTATCGCCGGTTGTGCGGTTCTCGCTCACGCTGGTGTTCTCCTGCAGCAGGGTAAAGGCGTGGCGGTTGTTGGCAATCAAGCCGGTGCCCGGGAAGCTCGCAGTGAGCTGTTTGACCACCTCTTCGACCTGGTCGTCTTCCAGCCAGGGGTTGATGACCTTGAGCTGGGAGCGAAGCACCGGAAGCATGACCACCTCGGTGAAGGTCTCTCGGAAGGTGTGTGCAGGAAGTTGCTTGTTGTCGAGCTCGATGATCTCCCACCCAAGGCCGGCCAGCTGATCGAGCAGGGGTTTCTCCACATGGTTGCGTTCGTCGAGTTTGATGTGGGGAGGTGTCTTGTCGTGGGTCATCGGGCATCCTTGGCAATAATAAGCTGTTCACCACGCGCAGTCAGACGGTATTTCTGGTTGCGGCTGCGGGGTGTATCGGGGTGGATCATTTCGATCAATCCTCCAGCGAGAGCCGGGTGGAGGTAGTTCTTGCGGAACGTGGGCTTGTGCGAAAGCCTCAGCTCGGCCATGATATCAGAGGCGCTTCGCTGTGACTTCCGAAGGACCCGGAGCAGGCGGATTACTTGGTCGCTTTGATAGTCGCTTTCTTGGTCGCTCCCGAGGGTTGCTTCTTTTATTGCCTGCAGGATGGCATTCAGCATGAACTCTATGAATGCAGTGGCATCAGCCGCACGGTCGGCCTGGCCGAGGGCTGCATAGTAGTCGCGCTGCCGGTCGCGGATGATACTTTCAACAGGGAGCATGGCAAAGACCGGCCGCCATTTGCTGAGGATCAGCGTCTGCCAGAGTCGCCCAAGCCTGCCGTTGCCGTCCTGGAAGGGATGGATGAACTCGAATTCGTAATGAAAGACGCAACTGGCCACAAGGGGATGCTCGTCGGTTTTCTTGAGCCAGGAAAGTAGATCGCTTATCAGCGCGGGTACCCGGTCGGCAGGCGGCGCAACATGCACGACTTTTTTACCACGGTGGATGCCGACCCCTCCTGACCGGAACCGCCCGATTTCATCGACCAGCCCGGCCATGAGCAGGCCGTGGGCTGCAAGGAGGTCTTTGCGGGAATGGGCAGACCAGTTCGGGAGTTCTTCGTAGGCGGCAAAGGCGTTACGCACCTCCTGGATTTCACGGGGCAGCCCCAACACCCGTTTGCCATCGAGTATTGCAGTGACCTGTTCCAGGTTGAGCGTGTTGCCTTCAATCTCAAGGGAGGCCTGGATGGTCTTGATGCGGTTGCCGCGCCGTAGGAGGGGGACGGTGGCGCTGTCGGGATGAATCCGGAGTTTGCCCAAGGCCTCGCCGATCTGCTCGATGAGGTATAGGATTGTTGGGGTGATACGGTAAGGAGGGGTGTAACGTTTGCTCATAGAGATGCAACCTCCATATCGTTGAGCAGGGCAGTGACGCGCTTTTTGCCGGTGAGCAGGTCTTGCATGAGAGCTATTTTAAGGGAGCGGAGTTTGGCGAGTTTTTTTGCATCTAATTTGATTCGCTCATCCTGCAATGCAAGGAATTGTCCTATGCTTTTTTGCTCCTTGATAGGAGGGATCTTTATTAAAAAGTTGTTGATAATTTCCAATGTAACCCGGGTAATCGCAAGGCCGGACATTGCATCTTTAATAAGCTGTTGTCCGTTTTCGCTCAAAATTGTTTGGAGCAAAAACATTGATGTTAGTTTGTTCTCCAATGGTCGGATGAGGGCAACGCTAGACAAGAGGCTAAACTCTTCTTTCAGAAAATTAATGGCAGAATTACCTGTGTTTGCACCATCTTTCGTGAGTAGTACGTCTCCATGACATACATCGCATCTCTTGTATATTTCATCGTGCTGTCTTTTATCTATATATTCAACATCAGACAGATCCAAAAATCCGAATTTGATATTCTTCGATGTTACATACTTAAACTCTGCGGACGAGTCGGTTCGTGGTGAGAAGTGCGTACCATCTTGAATTTTACTACAAACATGACTCCATTTTTCTACCTCCCATTCGACCGGAATCCTGCCCAGCGGGGAGTCTTTGAATCGGTGAGTTTGTTCGGAGCGGAGGTTGCCGTGTTTGTCGATGCCGCGAGTGAGGAGGTCATGCATCAGGCCGGTCTTGATGCGCTGCTGCTTGGCAATCAACACCTCGGTCTGTTCAATCGCACGGTCCACGGTCGAGAGTATCTCGGCGATTTTAGTTTGTTCATGCTTGGGAGGTAGATCTATCTCTATCCCAAGAACATCTTTCGAAGATAGATGCTTAACAGTCGTAGCGGCTGTGATGCGGTGAATGCGAAGGATCTCCTCAATGATCCTGTAGAAAAGAAAATCTTGAACAAGACTTTCTGGATTCTTGGTTATCAGCTTGCAGAGTCGTTGATTTAATAGGGCATCGTTTCCTTTCCATTTAACGGTCAGGAAATCACCATCCATACCAATCAAGAGATCATCTCTCTTTACGAGGTAGCGGTCGTTATATTTGCCTCGGAAATTGACTTCTGTCTTTTGACGTTCGAGGTCACGAATTCGGATGAGTGGTATTCCTTCTCCCTCAGTGAATCCTTTCGAAGGGAAAGCAAATCCATTAATAAGATTAACTAATCCACCGATAGAAACTTGATCCCAACTTTCCACAGCCCTCATCTAATATACCTCAATCCGCCCAGAAACCCCTCCAACGCCTTAAAGGTTTCAGCTCGTTGCTTTTCCAGCTCACGACTTGACACGGCATACTTGTCCCAAAGGTTCTCTACCCCGGCAATGAGTCCACGCTTTTCAGAATTCAGATAGCGATTCAGCTCGCTGCTCGCGATGTCATAGAGCTTTTTCAGGATGAGAATTCGGGTTTGTTCTTCGGTGAGACGGCCGCCTATGGCGTTGAGGATGCCGTCGGTTTTGGCTAGGCGGGCATGCAATACGGTCCTGTCCTTGTGCAAGGCAGTGATCTTTTTTTTGTCGTCCTTGTTGGCGCCATCGAGGTTTGCCAGTTGATTGTCCACCTGCCGGATCAGCTCCAGGTTCTCGGCCTTGAACTCGTCACCGCCCAGGCGCTTGAGCTGGAGCTTGAGCTCAAGCTCATTAGTCTTGGCTTTCAGTGCCGCCTTGCTTTCCTTAATTCGTTTCTCAATGGCACTGAGGGCCTTTTCCTGAGCCTGCAGGTTTTCAAGCTCATTGCGGGCAGAGTCTCCCGTGACGGTCTTGAGGTCGTCGATGAGGTCCTTGAGAGCCTTTTTTATGACAGTTGCAGTGACGTTCTCGTCTTCTTCCGGCTCATAAGAGGCCACTTCCTGTGCGGTCTCCACCGCCTCGGTCAGCTCGCCCTGGGCCTCGCTGATCCTTGCCTCCAATGTTTCTATTCCATCTGCCTCCGACTGGAAGAATTCGGCAATGAGGTATTCATCAGGGATCAGGCCGTGGTGCCAGCCCATAGAGATGATGGTCTTCAGGTCATAGCGGATCTGCTGCCACCAGTTCACAAATACCCCGGCGGCCTTGAATTCATCGAGCACGTGCAAAGGAATAAGTTTGCACTTGAGCGTTTTCAACAGCTCATGGCGGACCTCCGGCATCTTTCTGCCATCGCGCAGCCCGGCAAAATCGACCTGGGCCACAGCCCACCAGGCCTCCAGGGCATCGTGGTGGCCGGCGAGCGTCTGTAGGAGTGCGGGGTCAGCTTCGAGCACGGTCTTGATGGCGGGCCTGGTTTCAATATGTAACAGGAAGGCGAGGTAACCTGGGCGTTCGGGCTGAAAGAGCGTTGCCTGCTGTATGCCGAAGCGGGCAAAATCGGCAGCGCGGGAGGCGACCGCTGCCTCGGGGATGCCGCCGATCAGGTGGGCCTGCACATCTTCCGGTTCCGGGTCAGGGGTGTTATCCACATAACGCCTTATGTTGAGATTGTAGTCGTGAAGATCCACAATCTCGGCCTTGTCCACCAGGCGGCTGTACTTGGGGATTTCCAGCTTGTGGGTGAACACGAAGTCGATCTTCTCGATGTCCTCGGGCCGCAGCTTGTTTTGGGCCTTGCCTTCGGCGTACTCGTGGTCGGCATTGATGAACAGCACCTTCTCTTTCAGCTCATCGGGCTTGTTCTTGTTCGCCGCGATGACGCAGGCAGATATCCCGGTGCCATAGAAGAGGCCGGGTGGCAGGCTGATGATGGCCTCGATCACGTCGTCATTAATGAAGATCTCGCGGATGAGCTTTTCTTTGCCACGCCGAGACAATACCCCGTGGGGCATGATGGTGGCCATGTGGCCGCGCTGCTTGAGGCTGGCCAGCATGTGCTGAACGAACATGAGGTCGGCCTTCTTGCCGGTCTCGGGGCACCACTCGCGGAAGCGTTCCGGGAATTTCAGATTGGCCCGGCTGTAGTTCTGAGAAAAGGGCGGGTTGGCCAGCACTCGGTCGAATCTGCGCACCTGGCCGTTTTCCAGGATCTGCGGGTCCTCCAGGGTGTCGCCGTTCTCAATGGTGAAGCGGGTAATGTTGTGGAGGATCATGTTCATGTTGCAGATGGACCAGACCGTGCCGTTGGAGTCCTGGCCGTAAAGGGCGAGGTCATTCGGGTCCTGTCCCTGTTCCTCCACGTATTGGTGCGCCTGGATCAGGAAGCCGCCTGAGCCGGCAGTGGGGTCGTAGATCGTGTTGCCGGCCTCGGGCTTAGTAAGCTGCACCAGCAGACGCACCACCTCGGCGGGTGTATAGAACTCGCCGCCTTTCTTGCCTGCACTGTCGGCAAAGAACTTGATCAGATATTCGTAGGCCGCTCCCAGCAGGTCAGGGAACTCGAAGTTGTCATTGACCAGCACGAACCCAGGTTGGTTAAAGTGGTCCAGCAGTTCCTTCCACTTCTGGTCCGGGATCTTGGTCTTGCCTTTGACTGCATTGAAGTCGATGTTGTTCTTCAGCACACCGGCCAAAGCGTCGTTTTCCTCTTCAACCGCGGCAATGGCCTTGTTGAGCATGTTGCCGATGTCATACTTCAGGTCCTTAAGGGCCGGAACCAGCTCATTGTTCTCGTCGGTCCAGGCTTCGTGCCAGCGGGCGCGCACGGGAACGAAAAAGGTTTCGCCGTAGGAGGTTTTGTCCTCCAGCAGTTCCTTGATGAGGTCAGGTTGATCCTTAAGATGCGCGAAGTCCTTTTTGCGCAAATCTTCGCGCTTGCGGTCGAACTCATCGGAGAGGCGCTTGAGGAACAGCATGCCGAAGATGAATTCCTTAAACTCCGAGGCATCCATCTTGCCCCGCAGGATATCGGCGGACTTGAAGAGAAAGGATTCGAGCTGGGAAAGGGTGATCTTCTCAGTGGTCAAACGTTATTCCTTTAGCATGAATTTGGAATGAAAAAAGAGACGTTTCCATTTTATGAAGCTGAGGGCTCCCCCATCTCTTTTTCATTACAATCCATTGTCATTTTTTGCTTTTTCTATTGTATCATAAAAACGGTAAGCAGGGTTAACTACTTCTCTCGCATACAGGGGGCATGGCCATGAGCGCGGCATAGAGGAGGGTCGCGGCTGAAGCCGCTCCTACAGAGGTTTGAAGGGTTGCGCTGAGGCTTCACTCATCCTACGGATCAGACCGGGTCTTTTCGCAAATTCATACCGCTATGGTCACCCCGCCGTGGCCCCTATCATTGGTCAGTATCTCCGGAGGCAAAGGGGACGTTACAATTTTGAGTCCAAGGGCACCCCCACCTCCATTCCAATCCATTGTCATTTTTTTGTTTTTTTATTGTATCATAAAAACGGCAAGCAGGGTTAACTACTTCTCTCGTATTCAGGGAGCATGGCCTTGAGCGAAGCATAGAGGAGAGGGTCGCGGCTGAAGCCGCTCCTACAGAGGCTTGAAGGGTTACGCTGAAGCTCCATCCACCCTACGGATCAAACCAGGCCTTTCACAAATTCATACCATTATGGGCACCCCGTGGTTTATATCGTCGGTGAGTATCTCGAATGCGGCGCAGTTCTCTGATTTGAGGGTTTCCGAGGTCGCTGATTCTTTATCCCTGAAGTGTAACATGCACAAGGCGATCTTGCTGTTCAGGCAGGTCTTGATAGCTGCCTGGAGTGTTGCAGTAGGCGAACTCACAAATGCCTTGCGCGAGGCCGTGATGATGCCCCCGATCTCCACCGGCCCTGCGGGCTACGGCTGGTCGATCTCGCTCAGCACTTCGGCAGCCCTGCGGTATTTCTCCAGACGGGCACGGCCGCGTTCCGTGTGGTCTACACTCCGTTGAGGGTCGCTGTTGTCCGCCAGGTCCGCAAGCTTCACCTTCCGGGCAATGGCGTTTGCGGCTGCCCGTAATACAAAGGCTTCGTAGTCCTCGCCCGGCCGTTTCGTCAAGGCATCGACCGCATCGATGACAATGCTGCTGAACCCTTCCGATGCGAGCTGTTCCAGCGTCCACCCGCAGTCCTCCACCACGTCGTGCAGTACGGCTGCAATGCGTTCGTTGTCGGTGGTCATTCTCAGCATGACCCTGATGGGGTGAAAGATGTAAGGCACGCCTGCCTTGTCAAGCTGCCCTGCATGCGCCCTGGCAGCAAGGGCTATGGCATGTTCGACGATATTCATATTGCTATCTCTTTATAATATAATAATCTTTATTTTCAAGGATGGTACCCCTTTTTTGGAATAAAAATAATATATGGGATGCATACCAGGTTTGCGACCTCACGGAAGATCCGCAGCGTGCCTGATCAGGGGGTTCACACGAGCCTTCGGCCGGGACAGGGCCATGGAAGCGGCACATGAGGCCATCCGCTGCGGCTACGTCGAGCTCTATGAGACGATGGGCATGAAGGAGTTGGGCTATTGCCTTTCCTGCTCTGCAACCTTTTGGTTAGCCGTTTCCGGGGGTCTTTTCCTTCGGGGTTCCCGTGGTACCGCCGTTTTTCTGCTGGAACAGCTCGTCGCTGATGCCCCTGTTGAAGCGGTAGGAGCTCAACGTGATGTCGCTCGTGTTGCCCATGGCGTCTTTCAGCAGGATACGGGAAATGAGGTTGTCCGTGTTCACCCAGACCGAGATGGACCCGGTCCCGGTCTTCGGCATGAGCACAAGGTGGTCGTCCGCGGATTGAACGGTATAGTGCTCCTCGATGGAGCTAAGCCCGGTGAAGAACCCCAGGATATTCTGGGCCGCGATCTCATTCGGGATCTCCTGGACCTGCGAGGTCCCTTCCTCAGGGAGGATCACCAGCACGGTCTGGCCTTTCAGGATAAGGATCTGTTTTTGAGGGCTCGTCACATCCATCCTGACACCGGCGTCGCGCTTGTAGGAAACCTTTCCGTCGAAATGGACCGTCTTGTTGGCGATCACCTGGAAGGTCTCCTGCCTGAATACGGCCGTGAAGTCCTGGACCTTGCTGAAGCGCTGCTGCACCCTGGTGAGCTCGACCGCATTGGAGATACCGGATAAAGTCAGGATTAATACAACAGGTAAAAGACTACTCTTCCAATTCATTCGCATATGATCTGACCAATACCTTTCGTGGTTTGCCTGCAGCGTCCGCAGGGCCTAAGATGCCCTCAGTTTCCATCTGCTCGATGATCCGTGCCGCGCGGTTGTACCCAACCCTGAACCGCCGCTGGATCAGCGATATGGATGCGCTGCCCTTGTTGGTTACGAATTCCAATGCCTCGTCATAGACCGGGTCATATTCCGCGTCCGGTCCATTCGAATCGTCATCTTCCCTGGCTATCGCTGCTAACTGCGTATCAATCTCCCTGATGTAGTCCGGACCTTTCTGCTCTCGGATGAACTCGATCACCTTGTCCAGCTCCTCTTCGGAGACATAGGCCCCGTGCACGCGCTTCAGGTATGAGGTGCCCGGCGAGAGGAAGAGCATATCGCCAAGGCCTAAAAGCTGATCGGCACCGGACGAGTCGAGGATGGTGCGCGAGTCGATCTTTGATGAGACCCTGAAGGAGATGCGTGAGGGGAAGTTGGACTTGATCAGTCCGGTAATCACATCCACCGACGGCCGCTGGGTGGCCACGATCATGTATATGCCCGCAGCCCGGGCCATCTGGGCCAGGCGCGCGATGAAGACCTCCACCTCGCGGTTGACCATCATGAGGTCGGCCATCTCGTCGATGACGACCACGATCTTGGGCAGCAGCCCCGGATCGGAGTCTTCCGTATCGAGGGTGGCCAGGGTCGTCCTCGGCTCCGAAACCTCTTTCTTGATCTTTTTGTTGTACGAATCGATGCCCTTGACTCCATGGTCTTTGAACAGGGCATAGCGCTGTTCCATCTCGCTGACCGCCCATTTGAGGACCGGCAGGGCCTCACGCGGGTCGATGACTACGGGGTGCAGCAGGTGCGGTATGCCTTCGTAGTGCGAAAGCTCGATGCGTTTTGGGTCGATCATGATGAACTTCAGCTCGGAAGGGTTGTTCTTATACAGGAGCGAAAGGATCATGGTGTTCAGACCCACACTCTTGCCGGTGCCTGTTGCACCTGCAATGAGGAGGTGGGGCATCTTGGCCAGGTTGGTCACCACGGGTGCGCCCTCGATATCCGTGCCCAGGGCCAGGGTCAGGGGGGCGGTGGCGGTTGTGAACTCTTTGCTGGAAAGGATCCTCCGCAAGATCACGATCTCACGGGAGCGGTTGGGGATCTCGATGCCGACTGCATTCTTGCCGGGTATGGGGGCCACAACCCGTACCGGAGAGGCCTTGAGCGCCATGGCAAGGTCATCGGCCAGAGACACGATCTTGTTGATCTTGATGCCCGGCGCCGGTGTAAACTCGTACATGGTGATAACCGGGCCGGGCTTGATCTCGAGTATCTCTCCCTCCACGCCGAAGTCCTTGAGCTTGGACAGGATCAGCGAGGCATTCGCCTTGAGCTCTTTTTCGGTGATCGTCCGGCTCTTCCAAGGCGGATTGCTGAGCAGGGATATGGGCGGGAACTGGTAGTTATTGATAAAGTCCAGCGTGGCCTGCTTGGGGACCTCGGATGAATCGACGCCTCCATGTTCCATCATGGTGATCCGCGGTTCTTTGCCGCTCGGTTCCTTATCAATCTTGGACTTGGGTGAACTCTTCTTTGACGGCTTTGATTCGCCACTACGCTCGGCCATGCCCCGCTTGTCCCTGATGAACCGCCGTTCTCTGATGAGTGCGGTAAAGTCCCGGAACACGCGCACGGGAGAAGAAAGGTCATAACCCATCATGATCCCGCCCGCCAGCAGCATGAGCAGGAGCACCAGCGAGCCCCAGCGGTTGAGGTAGCCGACAAGCGAGTCCCCGATGATCTTTCCGATGGCGCCGCCTGATTTGATGGCGGTTGAAAACAGCCTTATCTCGCCTAAAAAGATGTGCAGAAGGCCCAAGACCGCGAACATGATCATGACCGTGCTCGCTATGTGCATCCAGTTCACCGGATGCTTCCTGACACAGTACCGCCAGGCGTAGTCCACCAGGAAGACGGGTAGGGCGAAGGCCCATATTCCGAGGATGATGTAGAGCCCGTCCGCTATGTAGGAGCCGACAAAACCCATCCAGTTGTGGAAGGTCTCGGTATGTTTTGACAGGGTGAACCCCGGGTCCAGAGGGGAATACGAGATAAGGGCGAGCAGGAGGAAAACGGCGGCAAAGCTCAAGACCAGTCCGGTAACGTGTACGGGTATCGTACTTCCGCTCTGCCGCTTCGCCATGAATGAACCTTCCTTACCTCAACCCAAGGCGGTTAATTCCCGCCGCTTAAGCAATACCGAGAAAAGATGAAAAAAGACTCTCTTTGTAACGTCCATACCAGAAATGCAGAAGAAATCAACCCTGCTTTGAAAGCAATTGCCGCCGCCTAGATGTGATGGAAAGCAGGAAGACCACGCAACTACATCTCCATGATGATCGGGATGATCATGGGCTTCTTCCCGAGCCTCGCTTTGAGAGTGGTGCCCAGCGATTCCCGCATGCGGTTCTGGATAATCTGTGTGTCCGTGTCCTTGCCGAGGCAGATTCCCAAGATGGAAAGGACATTCTCACGGATCTCCTCCATGATCTCCTGCTCCATGCTCGCGGGCACGACCCCTTTGCACATGATGTCGGGCCCCAGGGCAATTTCATACTTGACCGAGTCGATCACGACGAACACGATGACGAGCCCGCCCTCGGATATATGCCTGCGGTCTCTTAATACCACATCCCTGATATCGCCGGTGAGCTCACCGTCTACAAAGCACTTTCCATAGGGTGCTTCACCGGTGATCTCCATGCCGTTCTCTGTTAAGGTCCAGACCTGTCCGGGCCTGGCGAAGATGATCTGCGGGTTAAGGTTGAGCGATGTCTCCACCATGTCCGCTAATGACTTCATGTGGCGCAGCTCGCCGTGGATGGGCATGAGGATCTGAGGATTGAGCAGCCTGACCGACTCGATTAGTGCCTTATGTGTGGCATGGCCTGTGGCATGAACATCGGCAATATCGGGGTAATAGACCCGGGCGCCGTAATCGATGAGCTGGTCGATGCAGCGGGCAATGGCGATCTCGTTGCCGGGGATGATGCGGGCCGAGATGATAGCGCTGTCGCCGGTCTTCACCTTGAATTTGTGCCAGCCTCTCGCGATGAGTGACAGGACCGAATAGACCTCACCCTGGGTGCCCGTGCAGATGATCATGAGCTTGCTTCTGTCAATGGAAACGATTTCCTCAGGCTTGATGAGGTCCCTCGGATCGAGATCGAGGATACCGAGGTCGGTGGCGATATCCACAATCTGATTCATGCTCCTGCCGATGATGGTGACCTTTCTGTTGTTCCGCACGGCAAGCTCATAGAGCATCTGGACGCGCTTCACATGACTGGAGAATGTGGAGATGAGCACTGCACCGTGTGTCTTTTTGATGATGGAGTCTATGCTGGAGAAGACCTTGTCCTCGTCCGAGCATCTGGGGTCGAGCTCTGCGTTGGTGCTCTCGCAGATAAAGAGCTTCACCGGTCCTTCCATGGTCCTGAATTCGCTTGGAACCTCCTTGAAGTCTCCGGAATGGACGATGCGTCCCTGGGGCGTGAGTATGTTCAATGAAAAACACCCGATGGTGGAATGGCGCACCTCGATGAATTCGATGTCCATGCCCGCCAGGCTTATCTTCTGGCCCGCATGGACCGGGATGAGTTTGAGACGGCCGTCCATGTCATATTCCTTGAGCTTTCGCTTGGCCAGCTCCAGGGTAAAGGGATGGCTGTAGACGGGTATGGGGGCCTCTTTCAAAAGGTAGGGTAGCGCCCCGATATGGTCTTCATGTCCATGGGTAAGGAGGATGCCCTGGAATGCCTCCTGGTTATCCACCACATAGCTGAAGTCCGGAATGATCTGGTCAATGCCGGTAGGATTGAACTTGGGGAACATAACGCCCGTATCCACCACGATCGACCCCTGAGCGGTCTCGATGACCATGGAATTGAGCCCGAACTCTCTGACACCGCCTAAGGGGATTACCTTTACCATGCTCATGGTGTCCCCCCGATCAGTTTTTGTATCTGCGTACGCAGTTCCGTGGATGCGGACTCTATGTCGTCCCTGGTCTGTCTCGGGATAGGTATGTGGGCAAACTTGATCGGTTTGCCTATGGAGATATTGACCGGGACACGCTTGATGGAGGCTGTCCAGCGGGGCATGAGTTCGTATGAACCGGAAATGCCCACCGGGATGATGGGCGTATTCAGCGCCAGGATGAGCCGGATCGTGCCGGTGCGGAGCGGGAGCATCTCACCGTCCCATGTGCGCTCTCCCTCGGGGAATATGCCCAGGATGTGGCCGTGCTGAACCACCCGTATGGTGTTTCGAACGGCCTGGACATCGATATTGTACCGCCGGACGGGGAAGGAGCCTGCATGGCGCAGGAACCACTTCATGAAGGCGTGGCGGTATTCCGAATTTTTTGCCATGAACCAGATGTCCCGCTTTGTAAAGAAGCCGAGGACAACGGAATCGAGGAAAGACGTGTGATTGGGCATTACGATGGCCGGACCCTTTGCGGGTATGTTCTCAAGCCCGGTAATCTTTATCGACAGGAGTGCCTTCAGAATAGGCCGGGCAACAGGCTTAAGCGCAGCAGAGAGCAGGCTTTTATCCTTTGCGTACCACTTCTTCTCCGGTACGTGCAGCTTGAGATGGCCCGGTGCCTTTGAGGGGTTTTCCCTCAGGGAGCCTTGAATGAGGACCCGTGGGTAAAATTCCACGATATTTTTGGGATCATAATGTTTTATGAGTGAGCCCTGGATGAGGTCTTCCCACTTTTTCCCCGATTCTTCCAGGAAATCAAAGAACAGGGGCCCATGCGCCGGGTTGATGATGATAATGGTGTTCGATTCGATGGTAACCCCCAGGATTTTATTCAACGGCAGGTCGATGCTGCCGGCGGCCCCCGAGAAGCTCAGACCGTCTTCTTTCAGGGTCAGGGTGCCCATGTCCGCCTGGACCCTTGAGAAATGGTATGCCGTAATGCCTGCATACCCCTTATATATACCCTCTTGAGACTCCCGGGAGAGCCTGACCTGCCGGCTTTTCATAATGACGCCGGACGGGTCCCTGGGCGGATCGAAGGCCCGGATCTTCTTATACCAGTGCGAGATGGGCCTGACATCACCGTTAACGGATGCAAGCGAGCGGGTTACGAGCCTGAAGTCCATATTACAGGAAACGCAATGATCTCTCTCAAGCCAATCAAATGCACCGCACAAAGGACACCTGTAGAGCAGATCACCAATCATCGGCTAGGCAGTATAACCGAGTTTGACGGACTTGTATACCTCTTCCATAAGCGATACGACATCGTGTCCTTTAGGGTATATGGGCTTCGAGGACGGTCATGGTAATCCTGCCCGGTCTGACCCGGATTGAGTGTTTGGGGAGGATCCCGTAAGTTCCGCTTCCCGTTATGGGTACGATGGGCACGCCTGCCCCCAGCGCCGGATGGGCCCCGCCCTTTTTGAAGAGATAGTGGGTTTTACAATCCTGCCAAGAATTAAGGTTCATCCCAGTAAAGCATCCTCGGATCATTGAAGAGCACACAAAGGGATATATCACCACGAAGAGCTTAGCGCAGCATAGCAACCAGAATTGAGCATGGGGTTCGAGCAGACATAGGAATACTTTCACCACGAAGGACACGAAGAAAGGAAACCTTTTTAAATCTCAGTCCAGGGCAAAGGATCCAAGAGTGGCTGTTATATATTTCTTAGACATTCTTCGTGCTCTTCGTGTCCTTCGTGGTGAGAACAATGGGCTGTGAAAAGGATGCAAACTATAAAAGTATGCTTCACAGAGAAGAACCAGAATTAATTGCTCCCGGATCCGGTTAAGAAAAATTTTTATTTTGAATAGTGACTGCTGACTACTGAGGCCGCTCTCTCGTTAATAAAGTCATAAGGTCGTCGAGCATACCCTCACGGACGCTGATGGCACTCAGCGCGGCCTCGAAACCCGTTTTAGCCTGCATCATGTCGGTGATATCTTTTGTGACATCCACGTTCGATCCCGTGCGGCCTTCAGTGTCCAGAGGGGCGGGATCATCGGAGCTGGTTGTAGTCACATCCACCGAGTCGTCGATCGATGGGACGATGGTGGTCTGAATTGCCTTGTATTCAGGCGTGTTCATGTTCGCCACATTGGATGAGGCGTTGGCCTGAAGGATTTCATTTGCCCTTAGTGCCGAGAGGAGTATAGATGACATAATTAATCTCTCCCTTGCTCACTTATCGGAGAGATGTCTATAATCTTAAGCATGACAAAACCGGGTCTCCTCCAAAAGCTCATTTTGACCTATGTGGTCTTTGTAATAGTCCTGTTCGGGATCACGCTGGTTCTCTTTGTGGTATCTTCAAGGGTGAGCACGCTCAGCACCAAGATCTATCTGATAGATTACAAGAAAAAAGAGATCACGGACAAGCTCATAGCCAACCTTATCTCAATAGAAGAAACCGGGAAGCAGTATATGCTCCTCCAGAACGAATCCTATCATGTCATCTTGGAGCAGCAGGAGAATGATATCTCCCGGGCATGGGATAATCTCGGCACCAAGGGCATGTATTACGACGAGCCTGAGCGGAACATGGTGGAAAACGGCAAAGGCTTGTGGATGGCCTATGTGAGCAGATTCCAATCGCAACTCGCTCAGCTTCCCGATGATCCCACGGAGCTGGAGACGCTCTTTGAACGCAACAGCAGCGAGATCGACGGCATCGTGGGGATCGCACGCTATGTGAACAATGAGGCCATCGACCGGTTACGCGCGCACATCGCCTACCTGAAGGAGCTTGGTGATCAGATTATGGCATGGACATGGTGGGTGCTGGCAGTGGCCCTGAGCATCGGCCTTATTGTGCCTGTCCTCATCTATCGGAGTGTAACCAGGGATCTCAAACGCATTAAGGGCGGCATCAAGCACATCTCTGAGGGCGACTTCTCTTACCGTATCGCCCTGGGTTCCAAGGACGAACTGGGCCAGCTTGCCGAATCTTTCAATAATATGGCGCTACGTCTGAAAGAGCTCGATGACATGAAGTCTGAATTCATCTCCGTAGTATCTCACGAGCTCAAGACGCCGCTTACCTCAATGAAAGAAGCGGCGAGCCTGCTTCTTGAAGGCCTGGCAGGCGATCTCGCTGACAGACAGAAGCGGCTTGTGGAGATTATGGGGCAAGGCATCAAGAGGCTCCTGCATACAGTCTCCGAGCTGCTGGAGATGTCACGAATCGAGAGCGGCATGGTAAGGCTCCATATGGAGCTCCATGACATGAACTCCGTAATCACTTCGTTTATCTCCGAGATCAAACCCATTGCCGATATCAATGGCGTGGAGATCAACGTGGATTATACCCAAGGAGACTGTATGGTCATGGTGGACTGGAACAAGATCCTGCAGGTCTTGACAAACCTCACACACAATGCCATCAAATACTCACCCGAAGGCTCTATTGTAGAGATCAGGTTAAGGAACTCAGACGATAACATTATCACTGAGGTCGAGGACCACGGTAAAGGGATACCCGAAGAAGACCTGCCCCGAATCTTTGAAAAGTTCTATCAGTCAAGATACACCAGGGGCCATGGCGGCATAGGTCTCGGTCTTGCGATCTCCAGGGGGATCGTTGATGCACATGGAGGAAAGGTATATGTACAAAGCAATGTGGGCAAGGGGAGTATCTTTTCTTTCAGCCTCCCTGCTGCTCATGACCATGCTTCTCTTCCAGGGATGTGCGACGGATATTCTGGGCAAGAAGATTGACAGTGCCGAGAAAAATCTCTCCCATGGCAAGGCCTCTGAAGAGAACCTCAAGGCCTTGGAACCTGTGTTTCCGCCATCGCTTGTGGCCCGGCATAAGATCGCGCTCATCATGGACTCCATCGTAAAGGGTGAATATGCCTTCGGTATTATGAAGACCGATCTGGAAGAGATAAGGGGTCAAACCTTATTGCCTGGTTACCTGAAGGTGGAGGCAGGCTACTTGCTGGAACTCCTTGAGCGTATGGAGACCTTTCAGAAGTCTGCTGCCAAGGCCAAGGAATATGCCAAGGAGAGTGAAGAACTGAAACGGAGCCTGGAACAGGCAAAAAAAGAGATCGAGACCTTGAAGAAGGAGAACGAGGACATTAAAAAAGAGATTGAACTGCTCAGTTATAAGCTGAACAAGCTGGAGCAGATCCATATTGAATCGGTTAAACGCAGGGGAAAGCAATGAATCCCAGGCATAAGATCATCATCCTTGATGATGAGCCCGACATCGTGGAGGTCTTGGTTGCGAGGCTTGAAGCGATGGGTTTCTATGCCGTTGGATATACGAAGGCCAATAAGGCCCTGGATGCCCTCAGGAAGGACAATTTCAGCGTCCTGATTACCGACCTCAAGATGCCGGACATGGACGGCATGGAGGTCCTCAAAGAGGCCAAGAAGATAGACCCTGACATCGAGGTCATCATCTTCACTGCTTACGGCTCCATCGAGGGCGCTGTTCAGGCTATCAAAGAAGGTGCTCATGACTACCTTGTGAAGCCGTTCGAGGCCATAGAACTGGTGGCCAAGATCGAGAAGGCTATTGAAAAGCGCAGTCTCAAGCAGCGGGTGCGCTACCTCGAGCAGGAGATCGGAGACGACATAGAGCAGCATATCTATGCCGAAAGCCCTGCCATGAAAAAGATCTTGGCCCTTGTCCGCCAGGTGAGCTCATCGGACGCCACCGTGCTTGTTCTGGGCGAGTCGGGCACCGGCAAGGAGCTTATAACTCGGATGCTCCATTATGAGAGTAAAAGGCGTGAGGGCAAGCTCGTTATCATGGATTGCGGGGCTACCCCCCCCACTCTCATTGAGGCCGAACTGTTCGGCTATGGGCGGGGTGCTTTTACCGGGGCCGTAAAGGAAAAGCGCGGCATCATCGAGGAGGCCGACGGCGGGACGTTGTTTCTCGATGAGATCGGTAACATATCACCCGAGATGCAGACACGGCTCTTGAGGGTGTTGGAATCCGGTGAGTTCAGGCGCCTGGGCGAGATCAATCAGAAGCATGTGGACATCCGGATAATTGCCGCCACCAATGTCGACCTCAAGGCTAAAGTGGACTGTGGTGAATTCCGGGAAGATCTTTTCTACCGGCTCAAGGTCTTCACTATTCAACTGCCGCCGCTCAGAGATCGCAAAGAAGACATAATCGGCCTCGCCCAGGTCTTCCTTACGGAATTCAGCAACAAGACCGGCAAGACCGTGACCGGGTTCAGCCGAGAGGCCATGGATATGCTCCTTGCCCATACGTGGCCCGGCAATGTAAGAGAGCTTAAGAATATTATCCAGTCGGCAGTGGTACTCAGCAAAGATTCCATCATCACGCCGGACGAGATCCTGCCGTCGGGCATGTTCGACCATACAACATCTGTTCCACTCTCTGATGAAGGGCTTAACCCCATTGAATCCCATGAGAAGACCATGCTTATCCAGGCACTTAAAAAGTCCAACTGGGTCCAGAAAGATGCAGCCCAGATCCTCGGCATCTCCCGCAGGGTCATGCATTACAAGATCAGGAAGTATAATATCCAGCATGGCAAAGAGGTGATGTAGGGGACTGCAACAGGTTTTATCAAAATATCCCAAGACGACCTGACCCTAGGTCGTTTTCGTTTTATTATGGTTTGTCGTGGAGAAGGCCGGCTTTACAGGGAAGGTTGCTGGATATCCTTGGTAAGTTCTGTGTAAGGTGGACCCGGTTGTTATAAGTGTTGCTCAGTGCCCGTGATGTGCACCCGTGTGCCTGGGGAACCTCACAGTGAGCGCGAGCAGCGCGGTTATGCCCATGGTGATGAATAGAACCGTCATGGTACTTACGCCTTTCTCTCTGCGATGACTTCCTGGATGAAGCCCTTGAAGCCCAGGGCGATGCCGACGATCAGGCAGACAAAGGTGAAGTTGGGCGTCATGCCCGTCATCTTGTCAAGCTCCATCCCACCGTACAGCCCGAGGAAGGTCATCGTAACGAGCACCAGACTGTATGCGCTGATCCTGCTGAGCCTGTTGGCCAGTGCCCTTTCGATCTTCTCTTTCTTTGTCTTTATCCGTTTCATGGCCTTCCTCCTTATCCGTTTTGCTATCCCGCAGAAGCCTTAGAACAGGTTCATGAGGATCTCGCGTGCCGGGCCGGTGTTGATGCCGATCAGGGTGACCACCAGGACGAACACTGCGGTTGCTTCGGCCGGGGTGAGTCCAAGGACCTTGTAGGTGAACCTGATGCCTATGCCGGTCATGAACAGTGCGCCGAGAACGATCCATAATGTCATCATTGTCTTACCCTCCTTGGGGTTTGTTTTTTTCTTTCTATCTAACATAAGGCAAGGGCCGTGCCAGATGATCATGGTTTATAACTCAATGATTATACTAACTATAAATATTCTCTCGCACCATATTTTTGCCAAAATGGCACAAGTGCATCAATGAAGATACCGGGCATGAACAAAGTGGCAAAACCGTAGGGTAACCATGGTCAAAATGTGACAAAGTGGCAAAGGACATAAAAGAATGCCCCGCTAAGGTTTAAGGCCTTGATCTTGGAACATAACCTGCAAGCCAGGGGCCGGTCAGATGAACCGGATAGCCATACCCCTTTCAGATCTCCTCATCACCCGCCCTTTCACCCGCGTAAACACCCCGAGGTTTCTCTCGGTAAGGTTGATGAACATCTCCTGCCCGATATCAGACGGGGTATCGATCTCAACATACATACCGCTCCTGCTGATATTGATCAGATGTGCGGTCTGCATTTCATCCCCATTGCGAATGCAGGATACGGTCTTGTCGACATGAAGCCTACTATTTCGCCTCCTGTCATCGAAAAGGTTAGGGAGCAGTCCCATTCTTTCCCTGATAGCGGCAGGCATGACATTCATGCTGAAGAGAGTCAAGGGTGAAGGTTGAAAATGTGGTCTGTCAAGAGGGACCGGATTAAACGTTTCATTGAATACCTCTCAACGTTTTTTTTAATGAATCCCGGTTTTCTTAGGGATTGAGGCATGCGATTATTGAGTGGATATTCAGTTAAATGGATTCGATATCAATATGTTATAAGGTATTCATCGCTGATCCAGCACACTTGGCACGGGGCTTGCCTTATCTATAAGCATCAAGCAATCATGAAGGAGGCAATGACAATGAAAAGGACAATTCAGACAATAATCGTAGCGATGTTCGTGGTGATGATCACCGGTACCTTTGCCTTTGCAGCGGCAGAGACTTCCGGCGGCGGGAACTTCCCCTACTTCCACCTTGGCTGCCTGATCATGGGCGGGCTCACCATCATTTCCCTGAAATACCGTTATCCGAGGATGTACCTCAGCGAGGCAGTCGGGTCCTTTGCACTGTATGCAGTGCTGGTTGCCCTGTTCACCGCCCCGGTGATCGAAGCAGTGAAGGGCCTGGTGAGCTGAGAAGATCTTAAGAGGTAAGGTTATCCCGCCCCTTCCCTAACGGGGTACGGGCGGGAAAAGAAGGAAAGGAGGTAACAGCGATGAAAAGGGTTCGAAGAAACAAGCTCACGAACAAGAATCTGAACCATATCATATTAATGAGTGCGTGGAGCTTCACCCTGGTTATCTCCTCATTCCTGTTCCTGTTTGTCGGTCGATGGATAGATGTACAGTTCAACACCGAGCCGGCATTCATGCTTGGGTTATTTGTATTGGCAATATCGTTGTGCATTGCGAGAATATATATGGATTTCGCCAAGACACGAGAGCAGATTAACAGATCAAGGATAACTCATCATCAGGCATAGGAAATTGCCTCCAGCCGGTACAAGAGAATATCATAACAGTATCGCACCAAACAGAATCACGAGCCGGGCGAGTAACCGGCTCGTGATTTTTTTGGGCAACCTCAAGAGCGTATCCTTCAAAGTTTTAGGTTCTTCTCCTTGAAGCATATTTTTATGGTTTGCATCCTAATTCTTTTCTCACCACGAAGGACACGAAGAGCACGAAGATGATCTAAAAAACCAGAACAAACACTCTAGGATCCATTGAACCGGTCAGCTATTTCAAAAGGCTTTCTTTCTTCGTGTCCTTCGTGCTCTTCGTGGTAAGATATTACTCTTTGTGTGCTCCTCAATGATCTGAGTCTGCGTTACTATGATTTAAGAGTATGTCGGGAACACATGTGCGACCTCAGGCATTTTAATCCCTGAACCGTTTGAAGAAAGCTTCTGATCACTTATTGAGCAGCTGTGTCACAAGAGATGTGTCCCCGTTACCCGAGAGAAAACTATCATGGTTGAGCAACTTGTAGAGCAGGTCCTTGTTGGTCGTGAGTCCCTCGATGATGGTCTCGTCCAGCATCCTGTCCATGCGGCGTAAAGCCCCATCGCGCGTGGTGTGGAGGGCGATGAGCTTCACGAGCAGGGGGTCGTAGAACGGGGTCACGATGCAGCCGGGGAAGAGGTGCGTATCCACACGCGCACCCGGGCCGCTCGGCAGCCGCAGTCTTGTGATGGTACCCGTAGTGGGCATGAAATTCTTTGACGGATTCTCTGCATTGATCCGACATTCGATGGCATGCCCCGTGATGATGACAGGAGACGGTTCTATATGGGCACCCGCTGCGATCATGATCTGCTCGCGAATCATGTCGATGCCGGTAATCATCTCTGTAACCGGGTGTTCCACCTGGAGCCTGCCGTTGATCTCGAGGAAGAAGATCTTCCCTTCCTGATCCATGAGAAACTCCACAGTGCCAAGGCCCTTGAATGCAATGGCCTGGATGATCTGTCTCGACCATTCCCAGAGGTTCTGCCGCAGGTCTTCATCGATATTGGAGATGGGTGCCTCCTCGATGATCTTCTGGTGGCGCCTCTGGATAGAGCACTCGCGGTCGCTGAAGATTCTGATGTTCCCATATGCATCGGCCAGGACCTGGACTTCCAGGTGTCGCGGCGATGCGATGTAGTGCTCAATGTAGACCTCATTACGGCCGAATGCTGCGCTTGCCTCGCTGCTCACGCTGGCAAAGTGCTGTCTCAGCTGATCATCGGAGAATGCCACCTTCATCCCCCTGCCGCCTCCGCCGTACAGCGACTTGAGGATCACGGGAAAGCCGAGGTCCTGGGCTAGGAGGATAGTCTGTCCGATGTCGGCAACCACTCCATAAGATCCCGGGATGGTGGGTATGTTCAGCGACCTGGCAACCTCCTTTGTCCGGGACTTGTTGCCGATGGTCCGAAGGGTGGCACTCGTAGGCCCTATGAACTCGATCCCGTTCTCCTCGCAGAGAAAGGCGAACTGGGGGTTCTCCGAGAGGAAACCGTAACCGGGGTGGATGGCGTTGGCCTTCCATGCCAGGGCCGCAGAGATGATGGCATCGATATTGAGGTAGCTCTTAGAGGGCTGCTCGGGGCCGATCTTTACCGCCTCGTCGGCGAAGTTCAGGTACTCCATGTCCTTATCGGCCTCTGAATAGACCACGATGGTTTCCAACCCCAGCTCACGGGCCGTCCTGATGACGCGCAAGACCACCTCGCCCCTGTTGGCTATGAGAATCCTCTTCATAATTAGTGGTTGTATGATGTGCCGGTACAGAAAGTCAAGACAGGCGTATGTGTGTGGGTCAGCCATGTATGGTAAGAGTTATCGTATTTCGAAAGAAAGCGGATATTTACTTGTAACTCTGCCGTGTGCGATATAATATCCTTTTTCAGATGAAGGCACTTGGATTTATCATCATCACGATTTTTGTAACCACACTGGCGCTTATGAGCTCATGTGCGCACAAGGGGCCTGCAGTCGAACCTGCCGGCCAACCCACAGTCCAAATCCCTCCAAGCCCGGAGCTGATCAATGATGATCATGCCAGAGGTTTTGTGGAGGAACTGCTGGTGGGCAAGGGCCTTGATAGGACCCGTGCGCATGCCCTCATAACCGATCCTCGAATGGCCTTTGATGAGAAATTCATCTTGAAAAACCTTGACTTCTGTCATCCCAAGGGCTCTGCAAAACACCCGGAACGCATGGAGTACGACAAGAAGTACGTAATTAAGGGCAAGGCCTTCATCGAGGAAAACCGGGAATTCTTTGTCTCGGTTCAGGACAAGTATGGGGTCTCCCCTCAGATCATCACCGCGATCCTCATCATTGAAACAAGGCTGGGAACATATCCTCAGAAATACAATGCATTTCAGGTCTATGCAAACATCTCCCTCATATCCGACCCGGATATAATAAAGTTGCTGAAAGACAAAAACAGCGGGACGGAGGCCTTTCTTCAGGATGAGGAAGGGGTGAAAAAGACTTTTGCCAGGGGAAGATGGGCGGGAGAGGAGCTCTTTAACCTGATCATGCTTGCCGACGAGATAAAGATGGACCCCCTGGAGATCAAAGGCTCCGTGGCAGGGGCCTTGGGTCCGGCACAATTCATCCCTACCACATTCAGGAAATGGGGGGTCGATGGTGTTGGCGATGGTGAAAAAAACCCCTTCAGAATGCCGGATGCTATTGCGAGCATTGCGAACCTCCTCAAGATATCCGGCTGGAGGGAAAACGGTGATGAGAAAAAAAACCGCAACGCCATATGGTTGTATAACCACAGCGATGTCTATGTAAACACCATCATGAAACTCTATGAGGAGCTCTCGCAGACATAGCTCTCAGGGTCTTTCACGTGGATCTTTAGGCTGTTGAAGATTGTCTTGGGCCGTGCTATTGCCTTAAATAGGGGACTAACCGTGGATATCAGCGCCTTGATCACGACCAGGAAGGCAGCCTTTGATGAATACCTTGCGGACTACCTTCGGGATACGCAGAGCAGCTCCGGCATTTTCGAGGCCTTTGCCTACAGCCTCAAGGCGGGCGGTAAGAGGATCAGGCCGATACTTGCCATGCTTGCATGCGAGGCCGCCGGCGGTCAGGGAACAGCCGCACTGCCTGTCGGCCTGGCCATTGAGATGGTCCATACCTTCAGCCTCATTCACGACGACCTGCCCGCCCTTGACAATGACGACCTGAGGAGGGGCATGCCCACATGCCACAAGAAATTCGGGGAGGCCACTGCCATCCTGGCAGGAGATGCATTGATCTTCCAGGCACTGGCCGTAATCTGCACAAGCTCATATTCTTCTCAGGTCAAGGTGGACCTGTGCACTGCTTTTGCCGATGTTTGCGGTACCGCAGGTCTGGTCCAGGGGGAGTATGAGGATGTCATGGCCGAGGGAAGGGACATGGATCTTTCTAAAATCGAAGAGATCTACACCCAAAAAACCTCACGCCTTTTTGAGATGTCTCTGTATGCAGGTGCACGCGTAGCCTGCGATGACAAGGCCCTGATCGGGTCCCTGGCAGGCTTCGGCACCCACCTCGGGCTTGCATTCCAGGCCATTGATGATATCCTGGACGTGACATCCGACAGCCGGACACTGGGCAAGAGTGCGGGCAAGGACCTGGTCCAGAGCAAGGCCACCGTGGTGAAGGCCCTTGGCCTCGATGCGGCGCGTATATGGGCGCAAACCTCCACCTTAAAGGCCATAAAGGCGCTTGACGGCCTGAGGGACGATCAGGCCGAGACCCTCAGGGGGCTTGCCTCGTGGATGCTCAAGCGGGTGATGTGACTATGGGAATCCTTGAAAATATTTCAGCACCTTCAGACTTAAAGCGGCTCAGCATAAGCCAGCTTGAGACGCTGGGCACAGAGGTCAGGGAATTTATCATAGAGTGCGTGAGCCGTACGGGGGGCCACCTGGCATCGAGCCTCGGGACCGTTGAGCTCACCATTGCCATGCACTATGTCTTCAACACCCCCATGGACAAAATCCTGTGGGACGTGGGCCATCAGGGGTATACGCACAAGATCATAACAGGCAGGAGGGACTCCTTCCCCACCCTGAGGCAGCACGGGGGCTTAAGCCCGTTCATGAACCCCGCCGAGAGCCCTTACGATGCCTTCATCTCAGGCCATACCGGAAACGCCCTGCCTGCGGCAAGCGGCATCTGCGAGACTTTTGCCAAGGCCGAGAGTAAAAACCGTGTGATAGCCGTAATAGGAGACGGATCGCTGTCCAACGGACTCACCTTCGAAGGCCTTAATTTCGTAGGCATGAGGAGGCAGAACCTCATCGTAGTCCTCAACGACAACACCATGTTCATATCCAAGCGTGTCGGGGCAGTGGCGGATTATCTGAGCAGGATCATGACATCACAGCGTGTCCGGGACGTGAAAGACGGCATAAAGCAGACACTCAAACGCATCCCCTTGGGCGGCAATGCAATCTATAAGGCTGCCAAGCTCATCGAGGGGAACCTCAAAGGCGTAGTAACCGAGGGGCTGCTCTTCGAGGAGATGGGCTTCAGGTATGTGGGCCCCATCGACGGACATAACATGGCGCACCTGGTGGAGGCATTCCGGAACATTGCCGCCATGAATGAGCCGATCCTCCTTCACGTAATCACCCAGAAGGGCCGCGGATACCATCCGGCAGTGAAGGACCCGGAGCACTACCATGGCGTTGGCAAGTTTGATCTGGAAAATGGCGACGGACCGAAGGCCTCTCCTGAGCCGACTTATTCCGATGTCTTCGGCAGCGCCCTTATCCGGCTTGCCAAGAGGGATCCCCGGATCATCGCCTTGAGTGCTGCCATGACTACGGGCACAGGGCTGAAAGAATTTGCCAGACGATATCCGGAACGGTTTTATGATGTGGGTATTGCGGAAGGCCATGCCGTAACCATGGCAGCAGCCATGTCACTGTTCGGCCTGAGGCCGGTGGTGGCCATCTACTCCACCTTTCTCCAACGCGGCTTCGACTCCATCATCCATGACGTGGCGCTGCAGAACGCACCGGTCATCTTAGCCATCGATAGGGCGGGTCTTGTGGGCCCCGACGGCCCCACGCATCATGGCACCTTTGACCTTGCCTACCTGCGGAGCATCCCCAATATGACGATCATGGTACCAAGAGACCAGCTCATGCTCGAGAAGATGCTCGAACACGGCTTGAGTCTTCACAGGCCTGTTGCCATCAGATACCCCAGGGACAAGGTCATCGACTCTCCCATGAAGGCAGCCAGGTTGAAACTGGGCAGATCGGAGATCCTGAAAAGGGGCACAAAGGCTGTCGTCTTCTGTGCAGGCCCCTTATGTTACACTGCCCTGGAAGCGGTAAAAGACCTTGATGATGTTGCGGTGGTCGACCTTGTCTTTGCCAAACCGCTCGATGTGAAGACCATCAGAGAGCTGGCGCTTTCCTGTGGCGGCAGGTTTGTAGTGGTAGAAGACGGGTGTGTCCATGGAGGCGTCGGGTCGGCCATCCTTGAGGCCCTTCAGGACATGGATATACCACTCAAGTTCAGGCTCATCGGCATACCCGACAGGTTCATCGAACACGGATCATTGAGCGATCTTAAAAAGATCGTTGGTCTGGATGAAAAAGGCATCCAGAAGGTCATCAGGGATATCCTATGAAGATGCGCCTGGACAAGCTTTTGGTGGAGAAAGGCCTGGCCGAGACCCGCTCCAAGGCGCTTGGCCTTATCATGGCAGGCCAGGTCCTGGTGGACGGCAAGGCCGTAATCAAGGCCGGCACCGCCATCGAAAATGATTCCCCTGTCTCGATAAAGCCTTATAACACCTTTGTGGGCAGGGGAGCGCTGAAGCTCAATGCCGCGCTGGATGCATTTTCCGTGGATGTGAAGGGCATGGTCGCCCTCGATGTCGGATCGTCTACTGGCGGGTTTACCGATGTCATGCTGAAACGGGGTGCGAAGAAGGTGTATGCAGTGGATGTAGGCCACGGACAGCTCCACTGGAGGCTGAGGACCGATCCTCGGGTGGTCTGTCTGGAGGGCGTCAACGCACGCATGATCGGCCGCGAACATATCCCGGAGCCGTGCGATATGGCAACCTTTGACGTATCATTCATCTCTTTAAGGCTGGTCATCCCGCCGGTGCTCGAACTCTTAAAGAGCGAAGCGCACATTATCGCCCTTATCAAGCCCCAGTTCGAAGCGGGGAGACTTCAGGTGGGCAGAGGCGGCGTGGTCAGGGACCTTCAGGTACATGAGTCCGTCGTCAAGGACATGGCGGCCTTCCTGGAAGATTGTGCACTTCAGGTAAGCGGGGTTATCCCCTCTCCGGTCAAGGGTGCCAAGGGAAACCAGGAATATCTCATCCATGCAATGAGGAACGCCCTGTAATGAAGATCACCATCGCTCGCCATGCAGGGTTCTGTTTCGGGGTACGCCGCGCCATCGACATCACCTTCAAGGTAAGGCAGAATGACCCCGGGAAGAGGATTTACACGCTGGGCCAGATCATCCACAACCCCCAGGTCATTGACGCGCTGACCAAGCGGGGGATCGGGATCGTTCACGACATCGACGATCCGAAGTTGAAGCCCGGCGACATCGCCATCGTACGGGCGCATGGCATTTCACCGGATAATAAGGCGGCGCTTACAGTGCGCGGTGTCGAGGTCATCGACGCTGCATGCCCCATGGTGCTCAAGCTGCATACCGTCATCAAGAAGGCCGCCAAGACCGCAGACCTCATTGCCATCGTCGGCGACAAGGACCATCCTGAGATGGATGCCCACATGGGTGTTGCCGGGGATAAGGGGATAATCATCCAAACCCTGGATGATGCGAAAAAGGTCCCCCGGGTAAAAAGACTTGCCGTAGTGGCGCAGACCACATTTGATGTGGCCCTTTACAAGGAGATAATAGACATCCTGCGGGACAAGGCCGATATCCTGGATGTATCGGATACCATCTGCCGCTCTACGGTGGACCGCCAGAGCGAGGTGAGGGAGCTCGCCAAAGACCATGACACCTTCATAGTCATCGGCGGCAGGACGTCGGCCAACACCAAGCGCCTGGCCGAGATCGCGGCCAAAGAAAACCGCTATGTCATCAAGATAGAATCACCGGATCAGCTCGAGGGCATAAACCGCTCCCGGATGAACAAGGTCGCCGTCATCGCCGGTGCATCAACACCTCACTGGGTGATCGAGGAGTGCATCGACGCGCTCAAGAGCATCCATGCGTCCTCAGGCATCGAAGGTATCATGTTGGATACCTTGGCCGAGTCGCCGCTGTTGCCCTCGCTGGGCTGTCTCGGGGCCGCCATGGTGGCCCTCGTCTTCTCCGGACAGGCATACCGGTGGGATGTGCTGCTTGCCGTCTTCTTCCTGGCATTCTCTTCAACGGCGCGCACCAAGAGACAGCGGCAGTGGCCCACCTGGGCCATCTCAACGGGAATCGCCTTATCGATCAGCCTGCTGGCGAATGGATTTACGGGCGCCCTTGTTATCATCGGGGCCTCGCTGTTAAGACCTCTACTGGATGTGGCCGGCGTGCAGGATTACTTGAAGAGCCTCTACGGCGCCGCCATTTTCATCCTCACCTGCATAGTAGTACCGTTGATCCTCACCCGCACGGCAGTTCAGCCGAATATCGGCCTGCTCACAGCCTATGTGGCCACCCATTACCTTACCGTCGAGATCCTGCTCGGACTCAAGAACATGGAGAAAGACGCCATCATGGGACGCATGAGCCTTGCCAGGTACATAAACGAGGACAAGGCAACCATGCTGCTGGAATACACCATCATGGGCCTGGCACTTGTCCTCTTCCTGAGCTTCCCCCTGAAGGCCGCCCCGGCGATTGTCTATGGCCTTCTACCGCCGCTTTTTTTCCTGGCAAAGGGGATTGACTTTTATACGGAACAGACCATATTCGACAACCGCATGTACACGATCTATGTAATGGGGCTGTGGGCCATTGTTCCGGCCATGGGCCTGCTGTGGATGGCAACCATGATGTAATGATCAGTGAAAAATGAGGCGTACTACTGTTCCTCATTCCCGCCGGAAGACCCACTCTCAATCTCGCTTAAGACCTTTATGATCTCTGCCTCGGTGGCCTTAAGCTTGTCACGCAGGTAGCGGATCTTCTGTGCAGCTGACTTGACAGCCTCCTCAAGCTCGTCGATGGGGATCTCACCCCTGTTCATCCGCTCCAGCATATCCTCAAGTTCGCGCAATACGTCTGAATATCCCTTGGCTTTTTTCATCTTTATCACGGCTCCTTGTCGTATACTACAGAGTGGACCTTTCCTTTCATGAGCACGCTCACGATCCTCTCGTTTATGGGTGCATCATTCGCGTCACGGAGTGCCTTACCGTCTCTGCCTAAAGTGATGCTGTATCCTCTCTGGAGGGTTACCTCCGGTCTCATATGATCAAGGTCCTTCTCATAGCGGACCAGGGCTGTCAGGCTTTCAGCAATGCCTTGAGAAATTTCTTTAAGCATGGAGGCATGATGGTGCTCCAGGTTATAGCCCATGTGTTTGAGGAGAGAAGTTGAATGCAATTTCATGGTGAGTATGGCGTGGTCAAAGGTCGATGCCTGGTCATGGATACACGATGCCGCCTGATGGGTGAATGCGGAGAGGACCTTCAAGAGGCGCCTGTCATTCAAGGCGATATGGTTTAAGCCCCTCCTCAGCAATGAGGATGCAGTAGCCTCCAAGGAGGAACGGGCCTTTGAGGAAAATCTCTGGATAACCAGGGCGAGTCGTGCTGCAATCATGCTTGTGCCCTGCGAGGATGTGTCAAGTACTTTGCGCGCAGCAAGGGCCACTCCGGCAGAGGCATCTTCCAGAAAGTCCCATATGGCATCTATATGTGAGACAAAGAATCGTGCAGTGTCGGTAGGAGTGACGAAATACTTGTGCGCCGCCATATCCGCCACCGACAAATCGATCTCGTGGCCGATGCCCGTGATAACCGGTTTGTGGCTTGTAGCGATTGCGCGACAAATAGTGATGTCGTCGAATACGAAAAGATCCGTCTTGGCGCCTCCGCCTCTGATAATGACTATCGTGTCCACACCCGAAACTTTTTCAAGGGTCTTTATGCCCCGGGTGACCTCACGCACCGTGTTTTCGCCCTGCATGTGCGCATCAAAAAGCGTGATACGGAATGCATATCCGCTCTTTAAGATAATGCTTGTGAAGTCCTGAAAGGCGGCAGAACCGTAAGAGGTGATGAGTCCGATATTCAGGGGGATTGCAGGTAGTTCCAGGGCCTTATTCCTCTCCATGAGGCCCTCCGCACGAAGGGTCTCTATGGTCTGTGCCCTTTTCCGTGCAATGGCGCCAAAGGTATAACTCGGGTCGATCTCAAGGACAATGAGCTGGTAGCGACCTTCTTTGACAAAGAGATCCACCCGGGCCTTAAGTTTTATCTCTATGCCGCTTGCGAGTTCGAAGTCTTTCAGCCCAATCACGGTGAGCGAGCGTTGCCAGGCCGCATATGAGCCTCTGAAAAAGGCGCAGCTCACTTTTGCAATATACTGCTCTGTCGCGGCAGCGGCCTTCTCTACGAGGTCGAAGTAGATATGGCCGGATTTTGCATGGACCTTTAACCCGTGGATCTCCCCAACTACCCATACATCGGGCCCCAAGCAAGAACTCAAGGCCTCCCGGGCGCGTTCGTTCAACTCACTGACTCGAAGGCAGGTCACATCATAGGCCATAGCAGAAAGGACTATGGCAGATCAAGTAACCATACTACAATCAACTCGCCGTTATCCTGTTATTGACATGCATTTTCACCAAGGGTACATGACGTAGAGAACAAAAGAGGAGATGCCCATGGAGTACCAGTTCATCAAGGCAGATGTAAGAGATAGGATCGCCTTTATCGAGATGGACCGCAAGCGCGACCTCAATGCGCTCTCTTATGGGATGATGAAGGAGATCCATCAGGTGTTCTCCCAATTCCTCCATGAATCTTCCGAGATCAGGGTCATCGTCTTGTCCGGGGGGATTGAGTGTTTCTCGGCAGGCATAGACCTGAAGGAGGCGCCTCATTTTACTACCGAACAGGCAGCGAATTATTTCAGGCTTGCCGTAGAGGTATACTCCTTGCTGCTCGACCAGGACAAGATCCTCATCACCGCTGTCAGCGGCATCGCCTTTGGGGGCGGGTTCAACCTCGCGCTCATGGGAGACATGATCATTGCATCCGAAAGCGCCATCTTCGCACACCCTGAGATCAAGTACGGATTCAATCCTCTGCTCACCCCGCTGGTCTCCCGCATAGGTATTGCCAGGGCCAAGGATCTGGCCTTGACAGGTGATCCCATCGGTGCACAGGAGGCCCATGCAATAGGTCTTGTAAACAGGGTGGTGGAGCCGGAGCGCTTCAGGGAAGAGGTCCTGACCTGCGCCCAAGAGCTTGTGAGCAGATCGCCGGAAGTGGTCAAGGCCGTCAAGAGGAGCCTGGATGTAGTAAGCAGGCTCGATGCCAAGGCGGCGCTCGAATATGAGTTGGAGATGACCGCCATGCTCTTCAACATCCGCGGGGACATCCGCGATAAGATGAAGGACGTCATCAAGCACAAAGGGCATGGAGAAAACTAAGAGCGTTGAGCCGATCCGGTTTTAACCCCTCCCGTCTGTACCGCATCCTGTTCGATCATTACGGCCCATCAGGATGGTGGCCCGGAGAGACCCCCTTCGAGGTGATGGTCGGCGCGGTTCTCACGCAGAATACTGCCTGGACCAATGTTGAAAAGGCCATTATTAACCTCAAGGCAGCCGGCCTCATGGACATGTCCGCTGTTCATAGTGCCGATGAGCCATACCTGGCCTCGCTTCTGAAGCCTTCAGGATACTACAATGTCAAGACCTCTCGCCTCAAGAACCTTGTTCGCATGATTATGGCCTTCCATGCCGGGGACCTGGACAGGCTGTTTTCTCTGGGACCGGATGTGTTACGTGCGGAACTGCTGGAAGTGAGCGGCATCGGCAAGGAGACCGCCGACAGCATTTGCTGCTATGCCGCGGGCAAGTGTATCTTCGTAGTGGATGCCTACACGAAGCGCATGCTCGTCAGGCACCACATCGTCGATGAGCATGCCGATTATGATGAGATCCGGGCCATCTTCGAGGCGGGTTTGCCCCGGAAGCTGGACGTATACAAAGACCTCCATGCCCACATGGTATTCATCGGCAAGGACTACTGCAGGACCAGGCAGCCCCGTTGCGATGCTTGCCCGCTGAAAGGGCGGCTGTAACATGAGGGAATAGTGACTAGTGAATAGTGACTGCCTGTAGGAGCGGCTTTAGCCGCGACAACCCGTGCAATGAACCCGTAGGGGTAATCTTCTCCATCCTTTCATGTTGAAATGAGGCGTCGTTTGACCTAGAGGTGTCTTGGGATGGAAGACTTCGACATCATCGTAGTGGGCGGCGGACATGCAGGAGTGGAGGCGGCCCTGGCCGCGCATAGACTCGGACTGAATGTCGCCCTGTTCACCCTCAACATGGACACCGTGGGCAGGATGCCTTGCAGCCCTTCCATCGGCGGGCTTGCCAAGAGCCACCTGGTCAAGGAGGTCGACGCGTTGGGCGGCATCATGGGTGAAGTGGCGGATGAAACGGCCATCCAGTACCGCGTTCTCAACACCAAGAAGGGCCCTGCCGTGAGGGCCACCAGAACCCAGAATGATCGAAGGATGTACGAGGCCGCGGTCAAGGCGAGGGTGGAGGACTCGGGTATCCATATCCGCCAGGCGCGCATTGATGCTGTTGAAGTTAAAAATGGCCGCGTCACGGGGGTCAGGGACCGCACCGGCATGGTCTATGGTGCCAAGGCCGTGATCATCACTACCGGCACATTCCTCTCGGGGCTCATACACATCGGTCAGATACGCATACCTGCCGGCAGGGCAGGCGAGGAAGGATCCTATGAGCTCTCGGAGTCTCTCAAGACCTTGGGATTCTCCCTGGGAAGGCTCAAGACCGGCACTCCACCCAGGCTACACCGGGATACGATTGACCTCTCCTCCCTCCAAAAACAGGACCCGGAGGCGGGCTGTATGGCCTTCGGCTTTACCTCATCGAGGGGGCGTCTTCCCCAGGTTTCATGCTATCTTACCAGGACCACATCCCTGACCCATGAGATTATCCGGAACAACATCTCTTTGAGCCCGCTGTACTCGGGTGCCATCACCGGGACACCTGCCAGATATTGTCCGTCCTTGGAGGACAAGGTCATGCGGTTCGGTGAGAGGGAGGGGCACCAGGTCATTATCGAGCCCGAGGGCATCAACACCAAAGAGGTCTACGCCTCAGGTCTGGGCAACAGCCTGCCTGTGGAGCTCCAGTTCAAGATCGTACGCTCCGTGCCGGGTCTGGAGAAGGCGGAGATCATCAGGCCTGCATATGCCATAGAGTACGAATATGTTAAGCCCACCCAGCTCCTGCGGACCTTAGAGACCAAACTCGTGCAGGGCCTGTACCTGGCAGGCCAGGTAAACGGCACATCCGGCTATGAGGAGGCCGCAGGTCAGGGCATCATGGCAGGGATCAATGCCGCCCTTGGCATCAAGAGAGAGGAGCCTTTCATCCTGGACAGGTCTGAGGCCTACATAGCCGTCATGATAGACGACCTGGTCACCAGGGGCACGACCGAGCCCTACCGCATGTTCACCTCCCGGGCCGAATACCGGCTCATGCTCAGGGAGACCAATGCCGTATTCAGGCTGAGCGAAGAGGCCTTAAGGCTCGGGCTCATCGATAGGAAACGCTTTGAAAGGGTCTGCGACATTAAGGACGAGATCGCTGCCTTACATGGTCATCTGCAGAAGACTTTCGTCATCATCCCTCATGACATGCCCGAGTTTGCCCCCACACGCGGTAACGACCAGGAGCGCATTACCCTGGAGCGGCTGCTTAAGAGACCCGAGGTCACTTTAGGTGATTTCAAACACCATGCACTGATTCCCCCTGTCTCATCCCTTGCTGAAGTGGAGACCGAGGTGGAGATAAAGTACGAGGGATACATCGATAGGCAGCTTAAAGAGATCGTGAAGCTCAAAGAGCTTGAGCGCATGAAGATTCCAGTAGGTCTCAACTTTGCAGGCATCCAGGGTCTCTCCAATGAGCTCAAATGCAGGCTTGAAGAGATCAGGCCGGCCACACTAGGCCAGGCCGAACGCATCGAGGGCATGACACCGGCCGGGCTGCAGGCAGTACAGTTGGCTGTAAAGATGCGCAAGGATGGTAAGGGTAATTTGTAGCGGCTTGGAGTCCGCCCCTACCAACCTCTCACTCTAGTCACTTACTATTTCAACTCTTTCAACTTATCCACCGCCATGGTTGCATACGGGCCGCCCTGGTCGAGCTCGACCACTTTCACGAACTCATCCTTTGCCTTTTCAGTTGCACCCATCTGGAGGTAGAGCTGGGCAAGGTCGTAGTGGGCCTCGGCATAACCGGGGTACTCGAGGATTGCATGCCTAAGGGCGTTGATGGCATCATTCGGTTTGCCTTGTGCTACATAGATCTTGGACAGAAGATGCCATGCCGGGGCATAATGGGAATTACGTTCAAGTGTCTTCTGGTCGGTCTCGAGGGCCAGCGCTATGTCTTTCTTTTCCAGGTATATCGTAGCAAGGTTGTACAAAGAGTATTCAGGTGTCTGATAGAGTTCGTCTGACAGGGCCTTTTTAAAGTTTGAAACGGCCTCGTCGAATTTCTTTTGGCCGGCATAGATAGTGCCTTTGAGGTTATATGCCTCACCCTTGATGCCCGGGTGCTCCAGTTCCAGCTTGTCGCTATATTCTATGGTCTTGTCCACGTTCTGTAATGCCTTGTCGAATGCACCCGACTTCCAGTAGGCCACGGCATAGCCGTAGTAGACCTCAGGGTCGGTAGGGTTTGCATTCAGAGCCTTACGCAGCTCAATGAAGGCCCCCTGGATGTCGTTCTGATTGATCTTGTCCATACCGAGTGCCACCAGAGGTCTGGAAATTTTACGCTGCTCCTTGAAGTGTGATGCGCACCCGGATGCCAGAAGGGCAATCATGATACAGACAATAATTTTTTTCATCATGGATACCATCCCTTGTATGATCTCTTTGTTCGGGCTGCCCATGCTGCGGTTTATCAAACCGCAGGGGCCTTGTTCAACGTACGGTCTTGGCGATGACGTACCATCCGTCTTCAGAGTCGGATTCCGTTTCCACCAACAGATGAATGATTGTGAGGCCGGGGAATGCCCTCTTCAGGTCATCCAGGTCAACAAGCTCAAACTTCTTCTTGTTGTTTAAGTAGGCTTCCGGGGTCAAGGCATTGGACTCATAGTTATCTTTTGTCCTTCGTGAGATTTTGTCCAGTGAATATTTCTGCGAGCAGGATGTCTGCTCGATGAGCAGAGTCCTCCCATGTTTGGCTGCAACCTCTGCCGCCCGCTTGCGAAGTGACTGGGTGATAAAGGTGGCATCCAGGATCACACCCTTGCCAAGAGACGCAAATTCTTCCGCTTTTGCGAACATGGTATCATAGACGAGCTTTCGCTTATCCATATCGGAGGCAACCTTTTCATCGAAGATGTCTTCATCCTTCAAGACCTCCTTGCGGATGATATCGGTCCTGAGCATGGTGTAACCCTTAATCCGCGCTATCACCTCCGTAGTCTCGGTCTTGTTCGTAGCAGGCAGCCCGCAGGCAATGATCACCATCTCATCTGTGATCTCTTTATCGATAAATGTCTTCAAAGGTTCTCTCACCGTATATACCTCTTCACATCAATTCACTTGAGGAAGGCCTGCTTAAGAGAAGCAGCTTCGTGGATGGGCCTTTCTCAAAAATCCTTATATGCCAAACTGATCGGCAACACAATCCGCGACCTGTACGCTACCCATGAGTACGGGCTGCTGGTGGCAGTCGGACCCGCCCGTGGCCAGCAGGCCCTCGGTGCGGACGAATCCCAGGTAGAAGGAAGCAGTTTGTATATCGTGCCTGGTATGCCAGCACTCGATGCCGTCGATGAGGGGAAGCATCGAAGCCAAGATCATTTCCTTCTGTTCTTCGAGAGATCCGGCCAAAACCGCCAATGAGGTGCCGTTGGGGTCATTGGGGTGGGCAAGCACAAGTTTTCCCCCGGCGCCTCTGATCAAGGCGGAAGCCTCCTGAAGTGACAACGGCATCTTGGGTACATCGCACCGGGTAAGATACCGGTCGAATGCCTCCTGCTTGGTGGCCACGATCCCCTTTGCTATAAGATAGTTGGCGATATGAGGCCTGCCGAAGGAGCCGTCCACACCGGCCTCTATGGCATCCATGTCCTTTGTTGTGAATAATGTCCTGCCTTGCTTCAGAAATTCCTCATTGATGTTCTCAAGAATTTTCTGGGCCCGCTGCCTGCGGTAACTGCGCAAGGCATGCAGCTTGTCAATGAGTGCCTTGTTCCTGATGTCAAAGGCATACCCGAGAAAATCGAGTGAGGCGGCCTTGCCCTTTGTATAGTGCGAATGGGTAAAAGTCACGTTCAGCTCCACGCCTGTGAGGTACTTTATCCCATGGATCTTGGCGAGCCGACGGGCCTCCTCCTGGCCTTGGAGCGAGTCATGGTCCGTGATGGAAATCAGAGAGATGCCGCGTCTTTTAGCCTCGGGGAAGATCTGCTCCAGGGGCCACTTTCCGTCGGAGCCGTTCTTGGAGTGTATGTGCAGGTCAATCTTCACGGCTTATGTACTCATGGGCAAGATCATAATATTTCCTGGCAGTATGAAGCGCCGTAGCCTTTGTTGCCGCATCCAGACCGGCATCGTCAAGCATGAAGGAGGTGACCTTGGCGCGCACATAAGCCCGGTAGACCTTGTAGAACTTCAATACTTCACGGAGGCCTTTATCATTGGATTCTTTTATATATGCCTCTACAAAGGCATTGCCGAGCCGTGGAAAGCCGTTGTAGTCGAGGTCCATGGAAAGGAAGGCCACATCCGATGCAACATCGCCATACCGGAAGCGCTCGTTGAACTCGATGCAGTCAAAGACCGAGATATGAGGGCCATCCACGCAGATGTGCTGCAAATGCAGGTCGCCGTGGCACTCCTTGATGCGGCCTTGCGCCACCCTGTCATGAAACACGGAAGTCTTATTTTTCAGGAAGTCCATGCTCCAGGTCTTGATGGAATCATAGGCCTTCTGCGCTATGGGGCCGCCTATATACTTCTCTGTCTGGTCGAAGTTTTCGACTATGTTATGCGCGATGACCTCAAGGCTGCCGAAGGGGCGTGACTTTTCGTCGCTCGGGATGGTGCCGTAGACCTGCGCCAGGTGAGCACCAACGCGCCTGAGCTCTTCCTCACCCGCCTTGCCCTGGGCGAGGAGCCGATAGAGCATGTGATCTTCGCTGATGCGTTGCATCTTGAGGGCATATTCCACAATATTTGATGAATCCCCGATAGTAAATGTGCTGCCGGCCCCTGATATGGGCACCACCGCCAGGTAGACATCCGGGGAAAACCGCTTATTGAGGCGTAGTTCCTCCTCGGTATAGAACTTGCGCTTGTCCAGGGTGGTGAAGTCAAGAAAGCCGAAATCAACCGGCTTCTTGAGCTTGTATACGTTCTCATCTCCGATGAAAACCCAGGAGATGTGAGTCTGAATCAGTGAGATTTTCTCTGGTTTCTCGGGATATGCACCAGGGTCCTGCAAGAACTCAATGAGATTCTCTGGAGCCATCGAGCCTTCCTCCTGCAAGCTGCCCGCAGGCAGCCAAGATATCTTTGCCCTTCTCTTTGCGGAGCATCACGGTATAGGGGCTGTCCTTCAAGCTCTCTTCGAATGCCTCAACACTCTTTGCGTCCGGTGCCTCAAGCCCACAGCCGGGCCAGGGGTTGAAGGGTATGAGGTTTACCTTGGCCCTGAGCCCGTGCAATAGCTTGATGAGTCTGCGTGCATGCCCGGCACTGTCATTGATGCCCTTGATGAGCACATATTCTATGGTGATGCGCCTCCGGTTCGGCAGCTCGTAGGCTCTCAGTGCCTGGAGGATCTCTGCAAGGGGATATTTCTTATTTACGGGCATGATGAGCGAACGCGTCCGGTCGTCAGGTGCATTGAGGGAGACGGCAAGACCCGCCTCCGTGTCATGGGCGAGGTTTTTCAGGGCAGGTGCGATGCCGCAGGTGGATATGGTAAGGCGTCTCTTGGATATCTGCGGCCCATCAGGGTCGGTGATGATATTCGCTGCCTTGATCACGTTGTCATAGTTGAGCAGGGGCTCGCCCATGCCCATGAAGACTACGTTCCTGATCTCGCGGTCAGGGTATGCACGGGTGGGGTAGAGGACCTGGGAGACGATCTCACCACTTGTGAGGTGCCGGGTGAACCCCAGGGTGGCGGTGAAGCAGAAACTGCACCCCATGGCGCAGCCCACCTGTGATGAGACGCACACGCTCCAGTGGTCTTTCTCGGGGATGAGCACGCTCTCGATGATGCAGCCGTCAGCAAGCTCATAGGCGAGCTTCTCCGTTCCGTCTTCGGATACCTGCTTACCCACGACCTTGGGGTATGCTATCTCGGCGGACGACGCGATCTCCCGGCGCAGCTCTTTGGGCAGGTTGGTCATCTGCGAGATGTCGCTGATACCCTTGCCGAAAACCCACGTGAATATCTGCGAGCCGCGGTAAGGCCTGTCCGTGAATCGTGCTTCGAGTTCCTGCCTGTCACAGTCCAGAAGATTGAGCTTCTGAGGTGCATGATGGGCATCTTCATCCGTTCTGTGCCCATAAATGCCTTTTGTGGATACGGTCATCTCTGGATCCATAGTATTTGCTGAATTATCGTACATTGTATCTGTTATGATACTATATCAAAAACTGGCGCGCCCGACAGGGATCGAACCTGTGACCTTAGGCTCCGGAGGCCTACGCTCTATCCTACTGAGCTACGGGCGCAGATGTTTCAATTCTTGCTCATCAAGCGCTCAACCGCCTTTTCGAGACCTTTCAGCGTTATCTCGAACATGGGGAATATCTCCTGGATCGCTTCCACCGTCTGGGTGTGCGACCAGGTATATTCATACTTGGGGTTGAGCCATACACTATGTTTGAACGTCCTGGCAAGGAATTCAAGCATCATTATGCTCGGGTCCGTCTTTGTGTTGTAGTAGATGCTCCCGTTGCGGCTTAAGAGCTCGTAGGGGGCCATGGATGCATCACCCACGATGATCAGCCTGGTCTCAGGGTCAAATCGTGTGAACTCATCAACCACGACGGGCTTATCGTATCGTTGAGGGTCTTTCCATACGCGATTGTAAATAGTGTTATGGAAATAGAAGATCTTAAGGTCCTTGAACTGGTTCTTGGCATGGTTGAAAAGCACCTGCACCACATTGATGTAGGGGTCCATGGAGAACCCTCCGTTGTCTATCATGAGGATTATCTTAAGCTTGTCCTTCAGCGACCGGTCAAAGATGATCTCGATCTCGCCGGCGTTTTTCATGGTCTGGTAGATGGTCTCATCGATATTCAGATGGTCTTTGGGGCCGGAAGGCGTCATGTGGCGGAGCCTCTTCATGGCATCCGAAATCTGGGAGGGCCCGAGCCTTGCGTCATCGGTGTAGTCCTTATAGCGCCTCTCGAGGGCCACCTTCACGGCCGATTTGTTGCGAGACTGTCCGCCCACGCGCATACCGCCCGGGTGATAGCCGGAGTGTCCCACAGGCGAGGTGCCACCGGTGCCGATCCACCGGTTGCCCCCGTCGTGCCTCTCTGTCTGCTCGGCAAGGCGCCGGCGAAAGTATTCTTCGAGCTGTTCGGGGGTGAGCTTGTTCAGGGTTTCTTCGTCGATACCCAGAAACTCGGCCATGGCCTTGGGTTCTTTGAGCCACTCATCCAGCAGGGCCTTTATGGCCAGGTCTATCTCGGCGTAGGCCTCAGGACTCAGTTCGGCACCCTGGAAGTAGTGGGCGAATACGCGGTCGTAGGTGTCGAAATGACGCTCGGTCTTGATAAGGACGGCCCTGCTCACCGAATACAGGTCGTCCAGCGAGGTTATGCATCCTTTGTGCAATGCCTCCTGGAGCCGTAAAAAGCTCGACGGCGAGATGGGGACGCCCCTGTCTCTGAGCAGATAGAAGAACTCCGTGAACATTCTTGTGCCTTTTCGTCCTTGTTCCTAAGTGCCGGTGATCTGCCTCTGTACGATCTTGAAATCCTCACTTTTCTTAAACAGTACCCCCAGGTAGGGGATATCGTTCCTGGAGAGATACTTGGGGTCGAAGTCTTGGTCCATAAGCAGGATCCTGATCCAGTTGATGAGTTCCCTGGTGGCGGGCTTCTTCTCGATACCCCTGACATTCCGCAGGCGGTAGAAGGTCTCGATGCAGGCATCTGAAAGCCTCTTATTAAGATCCGGGAAGTGGGCATGCACAATGGCGTTCATCATCTCGGTATCCGGGAAGGCGATATGGTGGAACACGCACCTGCCCAGGAAGGGGTCAGAGAGGTCCTTCTTGGCATTGGATGTAATAATGATGATGGGTCTGTTTTTTGCCTGATAAGTCTTATCGATCTCGATGATGTCGAACGACATCTGGTCGAGCACGTCCAAGAGGTCGTCCTGGAAGTCGGTGTCGGCCTTGTCGATCTCGTCGATGAGCAGCACGACCTTGGCCTGTGATGCAAAGGCCTGGCCGATCTTTCCCATCTTGATATAGTGCTCAATATTGCTCACGTCACGATTGGAGTCACCGAAGCGGCTGTCGTTCAGCCGCGTCAGGGTATCGTACTGGTACAAGGCCTCGATTGCCTTCATGCTGGATTTGACATTCAGTATGATGAGCGGCATTGATAAATTTTCCGCAATTGCGTGCGCCAGAAGGGTCTTGCCCGTACCGGGCTCTCCCTTGATGAGTAAAGGCATCTCGAGCTTGATGCTGGCGTTCACGATCTTCGATAGCTCAGGGTCGAGAACGTAATTCTTGCCGCCGGTGAATTCATGGTTCTGCATGCGTATGCTCCTGAAGCGTGAATTTAGCCTTCCTGTCATAGCATACTATCAGTGAACAGTGAACAGCGATCAGATAGTGATCAGTGACTAGTGAATAGGGAATAAGTCGGGATCGCACTGTAGGAGCGGCTTTAGCTGCGACATCCGGAACGGGTCGCGGCTAAAGCCGCTTCTACAAATGTGGATCATACCGCATACAGCGCATGCTTACGCCCATTTTGTGACCTCGCATTGACTGTTCAGGATGTTTCCGATAGAAATAAGGATCTGAAGTCAGCGTATAGAGGAGATTTATAATTGGGCAGTAATAGTGAGTACCAGCCTCCGGACACCCTCTTGAAGCGTTTATGGCTCTTCCTTACCAAGGCCAAGGACGACGCGGGCACTACGGATACGAAGAGGAAGATCGAAAAGATCCTTGATGATGTGGAAGGGCATGGCATCATCGGTGAGGACCAGGGCGACATGATCCAGAATATCCTTGTGCTCAAGGATACATCTTCCGGTGAGATCATGGTGCCCAAGGGTGATATTGTGGCGCTCCCGAGCACTGCAACCTTAGATGAGCTTGCCGAGATCTTCACAAGGGAGGGATACTCCCGGATACCGGTTTATGAAGACAGCCTGGACAACATTGTCGGCATTGTCTATGCCAAGGATATGCTCAAGTACTGGAACTCCCGTGATGAAATCAAGGACATCAGGCAGCTCATGCATCCCCCCTTCTTCATCCCCGAGGGAAAGAAGCTTATCGATCTCTTGAATGAGTTCAGGGAAAAGCGGACCAAGCTCGCCATCATCATTGACGAATACGGCAGTGTGGACGGGCTGATAACCTTAGGCGATCTCATGGAGGAGATCGTAGGCGACATGATCGGCGAGGAGGGAGACGATATCGAGGAATATGTCATACCCAAAGGCGCCGGGATCTTTACGGTCAACCCTATGATGCCCATCGACGAATTTGCCGAGGCATTTGAGATCGAGATACCTGACGGTGATTACGACACGGTGGCCGGGTTCATCACCACCCGGATGGAGCGCATTCCAAAACCCGGCGAGAAGCTCGAGTATGCCCGTTTAGTCTTTGAAGTCGTGGGGGCTGACAAGAGGCGGATTCACAAGCTTTTGGTCCATGCGCCCTCAAGGAAGGAAGAGTGAAGCACCGCGCTAAGAGCCATGGCGTATCCGAGAGGATTCCTTTAAGGGCTCTCCTTAAGAATATCCTCCTCCCCGTCCTGACCGGTATTCTCTATGCACTTGCCTTCCCTTCCTATAATCTCTGGCCTCTGGCGTGGATATTCACTGTGCCGCTCTTGTTCTGTGTTGAGGGGGCCGGACCAGGCCAAGCGTTCCTTTCCGGTATGATCGCAGGGCTCATCGCCTGGGCGGGTGTGGTCTACTGGATCGCCCTGGTCATGAGTACCTATGGAGGGATGAGCCTTTTCATTGCAGTCCTGCTCCTTATCCTCCTTCTTGCCTACCTTGCGCTGTACTTCGGGGTTTTTGCCCTGGTGGCATCAAGGCTTACGGATTCAAGGTTTGCCTTTCTTATACTGCCGGGGATATGGGTAGCCCTTGAGCTCATACGTTCATATGCGATGTTCTCCGGTTTTCCCTGGGCCCTGCTTGGCCATTCCCAGCTCCCATTCTCCACCCTTGCCCAGACCGCCGAGTTGGGAGGGGTATTCCTGATCAGTGCCATAGTCATGACAGGCAATGTTGCCATTTATCAGGCCCTTAAAAAACAGTTTACCCCTATGGCCATTGCAGTGGTCCTGCTCATTGTCTGTGCGGGATTCGGGCAGTGGCGCATCAGCACGCAATACCTTGACGGTACGCCTATCAAGGCTGCTGCAGCCCAGGCCAATGTTCCCCAGGACCAGAAATGGCGCAAGGAGCAGGTAGATGCCACGCTGGACACCTACCTATCGCTGACCCGGCAGGCCCTCTCCCAAAAGGCGCAGCTTGTAGTGTGGCCCGAGACTGCTTGCACCTTCTACCTCTTCAGACAGTGGCCTCAGACGTTGCGTGTCTTGAATATCAGCGCAGCCACCCAGGCAGACCTGCTTGTGGGGAGCCCGGCCTATGAAGACGGCAAGTTCTACAACCGGGCGTATCTGCTGCGGAGCGGCAGGATCGAGGGGATTTACGACAAGGTGCACCTGGTTCCCTTTGGAGAATACCTGCCCCTGTCAGGTCTGCTTAAGCACTTTTTCGGCGACCTCACCTCCGAGGTGGGCGACTTCAGCGCCGGTACGTCGGTAAAGCCCATCGACGGCATCGGTGTACTCATCTGCTTTGAGAGCATCTTCCCGGATATCTCCCGCAAACTCTGCAAGCAGGGTGCTCGGCTCCTGGTGAATATGTCCAACGATGCATGGTTCAAGACCTGGTCCACACCCGAGCAGCACCTCCAGTTCCTGTGCTTCAGGGCCATCGAGACAAGAAGGTGGGTGGTGCGTGCAGTGAACCATGGAATATCAGCCATCATCGACCCCCATGGCAAGGTTGTTGCCCGGATCGGGTTGCTCAAAGAGGGTATGATTGTTTGCGATATTCAAAAGATCGATTATATAAGCTTCTATGTGCGCTTCGGTCCGCTCATTGCACTTTTATGGGCTGCCGCTTCAACAATCGCGGCATTGACAATGCTGTATTCGGGTGTTAAAGCCAAGGTCCCATGATAGCAGATTACCAGCAACAGATAGGAGAAATCGGCGAACGCCTGGGCGCCATGAGGGGGTATCTTTGAAATCCCTTTACGCGAGAAAAGGCTTTCTGAGATAGAAACCCTCCTGATCCAGCCTGAAGTCTGGAAAGACCCATCAAAGACCAGGGACCTCCAGTCGGAAAAATCCAGGATCACCGGAATCCTTTCGCAATGGCGGATGGTTTCGACACACTGGGAGGACCTGCAGGTCCTCTTAGAGCTTGCCAAGGATGACGAGCAAGGCGTTATCTCCGATATCACAGACACCCTCAAGCAGCTTGAAAAGCATATCAATTCAATTGAAAAGGCACATGTGCTCTCGGGCCGCGATGATGCGAAGGGGGCCTTCCTGGAGATACATGCAGGCGCCGGGGGCCTGGAGGCCCAGGATTGGGCGGAGATGCTGCTGCGCATGTACCTCAGGTGGGCGGAGATGAACAACTACACCGCCAGGATCATCGATATATCATCCGATGAAGAGGCCGGCATCAAGCACGCTACCGTCGAGATATCGGGCCAGTGGGCCTACGGCTATCTCAAGGGAGAGACAGGCGTCCACAGGCTGGTACGCATATCGCCCTATGATGCCAACAAACGGAGGCACACATCCTTCGCCTCCGTGCTCGCAACACCCGAGGTGGACCAGAACATAGACATCAACATCGATGAGAAAGACTTGCGGATAGACACCTATCGTGCTTCGGGCCATGGGGGCCAGCACGTGAACAAGACCGACTCGGCCGTAAGGATCACCCACCTGCCCACGAATACCGTTGTCCAGTGTCAGAACGAGCGCTCCCAGCACAAGAACAAGGCCTTTGCCATGAAGCTCTTGGCATCAAAGCTCTATGAGCTGGAGGAGATGAAGCAGAAGGAGCGCATGAACGAGTTTTCTAAGGGCAAGAAGGATATTGCCTGGGGCTCACAAATACGTTCCTATGTCCTGCAGCCCTACCAGCTCGTTAAGGACCACCGCACAAATCTTGAGGTGGGTAATGTCAGTGCGGTGCTGGACGGCGACATCTCGGCATTTATCGATGCATACCTTATCAATAATGCATCCACCAAGGAAGGAGCACATGCTGGATCTCATTAAGACCCGCAGGAGTATACGGGCCTTCACAGACAAAGAGGTCGGTGATGATCTGGTCAATGAGATACTGGAGGCGGGAAGGTATGCCCCCTCGGGCATGAACAACCAACCCTGGAGGTTTGCCGTCATCCGAGATAAAAACCTCAAGGATATGGTGAGCGGGCTGACCCGCTACGGCAAGGTCGTTCAGGGCTCCGACGTGCTCATTTCAGTTTTCCTTGATACCGCCACCAGCTATCACCATACCAAGGATGTGCAGGCCGTCGGGGCCTGTATCCAGAACATGCTCCTGGAGGTCCACGCGCTTGGGCTCGGGGGAGTGTGGCTGGGGGAGATCCTGAAAAGTGAAAAAGAGCTTAAGCTCCTTCTTGAAGCGCCGGCAGCCTATGAGCTCATGGCGGTGATCGCCCTGGGCTACCCTGCCGAGCCGATTTTCGGCAATCCTCAGAGGAAGGAACTCTCCGAGCTTGTCTTTTTGAGAAAATGATCATCGGTATAGAGGCCGATCATGTAAGAACGAGGAACCAAATGTCTATTGAGAAGATACAACTGTCGGGCAAAGAGATCATTATTGTAGGCACTGCACACGTTTCCAAGACCTCTGTTGAGGAAGTCCGGTCCGCCATCCGGGAGGCCAGGCCTGATACCGTGGCTGTCGAGCTGTGTCAGGCCCGTTATGATGTCATGATGAATCCCTTAGCCTGGCAGAACATGGATATCTTCAAGGTCGTAAAAGAGAAGAAGGCGGCCTTTCTCATGGCCAGCCTCGTGATGTCTTCCTTCCAGAGGCGTATTGGTGAAAAGCTCGGGGTCAAGCCGGGTGACGAGATGCGGGCTGCCATCGAGGAGGCCAAGGCTTTAGGCATCGAGGTAGTGCTTGTGGACAGGAACGTCCAGATCACCCTGGCACGGGCATGGCGGGGACTCTCCTTGTGGAAGAAGATGAAGCTGATCTATGCAGCGCTCCTCGCTATCTTCGAGGCTGAAGAGATCGATGAAAAGGATATTGAAAAGCTCAAAGAAAAGGATGTGCTCACCACTGCGGTGGAGGAGATGGCCAAGTACGCCCCCACGATTAAAGAGGTGCTCATCGATGAGCGCGACGCCTACATGGCCCGTAAGCTGGCGGATATCTCAACAGGCAAGGTGCTTGCAGTCATAGGGGCGGGCCACATGCATGGGCTCATGGGCCAGCTAGACCATCCCGTGGAAGATCTGGCGCGGCTTGAAGAGGTCCCTCCGAAGAGGGCCGGCCTTATAAAATGGATTATCCCGCTTTCCATACTTGCCGTGATAGTTTCCGTATTCTTTTACGGCAGCCCCAAGCAGGGCTATGATATGATCAAGTGGTGGGTGGTCTCCACCATGGTCTGCACTGCATTAGCCACGATCCTTGCCCTTGCCCACCCGGTGACGGTGATCATTGCAGCACTCGTCTCCCCCATAACGACCATCGTTCACACGGTCCCCTCTGGATGGTTTGCAGGCTTAAGCGAGGCATATCTGAAGAAGCCAAAAGTATCTGACTTTGAGACGATCCATGACGATATCCTCTCGTTGAAGGGCTGGTGGAAAAACCCCATTGCCAGGATTCTGCTGGTCTTCTTCATGGCCAACCTGGGAAGCACCATAGGCGTATTCATCGCAGCGCCCATGATCGCCAAGATCGCACTGTCGGGGTAGTCTCGCCAGAACAGGTAGATTGGGTGTAGGAGCGGCTTGAAGCCGCGACCAGCACCGTCGTAGGGTTTCGTAGGTGAAACTCAGCGCAGCGTTTGACTTAAGAGGGGGATCAGTAGGCCAACAGGCATGCGGGTTTGTAGAACCGCTTCCGGCGATTCTTTAGAGAGTATACAGATGCGGCCCTGACTCATCCCAGGCAAGCCATGACCCGCTGTCATGGAAGGCCGGCAATACGATAAGGCCTTTTTCTGTGATGTATCGGTGGAGATGGCCGCAGATTACTGTGTCCACGCCTTTTTCTTCTTCAATGTTCCGGCGGATTTCAACTGATAACGGGCGGATGACAGCAGAAGATTGCACAAGAGCCCTGGCGCAGAGTTCCTTGAGGGAAGGCGGCAACCATTGATCGATGCGCTCAAAGAGGGGCCATCCATATCTGTGCAGCAGTCTGAACCCGGCATCGGCCTCGGTGAGTGTATGTCCGTGCGCGAGAAGGACTTTACTATCACCTATCGTGATGAAAATCTCCTCGGTGCGTATGATCGTAACACCCGGCAGGCTGGAATTCTTCAAGAGGAAGTCCCGGTTTCCCGGCATCAGATGGACTTTGGGGGATCGAAGTGCTTCGATCACATCGTGGAACCGTTCTTCCAGGCCCGTATACCAGTAGTCAAAGAGATCGCCCAGGATGTAGATCCCATCTGCATCGCGAACGGCCTTTAAGAGCCATGAGATGAATCTGGCGGCCTCTTCTTTAGAATCCGGCCTGAGATGGATATCGGCAACGAATATTTGCACGCGTACTATAAAAGACAAAATGGCTTGATATGGCAAGAAAATCCTTTTATAAAGGGCGCTAATCATGGGTTTGATATCCAAGAGGGGGTTCATATACCGGGGTAACAAGGGGAGGAACCCGAGGAGATTCGGATTTATCGCCCTCATGGTTGCCGTAGTAATCGGCATGCTGTGGGCATTCCTCGGTCCGGCTCCCTCCAGGTCCCTCCAGGCTCCGGTTCATAAGGCCGCCTTTGCCGGAGTACAGGTCGAACAGCCTCGCACGGCTCCGGGAAATAGTGGGGCCCCTGATCACAATACATCTGCAAAAGATCGGGCAGTCCACGTCAAACAGCCTCAACGCTTAATCCCTGAGGCAGTTAACAAGGTGGTGCTCACCGTGGCCCGCGGTGATACGTTTGCCGGCATACTTCAGGAAAACGGGATATCCAAGCATCAGGTCCTTGATATTATGGAACACGCAAAAGGTGTATTCGACCTGTCGGGGATTACGGCAGGGAATGAGCTCACCCTCATCTTCAACAAGGATAACCAGGCACTCCTGGGTCTTGAGTATGAGATTGCCGACCTCAGCAGGCTTATTGTGAGCATTTATGGCGATACTATCGAGGTCAGGACCCAGCAGATAGACCGAATCGTAAAATCCGCCCCGAGGGCGGACACCTTGAGGCAGGTGGATCTTCAGGTGCGGCGAGGGGACAATATCTTCAGCCTGCTCAAGGCCTGCGGCATCGGCTTTGCCCAGATCCACAATCTCTTCACCTCAACCAGGCGTGAGTATAACCTTGCGGATATTACCCCCGGACATCCGTTAAAGATATGGGTCACCGGAGCGTCTCCAAAATCTTTGGAAAGGCTCACCTATGATATCGATCCCGTGACATATATCGAGGTGGTCCCCAAGGACGGGATCTTCCAGGCTAAGACCCACATGAGGACCATGGAGGTAGTAAATGAACGGGCCCAGGGGACCATCACGGACTCCCTGTATGAATCGGCCGTAAAGTCGGGCCTGAGCCCGGAGATCGTCATGAGCCTCACGGACATATTCGGGTGGGATATCAACTTCTTTACCGAGATCAGGGACGGCGACACCTTTACGGTCCTCTATGAGAAGTATTATGTCCAGGACAGGTTCAAGGGATACGGACGCGTCCTTGCGGCGCGTTTTGTCGTGCATGGCGAAGAACACTTGGCCGTCTATTATGACAACGGCAAAGGCATGCATGGGTATTATGACGAACACGGCAAACCCATCCGCAAGCTTTTCTTAAAGGCGCCGCTCAATTACCGCCGCATCTCATCATTTTTCTCCTATCACCGGATCCACCCAGTCTTCCATGTCCAGAAACCCCACTTGGGCGTGGATTACGCCGCACCAATGGGTACCCCGGTAGTGGCCCTTGGTGAAGGCAGGATAAGTGCCTGCGGCTGGTCGGGGGGCTTCGGCAAGGCCATAACCATTTGCCACCCGGGAGGATACATCACTCATTACGGGCACCTGTGCCGGTTCGCCAGAGGGATTACACCCGGTAAGCACGTCTCCCAGGGAGATGTGATCGGGTATGTCGGGATGACAGGCATTGCGACGGGTCCGCATCTCGATTTCAGGGTCCAGTGCAGGACCAAGTTCGTCAATCCCTTAAGGCTCGAACCCGTCAATGGTCCCGCGCTGCACGGCTCGCTCTTGGCAAGGTTCAAGCAGCAGAGCCTCAAGGAACTTACTTTGCTTGATGATCGCTCTCTTGACAAGTCGTTTAAGATGAGTAAGTCAGGTTAAACGTGACAGAACCCCTTTAGGAGGTGTTCTATGGTAGCAGGGTATGCCGTCATCACCATCGTCGTTCTTCTCGTTTTCTTCCTCTTTTCCGCCATCAAGGTCCTCAATGAATATGAGCGGGCCGTGGTATTCAGGCTGGGCCGTGTGCTCGGACAGCCCAAAGGACCGGGGCTCATCATTATCATACCGCTCATTGACCGGTACATCCGCATCGGTCTGAGGACTATCGTCCAGGATGTCCCCCCGCAGGACGTCATCACCAGGGATAATGTCACGGTCAAGGTGAGCGCCGTCATCTATTTCCGGGTGATCAACCCCTTGAAGGCGGTCATCGACGTGGAGAACTACCTCTACGCCACAAGCCAGCTCAGCCAGACCACGTTGCGGTCCGTATGCGGCCAGGCAGAGCTCGATGAGCTCCTCTCCAAGAGGGAAGATGTGAGCGCCCAGATCCAGACCATCCTTGACCGGCATACCGAACCTTGGGGTATCAAGGTCTCCGCGGTGGAGCTCAAGAACATCGACCTGCCCGAGGAGATGCAGCGCTCCATTGCACGACAGGCCGAGGCGGAAAGGGAGCGCCGTGCCAAGGTCATCAATGCCGAGGGCGAATTCCAGGCGGCCCAGAGGCTCTTGGATGCGGCAGCCCTTATGGCTAAGGAGCCTATTGCCCTGCAATTGCGCTATCTTCAGACCGTACGCGAGATGTCATCGGAACAGGGTTCAACGAGTACGATCTTACCCATACCGATTGACTTTCTCTCAACGTGGATAAAGAAGTATAGCGCCTGATTACCGCAATGCATGCAGACGCTCACCAGCAGACATAACCCCGCGTACAAGGTGCTCTCCGACCTGAAGAAGGACAAGGGGGTTATGCTGCTGGAGGGCAGGAGGCTTTTTGAAGATGCCGTCTCGAGGGGCATTACCCCGAGGATGATGGCTGTCACCCAAGGTTTTCTCGAAGATCACAGCCTTTCTTTATCCCCCGATGTGGTTATGTCCGACAAGCTCTTTGCCGGCATCAGTGAAACCGAGACGCCCCAGGGCATCCTGGCATTCTTCGACATCCCATGGGCAGGCATGGAAGAGATCATGGAACAGGGCCACGTGGTCATCCTCGACGGGCTCCAGGACCCCGGGAATGTAGGCACCATCGTCCGGACGGCCGAGGCCTTCGGGTTTACCGGCATGATCGTCATTGAGGGCACGGCGAGCCCCTTCTCGTCCAAGGCCGTACGGGCCTCCATGGGCTCATGCCTGGGCATCCGGATTGCCCGCTGCATTGCCGATGACCTGAGGCGGCTTCCACATCGAATCCTTGCCCTTACTTCTCAGGGCCGGGAAAGGCTTTCAACGAATCTCTTTGATCCGAAGGTGGCCATATGCCTCGGCCAGGAGGCTTTCGGCATCAGCAGGGAAATCCTCGATATCGCGCATGATACCGTAGCCATCCCCATGAGGGGCAGGACGGAATCCTTAAATGTTGCCGTGGCGGCCGGCATCGTCATGGCCTGCGCCGCAGGGGTCATTTAGCTGGGAGAGGTAATTGCATAACTAGGTGTCACCCCCGACCGTATGCATTCGCCGGGATAGGAATTTTAGCGTAACATAACATATTTATTGTTACTTTCTTTTTGTGCAAAAAGAAAGTAACCAAAGAAAAGGCACCCCCTGAACCCGCCCTAAAGGGTGCGTTCCCTCGCTGGGAAAATCCGGGTCGCGTTTAACTCGCTCCGTTTCACTCCGCTCAAACAGGAAACGCTTTTCCCCGGATTTTCCTGCACTCGCTCACCGGGTTCAAGGGGGAGTAAAGACAAAACGCTGCGCTTCAGCCGCGCGGCGTAGCCGGTCGGCTGAAGTGGATGGTTGGGCTTTATCTGCTTGGGTTTCATTTAGACAATCAGTTATTCAGCTTGACCATTCCTTTTTATCACTCCCTGTTATTTTTATCCCTGATTCGGATCATAAACTATTGCTTTCACCCCATCTTTCAATTTATCTCCGGGTATTGCTCTCATGTTATCAATATTATAAATGAATAAAACTTTATCCTTTTTTGTTTCATAGCTATCAAGATCAAAATATAACCTGCCCGTTTCTACTGCTGCTTTTTCCCATGCCTTTTTAATTTCTAAATATGTTTTGGGGGTAGGGTAAAATACTTTTTTATCTTTAAATAACCTTCCATAATTTTTTCTTAGACTATTCGCAATATTTTCCATTGTCTTCAATTCATTGAAAGGTGGCTCTGTCACAAAATCACATTTTGCATACTCATCACTATGTATTAATAAATAATACTGAAGTTCCCTTAATAAATTTTCAGAGGAATATACGAAAGTTGATATGCTTGGCATTAAATCAGGACCTAAGGCTGCATTGTTTATCTGTATGCTCTTCTGTAGACTTATTAAGTCTCTCAAAGGTCTCTCTAGAAAAATTGATTTACCTTTAACCTTATCCTTATTTTGAAGATCATTATGCTGATAATTGAAATCCATTATCCAATAAGCTGCATTAAAAGATGAGCAGTATGCTCTAACAAGACTACGTACTACTATTTCTCTTGTTGGAGCCAATTTTTCATCATTTACTTTCTGTTCACTGCTCTGTGATAATCCTATTGAGCTGTTTATTGTTGCTCCAATGAAGAGAGCTAACAGAAGAACCAAATTAACTATCAGAATAGCCTTATTGTAGCCTCCTTCTTTATTAAAAACCCATCCAGATAAATAAGCGGTTACAAACCAAGTAAGGAATATCACAAATGCCCCAAGATAATTTGTTATTACTATTTTCCCTTCCATGATTAATTATCCTATCTTCATTTTATATGTGTGCCGGTTCCTCAGCCAAAACTTAACGGGGCGCTCACCGGCTGGCGGAAGCGAAGCTGGAGCCAGTCCGATTTGCAGTGCTTTGTTGGACCCTTTACACAGATTTATGGTGCCACGGCGCCACACTGATCCATTCGGACTTATCGGGCTGCACTTGGACAAGCCCTACTTGTTCAAGGGTGCGCACCCACTCCAACATTTCGACGCCCATTTCGTTAAGACGCACACCAATGGTATATTCTATAAGCTCTCCGCAACGATCAGCTCCACAGACTACCTCTCCATTGGAGAGCCTGTATCTGAATTCGTCCGAGTTTACGTAGTCGCCAAACCCTAGGGCCGCCAAGAAGTCGTCTTCTTCGTCTTCATTCTCGTCATCATCTTCATACGATTCCTGGTCGTCAAGGGAGTATAGCTCCAAGTACGGATACGCATCCTCAAGGTGCCCGATATTCATCATGAATTGCCAGTGCTCCCTGAGTGTAATCCAGTCCTTTTCGCCGAGCTTTCTCTCCTTGATATAGAACTGACTTCGTGTCTTTGACTGCCAGTCCCAGAACAGGATCACATGTTCGACCCGACGTTCCTCAGCGGTTCCTATTTGCCAGATAAGGTTGTAGTCTCGCCTACAGAGTCGAACGCTTCGGTCATCATCAGCGTCGAGCACTTTCTGCCATTCCTTTACGTCATTTGCCGTTAGTATGAGCCTGAAGGCCTGTTCATCCAAAGTGCTATTGGTCGGAACAGCGACATTGGCTGTTTCCTGACTGAGCTTCAGTATGTCCTTGCCCCATTTCTTGCCTATGTAGTCCTGAATATTCAGTATCAGAAACGTATCCACGCTCTCCACGTAGACAACTAGGTACGTGGGCATCGGTTGAAGAAACCAATACTTGAGATGAAGCACCTGCAGAGACAACTTAAGGTCTGTGGACTTTCTAAATTCAGCCGATGAGACTGAACCGGACATAAGGCCCTTCATCTGAAACCATACGAGCGAGGAAGACAACCGTTCCTCGCCTTCCGTTGTCCTCCTGGTCAGGTGAAGCCCGATATCTCTGGCACCTCTGTCGCGCTCATAACTGACAAACTCGCCAAACTTGCCAGCGATAAGGCGAAATCTGGACATATACTCTCTCTCAAACGTGTCTGTCTTGCCGATCTTTAGCATTTGCCTTCCTCAAATCATCTGAGGTCCAACACGACCAGCATCAGCGGCGCGGGCGGCAGTCCGCGTCCGTCTGCATGCTGTGGTTAGACGCTTTTCCTCGCTCACTTCCTAACTGCTGCTATCACCACTTAGTATCAGCCAATGTCCTTCCCAAACCCACGAGGTCGAAGAAGCCGTAATTCCAAAACACAATATGGGAAAACAACTCGACGCATAGCTCCGCCATCTCGGTCGCCGGGTCGAAGAGGCGGTCAGCCAACTCTCCCATCGCTGTGATACGCCGAGTCATTTCTACCTCCTCATCATTCGATTTGAACCGATGTTCAATGCCGGCTTCCCGTGCACGCACCCAGAGAGCATGCACCTGCCGGAATGTAGAGTATGTCTCCAACTCATGGGCGTGAGCATTCCGGATTCGGGCGATATCAGATAGGGTGGATCTGATGTCCGGGGAGATCAGACCGTATTCTGCAACTGTCTTGACCTTTCGCCAGAACGGTATGTGTGTCACTTCTCCGACATCGAAAGCCTCGTTCGCAAGCAACAGTTGCGTGACTGCGATGTCGAGGAGTAGATGTCCCCGAAGGCTAATCGCTTGCATGCCACCGCCAGCACTGTAGACGTAGCGTAAAGCGCGCAGACGCAGATCGCCATACTCCCAATTCAGTTGCTCATTGTTTTTCCACGACTGACCCGAACCCGTCATTGCATCCCCTAATAAGATCACTTGGCGTCTAACAATAACTATACTGCACTTTTGCTTCAGATAATTAGTTATCCGAAGCACGATTGCAATATATCCCGATATTCAGTTCACATGCGTGCTGTTGTTTCCTGTATGGTGTGTTGGAGGGATCATGGTTGCATGACTATTCCACTGCTGAATAAATACTCTCTATTCTCAAAATTTTCCAGTCAAAGAAAGATTCCTCGCTGTCGCTCGGAATGACAACGAGTATGGGTTTTCTTTTCCCCTTGAACCCGGTGAGCGAGTGAAGGAAAATTCAGGGAAAAAGCGGCTCATGTTCGAGCGAAGCGAGTTAGCCGCTGCCTGAATTTTCCAAGCGAGCGAACGCACCCGAAGGGCGGGTTCGCGGGGTGCTTTTTCTTTGGTCCTTTCTTTTGGCACCAAAAGAAAGGACAAGAAGATATGAAATCTCAAATTTCTTTTATAAATATGATCTAAATTTGGATATCCCCTTACTGCTGTTATGCCTGCTTTGCCTTGTGCATTGCCTTTGTGAGAAGGATCACCACATCGGTGCTGGCCCGTGCGCGGGCCCTTTTGTGTGAGATGACAGCGCCGGGCTTCAGATATTGTTTCCTGACGAGGTACATGTCGTCATAGTCCACCTCCACAATCCCGTGTTTAATAATAGCCATGCTGTCCTTAGGGTTGACGGGTATGTCCTGTCCCTTTGTATAGTATATCGTTGTAATAACTTCCGGAGTGGGTGTGAGGGGTTTATCCGATACCAGGTCTTCAGTTACCTTTTTTAGAATACGCTCGCTGTATATGCTCTCGAGTATCTGCCGCAGGCATAAATGTTGTTCTTTGAGCCGGTGGAGCGGATCTGACGGAATCCTTACGAGCATGCTCTTTTCCAGGGTCTTCACCGTTGCGCTGCGGGCTGTCTGTGCGAAGAAACCTATCTCCCCGAACAGATCCCCCGCCACCATGACCCCGAGCCTTTGTGCATCGCGCATGACCTCACAGGATCCGGATAGTACGACGAAGACGTCACCCCCTTCGTCGTGGTGCTTCAAGACAACCCTGCCTTTCGGATACGTTTTGAGGTCCATGAACCCGAGCAGGTCTATGAAGGCCTCTTCATCCAGGGCCTGAAAAAAGGCCAGATTGTTTTTTTTCAGTAAAGAAGCTGCGAATTCGTATTCCTGATGCGCATCTCCAAGAAGACCCACCAAGGTATACATGCGGATGATAAGCGCACTGACCTTGGGGATGGGGCCGAGCACCGTTTTGGCTTTTTTGGAAACCGCGACGGCCTTGAAAGGCTTCTGCCTCTTAAGATATTCCTGTATGCATGCATCAAAAAGACAAAGGGCCTTATCAATGTCTTTTTCGGATGCGGCACGTTGTGCCTGGGCCGACAAAATCCGAGGGTCGGCAACAATTTTCTTGGATTTGATCATGGTATCCTCCTTTCACTCCATGGCATAATATAAGGAGGATCTTTTCGTAGGACTTGTATCGAAGGTGTTAGATCCGGCCTTTAGGGGCAGTGGTCCTTGATGAACTCTGCAATTTTCCGGCTTGCATGTCCGTCACCAAAGGGATTGTTCGTATTTATGACCTTCATATCCATCATAGTCAATACTGCATTTACAATCGTGTCAGGATCGGTTGCCACCAGGCGGTTGGCGCCCGAGTGCACCGTCTCCGGCCATTCGGTCGTGTCTCGAATGGTCACGCACGGGGCACCGAGGAGAAAGGCCTCCTTCTGGACACCGCCCGAGTCGGTGATCATGCATCGTGTATCCCTGATCATGGCGAGCATGGTGAAGTAGCTCACCGGATCTATTACGTCAACGTGTGATCCGGTATCCGCAAGCACATGGGCGAACTTATTCCGTGTGCGTGGATGTACGGGGAAGATCACCGGTATGCGCCTAGAGATACGTTTCAAGGCCTCCCAGATGGCAAGGAACTTCTCTTGATTATCCGTGTTTTCAGCCCGGTGGATGGTAACGAGCACATAATCTCCGGTATATGGGTGCTTAAGGTCTTCCTGCCGCACACGAAGGAGTGCATCATACATGACATCCCCGGTAAGGATGCCCTCTATTCCTTCTGTTTTCAGGATATTCACTGCGTTTCGTGTGGGGCAGAAATGGTGATTGCTCACATGATCGGCCACGATCCGGTTGATCTCTTCGGGCATCTTTCTGTCATAGCTGCGGACCCCTGCCTCCACATGCCCTACCTTGATCCCAAGCTTGACTGCGGCCAGCGCGCCTGCAAGGGTGGAGTTCGTGTCTCCGTACACAAGGACCATCTTAGGTGTTTCCTTGATCAGCACATCTTCTATACCTTGAAGCATGAGTGCTGTCTGGCGGGCATGGCTGTCAGAGGTTATCCCGAGGTGATAGTCTGGAGCCTTAAGGCCCAACGAATCGAAATGAAGGTCCGACATGGTGTAGTCGTAATGCTGGCCTGTATGCAGCACCTTGTATGGTATGCTCAGATCCTGAAACGCCTGCACAACGGGTGCAAGCTTGATGAATTGGGGACGCGCCCCGACGATATGAAGGATGATGTTTATTCCCTCCGGATTCAAACATGAACTAGGGCAGGCCTATCCGGCCGGCCTTACATCTTCACTACCTTGCAGTCGCGCTGGAGTTTGGCAGAGAGCTCTGCACGTAATTTTTCAGCCTTTTCCAGCGTATTGAATGTGCCCCACCTCACGGAGTTCACCTTGCCATCCTTGACGATGCTGAAGGGGAGCTTGTACTTTTCCTTAAGCTCATTGGCGAATGTCTTAGCCTGGGACTTGCTCTTGAACGCACCGACCTGGATAGTATAACTATCCCCGCCCTGTGCCGAGGTATCCTTTTGGTTGAGGAGATCATAGAACGTATAATCGATGGGGCTCACCGAGCTTGATTTAGTCTTGGGTTGTTCGGTTATGACCTTGGGTTTCTCCTCAGGAGAGAAGATACTGTTCCATGCACTGTGAATGGGGTCAAGGGAGAGTTCCGATCGGTTGCCGAAATACGAGAAGATAAAGCTTGCGCCAGCGAGCAAGCCCAAAGAAAGAAAGAGCAGCGCCATATTCTTCGCGAGCGAAGATTGCTTGGTATGGCGTCTTTTCTTCTTTTTTTTATTTGTTTTCCTCATAATTTCATTACATAGCCTCTGGGGCATCGATGCCCATAAGCGCCAAGGCATTGGCAATGACCTGTTTAACCGCATCGATGAGTACAAGCCTTGCCGAAGTCAATGGAGCATCCTCGGTTATCACCCGGTTTCTATTATAGAACCGATGAAAAGCCGTTGCAAGATCCAAGAGATAAAAAGCGATCCTGTGCGGCTCAAGGTCGCAAGCGGCCGAGACGACGACGTCCGGGTAGCCTGCCAGGACCTTGATCAGGTCGAGGTCATCTCCCTGGGAAAGCAGGCCCAAGTTCGTAACTTCGGGCTTCAGGCTCCTTGCCTGCTCGGCGGCATTCCTCATGATGGAACAGATCCGGGCATGGGCATACTGGATGTAGTAGACAGGGTTCTCATCACTCTTCTTCTTGGCAAGGTCAAGGTCGAAGACGAGCTGGGCGTCGCACCTCCTCATCATGAAGAAATACCTGGCAACATCTTTGCCCACCTCATCGATGATCTCGCGTAGTGTCACGAATTCTCCGGCCCGGGTTGACATCTGTACCGGTTTGCCGTTGCGCACGAGCGAGACGAGCTGGATCAGCAGGGCATGGAAGCAGTCTTCCTGGGCTCCTAAGGCGGCAAAGGCCGCCTTCATCCTGGGCACATAGCCGTGGTGGTCGGCGCCCCAGATGTCGATGATCCGATCAAAACCCCTGTCCAGCTTGTCCTTGTGGTAGGCGATGTCCGGCGCAAAGTAGGTGAGTGAGCCGTCCTGCTTCCGCAGCACCCGGTCCTTCTCATCACCGAAGAGGGATGTCTTGAACCATAGGGCGCCATCGGCCTCATAGCTCAAGCCTTTTTCTTTGAGGTATCTCAAGGAATCTTCGACCTTGCGATTCCGATACAGGCTCGACTCGTTGAACCAGCGGTGAAAATGAACATTGAAGAGATTCAAATCTTCCTTGATGCCCTGCATGATGGTATCAGCGGCGAACTCCCTGCAGATCAGAACCGCTTCATCATGATCTCTCTCGAGAAGATCCTTGCCATGCACCTTGGTGAGATCATCGGCGATGTCTCTGATATAGTCGCCCTGGTAGCCGATTTCAGGAAAAGCCTCCGGATCGCCGTGGATCTCCTTGTAGCGGGCCAGTACGGACAGCCCCAGGTTGTTCATCTGATTGCCGATGTCATTGATGTAGTATTCGGCCTTGCAATCAAACCCTGCCGCATCCAGGATGCGGACGAGTGTGTCACCCACAGCCGCCCCTCTGCCATGGCCTATGTGGAGCGGTCCTGTGGGGTTTGCGCTGACGAACTCTACCTGGACCTTCCTGCCTGTGCCATAGTCGGTTCTCCCGTATGCTTTCCCTTGTGAGATGATCTCCTCCAGGGCGCTCACCCACATGGCCGGGTTTAAGAAGAGGTTGATAAAACCAGGCCCCGCCACCTCGATCTTCTCAAGGAAGCCGGAGTGAGACTCTAGTGCCTGCTTGACAAGATTGGCCACCTCTCGGGGAGATTTCTTTGCTTTCCTGGCGGCCGCCATGGCAACATTCGTTGCAAAATCGCCGAACTCTTTATTGGGAGGGATGCTTACGGAAATGCCGTCGAGATCAAGTTCAGGCAGAGAGCCTGAAGTGATGAGCCCGGTCACGGCATCTTTCAGCAGCCTTTCCACCTTGTCCTTCATGGGCGCCTCTTTTCTCTGTGTCGCTTAAGACTTTTTGCTGATCAATTCAGGTGCCTCTTTAATATCAATCCTGTTGTTTGTCTAGGAATTAAAGTGATTAAAAGATATGCCAGGGTGAGTTGTGTAAGGTGGAAAAGTTTTAAGTTTGAGGTTTGAAGTGTTAGGACAATTGATCAAGTATCCTCATACATCACATTGGAACTTAAGACTTTAAACTTAACACGTAAAACCACCCCTCGCTGCCGATAGTTTGAATATTGACAATGAGGAGGAGAGATTCTATAAAACCTTTGTTAGCAGTTGAGGGAGGCGAGTGCTAAGGATTGAAACAATGCCCGAGCTAACTGATCGAGATAAAAGCATTTTAAATGCAATCATCCGCGAGTATGTGGAAACCGGTGAACCGGTAGGTTCGAGGATTATTGCACGGAAGTACCTCTGCACCCTTTCTCCGGCCACGGTCCGCAACGTCATGGCCGACCTCGAGGAGATGGGCCTGTTATATCAGCCTCACGTGTCAGCCGGGAGGATACCGACACCCGAGGGCTTTCGCTGCTATTTGAACGATATCATGGAAATCAAGTCGCTGCCGAGAATGGAAAAGACCATGATCTCCCGCCAGATGTCACATGACACCGGCGACATCAGGGAGACCTTGAGAAAGGCATCCGTACTCCTCTCGAAAATCTCCCAGAACGCCTCGATCATCATTCTGCCCAGGTTCGACACGTTCTTCTTCAAGCGGATCGATTTTATCAGGCTCGACGAGAGCAGGGTAATGGTTGTGCTGGTAAGCCGGGCCGGCATGGTCTACAATCATATCGTCCATGGTGAGGACATATCGCAGAGTAAGCTCGATCAGTATGCAAACTACCTGAATGAGGCCTATGCGGACCTCACCATTCATGAAATGCGGGACAAGCTCGTCAGAGAGATGTCCAGCGAGAAGGCGAAGTTCGATTCCCTCGTCAGCCAGGCCCTTGACTTGGGGATGATTGCACTGAAGGCCGTTAAGGACATTCCCGACATCGTCATCCAGGGCAAGGATACCGTATTCAACAAGCCTGATCTTGCCGATCTTACCAAGCTGAGAGATATCGTGAATGCCTTTGAGGACAAGGGCCGGATCGTGCGGATACTCAACAGGGTGCTTGAGGTGCCGGGTGTTTCGGTCCTGCTTGGTGAAGAGATGGAGCACATCGGGATGGATAATTTCAGCATGGTGGCCACCGGATACCATAAGCGCAATATACCCGTGGGTTCCCTGGGGGTGATCGGACCGATAAGGATGGACTATTCGCGGGTGATACCGCTCGTGGGATATATGGCGAGGTTCTTGAGCGAGTTGTTGGAGGATATGTAGGTGCAGGACGAGGGAGACAGCATGGATGAGATGAACAATAGAAACGTCGAGGAAATTCAACCTGCCCAGGAAGAATCGATTGAGTCTGTGCAGGCCCCGGAGCCGTCTATTGATGAGCTCAAGGCACAGGTGGTGGAGATCACGGATAAATACTTAAGGGCCCTGGCAGAGATGGATAATATGAAGAAGCGCCAGCAGCGGCAGTACGCCGATGTGCTGAAATACGGCAAAGAGTCCGTCTTAAAGGATTTTCTCCTGGTCTATGATGCCATTGAGAAATCCATAGCCTCCGCCCTTGGACTCTTTCCGGATGACGATAATTTCATCAAAGGCCTGAGGATGACCGAGAAACTGATGCTTGAGACCTTGAAAAAACATGGTGCTGAACCTATACAAACAACGAATGTCGCCTTTGATCCGAATTATCATGAGGCCATGATGCAGGTGACAAGGGATGACCTTGAAAAAGGCATGGTGGCCGACGAGATCGAGAAAGGCTTCTTATTAAATGACAGGGTATTAAGACCTGCGAAGGTAACGGTAGCTTCTTAAGAGGAGAAAACGTAAGGGAGGATATTTCAAATGGGAAAGATATTAGGAATTGACCTTGGTACAACCAATTCCTGTATGGCAATTATGGAAGCAGGCGAGCCGAAGGTTATCCCCAATGCAGAAGGTGCGAGGACGACGCCGTCGGTGGTTGCATTCACCACAAGCGGTGAGCGCCTTGTGGGGCAGGTAGCAAGACGTCAGGCCATTACAAATTCCGAGAAGACCATGCATGCCATCAAGCGCCTGATCGGCAGGAAGTTTGATGATAAAGAAGTCCAGAAGGATATCAAGGTGATGCCCTTCAAGATCGTCAAGGCCGATAATGGAGATGCCGCCATCCAGATCGAGGAAAGGAAATATGCGCCCCCGGAGATCTCGGCCATGGTCCTTCAAAAGCTCAAAATGGATGCTGAGGCATACCTGGGTGAGAAGATCGAGGAGGCCGTCATCACCGTGCCGGCATACTTCAATGACTCGCAGAGGCAGGCCACCAAGGATGCGGGTAAGATCGCAGGTTTTGAAGTGAAGAGGATCATTAATGAACCTACTGCGGCGGCCCTTGCATATGGTCTTGACCGGAAGAAAGAAGAAAAGGTGGCGGTGTTCGACCTCGGCGGAGGAACGTTCGATATATCCATCCTTGAGATCGGCGACGGCGTATTCGAGGTGAAGTCCACCAACGGTGACACCCACCTGGGCGGGGAGGATATCGACAACCGAATCATCGACTTCCTGGTTTCCGAATTCAAGAAGGAGACCGGCGTGGATTTGAGCAAGGACCGTATGGCCCTCCAGAGGCTTAAAGAGGGTGCGGAGAGGGCAAAGCACGAGCTGTCCTCCATGATGGAGACCGAGGTCAATCTCCCCTTCATCACGGCGGACCAGTCCGGGCCCAAGCACCTCAATATGAAACTCACCAGGGCCAAGCTCGAAAACCTGGTGGAAGACATCATTGCAAACCTCGAGGGACCGTGCAGGAAGGCATTGGCCGATGCAGGGCTCACCCCCAAGGAGATCGATGAGGTCATCCTCGTTGGGGGTCAGACGCGTATGCCCAGGGTAGTACAGAAGGTCAAGGAGATCTTCGACAAGGAGCCCCACAAGGGTGTGAACCCTGATGAAGTGGTCGCCGTCGGTGCCGCCATCCAGGGCGGTGTGCTTGGCGGTGAGGTGAAGGATGTGCTCCTCCTGGATGTCACTCCGCTTTCACTCGGCATCGAGACCTTAGGCGGCGTGTTCACCAAGATCATCGAACGCAACACCACCATACCCACGAAGAAGACCCAGGTCTTTTCCACTGCCGAGGACAACCAGAATGCAGTCACTATCAGGGTGTTTCAGGGCGAGCGGCCCATGGCGGGCGACAACAAGCTGCTGGGTCAGTTCGACCTCATGGGCATACCGCCTGCGCCCAGGGGCATCCCTCAGATCGAGGTGAGCTTTGATATCGATGCCAACGGCATCCTCCATGTTTCCGCCAAGGACAAGGCTACGGGCAAGGAGCAGTCCATAAGGATCACGAGCTCTTCGGGCCTGAACGAGGATGACATCAACAAGATGATCCGAGAGGCAGAAGACCACGAGTCGGAGGACCGCAAACGCAAGGATGTTGTTGAGGCCAAGAACACCGCGGACAGCCTTGCTTACACTACCGAGAAGACCTTAAAAGAACACGGCGACAAGGTCGACTCCATGACCCGGGCAAGCATTGAAAATGCCCTGGCCGACCTCAAGGAAGTCCTCAAGAGTGATGACGCCGCGCTGATCAGAAAAAAGATCGATGCCCTCACCACGGCATCGCACAAGCTGGCTGAGGTGATCTACTCGTCCGCAGCCCAGGGCGGAGCAGGTGGGGCAGGCGCCCAGGCAGGTCCCGGTGCGGGTGCCGGGGGCTCCTCAAAACAGGGTGAAGACGTGGTGGATGCGGAGTTTGAAGAGGTAAAGGGGGATAAGGGGTAACAAGGCTAAAAGAGCGGGGTTCCCTTTGGGAGGGATTGGATAGATTCCCCCTTAAGGGGCTCTGCCGTTTCAATTTCAGTGTGATATAAGATGCCCATCTATGAATACAAATGCCTAAGATGTTCTCATGTGACAAGTATCCTTATCCAGGGATACAAGGGGCCTGAAGACCTCTCGTGCGATGAGTGCGGGTCAGATGACCTCAAACGGATCATCTCCAAGGTAAACTACCACACATCTTCATCCGATCGTCTTTCCTCCTATAACCCCAATGCACGCAAGTCCGACAGTTTTTACAAGGACTCTCGAAACATCGGTCTGAATGCCGAACAAATGCTTAAGCAAGCAGGTGTCAAGCCCACAGAGGAGTTCAAGAGCAAGCTGGAAAAGCTCAGGACCGATCCGGGAAGCGTCATGAAAGACAGTGACGAGTAAAAGAGTGACGAGTAGTGTTGGAGCGGCTTTAGCCGAGACATCAGGAATGGGTCGCGCCTGAAGGAGCTCCTACATCTCAAAATATGTTGTATGTTGTAGGAGCGGTTTTAACCACGACACAGTTCATTCGAACATCGAAATACAAACTCGTGCTCCCCTTAAATTCTTTGGAATCCTTGACTTGAATTGATTAGGGGGGCCTAGAATATCATCTCTGATCATGGAACCGGACTAATCTCTCATCCTGGAATGTGGAGAGAAGCCGGTATGGCTCATGATTGATTCAACTGATGCCGAAATGAGAAGAGAGGAATATTTCTTTAGGATACACTCATTGGTGACAGCCGGCAGCATATTTATTCCAGGGATAATTCCTTGCGTTGTACCAGGAGGTCATTGCTATGACGGATGATATCCGAACTCAGGATGGAGCACAGGAAATGAATAAGCTCCGAGAGGAGCTGAATCGAATCAAAGAGTACGATGAACAGCTCCGCCTACGCGAAGAGCTCTATCGAACTATATTTGAAACCGCAGGGACCGCCATCATCACCATCGACGGCGACACAACCATCAGGATCGCCAATTCCAATTTCGAGAAGCTTTCGGGTTACAGCAAAGATGAGCTTGAAGGCAAGATGAGCTGGGCCGTCTTCATAGCAGAGGGAGACCTCGATCGGATGTGGGCATACCATGAAAAGCGCAGATTGGACCAGTCGTCAGCTCCTTATGAATATGAGTTTCGATTCGTCAATAGAGCTGGTGAGATACTAGACATCCTTCTTAATATTGCCATGATCCCCGGTACGAACCAGAGTGTGGCATCATGTATGGACATAACGGCACGCAAGCGCGCCGAGGAGGCATTACGCCTGAGCGAGGAGAACTACCGGAACATCCTGGAGAGCATCCAGGAGGTCTACTGCGAGGTGGATCTCAAGGGGAACTTCACATTCTTCAATCCAAGGGCATGGGGGGTGCTGGGGTATTCCAAAGAAGAGCTCACGAATATGAATTTCCGCGATTATATGGATGCGGACAATACACGGAAAGTGTTCGATGCCTATCATCGTGTCTTTGTTACTGGCGAGCCGATTCCTGCATTTGAGTATGATGTGATAATGAAAAACCGTGAGCGGCTCCCTGTGGAGGCCTCGATTTCACTGCGGCGTGACGGCAAAGGGAAGGCGGTCGGCTTCAAAGGCGTGGTCCGCGATATCACCCAGCGTAAAGAGGCTGAGAAGGCCCGGCGTCAGAGTGAGGAAAAGTACCGGAACATCCTTGAAAGTATACAGGAAGGGTATTATGAGACGGATTTCAAGGGGAACTTCACCTTCTTCAATGATTCCTTTTGCGGGATGGTCGGATATGCCCCTGAAGAGGTGATGGGGTCGAACTACCGGGTGTTTGTTGACCGGGAAACGGCGCGCAAGATCTATGACGTGTTCCATAGAGTCTACCTGACCGGCAACCCGGATAAAGGATTCGACTGGTCAATCGTCAGGAAAGACGGTGAGAAGAAGGCCATCGAGATCTCGGTAACCCTGATTAAGGGCCCCACAGGAGAGCCCATAGGATTCAGGGGAGTGATGCGTGACATCACCGAGCGGAGACAGGCTCAAGATGCCTTGCGTTTGAGCGAGGAGCGGTTTCGGGACCTTGCTGAACTTCTTCCTGAGACCGTCTATGAGGCTGAGCTTGACGGCCGGTTGACCTTCGTGAACAAGAGCGGTTTAGCGTGTTTCGGATATGACGAACTGGATATAAAACAAGGCTTGAGAATGCGTGATGTTGTCCCGCCCGAAGAGATACACAAGCTGCAGGAGAATCTTGCCAAGATGTTCAAGGGCGAGAAGACCGGGCTTGTGGAATACATGGCTGTCCGGAAAGACGGGACCACGTTTCCCGGGCTTGCCCACTCCGCACCTATCATGCGTGCAGGCAATGTCGTCGGCGTCCGGGGTTTCCTTGTGGATATCTCGGAAAAGAAGAGCCTCGAGGCCCGGCTGTTGCATGCACAACGCATGGAGTCCATCGGGACACTTGCAGGCGGGATCGCCCACGACTTCAACAACCTTTTGATGGGAATACTGGGGAACGCCTCTCTTATGATGATGGGAATGGATGAGACGAATACACTCTACGCACGCCTGAGGAACATCGAAGGATACGTCAAGAGGGCGAGCGATCTCACACAGCAGCTCCTGGGTTTTGCCAGGGGAGGAAAGTACGATGTAAGACTTACGGACCTTGGGGAGTTCATTATCAGGAGCACCAATATGTTTGCCCGCACGCACAAGGAGATACGGGTGCATACCCTGGCGGACAGGAAGGTATGGCCCGTTGAGGTGGACCAGAACCAGATGGAGCAGGTGATGCTGAACCTCTATATGAATGCCAGGCAGGCCATGCCCGGAGGAGGCGACCTGTATGTTGCCATGGAGAATGCGGAACTAACAGACAGCACTGCGGATGCCTGTGAGCTTCCGCCTGGAAATTATGTAAAGATCACCTTGCGTGACACCGGTGTCGGGATGGATGAGGCCACGAAGGCCAGGATATTCGACCCGTTCTTCACAACCAAGGAGATGGGCCGCGGGACGGGTCTCGGTCTGGCATCGGTATATGGGATCGTGAAGAATCACGGCGGGTATGTCGGTGTTGAGAGTGAAGTCGGTGTCGGGACCGAGTTCTTCATCTATCTCCCTGTCTCCATCAAACATGCGGAGCGGGAAGTATCTGTGGAAGAAGAGGCGAAAAGCGGCAGTGGTTGTGTGCTCCTGGTGGATGATGAGGAGATGATCCTGGATGTCGCCTCTGCGATGATCGAGGGGCTTGGATACCGGGTTATAAAGGCCAAGGGCGGGAAGGCAGGCCTTGAGGAGTTTTCTGCGCGCCATACGGAGATAGACCTGGTGGTTTTGGACATGGTCATGCCCGATCTGGCCGGGAAAGAAGTGTTCGTGCGCATGAAGGAGATATATCCGGAGGTGCGTGTGCTCCTCTCAAGCGGATACAGCCTGGACGATCAGGCAAAAGAGATATTGGAGAGCGGGTGCAGGGGGTTCATTCAGAAGCCCTTCAATCTCCCGGTCCTCTCGATGAGGATTAGGGAAGTATTAGCGTGATCAGTGCTCAGAAAGTAGGGTGAGTGGAGTTTCAGCGTAAGGCAGCAAAAGAAACAGGGTCGGCTTCAGCCCTGACATTACCCTGCAGCAGATTTTTCATCCCTTATAACATCCTGTAAAAAAATACTCTTGCTCATCCGTCTGTAAACAAATATGAACGGACTGGAAATTAGCATGGCATGGGGTTATGCTCTTTAAAGAATTATCTCTTGAGATCATATAACTTTGATGAAAAATACGCGATATATAGAATACTCAATCTGTTCGAAACGCCTCGTGCAACGACTATGGATTCTGGCATCATGTCTTTGCATGATTGCCCTGTTGCCTCAAGGGCTCTGTGCAGCTGATGAGATAAAGCCCGGTGAGACCCTCGACCTTGCGCGGTGTATAACGATAGCGCTGAAGAACCACCCCACCGTCCTGGGGGCGGCCGGGAGCCTCAAGGCGAGCCAAAGCAGGGTCACTGAGGCAAGGGCGAATTATTACCCCCAGGTAGGGGCGTCTTCGGCCTACAGCCGGAACTATGCCCAGGGGGGAACGAGTGCTGCTGCCCCGGGAAGCAGCTACTACAACGAGTATCAGGATAGTCTCAATCTCAA
>JBEKDT010000014.1:0-139966 GCA_050014195.1 Desulfomonilia bacterium | reverse complement strand
AAAGCTGGGGAAAGCCTGCGCGAATCTGCCCGTATCGATGGCGGCAATGGCTATGAGCTCAGCTGAAGTGACAGCACCCTGTCCCCCTCTCCCATGGACCCTGATCTCATGCATATAAGCTCCTAAAAGAAATAGTGCGAGATTCCTAGCATCCTTGTTCTGAGGCTGTCAAGATCAAATATTCTAGATAGTATAATTAAAGTATACTATTAATATATTGTTATTATTATTAAATTAAATAATTATAATAATAATTGTATACTGTTAGTATCTTACTATAATGCCGTGGCAGGGCCGTCCGCCAGAAAATCTCCACCCCGGGGTTTCTTTTATGAACTTCCACATGTCGGGTTTATCGATTCTGGCGCCTATGCTGCGAAGACTATCAGTGATCAAGCATCACAAGAACGAGAAATAGATATCAGGTGTCTGTAGGAGCGCCTTCAGGCGCGACCCGATCGTATTGGTGCTGATCGCGGCTTGAAGCCGCTCCTACAATCGATCAATGCCTATTCACAACCCAAGCTCTTTCAGCCTCTCCTGCGTCGGTATCCCGGTCTTTACGTCCCACCCCTGCTCGTCATAATAGTCGTCCATCATACGCTCCACGTCATCAGGGCTTAACGGTCGGCCGGTCAGGTAATTCTTGAAGGCAGGATCCTGGAACCATTTCTCAGGCAGAATGTCATCCTTCCTCGTATACCCGGCCCGGACATTGGCCATGCACAACAGGGTCCAGGCCCGATCCGACCTCAGCCTGAGGGCATCGAGATCCGTCTTGATCCCGGTAACTGCCTCATACAGCTTTGCACACAAGCCGGCATCATAGAACCGGTTGATCTGGGCCCTTGCACAAATACCTAGGGAACCAAGGATGGTGAACCATTGATGGGAATACTTCAGCAGCCTGCCTATTTTAAGCCCCTGGGAAGGGGTGCCCAGTCCGGGCAGGATCCTGCCGACGGCATCTTCGGGGATACCCATGCGCCTCAGGTGTTGGGGGAAGACATCGAGCTCACGCTTTGCAAAATATGTTGGTGATCCGCTGGAGCCCACATGGGGCCCCCTTGGGTCCAAGACCTGGCCGAGCTCCATGGTGCCGAACAGGTTCCACGGCATCGGCCCCCTGGGGCCGATATAGGTCAGCATGCCCTTTATCGTAGAGGGGGCGAGTTTCTTTGCCTCCGGGCCGAATTGACTGAACATGCCCCTGAAGCCGTCCGCAAATATCCGGCCCAGGCCGTTTCTCAGCGAGATCTTTCTTGCCCACTCCTTCATGGAAGACAAAGAGGTGATATCGATTTTATCCTCCTTCCCTTCTAGCGGGATGATCCCACGGTCCTGCAGTTCCCCGGCAAAGGCCATGACCCCGAAGAACTCGAACATGTCCAGGCCGTAATCATCCAGCATGGCGATGCATCGTGCAGCATCCAAGGGATCTTTGAACCCATAGACCAGCGGCATGAAGAGATTCACTGCAGAACTGGAACATATGACTTCTTCAGAGCCTTCACCGGCAATTCTTATGAGGTCCTTATCCCCGATGGGACATGAGACGCATGCGATCCTCCTGAGCTTCAGTTCATGGTAGACATCAGGAGGCACGACCGGGAGCGATTTGAGAAGGCCTAAGTCCTGCCACTCCTTGAGGTATGGGTAGGCACGTATCTTTTTGAGTATTGCACCGCTCAAGGCCTTGTAGGCCCGGGCATCGGCGACATGAATGCCCTTGGTGCCCTTGACCACGATGGCCTTGAGGTTCTTGGAGCCCATCACCGCTCCGAACCCTCCCCTGCCCAGGGTGGAGATCCGGTCGATATAAGCCATGGAGAAAGAAACCTGATTTTCTCCTGCCTGGCCGATGGAGATCACGCCTGCAGGCCTCCCGATCTTATCCATGAGCTGCTCATAGGTCTCACTGATACCCTTCCCCCATAAAGAGGCTGCATCTAAGATCTCAATGTCATCGTCCAGAATCTTCAGATATACGGGGACATCGGAGCCGCCCTTGATGATGATATGATCATACCCTGCATTCTTCAGGAGGCATCCGAATACCATGCCCCCTCCCCCGCACCAGCCGATCCTGGAGCTACCCGGGAACCGGGTAACGCCATATACCCGTGAGGTGGCGGGGAGACTGGTACCGACAAGCGGCCCTGCGCCCAGAACGATGGTGTTTTCATCAGAAAAGGCATCACATGTCGGATCAAGCCTGTCATAGGCAAGTTTTATACACAGGCCCAGCCCCCCGCCGAAATGTTCCGCCATGACCAGGTCAAGGGGAGCCGTTTCAATAAACCTGTTTGTCAGGTCCACGGACAGGACCCTGCCGGCAAATCCTCCCCTGGTCATGACTTCACCTTTCCGGGCCTTTTCAGGAGGGCATCATAGAAACAGTTCTCAACGCAGATACCGCATCCGGTGCATTCGGCTGAGAAGGAGACCTCACAGCCAGCCCCCTTAAGAACGACCTTTATGCGTGCTGCCGAAGGGTTGAAGGCCTTGGTATACCGCTGAGAGCATGCCAGTTGGCACCTCAGACAGCCTGTGCACCTCTCAGGTACGGCCTCGATGAGAAATTTCGCCACAACCTCATCTCCTTCAGTTCATGTTACGCCCGGGGCGGCTAATGGTGTTTTATGCCGTTCTTGATCGCAGGTATGTTGAAACAATGTTTCTGATGGAATCGAACCCGATGCGGTCAAGGGATATTTCAAGAGGATTTAAGAATCGGACATCCTTGATTTCATCCGAGAGTCTCTGGGACTCAAAGGACTCCACTGTGCAGATAAAGGCGAGGTCAATAGTCCTCATGGTGATGTTGTCATAGATGTATGTGTTGGGGAATGACTTGAAATAGGAACACTCCTTCACCTCAAGGCTCAGCTCTTCTTTGACCTCCCTCATCAGGGCATCCTCTGCGGTCTCATCGAAGTCAACGAATCCGCCGGGCAGATCCAGGGCGCCTTTTGCCGGGTCATGGGCGCGTACGGTCATGAGGAGCCTGCCAATATCGTCCTCGATAAGACCGGCCACTGCTGCGGCGGCATTGAAATAGAAATGGAAGCCGCATTGTTTACAAAACACTGAACGGTCTGCGCGGACAGCTATGCCTTCGGCACCGCAGCCGGGGCAAAACCGAAAGGTCTTCCAAGGGCCTGTATGTTTCTGTTCATCAGCCATGGATATTCCTTTCATACGAAGTCGCTCTCAAAAGGTGACCCTCTCAAAGATGATTTTTTTGAGTTCGCCACCTATGGACTCACCGGGAAAGTATATCATGCGAGGTAACCCTACTTCTTCCGTGCAATACCTGCCTTCTGGTAGTACTCATCCTTTTGGACCATTACCCTGAGACCCTTCAAGGTAAGGAACGGCTGATCCTTCTGGATGATATTCGCTATGAAGGCAGGGATATAGCCTGCCGGGTCGGCCTTGATGGTATAGACCACATGCGTCTTATTTTGTTCCATACGAGTCATATCGTACGTGCCGCTGATATCCGTCATACGGACATACTTGTCCTGCCTGGGAACAATATCCTCCTTGACGGCTTTTAGGATGATCGTGTACTTGCCCGATTGTTTGTCAAAATCATCGTTGACCTCGGCCACAAAATCCCTATCCTTGACAGGCCCAAGAGTCTTCAGAACGAAGTAGATGACCCTATGGTTTTCAGGGTCATGTTTGAGCAGCTTGATCTCCTTACAGAAACCGTACCACTGAGGGAATGAAGGGATGTCTCTGAAGACCTCGATGATCACTTCAATTGGTGCGTCAATTTCGGCAATGCCCTTAAACTCGTTTGCGGCCGATCCGGGAACAGGCCTCGTGAAGACCTTTATACCGTCACCTTCCTTGGCAAGCTTCCACGGCTCTTCAGCATGAAGGCCCATGGTAAAAATAAATGCAAACAACATTATTGCAATCCAAACAAATCTCTTCATAAACGCCCCTTTGATAAACCGAATGCCAAACCCTTCTAGAGGGTTGTACGTATATTCCCATATTATCTTACCAGATTATCATGCATGAATACAAGGTTGAGAGGAATACTGGATTCTGACCCCTGACTCCTGTATTCTCTATATTATGAAGGAATGATTCGGTTGCATGTATCAGGCCGGTTTGAAAACAGTATCCAGGAGGTTGAAGATGTTTGAAAAGATACTTTTTCCCACGGATTTTTCAGATGTTGCAGCAAAAGCCCTGCAGTATGTAAAGCGTCTGAAGGAGGCCGGCAGCAGAGAAGTGATCGTACTGCATGTCATAGACCAGTCAAACCTTGAGCTCTTGAGCTCTTACAGCACAATCCAGGACTTTGTCGGCATAGAGAGGGAGATTGAAAAGCGCTCGTCTGAAGAAATCGCGTTAATCGTCAACGAGCTGAAACAGCATGGTTTTTCGGTAAAGGAGCGACTCGAAAAGGGTGTGCCCCTGCGGGTGGTGCTTAAGGTGGCGGAAGAGGAAAATCCTTCAGTGATCGTAATCGGGTCTCATGGGAAAAGCAACCTGGAGGAGATGCTGCTCGGCTCGGTTTCAGAAAAGGTGGTGAGAAAGGCAAAACACCCGGTACTGGTAATCAAGCGCTAGCATAAAACCCGTGAGTATGGTGGGGCCGTCCGGTAAAAGACTTTTTCACGAAACTGCCAGAGTACCGTCCCCTGATACCCTTCCTCTCTTAAGGATCTCAATGAGCTCAATATCATAGATCACCCTCTTGCCCGCAAGCGGTGCATTTGCGTCGATAAGGATGGAATCATCCATGACATCGATGATAACGGCAGGCAGTATATTGCCCTCGTCATCCTCCATCTCGAAATCCATGCCGACCTGGAGCTTGAGATCCAAAGGCAAGCTCGATTTGGGTACTTCTATGACAAGGTCTTCATCATACAGTCCAAAGCCGTCCTCCGGTTCAACAATGACCTTTTTACGATCGCCCGGATGCATGCCTATGACGGCATCCTCAAATCCCTTGATCACCTCTTCGGCGCCGATGGTGAATATGAAAGGCATGATGCCGACAGAAGACTCAAAGACCTGACCGTCTTCGGACCTTCCCGTATAGTTGACCCTGACCTTGTCACCGGACTTTGCTACTTTCACGGATTCATCCCTTCCCTTTAACTAAACAAGGTATAGAGAATTGATCCCAGTCAGTCAAAGGGTTTTCTTATCCTTGGTCCGGGCAAGAAAAGGAAACAACTTGGAGATTATGCAGCCTTCTTCTGTGCCATTCCCGCTTTACCAAACGGATCAAGATCGGGGAACAAGGTGACATCCCTGTTTTTCAGGAGGCACTTCCGGAAGTGTATACCCACGATCATGAGGCGGACAACCTCACCAAAGGTCTTTGGGCATGTTAAGAGGCTCCTGATGAGGAGCTTCCAATAATAGGGCCTGAACCCCTCCTCATTGCAGACCCCGATGCGCCAGAGGCTCTTGAAAAACGCCTTGATCCCGGAACTGTTAATTATAGAGACTGTACGCTGATGGTACTGGCCTAAAAATTCCCGGCACCTCCAGTAGTAGGCAGCAGGTGCATAGATGGTCTCCAGAACACGGCGGTAACCGCTGATAAGAGTTTCTCGGTCCATCTTCGGGATGAAATTAAGCTTGCAATCGGTATTGTCTCCTGAGGATTCCGACAGCAGCCTCCCCTCGGAGTTCAGCCTTTTCCAGAGTCTTGTCCCCTTGAGGGCCTCTAAGAGCCCCACCATGGCCATGATGATGCCGCTGCCTTGGATGAATTCGATCTGCTTCTCGAAGATGTCTTCGGGGTCGCTATCGAAGCCGATGATGAAGCCTCCCATAACCTCAAGACCGTGGCTCTGGATGACGCGCACGGACTTGAGCAGGTCGGTTTTCAGGTTCTGCATCTTGCCTGCCTCACTGAGGCTTTGGGCATTCGGGGACTCTATACCGATGAATACCTTGTTGAACCCGGCATTTGCCATAAGGTCCATGAGCTCTGCATCTTCCGCCAAATTCACGGAAGCCTCGGTGAAGAAGTGGAATGGTCTGCCATGAGCATCCATCCACCCTGCAAGGGCCTTAAGCATCTCCTTGGCCTTTGATTTCACCCCGATAAAATTATCGTCCACGATGAACACGGATCCCCTCCAACCCCTCAAAAAAAGGCCCTCGACTTCAGCAATAAACCGGGATGCGCTCTTTGTCCGCTGTTTCCTCCCATTGATCCGCACAATGTCACAGAACTCACAGTCAAACGGGCAGCCGCGGGAAAACTGCAGAAGCATGGAATCATAATCTCTGAAGTCGATGAGCGACCATTCCGGCTCGCAGGTGAGGCTGAGATCAGGATTGGACTGAGGGATGTATATCCCTTTTGCCTGACCCCTGCGCAGGTCTTCAAGAAAATTTCTGAAGGTCTCCTCGGCCTCGCCGAGCACGAGGTGCTCCACTCCCTCGATGATGCCCTCTTCGGAAGTGAAGTGTGGGCCCCCGGCCACCACCTTTACGCCCAGTTCTCTGCACCTGGCCAATATTTGGGAAAAGGAGGCCTTCTGCACGCTCATTACACTGATAAAGGCATAGTCCGCCCAGAGAAGATCCGCATCCATGAGCGGTCCGACGTTCATGTCTACGAGGCGTTTGTGCCATGTATCAGGCACCATGGCCGCAATGGTAAGCAGGCCTAACGGGGGGAAAGCCGATTTTTTGGAAACATACTCAAGGGCGTATTTAAAGCTCCAGAACGTTTCCGGGATTTCCGGATAGATGAACAGCGCCTTCATAATCTGACCCTCCATGTATGCATAACAGTTGATCCTTTTAGAATAGAAAAGAGCATAGCACAATGCAAGGTGACTCAATGTAAAACTTCCCTAAATAAATTGTAATAGTTGTGAAAATTATTTATGGATTCACTGAGAGGATTGAACTTCACCCTTGATATAAGAAGTCAAAAGCAGGGGGAAAAAAAGACTTCATTGTCCCTGCATGGGGGCCGGACAATGAAGCCAAATAAATAAAATCTATACCCTCCTTTACAACATTTTAATAATGCCATATGTAAAAATAAATTTAAATACTAAAAATTAGACAGTTAAATGACAGGTTAATCCTAATGAAATATATCATGATTCCTGCTCGATCGTATTAAGATATACCCTAAGGTTCTTCTTGGCATTGAGCAGCCCGCACTTTTTCCTGATATTATTGCGGTGAAATGAGACCGCAAAGGGTGATACCCTGAGCATGCCGGCGATCTCTTTGGTGGACTTCCCCTGCTTGATAAGGTCGGCGATTCTCATCTCCATGGAGGTAAGGTTCATATATTGCTGCGAAAGCGGATTTATATACGGGGAGAGGAGCTCATCGAGGTTTGTCCTGATAATGCTGAGATAGATCCGGTTCTCCTCGTCAAGATTGCTCGCATCCATCTTTTCCAGATAGGGGTAGATAATCTTTCGCACCGTGGAGACTATTGTTCCCTGATCCTGCTTCTTTTCCTTCTCACGGGAATCAAGCAGCACCTTGAGCGTTATATTCATCTCCTCCAAATAACGGGCCTGATGAGCCAGCTCCCTCTCCTTAGCCAGAAGCTGTTGTTCGAACCGCTTTCGCTCCGTGATATCCCTGGCGATACCGCATAAGCCGGTTACTTTCCCTGTGCTGTCACGCATTGGTACTTTTATGATATGAAAGGTCAAAAGTGACCCATTCATAAGCCTTGAATATTCTCCCTCAACGACATCTCCACCCAGAACACTCTGATCAGTTTCATTGATATCCGACTCTATTCCCTCTGCGAAAAGATCCTTCTCTCTCTTCCCCAGGATTTCTTCAGAAGAAAGACCAAAGATATTCTCTATGCAGGGGTTGACGAAGACATATTCGAGGTTGAGATTCTTGATATAGATACAATCCTGGGCGGACTCGAAGATCGTACGGAAGCGCTCCTCACTCTCGCGCAAGGACTTCTCCATCTCAATGCGTTCAGTGAGGTCTCTTGCCACTGAGATGATTTCCCGGACTTTTCCATCCCGCATAAAGGGGACGCCGCTGATCTCTCCAAATTTCACCGCCCCGTCTTTTGTAATAAATTTGTAGGTAGAAGAGATAATACTCTCTCCCGAGAGCACCCGCAGGGTCTCTTCCAAGGCCTTATTCAGATAATCAGGAGGAAAGAAGCTCAGCTCGGCTAGTGATTTGCCGACAAGTTCTTCAGGCTTATAACCCAGGATACGCTCTACGCTCGGCGAAACACTCTGAAGGATGAAATTTTCGTCGGTTGTGTAGATGACATCGTTGGCCAGTGAAAAATGGATGTGATACTTTTCTGCGGTCTCCTTTAGGATGCCTTCTGCATGCTTGCGTTGACGTGCAGCACGCTCCAGCTCGCGGACCCTCCTCTTCAATTCATGATAAATAGACTTCTCACTCATACCCTAACTCTTGGGGGGAAGATTATATGGATACAAGCAATATATTCATTACATATTTACATGGAAAGATACTAAGATATTTCAGGGAATTGATCAATTCCTTTTTTGTAACTCTTCTGGGGCAAAGATGATGGGGTTCAGCAGGCAAACATACCGGCTTCATAGATGGTTACGCGCTTACCCGAAACCAGTTGCGCCACTACCCGTTTCTTCTCGGTATTTACCAGGTCCCAATGCAGGGCGGAATCATTGAACCCGAGGTCTTTCTTTTTATCAGGGGTAAGCTCTGCAGCATCGCCGTCGTAGGTATCAGAATATGAAGCCCCGAGTGCGACATGGCAGTTCCCGCTTTTCCCCCCATAATTCTCATCATAGAGGGTGTTCGCCATGAAAGTGCTGATCTTGGAAAACCTCTTGTCCGTGAGGGAGAACTCGCCCAGCTTGTCAGCGCCGTTGTCCATGGCGATTTGTTTTATCAGGAACTCCTCACCCTGTTCTGCGGATGCCTTCACTACGGACCCGGTTTTGAAATGAAGCCTGACCCCCTTCACATAGTTCCCGCTGCGATACGTTGGTTGGTCGGCATAAAAAGAGCCTTCAGTACCACGCCAATCAGGTGAAAGGAACAGCTCAAAGCTCGGGATATTGTGCCCCGATATACCCACCCATTTTCTATTATGTCCGGGAGTTACCTTCAGATCCACATGCTCGGACTCGATATGGTAGCTTATAACCTTCATACTATTCAGCCACTTCTTGATAGCTTGGGCATCATTGTAGATGGTCTTCCACCAAGCCACCGGGTCTGTCTTTTTCAGGGAACAGGCCTGTAAAATCTGGTCGGAATACTCTTCCAGGGTCAACCCGGCATGCCGGGCAAGTTCAGTAGTGGGATAAAGACACAAGGTCCATCCGAATTTTCCTTCGGCTTCACGCCTGTCAAGGATGTCGTTTAAATACTTATGCGCTACTGCCTTCTTGCCGATCTTCTCGGGTCTTACATCGCTTAAGTGGGTTATAGAATCCGGCGCCCGCAGCGAGATGCTGCCATTGATGGCCTTGAAAAGCACTTCATCCCCCGGTGTGTTGAAGATGAGCTGTTTCGTGTTTGAGATGGTATAAAAGCCATGCTCCATCTTTGGAGTAAGGGTTACCCGCTGCACAGGGTTCAGACCCATGTCGAGCAATTGGGAATAGACAACTTCGGCCAGGGGCAGAGCTGCCAAATCGTAATGGACAAGTACGATATCGCCCTTCTTGTATTTTTCAGCCCTTGCAGTCTTCAATCCCCAGATAAGGACTTGTGCATATCTCTGAAGGTGCATTCCATTAAGCATCATGATCTCCTGTTGTGGGACTCTTAAGCCTTGTAACAAAAAATTACCATAATGCACAAGGATTCATTCAGCGTAACATGAGATTGGTGAATTCCAGTTTTTTACACACATCATCCACAACCTGCCCCGTAGTGCTTGTGCCCCCCATATCCGGTGTCCGCACCTTTCTCTCTGCGAGCACGCCTTCAAGGGCGTTCATGAGCAAGCCCGACATGTCGTTCAGATCAAGGTGTTCAAGCATCAGCACCATGGACCAGATCATGCCCACGGGGTTGGCTATGCCTTTGCCTGCAATGTCCGGAGCAGAGCCGTGTATAGGCTCGAACATGCTGGGAAAACGCTTCTCCGGATTGATATTTGCAGAAGGCGAAATCCCGATGCTGCCGAGCATGGCAGAGCCGAGGTCGGTCAAGATGTCGCCAAAGAGGTTGCTCGCCACCACTACGTCGAGCGCATCCGGCTTCATGATCATGAGCCCGGCAAGGGCATCCACATGCATGCCCCGTGACTCGATGTCGGGGTATAATGCCTGTACCTCCTCAAAAATCCTGTCCCAAAAGACCATGGAGTAGTTCAGTGCATTGGACTTGGTGGCACTGATCAGCCTCTTGCGGCCATGCAACCGGGCATACTCGAAGGCATACCGGATGACCCTGGTCACGCCTTTCCGGGTAAAATGGGACTCCTGAACAGCCGTCTCCTCGGGTGTGCCCATATTCATGAAAGAGCCCTTGCCGCAATACTCACCCTCGGAGTTTTCCCGGATCACCACAAAATCAATCTCACAGACCGGTGCCGCCTTCAGGGGAGAGTCCAGCCCATCGAGGAGCCTGATGGGCCTGAAATTTATATACTGGTCGAACCCCTGCCGGATGGGGAGCAGCAGTCCCTGGAGCGATACGTGGTCAGGAACACCCGGGAAGCCGACCGCACCCAGGAGGATAGCATCGCAATCTGCGAGAATCTTCAGGCCGTCCTGCGGCATCATGGCACCATGGTTCAGATAATATCCGCATCCCCAGCCGAGCTCCCGGGTCAGGAAAGAAAGGCCGCCATGGATCTTTTCGAGCCTCCTGAGGATTCTCATACATTCCTTTGTTACTTCTATGCCGATCCCGTCACCGGGTATGAGTGTGAGTGCGATCTTTCTCATGGGGTACCTTCCTAAAGGATATACTATTGCCAGCACAGTAAAGTATTACATCCCGGACAATATGAATTCTTTAAAAAAAAGGATACCGGGGATGATCCCGGAACGCAACAAGGTCCTTCAGTTTCATGCCAGCCAATGTGTCCGAATCATTGTTCATGATTCAACATTGACAATCTCGTTTCTGCGCGATACATATCCTTTGCCGAATTGGGGATGGAGTCCCCCTTTTAACCGCCAAGCAGGCTGATGACTCCTCTCAGAGAGATCTGAAGGAGCGTATATGGAGCTTGCATCTAAAAGCTTACCCATCTCAGACACCAAGGAATTGGTCAGTAAAATTGACGAAGCAGCCTCACGGTTTCATATCGTTTCCCTGAACCGCCAGATCGAAGTCTGCGAAAGCCTCCTCAAGGAAAACCCGATTATCGATGTGGCCATACTCGGCCAGTTCAAGGCGGGCAAGAGCTCGTTCATCAACAGCCTTGTGGACCGGGAAATACTCCCCGTCGGGGTCATTCCGGTCACCACGGTGATCACCCGTCTTCAATACGGTCCGCAAGTACGCTCGATGATCACCTACATCGACGGCACAAGGTCCGAGATAGGCATCGAAGATCTGGAGAAGTTCATCTCCGAGGCCCAAAACCCGTCCAATTCCAGAAACGTCGATATCGTGGACATTGAGCTGCCTGCACTCGAAGCCTATCCCGGCCTCCGCCTGGTGGATACCCCGGGGCTGGGAAGCGTGTTCACATATCACAAGGAGGTGTCCGAGAACTGGCTCCCCGAGGTAGGGGCAGCCGTGCTGGCCATCAGTTCCGACCGCCCGCTCTCCGAGCACGATCTCAATCTCATCGCAGACCTCTCCCATCATACTCCCACGATCGTCATCCTCCTCACCAAGGCTGACCTTTTGAGTCCGGATCAGCAGAATGAGGTAGTGCAATTCTTCCAGCAGACATTAAAGCGGAAGTTGAATCGGGAGTATCCCATATTTCTCTATTCGACCCGCGTCGGGATGGAATTTTTCAAGCACCGTATCGAGGCGGAGCTCCTGTCCGGCCTGTCCATGAACCGGGATCAGGAGTTTCATCGCATACTGAACTACAAGACCCAGTCACTGCTCGGAAGTTGTCTTTCCTATCTCAATATCGCCATGAAGACTTCTGTTGAGGCCGATCAGGACCGTGAGGCGCTCCACTCTCAGATCCTGAATGAAAAGGTCGGTTATGATCAGATCAGGGAAGAGATCGGCGTCATTACAAGAGAATGCCAGAAGCAGACCCGGGGGCTCCTGACGAATCATCTTGAAAAATTTAATAATCCCCTCACAGAGAAGCTCAAAGCCAAGCTGTCCGGAGAGATGCCTTCCTGGAAAGGAAACCTGTGGAAGCTGACCAGAATGTATGAAGCATGGGTGGCCGAAAACATGGAAGAAGAGATACGGCATATCTCCAGGGCGGAAAACAGACACTTCTCCGGCACCCTGAACAAGGCGCATAACAGCCTCACCCGCTACCTTGAAACCTTCAGGATGATGCTCAATGACAATATTGACAAGGTGCTGGGGATAAGGCTTGCGGAGACGGACTGGAAGATCGAAGTGACAGAGCCTGATAATCCCGACATCGGGGTTCTCTACACCTTTGATTTCAAATTCGATCTTCTCTGGTTCCTCATCCCTATGTTTATTTTCAGGAGGTTTTTTGAACAACATTTTCTCAAAGAGATTTCATGGGCGACGGAGGTGAACATCTCCCGGCTTATTACCCAGTGGGAGACCCGGATCAACAAGGCCATCGACGGGATGCGCAAGCAGACGGAAAGCTATATCAGGGATGAGCTCTCCACCATCGATGCCCTGTTGTCAAAAAGCCAGGGAAAGACCCATGAGCTTCATGATCTTATTTCAGAACTTCAGGGGTATGTAATCGATGCTTGAACACCCTTGCCGGCACATAGGCGAAAAACATCAAGACGGAGGATTCAATGGAACTACCCTTCACTATCGCGGCCTTGTGGGTCGGCCTTGCAGTATTGGCAACGATTATCGCCTACTACCTGAGAATCTCCATGGCCCTGGTGGAGATCTGCGTGGGCATGGCCGCTGGAGCGGCCTGCGAGTATTTCCTGGGGCACGGGATCATCGGCGCTGACACGGAATGGCTCCGTTTCCTCGCATCCACCGGGGCGGTGCTCCTGACCTTCCTGGCCGGGGCCGAGCTGGAACCCGCGGTCATCCGCACAAAATGGAAAGAGGTGACCGTGATCGGTCTTATCGGATTTACCGCGCCTTTCCTGGGGTGTGCCGCACTCGCACGCTATGCGCTGGGATGGACACCTTCTGCAAGCCTTCTTGCAGGAGTGGCGCTCTCGACCACGTCAATGGCCGTGGTTTATGCAGTCATGCTCGAGACCGGCTTCAACCGGACCGAGTTCGGCAAGGGCATCCTCGGGGCCTGTTTCGTCAACGACCTCGGGACCGTGATTGTCCTGGGGCTGCTCTTTGCCCCTTTTTCCTACAAGACCATCATCTTTATCGCTGGAACAGCTGCCGCGATGGCAGTGCTTCCGTTTATATCCAAGCGCATCACACGGAAATACGGACACCGGACAGCCGCCATCAGGGCCAAGTGGATACTGTTCGTTCTGTTCGGCCTCGGGGCGCTGGCGATCTGGTCGGGCAGCGAAGCTGTCCTCCCGGCGTATATTGCAGGGATAGTGCTGGCGGAATTCGCTGCCAGGGATGACCTGTGGGTTCGGAGAATGCGCACCCTGTGTATCGGGTTCCTGACACCGTTCTATTTCCTTCGGGCAGGATCGCTTGTTTCCCTGCCCGCCATAGCGACGGCGCCCATGATATTTCTTGTACTCCTGGCCGGGAAAGTGGCAAGCAAGATCTTCGGACTCTACCCGGTGATAGGACTGTTCCGCAGAAATATCGATGAACGATGGTACTATACCCTGATGATGTCCACCGGGCTCACCTTCGGGACCATATCGGCACTTTATGGATTCTCACATGGAATTGTTACCCGTGCGCAGTATTCTTTTCTCGTTGCCGGTGTCATCGCAAGCGCAGTCATCCCCACCATGATCGCCAACCTGGCATTCATCCCGTATTCACTGCTGCCGGGCACGCCCGAACCCACAGCAGAAGAGGTGGAAGAAGGCCCGGGGAACGAGTGAGGTGCTGATCCATGCCGGCTGTTCACAAGCTGGACAATCCCTCCCGCATCAAGGGGATTATACAGGAATCTCATTTCGAGTCTTGGCAGGCGGTCGTGGACTTTGCGAACAGCTTTGGTATTAATGTTGATGAACTCGCCAATGATTTGCACGTAGCCGATCCGGCTGCGGGCGCCGCCGCACTGACCGGCCTTATCTGGGGAACAGCCCTTGCCTTGAAGATTAAAACTTTTGATCCTTGTACCGCAGCTGTCTGGATTGCTCGGGGATTAGGGGATTTTGCCCTTCCCGGCAGCCCTGCATGTGAGGCCCGGTTTGCGGACGGACTCGGCAGGCTCGCGTCGGTGCTGCTCCGAAGAGGAATGTATACGATGGCCATTGTAGGAGGTCGAATTCCAGACGGCTTCGTTGAAATGTTTTCAAGGATTGCTAAGCTGGCCTCGCAGCTTCGGGGGCAGAAATGGGATATCGTGGTGTTGTGCAGAAAAGATGAGTTGCAGGAAGGTCTTTGTGGAAGTGAGGCATACCTGCACACAGATGTGGAGTTCACACATGAACCCGGGTGGTTGAGGGTGTCGCGATCAACGGCCGTTCACAGACCGAACAACTCACCTCCTGTTGTGTATCCGGCTTCCACGGTCGAAGAAGGTGTGGCGGTCCTGGACTTTGAGCGGGCAAATCTTTGCATGGCTCTGTCGGAACCAGATGCTGTCATGTTCGCACATCCAATAATTGGTGCATATGTCCGCCAGACCCGGGGAGGAGGCCGCCTCGTGCGTGCGGCCGCAGTGGATATACAGGAGGCAGGTCCCGATTGCGATGATATGGCCTCTCGTGTGTCGGCCTATATGATAGGCATGTATGCCGACTTTGAGGTCCACGGCATTATCCTGGACTCGAAGAAAATGGAGTATGAAGGATTTCCCGGGATCTCCGGCCTTGGTGCCGCAGAAACAATAATGGTGCTTGCACATCGTGTTGCTGCCGCATGTGCTGAACCATAGGTGTACTGATGAATGAAGAAACCTGTAAGGCGAGAGTATAAAACGTGCTCAAGGGTAATGATATTTCCGGCTGGAGAGGTTAATGGAATGTTCCAGCTCGTGATTGACAGCTTTACCCTTAATACAGTACACATTTAACGAAGATCAGGGATGGAGTCCCCCATAACCGCCGGGTAGGCTGATGACTCCTGTCAGAGAAATCTGAAGGAGAATGTATGGCGCTTGCCCTTAAAAGTCATCCGGCTTCTGGCATTATACAATTCCCTTCAAGAACACAGTCCTCATTCGTTCAATGCATGCAAGGGCACGCTCAAAGGCGGCCTCGTTACATGAATGATATTTCACATTTTACCGTAGAGCCGTCGCTTATGCTTTCCAGCTTACGCTAAAAAGGAGGCACTATGACTCAAGAGGATAAGGCACCGTGCATATTCTGCGATATCGTTGCCGGAAAGGAATTGGCATATCCGGTCTACGAAGATGATACCTCCATATGCATACTTGACATACATCCTTATACCAGAGGCCACTGCCTGGTCATCCCCAAGAGGCATGTGACCTGGTGGCATGAGATGACCGTGGAAGAGACCGAGAACGTATTCAAAGCGGCAAGAACAATTGCCAACAAGATGATGAAGGCTTTCTCATCGGATTTTATCTTTATGTATGCCCGTGGGCGGCGGATACCCCACACCCATATCTTTTTGATTCCGACCTACAAGGACGATATCCTCGATCGCTTTTTCCATGCATTGGAAAAATTCCAGGAATCTCCCCAAGACCTGGCCCTTCTCAGGCAAAAAGAGCAGATGCGGGATGCCATGAGGCTCCTCCTCAAGACCGATTTCAGCAAGGTTGAATGACGAGACGACCACCATCAGACTATGGAGTATGAGATTTACAATCAAAGAGAACCGAGGGGGATTATATGAGTAAGATTGTTACTGTCGCTGCAAGGGAAATTTTAGATTCACGGGGTAATCCGACCATTGAGATAGACATTCACCTTTCAACAGGTGAAATGGGTAGGGCATCGGTTCCTTCTGGTGCATCAAAGGGGGAAAGCGAGGCCGTAGAGCTGAGGGACGAAGATAAGAAGAGATACCGGGGCAAAGGCGTACTCAAGGCTGTGGAGAACGTGACCAAGATCGTGACACCCAAGCTTGTCGGCATGGATGTGCTGGACCTGGCGGGCATTGACTCCATGCTTATCGAACTGGACGGAACGGAAAACAAGTCCGTTCTCGGCGCCAACCTCACAACAGGTGTTTCCATAGCCTCAGCCAGGGCAGCTGCTAATTTCATTGGTGTCCCTCTCTATCGATATCTGGGCGGCGCCCTTGCCCGGGAGCTTCCGGTTCCGCAGATGAACATCATCAACGGGGGCAAGCACGCAGACAACAATGTAGACCTCCAGGAGTTCATGGTCACACCCATCGGCGCACCGAATTTCAGAGAAGCCCTGCGCTACGCAGCCGAGACGTTCCATGCCCTGCGGGATATCCTCCAGAAAAATGACTACAGCACAGGGGTAGGTGATGAGGGTGGCTTCGCCCCGAATCTGAAGAATAACACCCAGCCCTTTGATCTCATCGTGGAAGCCATCAGCAAGGCAGGCTATAAACCGGGTAAGGATATAGCAATTGCCATCGATCCTGCAGCAAGCTCGTTCTATAAGGACGGCAAATACATCCTGGCCTCTGAAAAAGATCCCGAGAGGACTTCTGAAGAGATGATCGACTTTTATGAGGAGCTGGTCAAGAAGTACCCTATCGTTTCCATAGAAGACGGCCTCGCGGAAAATGACTGGAACGGTTGGCAACTCCTCATGAAACGCCTTGGCAATAAAGTACAGATCGTGGGCGACGACATCTTCGTAACCAATATGAAGTACCTGAAACGCGGCATTGAGGAGGGTTGTGCCAACTCCATACTCATCAAGGTAAACCAGATAGGAACGATCACTGAGACAATGCAAACTATTGAAACCGCCAAGAGGGCCGGGTTCACCACGGTCATATCCCATCGCTCGGGTGAGACCGAGGACCCATGGCTTGCCGACCTTGCAGTCGGTCTCTGTACCGGACAAATCAAATCAGGGTCAACCTCCCGGAGCGAGCGCCTTGCCAAATACAACCAGCTCGTGCGCATCGAAGAAGAATTAGGGGAAAGTGCAGTATTCAGGGGTAAGGACGTTCTGTACAGCGTGAAGAAATAACGAATAGTACCCAAACCTGAGGAGTCATTATCATGCCGACTTAGATGATGGATATCATCAGGTCCGCAGATCATATTATTGATCTTGGTCCCGAGGGTGGAGATCAAGGTGGCTTTCTTGTTGCCAAGGGCAGCCCTGACCAAATCGTGCACGTCGAACACTCGTATACCGGACAGTATTTGAAAAAGTATATTGGACGATTAAATGAACTGAATAAAAAGATACCTTTCCTCATTCACTGTCCAGCGCCTCCCGCACCTTAGTGCTTGCGTCGGTTTCGAATATCCCGTTATACAAATCTTCGCCATAGCTGGTTTGCAATGGTTCGCCTTCAATTACTTTAAAAGTTCGTCCTCCGTCGCTTTGCCTTTCAGCCCGCAAGAAAATGGCGTTTTCCATTTTTTTGTCATAAAAACCATGCGCAAATGTATATACATGAGTAACGAAGAAAATCTTGATGTGCCTTTCCAATAATGCACACATTATCTGCCTTGAAATCTCCGAGCCTTCTCTTTCGTTTGTCGCGGCAAATGATTCATTTAACAGTATCATGGGATTTGCCGTTATGTTGTCTACGATAGCGCTCATTCTACCGAGTTCTTCATCAAGTTTCCCGCTATTCATGGTAACGTCTTCTTTCCTTTTGTAGTGTGTGAAAATACCGTCACAGACATTGGAACAGAAAGACTCAGCCGGCACAAACATGCCGCATTGCATCATCAATTGGGATAAACCTATGCTTCGCAAAAAAGTTGATTTGCCGCCCTGGTTGGCGCCTGTGATTATCACGAGGTTTTTATTGTCGGCATTCACATCGTTGCCCACAATCCTTTGTTCCAGGTTTAAAGCCAGACAGACATCGTATAATCCATGAAAAGAATGTCTGCGTTCGCCGGGAGCCGCGGGCAGAGGGAAAGATATGGGCTCCCCTTTTTTGGCAAGGTGCCCGTGTAAATTCAGACAACCAACGTAAAAAGCCAATTCGGTCCGCAACATGATAAAGAAATTAAGAACATGATCACCAGATTGGGCGAGAGCATTGGCTGCGTGGTTGATCCCCCTGTCTCTTAATCCTGCCAAGGCCCTGAAGCCGCTTTCATCACGTTCACTGATATAAAAGGTGTAACCGGTCGTTTTTTTGGCAAAGATCTGCTCCATCCAACTCTGTATTCCGGCAAAGATCCACTCCATCCAACTCTGCTTTTTTTCGTGTGTTTCATGAAGTATGTAATTGGTACCTTTGTTGCCTGTTCCCAATTCAGCACTGATCAAAACTCCTTTGCGGAATTTGAGCGCCCTTAGATGATGTTGAACGCCTGCAAAATATTCATCGCCAAGTTCTTTTTCGAACATCGCGAAGAACGCCCTAAAGCCTTCCGACTCGAATTTATCGGCGTGTTCATCAGCAATATTCTTTATTTTTTTAAGCAGGCCCACAAATGTCTGCATTTTTTCTAATGAAGTATGCAGTATCGAGGTGGGAGAATCATGTCTGAATATGCCATACCAATGTTTTCTCTTGCTTTCGATTGCTTCCACAGCAATGTCGTAGATATCCCTCACAATGGAAGAGTTCTTCAGACAATCTTTTAGAATATCTTGGCGATATCGTATTGTGTCCGGATCATTATGGAAACCGGTCAAAACAGCGTTCTTTGCCACTTCAAACAAAAATGTGTTGCCGAGGGCCATGGCAGAAAACAGTGTGTTTAATTCCAGGTCTTGTGTCAATGCTTGTTCATTCCATGGCAACTCCTGCTGGAGATCAAAATCACGATCCTTATACATGAGGAAAGCCTTCATGATTTTATCCGCTCCTTCAAACAATCGTAGGTAAGTCGATACTTTTCGGCGATTGATATCGCGTATGAAAGTCCGTCGGCAGGCCTTCTTACTATTTTATATGTTCGCAATGTCGGATTTTCGGGAACTACCGTGCTGACCATGCTTACGGTTTTTTCACTTAAAGAAGCCAGTTCATCTATAAATGTCACGCAAACGCACAGCAAATCCAATTGTATTATTTTTTCCATTATCCTCTTACCCAGGAGAATAGCGTCTTTTAGTGTTGTGGAAGTGAAAATTTCATTCATTATGATAATACTGTTTGATGTGGCCTGATTGAGAATCTTGTGGATTCTGACGAGGTCATCCTGCAGTTTACCACGGAGATTCTCGATGTGTTCCTCCTTTTCAAAATGGGTAAAGAGCCTGTCGAACAAAAAGAGTTGTGCTTCTCTGCCTGGGACGAGACAACCTATGGTAGCCAGATAATGCAACTGTCCGAAGGTGCGGGCGAAGGTTGTTTTCCCTCCCTGATTCGGACCGGATATTACAAATATGCGTTCCTTGTCTTTCAGGTAGAAATCATTGCAGACAATGGATGAGTTCTCACTCATGAGTTTATTGGCCAGTGCTAAATCAAATCCTTCATAATCATACACTTCCTTGTACTGGGTAGAAATTTTCGGATAACAAAATTTTAATCCCACTCGCTTGAATTGTGCGATATGCTCCAGATAGGCGATGTAAAATTGTATCTCCCGGTCGAAAACGGCTATCGTTTCATCTGGAAAATTGCCGTTCCTCGCGTAATAATCATCGAGACTTAAAAATATATTGGGATACAATCGGGCTACCTGATCCAGTATTCTCTCTTCAACATGGTTCATTTCAGGCCCGGTGGAAAATTTGACCCGGTAATCTTTCACCGCTCCCTGTTTGAATCTCTCGAATGTCTGCTCCACATCTGCACTGTAATCAATTCCGGATTCATATGTGCAAACCTTGATGCTGTTATCCTTTATGAGCAGGCAATACTTTACGGCGGATAAATCGGCTTTAAGCTTTTTCGTTTCAGCTAAAAGGGACATAAAATGGTCGGATCTGGCATAGTTCGTTATATACTCCCGGAAGGCTAAAAAGCCGCGCGATTTTAAATCTGCAAGGGTTAACTCGTGTACCAGGCGATGAACGGCTTCACAATAAATATCTATTGTTTCTAAAAACCATCCTTCCTTGTGGTATTTGTAGTGAAGCTCTTCCACCAGGGCAAGATGCTGTCGCATTGCGCGCATTTCTTGTGCAAATGTTTTTATATTCTCAAAGAGAATTTTATTTCGGAAGTATGTACTTTACGCAAACGCTAAAAAATATCATTTGCCCCTTGACAAATGCTTTGCGTTAAGTATAATATTAATATATGAAGAAAAATAAAAAAATCGACCATTCGAATTTAGCAAAATCTGACATTATTGAAGATATGCCATTAGCTTGTTGCGATGAACTAGCAGCCGTTGAGTTCTTTGAAAAGCAGAGATGGGGAGATAAGCCGACCTGTGTTCATTGTGGAAGTACACAAGTATACAAAATGAGTGATTCTAAAACTGGGATGCGGAATAAGCGTTTTTTGTGGCGTTGTCGGGATTGTAACAATCAATATACTGTCAGAATTGGAACAGTATATCAAGAATCGCGGATTGATCTTCGCCATTGGTGTTATGCATTTTGGAGAGCCTCAACCTCAAAGAAAGGTGTAGCAGCATTGGAAATTAAGCGACATTGTCAGATTAGTTACAAGTCGGCATTGTTTCTGATGAATAGAATCCGTTATGCAATGGCACCAGATTCTAATACAGAAAAACTTAATGGAATAGTCGAATGTGATGAAACCTATATAGGTGGTAAGCCTCGTTATGGAGATGGGAAGATACATAAACGAGGTCGCGGGACAAGCAAAACTCCTGTATTTGCAGCCGTCGAAAGAAATGGTCATATTAGACGTCGTGTCGTAGCAGACGTTACAGGAGAAACATTACATTCAGCCATAAAACAAGAAGTAGATGTTAGATCACGTATTATCACAGATGATTATAAAGCATACAGAGGAATTGGTTCCTTCTTTATGGGCGGTCATGATAAAGTATGTCATTCCACGCATGAATATGTTCGTGGAGATGTTCATACCAATACAGCCGAATCATCCTTCGCAGTTGTAAAACGTGGGATAGTTGGAATCTACCATAATGTCAGCCATGAACATCTTCATCGTTATCTCTGGCAATTTGACTTTATTTGGAATAATCGTACATTGAATGATGGTGATCGTGTAATCAGAGCCATACATTCAGCTGAGGGAAAACGGTTGATGTATAAGTCTCCAAAAGATACATCTTTAAAGGTTATATGAAATTTTTGACAAAATGATAAAACGATGCTATCTTTATATATAAAGATGCGGGCGACGGGCTTCGATCCCGCACGGGTGTTATCCCTTAAGCAAGGCACCCACTGGCATCCAAGGCCAGCGCGTCTTCCAATTCCGCCACGCCCGCTTGTAGTTAAAGGCCGGAGAGCGCAGTGCTCTCCGGCATGCTTCCCCAAAGAGCCGTTAGGCCCTATGGAGGAAAGACAATTGTGATTTCAATCCATTTTAAACGGATTGTAACCACAATCCTCTTGGTGGAACGATGAACCCTACAGCACATGTCGTTCCTCCTTTCTTTGATGTGCCCCCTGATGTTACAGCATCAGGGGGTTTCTGTCTTTACAGCAGACATTTTTTAGGCTCCCTCAGTTGGTTTCTTTTTTCCCTTCGATGGGACACCATCCTTATTAAGATATTCTTCCGGCACTTCAATCAAAAACATTTCTTCCAGCTCATCCCAACGGGTAGGAAAAGCCCTAGAACTCGAAATATCAAGTCCAATGTACTTAACAAAAGTCATTGCTGTGAATCCACACCCGTTTTTTCTAGTCCCAGCGCTCACAAAATAAGCCCGGTTATCCTTCTTAGTTATGGGCCGCACCCCAATAAGTCGTTTGTCTTTATCCCACAGCAGGAGGACGTTCTCCACTGCATTCTTTTCAAAGATAGCAGTTGCGGCCTTATTAAATGCCATTCGGCCTGTCTTCGTAAACGTTACAGACGGGACTCCACGATATGTTGCTTTGCGAGAGAAAATCTCGAAACTCATAAATCATCACCTCCCATTTATTTGACCTGTCGTTACTGTATCACCATTGATATTGAAATACAAGGAAATTCCATCCGATCCATAAGAAATGCCATCATGGTTGTCTTCTGCTTAATAACCTTTGCCGTAACTGTCAATAGTAATTATGCCAGCAGTTACATAAGGGAGAACATACGGCATGAGTGATATCTGTCATACAAAGAGGCGTAGAGCCAAAATTACGGCCCCTGGTCCAAAACCTAAATTACTTAAAATTGATGGCGATTGGCAGGACGCAGTCAAGGAATCATTGAAAAAGAAAAAACCATCAAAGGGCCAAAGTAAGTAAGGCACCAGATGGAGGCATTGGGGATGAAAGAGCAATTATTGCGTAAAGTACATACTTCCGTTTTATTTTCCAGATCCTGCATTATTTCATGACGATACTTGATCGTGTCGATATCGGACAGGGAAGTGTAAAAAAACGGCTTTAAATTATATTCCTTCCTGCCGGCCGTGATGGTGTCGATAACCTGATCAAGATTCAAATCAACAAAAAAGGCGGGCGCTTCAAGCGATTCTTTTTTTGTGCTATCTTCAGTTCTTTCAAATAATATGCTGTGGAAAGTCATGAGACAAACACCTCCTGGGCCATGATGCGGACGCACAGCTTCAACTCTACCGCCGCGTGGTAGGAGTTATCAGCCCGGCCCGGGCGTTTGTCAGGGGAACTCCATCCCTTTGTAACGGTCAAATGATAGAAATTTCTAGAAGTCCAGTCAAGCTGGAAAACCGCAAAATTGTAGGTATGCAGAATTATGCACTGAAACGTGATGCCTCAATCATTTTTTCTTGACATGAGGATGGCTAATAATCCCTCCAGACTCTTAAGGGCCTGTGAAAGATTTTCCTGGGCCTTTTCCGATAGCCCTTCCCCGTGCTCGAAGTCATAGCCTCTTATGGCAAGGAGCCAGGCCTCGGGGCAGGTATGGTAGAGCACCTCGGTCAGTGCAAGGATACCCCCGCAGGTGATCTGGTGGAACAGGGGCAGACTCGATTCTTCAGGGAAGATCCTGCTGAGTTTGACAGGGTCTCCTTCAACGGCCGCGTCCACGAACACGACCATGTCATATTCGCTGAGTGTTTCTGCCAACTCCGGGTATATGCCGCTTACTGTCAGCACATCGGCACCCGGCAGCGATGCACGCTCGGCAAGGCGTATCCCGATCCCGTCGTCCCTGCGATATTCGTTGCCGACGCCTACAACCAGCCTTTTCTTATGATCGCTTCCGGGCGTCAACGAGATTCCCTGCATGATCATAGAGCTCCACCACCATGGGCATCTTGCCGATTGCATGGGTGGAGCAGGACAGACAGGGATCGTAGCACCTGATGGCCCCCTCGATCCTGTTCAGGACGCCCTCGGGGACGTCATTGCCCTTGATGTAGCCCCGCGCAATACAATCCACTGCCTTGCTCATGGCCCAGTTGTTGTGGCCCGATGCAACGATGAGGTTGGCCTTGGTGATCTGGCCGTCATCATTGACCCAGTAGTGGTGTATCAGGGTGCCCCTGGGGGCCTCGATGATGCCGACCCCCTCTCCGCAGCGCACCGGTCCTTCATGCAGAAGGTCGGTGGAGAGGATGTCCGGGTCTTCCAGGATCTGCCGGGCCCGTTCCAAGGCATAGACGGCCTCGATGAGCCGCGCATAATGGTAGTAGAACGAGCTCTCCACGGGTTTGCCGCCATTCATGGCCTTAAACCGCTTGAACTCCTCATGGGCCTTGGGGGTGCTGATCTTCTCAGCCACATTGAGGCGACCCAGCGGCCCCACCCGGTAGAACCCTTCCTTGTCGCCCAGGGGTTTGAAGAAGGGGAGCTTGAGGTAGGTCCAGTCATCCACCATCTCGCCGATATGGCTCAGATAGTACTTGCCGGGGAACTCATCGATGACGTGTCCGTCCTTGTCCATCATCCTGACGGCGCCGTCATAGAGCTCCAGGGCACCGTCTTTACCGACCAGTCCCATGTATCCGGAGGGGAACGAGGCAAAGGTATCGCTTTCCTCCTTGTGGGACATGATGAAATCACGGATGATGGAAACCCCTTCCTGGATGTGCGATATGTAGTCATCGATGCCCTTGAGCAGCCTGTCCCGTTTCTCCACTGATAAGCCGTTGTTCACGCCCCCCGGGATGGCAAAGGTGGGGTGGATCCTCCGGCCTGCAACCTCTTCTATGATGGTCTGTCCGTATTTTCTCAGGCGCACCGCCTTGAGCGCGAGTTCGGGGTTGGCCTTGACCAGGCCCACGACATTACGCAGAGCCGGGTCCGAGTCCCACCCGAGGATGATGTCGGGCCCTGCCAGCTCGAAGAAGTGCATGGCATGGGACTGGATGACCTGGCCCATATGGATGAGTTCCCTCAGGAGCTTTGCAGGACGGGGTATCTTGACGTCCAGGATCTCGTCGCAGGCCTTGGCTGCGCCCAGGTGGTGGCTGATGGGGCAGATCCCGCAGATGCGCGGCGTTATGACGGGCATCTCCGGGAAGTACCTCCCTTCGGAGAACTTCTCGAACCCCCTGAACTGATCCACGTGGAAATAGGTGCGGTCCACCTGTCCTTCATCGTTCAGGTATACGGTGACCTTGGCGTGTCCTTCTATCCTCGTGACCGGCGATATGGTTATCTTCTTTGACATGGCAGCACCTCTAGTCGTAATACAAAAGATCTTGGGTAAGCCTGGGGACCCTGCCTTCGACAAGCTCGTTCAAGACATGGTAGATAACGTTTGCAGGGGGCGGGCACCCGGGTATGAAAAAATCGACCTTGACGACCTCATGCACGGAGAGCACCTTGGGCAACAGCTTGCCCAGTTCGTTCGACGTAGGCGGCGTGCCGTTCACCGTGCTTTCGGTCGTGACATATCCGCGATGGAGGAGCTCGTCGACCGTAAAGTAGTTTCTCATGGTATTGATCCCGCCGAACACGGCGCAGTCTCCCAGGGCCACGATCATCTTGCACCGGTGCCGGAGCTCCTTGACATCTTCCATGTGGTGGTCCGTCGCCACAGCGCCCTCGATGATGCCGAGATCGGTTCCCATGGGGGGTATCTTCAGGTCGGTAATGGGGGTCGCGGTCAGGACGAGTCCCTTACCGATGAGCTCCACCAGACGCTCGTCCATATCCAGGAACGACATATGGCAGCCCGAGCACCCCTCACACCATGTGGAAGCCATTGTAATCGTCTTCATGTCTCACCCCTTTGGCAGCATTCTTACGAGCAGTTCTTTGAGATCGATCCTATCCGGTCCGGGCGTAAGAACCGGTACCCGCCTGACGATCTCTCCTTCAAGATTGTAAAAGGTCCCTTCCCTCTCGAAACCGTCCCTGATGGGCACCACAAGGTCGGCCCGCCGGGTCAGGCGGTTCTCGTGCGGGCTGAAACAGGCTACGAAAGTCCCGTCCTCGATGGCGACCTCGGGGATATCTTTACCGAAGAAGAAGAGCGCCTTGCCCTTTGGTGCGGCATGTTCGATGCCGAGCTTGGCCAGGCCAAAAGTATTGGTCTCGGGCGGGAGCCAGAGAAATCTCATGCCCTGCTGCGAACTCAAGGCAGCTCTTTCCTTGTCTTCGAGGTCCTGGTAGACCAGCAGGTAGTCATTGGTTCCGGTCAGCCCCTTTATGTCTGCAAGGAACTCGAATGAACCCAGGCGTTTTGCCGGCAACTTCGAGAAGGTATTTTCCGAAGCATCTACCAGGATGAGACCAGCCTCGTTCGTCGCCACCCTTCTCTTGATCAAGGAGCCCAAGGCACCGTACTGTGCATCCAGGTCAAGCCGGAAGACAACGATGGTACCTGCGGTGTTCAGATCCTCGATGCGCGCCGTTGAGGGTATCGGGGCATTCACGGGCCTCAGCGAGTATACCTTTTCGCCAAAGAGGTCCTTGATCTGAGAGAGTTCCTCATTAGAGAGGGAACCGTCCACATAGGCTGCAGCGCCGTTGATCTTTTCCTTGATCACACCCTCCAAATCGCCTGCCTTTATCTCTTTCATTGAAGTACCCCGGCGCATTCGTGGGGAAGAAATCACCTGATGCTCCTCATAGAGAGAGAGGTATCGGCCGTTTTTGCACAGGAGGCCGTTGGTGGGCCCTGCATGCCAGTCGCCGTGGATCTTTATCACTGAGTTCGTACCGGGGTTCTTGTGAATCTCGATCCCGCAGCCCACCGGGCACATGTCGCAGACCGTCTTGATCTGCTCGTTCTTCTCCCGGTTCCTCTGATATGCCGCCCTCTTCTCTATCAGCGCCCCTGTGGGGCAGACCTGCACGCAGGCGCCGCATGAGACGCAGCTCGACCTTCCCAGGGGGCTTTCGATATCGGCAACGATCAAGGTCTTCACCCCCCTGCTCCGTTCGGTAAGCACGTAATGCCCGGTCAGATCGGTGCATGCCCTGACGCACCGGCCGCACAGGATGCACCTGTTGTGCTCGAAGATGATATAGGGGTGGGTTGTATCCACAGGGTAGCGATTCTCATAGGTGGCGAAGTTGAAGTGATCCATGCCCAGCTTGTAGCCGAGATCCTGCAGTTCGCAGTCGCCGCTCACCTCGCAGTACATGCAGTAGTGGTTCCTGCTCGTGAAGATCATCTGAATGGTGGTCTCTCGAATATGCTGTATCCTGGGCGAATCCGTGATGATATCCATGCCGTTTTCCGCCGGCATGGTGCAGGCGGCCTTCAGCCTCCCCTTGTCTTCCACGATACACATGCGGCAGGCCCCCCTGGGGATCAAGGCCTCATGGTGGCACAGCGTCGGTATGAATATCCCGAGGCCCTGGGCCGCCTCGAGGATCGTCTTACCCAGCTCCGTTTCCACATCTATTCCGTTGATCCGTAACTTCACCTTGCTCATCGAACACCCCTCTCGCAGTACTTAAGAACTTGTGTTCCTCTCCCGGTCCATAGGCGTCTCATCCCATACATCCAAGACGATCAGACCTTATGTCCGGTAATGGCTTGATAAAACATATACCAGAATCCCCAAAATGAAAAGGGTTAAATAATAATCATTCCTGATAGGCCGAGGGATTTTTGAATCTCTTTTCCGGTGCATACAGGTATTCTTATGGGGTTTGTCCATGAAAAAACAAGGAGGGGCGGATGTTTTTTCCTCTGTTCCAGGATGGTGATTTATATAAAGAGAGATCCTTCACCGCATCGAAGGATGACGGAATCACGATGTCATACCAGGCGAGGCAAAGGATCTCAGAGTGCAGCCGAATATGTGTTCAGAAGGCGGTTATTTCTTGTCACCCAGCGGCAGAACGACCCTCCGTAGCTCTCATTTAATACCTGGGCCATGGCGCAGTAGATGGCGGAAGCCCCGCAGAAGATCCCCTCATACCCGGCGATAATCGCCCAGGAACCTTTCCACCCGAAGCCATCCCGTGCAGCCAACATCCAGAAGAGGACGGTGAGAGAAAGGAATACTACCTGAAGGCCCCTGTTGGCCTTCCAAGTGCCGATCCACATGAAGAAGGTGAAGAGCCCCCAGAGGAACAAATACCAGGACATGAACACCTCGGTGTTTTCAGCGATGCCGAACTGCTTATTGAAATAAACAAGAAATACGAGGGTAAGCCAGAAAAACCCATATGAGGAAAAGGCCGTGGTGCCGAAGGTGTTGCCCTTCTTGAATTCCATGATCCCGGCAATCACCTGGGCCAATCCCCCATAGAAAATGCCCATTGCCAGGATCCCGGCACACATACCGAAGATCCCGGCATTGTGAAGATTCAGCAGTACCGTTGTCATACCAAAGCCCATGAGGCCGAGTGGTGCCGGGTTTGCAAGATTGTTCGACATAACGCCCCTCCCAATTTTTTTTAGGATTATAGAATAATAGTTTATAATATTGCATATATATTCGATTTTCTGTATACTGTAAGATGGGTTGATGGTGTTCCCACCTGTTGAATTATCTGCCTTTGATTCTTGTCGTTGCAACCGTGTCCGGAGTAATAAGCGGGTAATGGTTTTGCAATAATGAATCACTATTCAATTGACAGATTTGCTTGATATCAGTATATACGCGAGCTATTGCACCTAATTTCAAAAGGATGGGAGGGGGGTTTCCAATGACTGACAATGTTAATGTTTTTGGCATGAAGGCCAATTCCGGGAGATGGCTTTTTGTTATCCTGGGCCTGATCATCAATCTCTGCCTCGGTAGTGTCTATTCTTACAGTGTGTTCAAGAAGCCGGTGGAGCTCTATTTCAATAAGACCACTGCGCTGCAGGTCGTTCCCGAGATCAAGGAATTCAAGAATGATCTCCTGGGCAAGGTGTTCGCCCTCAAGAAGGAACAGGCAGAAAAGCTCAAGGCCGAGTTTGCGACCCTTGATCCTGCCATGCTGATGGAACTTTTCAAACTCGACAAGGAAAAAGATGCGACCAAGGCTGCTGAATACGCAACCGCATTGAAGACACTTACTCCTGATCAGCTCGACAAGCTCCTGTCGATCCAGAAGGTTTCCTCCTTCCAGAGCAACTTCCCGTTCATGGGGTTCCTCGCCTTCTTTTCCATACTCATGTTCTTCGGCGGACAGATCATGGAAAAGCTCGGCCCCAGGAACCTGGCTATTATCGGAGGTATCATCGTCGGAGCCGGCTGGTTCCTTTCCAGCTTTGCCACGAGTATCGGCATGCTGACCCTTACCTACGGCGTAATAGCAGGCGGCGGCGTAGGGCTTGCCTACGGCTGCCCGATAGCGGTTGCCGCGCGCTGGTTCCCTGATAAGAAGGGCTTGGCGGTCGGTCTTGCACTTGCCGGCTTTGGCGGGTCTGCACTGCTCACTGCGAAGATCGCAGACGTGCTCATCGCATCCGTCGGACTTGCGACCACATTCAAGTACTTCGGCATTGCCTTCCTGTTCATCATCGTTATCCTGTCACTGCCGCTGAAATTCCCCGTAGCCGGATGGAAGCCTGAAGGCTATGCCCCTGCAGCCTCATCAGTGTCTGCTGCGGATTTCGATGTCTCCAAGATGCTAAAGACAGGTTCTTTCTGGGGACTCTTCCTCTGCTACATCATCGGCTGCCTGGCAGGACTCATGGCCATCGGCATATCCAGCACGGTCGGCACCGAGGTCATCAAGATCGACAAGGCTGCCGCCGCCTCTCTGGTCGGCATATTCGCCATATTCAATGCCATAGGCCGGCCGATCTTCGGAACGCTCACCGACAAGATCACCCCGCGTAATGCAGCAGTGCTGAACCTGGTTCTCATTCTTGTCGCATCCATCATGATGCTTCAAGCAAAGGAAGGAAGCCAGGGCCTTTACACAATAGCATTCATGGGATTCTGGCTTTGCCTCGGCGGTTGGCTTGCCATAGCACCCACTGCAACGGCCACGTTCTTCGGCATCAGGAACTATGCGAGAAACTATGGCGTGGTCTTCTTTGCATACGGCATCGGCGCCATCCTCGGTGGGTTGATATCGGGCAAGGCCAAGGATATTTTTGGGTCCTTCACCTTTGCCTTCTATCCGACCGCCGGCCTGGCAGTGATCGGCATCATCATTGCCGTGCTGCTCATCAAACCGCCCAAGGCCGCATAAGATCATCTTCCCTGGTCGATACACAAGGAGCGGTTCCCAACCAACGGAACCGCTCCTTTTTTTTGAATACCTATGCCACCTTCAGGAGCTTCACCGCGCACACCTTGTACTCAGGGATGTTGGCCACCGGGTCGATGGCAGAGATGGTGAGCTTGTTTACTGCCGCCTCTGCATAGTGGAACGGGATGAATACAACCCCTGTATCGCATCTGTTTGAGACGTCCGCCAGGGCCTCGATGGAGCCCCTGCGGCTGGTAATCTCCACCTTGTCGCCCTTCTTGATGCCCAGTTCCTCGGCATCTGCCCGGTTGATCTCCACAAAGGCCTTGGGTGTCCTGGATACAAGCCCCTTGGAGCGGCGGCTCATGGTTGCAGTATGGTACTGATAGAGTATCCTTCCGGTGGTCAGGACAAAGGGATATTCGGCATCGATCTGCTCGGCGGGCGGGATGTGCTCGCACACACTGAAGAGCCCCTTGCCCCGGGTGAAGGCGTGGGTGTGGAGTATGGGCGTACCCGGATGGTCGGTATTGGGGCATGGCCACTGGATGCCTGTCCATTCGATACGGTCATAGGTGATGCCTGCATATGATGCAGTAACCTTCCTAAGCTCCTCCATGATATCCCTGGCGCTCCCATAGACCCAGTTCGCACCGCACTTGTTTGCGATCATGGTGATGATCTTCCAGTCATCCATTGCCTCTCCCGGTGCTTCCACGGCCTTACGCACCCGCTGGACCCTCCGTTCAGTGTTCGTGAAGCTGCCTTCTTTCTCAGCCCAGGCGGAGCTCGGAAGCACCACATGTGCGAGCTTGCCTGTCTCGTTGAGGAAGATGTCCTGCACGATGAGCAAGTCGAGGTTCTTCAATGCCTTTTCCACATGGGCGGTATCCGGATCGGACATCATGGGATTCTCGCCCATTACGTACAGCGCCTTGATGGTGCCCTTGCCAGCCCCTTCAATGATGTACGGCACGGTGAGGCCGGGTTTGCTTGGCAGATTCACACCCCAGGCATCCTCGAAGGGCTTCCTCTCAGCTTCTTCGGCAACCCGCTTATACCCGGGCAGGTTGCCGGGCAGGCAGGCCATATCACAGGCACCCTGTACGTTGTTCTGCCCGCGCAATGGATTCACGCCGGTGCCGGGCCTGCCGATGTTGCCCGTGAGCATGGCCAGGTTGGCGAGCGACTTCACATTATCGGTCCCGGTGATGTGCTGGGTGATGCCCATGGCATACACAATGGAAGCATCAGGCGATTTGGCATAGAGTCGTGCCGCCTTTTTCAGGTCTTCTGCCGGGATACCTGTGATCTTCTCCACATACTCAGGGGTATACTTCTTAACCGCCTCTTTGACAGCCTCGAAGTTTTCGGTACGCTCGGCGATGAAGGCCTCGTTCAGAAGCCCCTCGCCGATGATCACATTCATCATACCGTTGATCCAGGCAATGTCGGTACCCGGCTTCTGGCGGAGCCACACGGTTGCAAACTTGGAGAGCTCGATGCCCCTCGGGTCTGCAAGGATCAACTTGGCACCGCGCTGGGTCACTGCCCGCTTGATGAAGGTGGAGATCACCGGGTGGTTTTCCGTCGTGTTGGTCCCGGTGATGAGAAAACATTTCGACTCTTCCATATCCGCAATGGAGTTCGTCATGGCGCCCGAGCCGAATGCAGTGGCCAGACCGGCCACTGTGGAGCTGTGTCAGAGCCGGGCGCAGTGATCCACATTGTTGGTGCCTATCACTGCACGCAGGAATTTCTGGAAGAGGTAGTTTTCTTCGTTTGTACACCGGGCCGATGCCAAACCGGCAACGGCATCCGGGCCGTTTTTCTCTTTTATGGTGCCTAGCTTGTCGGCTATGTATGCGAGGGCCACATCCCAGCTTGTCTCTTTGAGTTCTCCGTCTACCCTGATCATGGGTTTGGTGAGCCTGTCCGGATGGTCAAGAAAGTCATATCCGAAACGGCCCTTGATGCAGAGGCTGCCATAGTTGGGTGCGGGTGCATTCCATCTGGGGGTGGTCACCTTGACCACCTTGCCGTCCTTCACGCCCAGTTCCATCTGGCAGCCTACACCACAGTATCCGCAGGTGGTTCTCACCTTCCGGGTTTCGCCGGCCCTGCTCTTGAAACGGCCCTGCTTCTCAAATATGGCACCCACAGGGCAGAGACGGACGCACTCTCCGCAGAACACGCAGTTCGAGTCCTCATAGGTCGTGCCAAAGGCCGGTCCTACACTTGCCGTAGGGCCGCGTCCTGAAAAGTCGAGCACCTGGTTTACCTGGATCTCATTGCATGCCCGCACGCACAAGCCGCACAGGATGCACTTGTTCATGTCGCGCACGATCATCTCGTTGGCCTGCTCCAGGGGTTTGAACTCAGTGGATTCCGGGAAACGCGGGGTGTCGATCCCCAGCGAGTAGGCCAGGCTCTGGAGCACACAGTCACCGCTGCTCTCGCATACCAGGCAGTTGTGATGCCCCTGGGTGAGGAGCAGCTCCACGGTGAGTTTGCGGGAGGCCAATACCCGCTCGGAGTTTGTGGTCACGATCATGCCCTTCTCCGCAGGCATGGCGCAGGAAGCAACCAGTGAGCGGGCACCCTGGACCTCCACGACACAGACGCGGCAGGCCCCTACGGGTTTGAGCTGCTCCTGGTGGCATAGGACCGGGATGGGAATGCCGTTTGCCCTGGCCACCTCGTAGACCGTCTGGCCCGGGGTGAATGTACATTCCTTGCCATCAATAATCATTACCATTAATATCCCCCCGGCATACGAAAATCAGTGCTTGCAGTCTGGAAAATAGAGAAAAGGCTTCGGTGATTCCAGGTTTATAGAGTAGGTTTGGTCATTCATAATCTATTATGCTTTTCTGAGCTTATATGACCATTTATATTTAATCTCAGTTTATGGTCACTACCACAAACAATCTCATCAGGGAATACCTATTGTGTATCGTAAGGATTTAAGGATCATCCGGATAAAGCCTACTTTCTCTAATCGTGAGCACAGAGTTTTGGGTGAGAAGCATTGGGAAACCTACATGAAACGGGATAAGATACCTCGTCCACCTATGCTTCTGAATGTAATGTTCTTGGAAGGTAGTACAAGCACGGAGGAAAGAATCCAGGTGGTGGCGCGTAACCTTCAGTCCGGATCAACCGGATATTATCTGAAGAAACATTCAATATGGACAAAGCAAAGATCTTGGCACGAACTATACAGTTTTTCCATGCTTATAAAACCGATAATCCTTTTGCATAATCTATAGTTGATGATTTTAAGTGAGAGCCATTAATTTATCCGAAGTTATCTATGGTTCAATATATGAAAAAGGCAGGGCCATAAATCACCCTGCCTCTATCAGTACAATCAATGAGCTGTTGTTACTTTTTCATTTTCTTTCTTAGTCCTGCAAATCCCAGCAGACCTGAGCCGAGTAGGAGGATGGTGCAGGGTTCGGGCACGGGGGGTGGGTTGGTACCGGGAGTAAATGAAATGTTTGCATAGAATGCGGCCCCGCTTGGACCCCCGCCAGAGTTGTTATCTGCAATCACAAATTGGTTTATACCAGCAACAAAATCAGATTGGGTGCTGTCTGAAAAAGTAGTATCACCAAACTCGACTAGGCTACTACTGATAAGATTCCCGTTAAGAAAAACATACCCCTGATCATCAACGTTACCCGCCCCTGAGAGAGATGCAGAACTAAAGCCGGTCGGCAGGGTAAAGGTGACCAAGAAAAATCCGCTGTACCCATTTCCAGAGGTCCCACCGGGGAGAGTAATAACTTCTGTGCCTGCTGGAGCCGATGAAGGAACTGGCGTAAAGGTTCCAGTATTGTCTACTGTAACGGCTGTAAAGGTAAGGCCCGATATATTGCCACTCAAAAGCAGGCTCTGCAGTGTGGAATCAGGAGCAACTCCCGCTGTTCCTAATGAGGTTCCCGTTGTGCTTGTTGTACTACTCGTCAAGGTAATCAAGTCCGCCCGCGCCGGTGAGACAGTGGTCAGCAGAAACCCTAGTATGCTAAGAAAAAATGCGAGACAAAAAACTATTTTTTTCATTTTACTCCTCCTCATGATATTTTGATTTTCACCTATTAATGCCTAGCCTTATTCAAGATTGAACAAAAATCCTGAACTTTTGTTATCGTGGCAACTATTCAGCAAGAATTATACCAGAAGTATCCTTGGAAGTATTTTCACTGCATAACCACTAAGAATCACTATTTATTAGCCTCTCAGTATTGCGGCTAAATTCTTGACATGGAGCAATTTACAGAGAAGAAGTTGTTAAATAATTCGACAGGTCATTTTTGTTTAACTATAATGATCTCTTTGAATTTATTAGAGTATATCATTATGGATTAATTGTTAACTTTACCGACAGTCATTGGTTAAACTTGACAACCATTCATAAGAATAATCCATACAGTATAAGCGCTTATTTTATTTTCCTCAAAATGTAGATATTGTGCCAGACCCAATGGCAGGTTTGAATAACTCTCACCATAGATTATAACTCAAAATCATCGCTATACTTGTAGTGAACATTACTGCGATAACTGTTTAATTTTTAAGGGACTAGATTATTGCAGGTCTTCAGATGAGATCTATGCAATGGAGCATTTCCTTATCACGCTCTTTCAACTGAAAACTATGCTTGAACCGGATTTATGAACAATACGGATACTCGTACCATCAGTCATTCAATAGGCTTTGCTCATACGGAAATGGCGACAGTGCCTTCCTAAGAACCCCGTGCACATAGGAGATGGCCACCCCATAATTGGTCATAGGAATGCTTTTATCATTCGCATCCCTGATCCTGCCGAGCATCTCCTTGCGGTTTATCATGCACCCGCCGCACTGGATGATGAGCCGGTATTCCGAGATGTCCCTGTCCAGGATAGGGCCGGCATGGACGTCAAAGGTGATATCCTTGCCGGTGTAGATCTTTACCCACCTGGGTATCTTGACGCGGCCGATGTCATCCGGCAGGGGGTGGTGGGTGCATGCCTCGCAGATGAGCACCTTGTCGCCGTCATGAAGCGTATCGATGGCCTTGACCCCTGTGACGAATTTGGCCAGATCGCCCTTGAGCCTGGAGAACAGGATGGAAAAGGTGGTGAGCTTTGTACCCGGCGGCAGATCGCCCGAGACCTTCAGGACCACCTGGGAATCGCAGATGACAAGGCCCGGCGGGGTCTTGAGGCTGCTCAGGATGTATTCGATCTCGCGCTCCTTGACCACCATGGCCACGGCGTCGTTGTCCAGTATATCCCTGATGACCTGCACCTGGGGCAGGATGAGCCTGCCCTTGGGCGCACCCAGGTCGATGGGCACCACCAGGAGCACCAGCTCTCCGTGGTCGATGATGTCGCCTACTATTGTTGATCGCTCGGCCTGAAGGGTCTTTGCGATCTCCACCATGCGATTGCGTGCCTGGCCTATGTTCTCTCCGGTGAGACAGCTCACGGCGGTAAAGGGGATCTTGTCAACCTTCAGGCTGTCAGCAACGCCCTCATCTATTGGAAAGAGGTCTATCTTGTTGAATACAAGAAGAGATTTGGCTCCCCGCGCCTTGAGCTCGTCCAGAAGGGCTTTGTCGGCCTCGTCAAAGTCTGCAGAGGTGCTTATCACCACGGCAAGGTTGATCTTGCCCATGATGGCCTTGGTACGATCCACCCGCATCTCTCCGAGATCGCCAGTGTCGTCTATTCCAGCCGTATCATAGATATAGACAGGGCCAATACCATGGATCTCCATGGCCTTGCCTACGGGATCGGTGGTGGTGCCTGCTACGGGCGAGACGATGGAAACGCTCTGACCGGTTAACGCATTGATGAAAGATGATTTGCCTGCGTTGCGCTTGCCGAAGATGCCTATGTGCAGCCTGTTGGCTATCGGTGTGGCGTTCATTTCTTATACCCCATCATGCGGATCATCTCGGGTGAGACCAGCTCGTCATACTGCTGTTCGGTCATGACTTTTTCGTCCAGTATGATCTGCTTCAATGTCCTCTTGTCGATTTTCACTATCAGGTAGATGCGCGCTGCTGCATCGTGCCCGATGTACTGGGAGAGATAGGTCAGGATCGCTACCGAATCATTCAGGTTCGCATCGATCTTCTCCCTGTTCAAGGTCAATCCCTTGATGACCTTGTCCTCGAACTTGATAAGGGCGAGCCTCAAGAGCGACATACTTTTCAGGACAAGGTAGGAAACCAGCGGGAAAAACTGGTTCAGCTCCAGGTTGCCCAGGGCCGCTGCCTGTGCGATGGTATTGTCATACGCTAAGATGACAAGGCCGATCTGTGTGGCGAACTCGCACATGACCGGGTTGACCTTGCCCGGCATGATGGATGAGCCCTCCTGCCGGGCAGGGAGGATCACCTCGCCGATACCCCCTGAAGGCCCCGATGACAGGAGCCGCAGGTCTTCGGATATCTTCATGAGGTTCACTGCACAGGTCTTGACCAGGCCCGATACCTCGACGATGGCATCCAGATTCTGGGTGGCATCCACCATGTTCTCGGAGCGGCTGATGGCAAGGCCTGTGAGCTCCTTGAGTTTCTCGATCACCAGGAATATGTATCTCTGGGGCGCATTGAAACCTGTGCCGATGGCTGTACCTCCTATGTTGAGCACCTTGATGCGTTCGCGTGCCTTGAAGATCCTCCACCGGTCTCTGGCTATGGCCTCGGCATAAGCGGCGAACTGCATGCCCGCAGTTATTGGCAATGCATCCTGGAGCTCGGTGCGGCCCAGTTTGAGGATTCCGGTAAAGGCCCTCTCCTTTTCCTGGAGTGCCTTCTGCAGCTTGATAAGTGCATCTTCCAGCTTGTCCAGATGCATGAGCATCGCAACCTTACACGCCGAGGGGTATGTGTCATTGGTGGACTGGTGCATGTTCACGTGATCAATGGGGTGGATATACCCGTAATCTCCCTTTTCTCTCCCGGCCGACTCAAGGGCCCTGTTGGCGATGACCTCGTTCACGTTCATATTGAGCGATGTCCCTGCCCCGCCGCTTATGGGGTTGACCACGATGTCTTCGAGGCTTTCCCGGGTGAGCATTTCATCGATAGCACGTATGATTGCATGGGCCTTTTCTTTTTCGAGGAAACCAAGCTCTGCATTCGCAAGCACCGCCGCCTTCTTGATCAGCAGGTAGGCCTTCACAAAGAGCGGGTCGTGCCTATCCCCGATCTCGCCGAAATTTTCAAGCGCCCTGGCGGTATGCACGCCGTAGAGGCAATCGTCCGGTATGTCAAAGCTTCCAAGCGAATCGTGTTCTTTTCTCACACTCACCTCTGGAATGAATTGTTGGTTCTTTAGTGGGTTTCAATGCACCCCTCACCCTGTCCCTCTCCCCTCAAAGAGGGGCGAGGGGACATAAATTCTACCATTTATTTTTTGAGACTATCTTACTCATCTTTCCTTTATCGTTCTGAAGTTATCTCCTACCTATGACTCCTCCTGCCCCCCGGACCTTTTCCGATAGGTCTTCCGATGGAGTCGAAGAAGGCCTTGAAGTCCAGGATCGCACCGTCGGCCTTCTTCACATCGCCCTTGCCCGGGTAGAGATCATAACGCTCCGCATAATCCTGGGGCGTGAATACGGGCATGAAGATGTTCGCACCTGCCTGGAATGCCTTTTTTCTGCTCCGGGCATCCAGTACCCCGAGTGCCGTTGTGGATGGGATGTTGGTGTCCCTGGTAACCAGGCGGATCACAGCCAGCAGCTTGAGCACCTGGAGCGTATCCCCTGGGAGATGCTTTCTCAAAGGGGTATGCTCATGGGGAATGAAAGGCCCGATGCCGATCATGTCCGCATTAAGCTCTTTTATCAGGAGCACGTCATCTGCAAGGTCTTCCACGGTCTGGCCCGGCAGCCCAACCATGCATCCCGAGCCCACTTCATAATCAAACTCTCTGAGCCACCGCAGGCACTGAATCCTTTCATCGAGTGTCCTGCCCGGGCACAGGGAGGCATACAGCTTTGGGGATGCCGTTTCATGCCTGAGCAGGTAGCGCTCGGCACCGGCCTGCCTGAAGGCCTTAAGGTCTTCATATGATCGTTGCCCCAGCGAGAGGGTTACGGTCAATGCAGTCTCATCCTTGATCCGGGATATGATCCCGCACATGCGATCTTTGGTATAGTACGGGTCTTCACCCGACTGCAGGACAACCGTGCCGCATTCCCTTCGCTCAATGGCCCTGGCAAGGCCAAGGATCTCATCATCATCCATGCGATAACGCTCTGTATCGAAATTGTCACTGCGCAGGCCGCAGTAGAGGCAGTTGTTCCTGCAGTAATTGGAGAACTCGATGATGCCCCTTAAGAATATCTCATCGCCCACATATTCCTTGCGGACGCGGTCTGCGGCCTGAAAGAGGACATCCATGTCCGCAGGGTCATTCAATGACAAGAGCTCTATGATCTTACCACGATTAAGCTCATGGCCGTGCTCAGCCCTCAAGATCATTCCTTGAGCAGTATCAGATGTACAGGTCATGCTGTCCATGTTCAATCTTTTCGAGGCGGTCTTGCAGCAGATCCTTCACCTTTACATCATCTGTCTCCCTCAAGAGCTGATGGATAAGATTCTTCCCTGCTTCTTTCGTCTGTGCGGACGCATAGTCTTCGAGATATTCCTTGAAGGTTAAAATGGCATTGGTCCGGCAGAATTTCTGGATGAGCCCCGGCTTTGCCAGGTCCATAAAGTCCTCGCCCACCCTTCCGAGCCGATAGCAGGCGGTGCAGAAACTCGGGATGTGTCCGTGGGTGGTGATGTCGTAGATCACTTCATCAAGGGTCCGGGTGTCGCCCAAGTTGAACTGGGCCGCCCTGAACCCGTCGGGTCCATCCTCCTTGTAACCGCCGGGATTGGTGCGGGAGCCTGCGCTTATCTGGGAGATGCCCAGATCGAACACCTCGCTCCTGAGCTCGGGCCGCTCTCTCGTGGAAAGGATCATGCCGGTGTAGGGGACTGCAAGCCGGATGATGGCAACCATTTTCTTGAATTCATCATCGGGTACGGGCATGGGCGGTGTGATGGCGGCAGGTGCGTTCAAGGCCGGCTCCAGCCTGGGTATCGAAATGGTGTGAGGTCCCACGCCGTAGACCTCTTCAAGGTGCAGGGCATGGTGAAGCAGTCCCAACACTTCATATTTGTAATCATATAATCCGAAGAGCGCGCCGATACCCACATCATTGATACCGCCCTCCATGGCCCTGTCCTGAGCGGTCACCCTCCAGGTGAAGTCGGCCTTGGGACCGCTCGGGTGCATCTTTTTGTAAGTTGCATGATGATACGTTTCCTGGAAAAGTACGTAAGTCCCTATCTTGGCAGCCTTGAGCCTCTGGAAGTCTTCCACACTCTGGGGTGCGATCTCAACGTTGATGCGCCGTATCTCCCCGCCATGTTCGGTGGTCGTGGCGTATGCCGTCTCGATGGCCTCGATGAAGTAATCCATGGAACTCTTCTTATGGTTTTCACCGCAGAGCATCAGCAGCCGCTTGTGCCCTTCCCTCTCCAGCGTCCTCACCTCGTCGGCGATCTCATCCATGGTCAGCGCCCTGCGCTTCAGCTCCTTGTTGTCTCTCCGGAAGCCGCAGTAGAGACAGTTGTTTGAGCAGTAGTTGGAGATGTACAGCGGGGCGAAGAGCACGAGACGGTTGCCGTAGATGCTCCGCTTGATGGATCTCGCAGTCGTATAGATCTCTTCGATGAGGTCCTGATCTTCGGTTTGGAGCAGACCCGCCACCTCATCAGGGGAGAGCCCGTGAAGCTCATGCGCCTTGTTGATGATCTCCATCACCCTGTCTTTTGTAGGGTTCTTTGCATGCTCCAGCGTTTCTTGTATGAGTGTATCGTTGATGAAATCCTGCATGGTTTCCTCCTCATGCCTTTGTCAGGACCGATTTGACCTCAACCTCCGGCAGTGATCCGAGCTTGCCTGTCAAGGCCCCGATATCGTCGGTGGTGCCGTGAATGATGAGTGCAATGATGTTGATTCCTTTCGGTTCATAGGGAATACCCATACGGCCGATGATGCACTCGCCGTATTGGGTCAATATTTCATTCACCTTCATCGCTGTCTCTTTTCTCTTATGGATGATAATACTCACCACACCGATTCTCCGCGACTTTTCTTCCATGTGTATTCTCCTGCATGAAAAAGGGCCTTTACCCGCGAGATAGGGTAAAGGCCCTTTTGAGAGTCCTTCTTATACCCTCAAGGTCAGTCCTTAAGACCTCCCTCGCAGGTTGCTTGATGGTTACTTTCTTAAGTTGATTTTTTCACTCCCTGCTTCTTGTGGGGCATGTCTGTTCCCCGTTTCACATAATGGGTGTGGAGCAGCTCGTGTGACTTGTGCCCGAGAGGCTTCTCAAGGAAGACCTCATAGATCCTCTTGACGGATGGGTTTTCATGGGACTGGCGGAATTTCTGGACTGCACCGTCGTCCTGGTACAGGGCTGCCGCCCTCTTCATCCTGATCTCATTGCTGGGCGGGATGGGCTGTCCTCCGCCTGCTATGCAACCGCCTGGGCAGCACATGACCTCGATGAACGCATAGTTTGCAGTGCCCTCGCGCACCTTGTCCATGAGCTTCCGGGCATTGCTGAGCCCGTGGGCAACGGCCACCTTCACCTCGCCCAGAGGACCGACGTTCACGGCAGCCTCTTTCACGCCTTCAAGACCGCGAACCGGGGTGACGTTGAGGTCTTCGAGGTTCTGGCCGGTCACCACTGCATACACTGTCCTCAGGGCTGCTTCCATAACGCCGCCTGTTGCACCGAAGATAGTGCCTGCACCGGTGTACTCGCCCAGCGGGTTGTCATAGTCGCCATCGGCCAGGTTAATAAAGTCGATGCCTGCCTGCTTGATCATGCGTGCGAGCTCTCGGGTGGTGAGAACATAGTCGACATCCTGGTAACCACTGTCGTTCATCTCATCGCGGGCACACTCAAACTTCTTGGCTGTGCAGGGCATTATGGAGACCACCGTGATATCCTTGGGGTCTATGCCCGCCACCTTTGCGTAATAACTCTTGGCCAATGCGCCCAGCATCTGCTGCGGGGATTTGCAGGTGGAGAGGTTGTCGAGCAGGTCCGGGTAGAAGTGCTCGCAGAACTTGATCCAGCCTGGTGAGCAGGAGGTGATCATGGGCAGCTTGCCGCCCTCTTTCACCCGCTGCAGCAGCTCATTGCCTTCCTCGATGATGGTGAGGTCGGCGGTGAAGTTTGTATCGAACACCTTATCGAATCCCAGCCGCTTGAGCGCCGAGATCATCTTACCGGTCACAAGCGTGCCTACGGGCAGGCCGAACTCTTCACCCAGCGCGGCGCGGATGGCAGGTGCTTCCTGGACTACCACGTGTTTTGTGGGGTCCTGCAGTGCGGCCCAGACCGCCTCGGTGTCGTCCTTTTCATAGAGCGCACCCACCGGGCATGCAACCACGCACTGGCCGCACATGGTGCAGTTGGTCTCGATCAGGGGCATGTCGAACGGCGGGCCGATGAATACCTTGTCGCCCCGGAATGAGGGCTGCAGGACATTGGCGGTCTGAATGCTTTCGCACACGGTCACGCAGCGGTAGCACTTGATGCACTTGCTGGGATCGCGCACAATGGCCGGGCTGCTCGTGTCGAGCTTTTTTTCCTTGTCCTGCGGGTACTCGAAGCGTACTTTGCGCAGACCCACCGCTTCGGCTACATTCTGAAGCTCGCAGTTGCCGTTACGGATGCAGATGTTGCAATCCGTAGGGTGGTTCGCCAGAAGCAGCTCGACATTGAGCTTCCGGGCATGTCTTACGCGCTCGGTGGTGCTCTTCACGATCATGCCTTCTGCCACCGGGAACACGCAGGAAGCAACCAGGTTTCTCTGGCCTTCCACCTCGCACAGGCAAACCCTGCAGGCGCCCGGTGTATGGCCTATTTCGGTCCATGCACACAGCGTGGGGATATGAATACCCACGGTCTTGGCAGCCTCTAAAATGGTGCTGCCCTCTTCCACGCTAACCTTTATCTTATCAATTGTCAGATTAACCATTACCGTCTCTCCTGTCGTTTCACCCTAGAGCTCTGCATCGCAGCGCAGGCACCTGCAGGCCTCTTTGTAGGCAGTCTTCTTGGAATAACCCAGTTCCACCTCTTTGAAGCTGATCATGCGCTCTGACTTCTTGAGCTCGGGCATCTTGGCCTTTGGGCTCTCGATGACCTCTTCATCCACCTCGAAGGGGATCTCGATGACTTCATCGGGCGGTATCCTGTAGGCAGGTTCGTTGTTTTTGGCGCGGATAAAGCCGTCGACATCATCGGCCGTCTTGTGACCCATGGCGATGGCCTCCACCACGGTGGCCGGGCCGCTTGCCGCGTCGCCTGCTATGAATACGTTGTCTGCAGTGGTCTTGTTCTTTGCCTTGCCTGTGGCCTGTATTCCGCCCCACTTGTCCAGGTTCACATCCGAGCCTGCAGCGATGAAAGATGCATCGGTGCTCTGGGAGATGGCCGGGACTATGGTGTCTATAGAGAGCACGAACTCGCTGCCGGCAATAGCTGTCGGTTTGCGCCTGCCGGAACGGTCGAACTCACCCAGCTTCATGCGCTGGCACTCGACACCGGCGAGTTTGTCGCCCTTGCCGATGAGTTTGGTCGGGGCAACCAGGTACATGATCTTGACGCCTTCATGTTCGGCTGCCACAATCTCGTTCTCCCATGCGGGCATGTCTTTGCGCTCGCGTCGGTAGAGGATGGTGACGTCCTTTGCGCCGAGGCGGATGGCGGTGCGGGCCGCGTCGATGGCGGAGTTGCCGCCGCCTACGATAGCCACCTTCGAACCCAGGTTCACCTTTTTGCCCAGGTTGACCTCGCGGAGGAATTCCACCGCTCCCCAGACACCCGAGAGTTCTTCACCCTCTATGTTGAGCCTTGTGCTCTTGTGCGCACCGACTGTTATCACGGTTATGTCGAAATCCTTTCGGACCTGATCAAAGCTGATGTCCTTGCCTACCCTGGTATTGGTCTTTATATCAACACCGAGAGCGCGGATATCAGCAACTTCCTGCTCGATGATGTCCCTCGGCATGCGGTACTCGGGGATGGCGTAGCGCATCATGCCGCCGGCAAAGGGCAGTTCCTCGAACACCGTGACCTTGTATCCCCTCATGCACAGATCCTGTGCGGCAGTAAGGCCTGCAGGCCCTGCTCCGATGACCGCGACCTTCTCTTTCCTTGTTACCGGGACTGCGTCTATCTTTGGTCTCTTGGCATTGTCTGCGATATAGCGCTTGATCCATGCAATGGCCATGGGCTCATCGAGCTGGCCCCTGCGGCACTTGTTGGCGCAGAACTGCGGGCAGACCCTGCCGCACACACCGGGGAACGGGTTGGTCCGCTTCATGACCTTGAATGCATCTGCCAATCTGCCTGCCCTGACGAGTGCCATGTATGAGGGCACGTCCATCTCGATGGGGCATGCGTGCTGACAGGGGGACTTGAACAGTTTCGAGCAGACGACTGCCGGACACTTCTTGTCGTAGATATGGGCTTCATACTCGTGCCTGAAATATTTTATGGTCGACAGAACCGGGTTCGGCGCCGTCTGGCCGAGTCCGCACAGGGCAGAGTCTTTGATAACTGCCGCCAGGTCTTCCAGGAGCTCGATGTCGCCTTCCTTGCCCTCGCCGTGGCAGATCCGCTGGAGGATCTCAAGCATGCGCTTGGTGCCTTCACGGCACGGGGTGCACTTGCCGCAGGACTCTTCCTGGCAGAATTCCATGAAGAACTTTGCCGTGTCCACCATGCAGGTGTCCTCGTCCATGACGATCAACCCGCCGGAGCCCATGATGGCGCCGAGCTTGATGATCTCTTCATAATCGGTGGGGGTGTTGAGCGCCTCTGCCGGTATACAGCCGCCGGACGGACCGCCGAGCTGGGCGGCCTTGTACTGCTTGCCGTTCCTGATACCGCCGCCGATGTCGAAGATGATCTCGCCGATGGAGGTACCCATGGGGACTTCCACCAGACCGACGTTGTTGACTGCTCCGGTCAGGGCGAACACCTTGGTGCCCTTGGAGCGCTCGGTACCCATGGAGGCATACCATTCGCCGCCATTGAGGATGATCTGTGAGATGTTTGCAAAGGTCTCAACGTTGTTCAAGACCGATGGCTTCTGCCACAGGCCCTTGCTCGCAGGGAACGGAGGGCGGGGGCGCGGCATGCCGCGCTTGCCCTCGATGGAGTTCATGAGAGCCGTCTCTTCGCCGCATACGAACGCTCCTGCGCCCTGGTAGATATGGATGTCCAGGCTGTAGCCCGAGCCCAGGATGTTTTCTCCGAGCAGCCCGTATTCCCTGGCTTGGTTGATGGCAATTGTCAGCCGTTTGATGGCGAGCGGGTACTCGGCACGGCAGTAAATGTAGCCTTCGTTGGCGCCGATGGAGTAGCCGCCGATGATCATGCCTTCAAGCACGGCATGGGGGTCGGCCTCAAGGACGGATCTGTCCATGAATGCGCCCGGGTCGCCCTCGTCGGCGTTGCAGAGGATATATTTTACATCGCTTTTTGCCTTGCTTGCAAAGGACCACTTCATACCGGTGGGGAACCCTCCGCCCCCACGGCCGCGAAGACCGGATTTCTTTACCTCTTCGATGACCTGTTCCCTGCTCATCTCGGTCAGGGCCTTGGCCGCGCCCATATAGCCGTTGCGCGCAATGTATTCATCGATCTTCTCGGCATCGATGAGACCCCTGTTCTTCAGGACAATGAGCTTCTGCTTGCCGAAGAACGGGATGTCCAGCATGTGGGGGATGGGCGTTTCGGTGGTGGGCTCCTTGTACATGAGCCTCTTGACCGGCCTGCCTTTGACGATGTGTTCCTCGATGATTTCGGGGACGTCAAGGGCCTTCACATACTGGTAGAACGTTCCTTCCGGATACATGACCATGATGGGGCCTGCTGCGCAGAACCCGTTGCAGCCTGTTTCCACCACGGTTACTTCGTTTGAGAGATTCTTTGCAGCCAGCTCCTGGACAATAGCTTTATGGACATCTTCACTGCCCGTGGCATGGCACCCTGTACCGCCGCAGACAAGTATATGTGCTCGAAAAACCTTCATTTACGGACCCCCTTCGTGTCTTGTTCCGTGCCCCGTGCCATGACGAAATCCTTCTGCACCTCGCCGTTCATGACATGGCGCTTGAAGATCTGCCTGGCCTTGTTCGGGGTTAGATATTCATAGACGATTGCGTCTTTGCCTTGCTCTTCGAGGGTTGCCAAAGGCTCCCTGCTGCAGATGCCGATGCAACCCGAGGTGGTGATAAGGATATCACCAACGTTGTTTTCACTGATCTCGCTCATGAAGGTGTCAAGGATCTCCTTGGCGCCGGATGCGATACCGCAGGTGCCCATATGCACGGTGAGCTTGATGCGCTTCGTACCGGCCCTGAACTGGTCCTCTTTCTCCACCCTGTCTTTTATCTTTTTCAGATCATCAATAGTCAGCTTCGCCATAGAGCCCCCTCTAGTTATACTTCGCGAGCGTCTGCTCGAGTTTGGCCGGTTTTACCTGCCCATGGGTGTCGGCATCGACAACCACCACGGGTGCAAGACCGCATGCGCCGAGGCAACGCACCGTCTCCAGGGAGAAGTTCCTGTCATCCGTGCATTCGCCCGGGGCGATCTTGAGAATATCACCCACCCTGTCCAAAACCCTCTGTCCGCCCCTCACATAACAAGCCGTACCGAGGCATACGCGGATAACATGCTTGCCTCTTGGGATCATGGTGAAGAAGGAGTAGAACGTGACAACACCGAACACGTTCGCTACGGGTAGGCTGAGACCGTCAGCCACCCTCATCTGGATGGACATGGGTAGATACCCGGTTATTTCCTGAACCTGCTCGAGAACAGGGATCAGGGCACCTGGTTTTCCTTTGTGATCTGCAATGATTTTGTCAACCTGCGCAAGTTGCTCAGAGGTGAACTCCGCCAACCCCGCACTCGCCTGGGTACTATCAATCGCTGCCACGGTAAACCCCCCTATCGCGTATTAAGTCTCTTTGATTGTCGTGACTCTTTCGAGCCTATTTCCTTATCATGCATTCTCTTAGGCATCAAGAATAAACTGAATGGTGGTTCACCGTTCAGCTTTATCCACGCAATATGTATGTGATCTTTAAGAAAAATATTGAGAAAATCGGCAAACCTCTTCTTATATCTGTCTCTCTCAGACTTGGTTTGTTGAAATAGGAAACGGAAAATCGTATGTTGTCTGCCTTATGTTGTATTCGTGTGTTCAAAAAATATATAGTACTTTATTCATAAGGAGTCAATGGGAAGGTATAGAGAAGAGAAATGTGCTAATGGTTGCAAGGTTAACTCTGAAAGGATATCCTTGAGGAAGGACTCATGGATAGGAATATCATTGATTATGAAGAAAATATAAAATCCGCCCTGCAGGGGTTGAAACGCAGGGAGACGGATATCGTCGCCCTGACTGAAGAGAGCATCCGGAGCCTACCAAAGCCGGATAACATCCGAATATCAATGACAACGGATATTTCAGACCCTTCGGTTTGGATTGATGAAGAACGGGTCTTCAAGGCACTGGTGAACCTTCAGACCAATGCCATAGAGGCCATGCCGGACGGAGGCGAACTGGCTGTAAGCGTTCAAGGTGGCGTTGACCAGGTCGTCATTATAATTCAAGATACCGGCAGGGGTATTTCGAGAGAGAATATGGACAAGCTTTTCACCCCCTTTTTCACCACAAAACCCGTTGGTGAGGGGACAGGCCTGGGGCTGCCGTTCGCCTATGGGGCCGTGAAATTACATTCTGGCAATTTGACCATCGAATCAAACGCCGACCCTGCAAGCGGACCTGCCGGGACTCGAATACAAATCACCCTCCCTCGGGCCAGGCCAGACTTGTCAAAGGTTATCCTCCAAGACGAGTAACACCGTGTGACAATCACCTCTCACCCCGACCCCATACCCGTATCGAGGTATCCAGGTCAGGCCCTTTAGACTATCTCCACCCTAGCGTATCTGCGCTTGCCCACTTTGATGATATGGCTGCCCTTCGAGAGGACATACTCACCATCAATGATCTTTTCTTCATTGATCTGGACAGCCCCCTGGGAGATCATACGCCTAGCCTCAGAGGTTCCTGCCACAAGTCCTGCCTCCTTGAGAACGGCACAAATCCACGGCCTTTCGATATTGAGGGTGAGAACAGGCATATCTTCAGGCAGTTCGCGGGATTTGAACACCTTCACAAAACCATCCCTGGCTGCATCCGCATGGGCCCTGCCATGGAACCGCTCAACCATCTCATAAGCCAGCTTCATCTTGGCATCCATGGGATGCAGCGTACTCGTTTCAACAGCCTGCTTCATCCCTTCGATCTGCGGAATTGTCCTTGAGCTGAGCAGTTCATAATACTTCCACATGAGCTCATCCGAGATGGACATGACCTTGCCATACATGTCGGAAGGGGCATCATCCACTCCGATGTAGTTATTATAGGACTTGCTCATCTTCTGGACGCCGTCAGTACCTTCCAGCAGCGGCAGGGTCATGATGACCTGGGGCTCCTGGTGGTATGCCTTCTGTACCTCGCGGCCCATGAGCAGGTTGAAGACCTGGTCGGTGCCGCCCAGCTCCACATCGGCCTCTAACGCCACGGAATCATAGCCCTGGACAAAGGGATAGAGAAACTCGTGGATGCTGATGGGGTGCTGCGATTGAAAACGCTTTTTGAAGTCGTCCCGCTCCAGCATCCTGGCAACCGTCTGAACTGAGGTGAGCTTGATGAAATCGGCAACAACCATATTATCCATCCATTCGGAGTTGAACCTCATAATCGTGCGCTTGGGGTCGAGAATCTTCTTCACCTGTTCCTGGTAGGTCTTTGCATTTTCCAAGACCTCCTGCCGGGTGAGCGGCGGCCTTGTGCTGCTCCTACCGCTCGGGTCGCCGATCATGCCGGTAAAATCACCGATGAGGCAGATCACATCGTGCCCGGCATCCTGGAACTGCCGCATCTTCTGGAGTACGACCGTATGCCCCAGGTGTATATCCGGGGCAGTCGGGTCGAATCCCACTTTGATCTTCAGCGGCCTGCCCTTCTTAAGCTTGGTTATGAGCTCTTCTTCAGAAACGATGTCAACGATGCCCCGTTTGAGTTCAGCCAGTTGTTGCTCTAACACGATATACCCCTTTCCTTGAACGGGTCAGGTCTTGCTTTTTTTAACCGCTCACGGCCGCCCTCCTTCCCTATACCGCAAGGGACTCGATCAGGCGGGCTCTTTACCGTTGCCCACGAGCAAGACTTAAATCCCCGATAAAATTCTTATTTGGCGAAACGCACCGCCCTGCTCTCGCGAATCACTACCACCCGGATCTGGCCGGGATAGGTAAGCTTTTCCTCGATGGCCTTGGTAATGTCCTGGGCGATCAGGTCGGCACCTTCATCGCTGATCTTCTCCACATCCACCATGACGCGCACCTCTCTCCCTGCCTGGACGGCGAATGCCTTGGATACCCCTTCAAAGGAGCATGCGATCCCCTCGAGCTCGGTGAGTCTCTTGATGTAGTTTTCCAGCATCTCCCGTCTGGCGCCGGGCCTGGCCGCGGAGAGGGAGTCGGCAGCCTGCACAAGGAATGCGTAAACGGAATTCACCTGCGCCTCATTATGGTGGGAGGCTATGGCCTCCACCACCTTGGTGGACTCACCATAACGCTTCGCGATATCAGCGCCTATGATGGCGTGCGAGCCCTCCACTTCGTGGTCCACGGCCTTTCCAATGTCGTGCAACAGACCTACTCGCTTGGCGGTCTTCTGGTTCACACCCAATTCCGCAGCGATGATGCCGCAGAGGTGTGAAACCTCCAGGGAATGCTGGTACACATTCTGGGAGAAGCTCGTGCGATATTTGAGTTTCCCAATCAGCTTGATAAGCTCTGGGTTTATCCCGTGCAGGCCGAGTTCGAAGGTGGCCTGTTGCCCGGCCTCCCAGATATTGTCATTGATCTCCTTGGTGACTTTCTCCACCACATCCTCAATGCGTGATGGGTGGATCCTGCCGTCTACTACGAGTGTCTCCAGGGAGAGCCGTGCGATCTCTCGCTTGATAGGGTCGAAACTGGATAGAATCACGGCGTCAGGGGTGTCGTCGATGATGAGGTCCACACCGGTAACAGCCTCTAAGGAGCGGATATTGCGCCCTTCACGGCCGATAATGCGGCCTTTCATCTCCTCGCTCGGCAGGTTCACTACCGAGACCGTCCGGGCACTCACTACATCGGTGGAATATCGCTGGATGGCGGTGGACAGGATCCTCTTGGCACGCTTGTCCGCTTCCGCCTCGGCCTCGTCCTGGATCTGTTTTAAGAGCTTAGCCGCCTCATGCCTTGCCTCGCTCTCAAGCGATTGTATGAGCTCCTCCTTGGCCTGCCTTGAGTCCATGCCGCTGATCTGCTCAAGTTTCTGAATCTGCTGGACCCTAAGGGTTTCAACTTCGGCCTTCATGTTATCAAGGTACTTTGTCCTGTCGGTGATTGACTGTTCGTTCTTTCTGATCTCCTGTTCACGCTTATCGAACTGGACGAGCTTGTTATCGATCATCTCCTCGCGCTGGTGGATCCTTTTTTCTATGGCTGATACTTCTTTCAGGCGTTCCTTGGCCTCTGCATCGCTCTGGGTCTTGGCGGCGAAGATGATCTCCTTTGCCTCAAGCTGTGAATCTGAGATAATGTTTGCCGCCTTCTTTCCAGCATCTTCGATTCTGCCTGCAGACTCTATTTTTGCATCATGGATGGCTTTGCCCTTGATAAAAAGGTTCACGACGAACCCGATTGCAGCACCGGCAATCAGTGCTATGATTATGTATACAAGTTCCATCATTCCACCTCACTTTTATATATTCCGGCTTGGGATACCACGAAATCGACTCGTGTATCCCAGGGGTCAACCGGCAGGCTTTCGATGCAGAATTCATCCGAACAAACACCGATAAAGGTTACGTCCGGATGCTTTCCGATCAGCCTGTCGTAATAGCCTTTCCCGTACCCAAGCCGGTGGCCGTACGGGTCAAAGGCAATTCCCGGGACAAAAATCACATCGATCTCGCTTATTTCCATGTTTCTGCTTGAGATGGGCTCAGGAATTCCGTAAGCCCCCTGCCTAAAATCCTCTTTTGATACGGCAGATGAAAAGACGAGAATTTCATTCGATACCTTTGGAAAGAGAATCAGTCTTTCACCAGGTCGCCACAGGGAAAGCAGGCTTACCTCCCCCTTAACGGGCATGTACAGAGCCATGGAGGCCGCTTTAGCAAAACATGGCAGTGCCTGGATGTGCTCAATAATCGCCTGTTCGTGGCGTATCCGCTCACCCTCGGCAATTGCTTGACGTCTCGCAAGCATTGCTTTGCGTATTTCCGACTTGCTCTGCATATTCCCCCGGTTCAAGAAGGGGATGTGTGGAAGATTAAGATTTCGCAAGGAAACCTCTATTGAGGCTATACCGACACAGGATCGTATGAAGACCTTATGAGGTCTTGCTTCGCTCGCCGTATGTGCTTACAAGTTAGGTTTTCCTCTTAGCGCAAAACCCTTTTCCCAACATGAGTCATGGCGATGTCCCATATCCTCGATGACTCGGGAGGTATTGCATCAGGGCCGGGGCTGGCCGTATCTTCTTCATTTCGTTGCCTTGTCAATATGTGCTATCAGCTGATCTATCTTTTCCGTAAACGTACGTTTTACTGTCTCCAGTTCCTGACGTGTCTTTGCCACATCATCGGCCATATGCAACATGACCATTGCCACCAGTTCCGTTGTCGTCACTGCAGTGCCTCTTTGCTGAACATCAAACACCTTCTCATTGATATATCTCGACAATGACTGAATGTGGCTCGTGTCCCCCCCAGCCTTCACCTTATATTCCTGCCCGAGTATCTGTATGGTTACTGTGTCGTACAAAATCTTACAATACTTCCACGCACTTGATCAGGTGTGCCACCTTCTGTTTGACCTGTTCTTTCTCTCCCAAGAGATTGTCCATCTCCCGCTTTAACCCTCTTGCCTCTTCCTCCTTTTCTTTGAGCTTAATAGTCAATTCTTCATTTGTTTTTTTCAGGCTATTCACTGTTTCGACTAATTCGTATATCTTTTCTTCAAGGATCTCGAGTATCTCCAAAAGATAGTCTCCTTCCATTATCCCCTAAGGATTATACATCTATGCTGCCTATCAAAGTCAAGCCTCTAATAGCAGGGATGTAGAGGAAAATAATTGCAAGACACCAAATATCTGTTATTCTTTTTGTTCAGACCTCATTATGGTCATTAATGTAGGGATGCGTCAGGCAATAAAACCGATGTATCCGGTCCTACCATTATCATAGAATAATTTAGGTTCTTCTCTGTGAAGCATACTTTTATGGTTTGCATCCTCTTCCCAGCCCATTGTTCTCACCACGAAGGACACGAAGAGCACGAAAAAAATCTAAGAACTGCAGGACGGACGTTGTTGGCTTCCTTTCCCCCGGTCAGAGATTTCAAGAGGATTCTTTCCTTCGTGTCCTTCGTGGTGGAATATCCCTTTTGTGTGCTCTTCAATGATCCGAGTATGCTTTACTGTGATGAACCATAATTTATGAATATTCACACATGACTCACCTAAGGCCGATATGGTAAGAAGGTTACTTATATGGAGGTGAGTTATGGAGAGACCCTACCTGGAAACACTCTATGAAATGGCCAGATATCTCAACGAAGCCGAAGACCTGCCGACTATACTCGACACCGTGGTAAATCATCTGCCAAAGGTACTGGATGCCAAATACTGCTCGCTCTTCACGAGAAACCCCTCCTCCGGGGATCTTGAAATCAAGGCCCATAACCACATCGACATCGGGCAAGACCCTTTCATCTCGGTCGGCTCCCAGCGGGACAGCATCATGAACCTGGCCCTTGCCCGCAACAGCTCACTCATCATCAAAGATATCGAGGAGGAGATAGGGCTGCAGAACAAAGAAAAGTATTCCACCAAGTCGTTCATGTGCATCCTCATAAGGCAAAAGGAAAAGGTTCTCGGCATTTTGAACCTTGCCGACAAGGCAGCCGGGGGATTCACAAAGGATGATATGCTCATCGCATCCATGATATGCGATCTGCTGGGGGCGTTTCTGGCTCGAATAGATTACCGTGCGCTTTAAGGCATTGATATGAGCTTTACCTGCGGCATTGTCGGACTGCCTAATGCGGGCAAATCCACCCTCTTCAACCTCATCACCAAGGCAAATGCACCGGCGGAGAACTATCCGTTCTGCACCATTGACCCCAACATCGGGATTGTAAATGTGCCTGATGAGAACCTTGAGACAATTGCCCGGATCATTAAACCGGAAAAGATAACTCCTACCACATTAAAACTTTTCGATATCGCAGGGCTCGTCAAAGGGGCTTATAAGGGCGAAGGTCTTGGAAACCAGTTCTTGGGCCAGATCAGGGGGGTGGATGCCATTATCCACGTGGTCAGGTGCTTCCAGGATGCAAACGTCAGCCATGTCTACACCGACATCAATCCCGTTAACGACATTGAGATCATCCTCACAGAGCTGGTCATGGCCGACCTGGACCTTGTCCAGAAGCGTCTGGAAAACCTCAAAAAAGGCCTCAAACTCGGCAAGAAGGACATTGCTGCAGGTGAGATTGAACATCTGGAAGCCATCCAGGACGCACTCACTAAGGGTTCCTGTATCATCGACACCGGTATCCCCTTTGATCAGGGTGAGATGAAGGCGTTAGGGCTCCTCACTGCCAAACCCTACATTATCGTGGCGAACGTCGGGGAGGATGACCTGACTATTGGATCGGTCCACCTTGATAACCTGAAGGCCTGGGGAGAGAAAAAGGGCAAGAAGGTCGTCCCTGTCTGTTCAAAGTTCGAGCTGGAGGCATCGGAGCTCGATGATGCCGAGCGAAAAGAGTTTTTGGAATCCGTCGGCATCAAGCGATCCGGCACCCAGGAACTCATCGGCACCTGCTATGAGCTGCTGGATCTCATAACCTTCTACACCCCGGTCGGCAAAGAGCTGCGGGCATGGACCCTAAAGAAAGGCGGCACTGCTTATGAAGCAGCAGGGCTTATCCATACCGACATCCAGCAGGGTTTTATTAAGGCGGATGTCATATCACTCGATGACTTTCAGAAATATGGTGGGATCCACGGCGCCCGTGATGCCGGCGCTATCCTCATCGAGGGCAAGGAGTTCATCCTGAGGGACAATGACATCATGGTGATACACTTCAGATAGAAGCATCAATGTATCATTGGGTTAAGTTGTAAAACAACACAATGGACCAGCAATCTGTTTGACTGCAGCAAATAATTATATGTGGGACCGTCACCATATTTGTAGGGGATAAGTTTAATCCGGCCTTCAAAAACCGTCCCGGGTTTCGATGCGTGGTATAAATCCGCTATGGTCTTGTTGGTGTAATCATTCTCTGAGATCCCCACAAGCCGCTTCTCAGGCGTATAGAATCTTGAGGTGGCGGACGAGGCCTTCAAGATTGTGAAAGGGAGATTTGGAGATTAGAAACCATGATCAGGGAACGGCCGTAACCGTTCCCTGTGTGAAATACTGTTCACGTCCCAATAAAGACTTCTGCGAAAACACATCAACAATGTGTTTTCGCAGAAGTCTTTATTGGGGAAATTCGACGGTCCGATCAGATATGCTATTGGCCGTATACTACTACCTTGTAAGTACCAATAATCCCCAGGATATTCTTTGCTTCCCAATCTACATGGCTGATTTTAGTGATTCCACCGTTTTTCATGGCTGCCTCAATACTTGCATCTCCTGTAGCCACAAGGCCAAGGATGCTTGTACATTCAGCTACACCTACCTTGTTCTTTGTAACTTCTCCTGTTGCTGCTACGGGAAGTTTCAACTCTGTGTAAAGACAACCAACAGGCATCGAAGTTGCGCAGCCTGTTATGATAAAACAAACTGCAACAACAACAAGAATAAACATTTTCCTCATTTTCCCTCCTTACTATACTATTTTAAGGCTTACCGCCGAACTTCCCATTTATTATGTGTATACAGTTCTGTTTATATAAATATATTAAACACTCCTACTATTATAATTCATGGTTCTGGCCAAGCAAGGGACCAATAATATTAACTCCGATACATGTGATATTATTTTATAGCATAAGTTTTTGTCATATACTGTTGGTTCTGATCCATAAGTCCTTATGTATCCTTGGCAAAATTCTATAAAACATTCTTTCTCTTTTCACAAGATATTACTGGAGCCATGCAGGCGATTTATTCATTACGTGAAAAATTATTATCTTTAACCAGTGTTTCTTTATCTTGTTTTAAAAACACTATATCATCATCTATCTTGAGTAATTGGGCTTTTATAATAGTTGGTTCAATATTGTAAACTGCCCCATCAAAGGCATCGATGACAATAACAGGCAGACTTAAAAAAAACAGAAGGTCCCCTAATATCCATAAGCTTGGGTCCCTCATTGTAGTAATTTCATATGGTTGGTATCCGTCCATTGCTAATGAGATTTTATGATTCCCATTACGTTTCAATTCTAGTGTTATAGGAGTGACCCCTTTCTGAACGCCATTTACAGTAACCAATGCACCAGGTGGAATGCTGATTACATCAATGTTTTGTTTGGTCGTATTAATAATGCTGCAGCATCCGGGAATAAAGAATAAAAGAATAATCATTCCATGAGATAAGACTTTGCTCACTGATAACCTCTGGAAATATTATTACCAGAAATAATGTTGGACTGTGAATTTATTATCCTGAGGCCCTGCCCTTCTTGAGGGCATTCATTCGATAGATGAACGCAAGGAGCTCTGCCACAACCTGATAGAGCTCCTCGGGGATCTCTTCGTTTATATCAAGGCGGTAGAGCGCTTCCAGCAATGCGGAATCCTTCTCAATGGGGACCCCGTGCTCCCTGGCCAGGGCAAGAATCTTATCAGCCACGGCCCCCTTGCCCTTAGCCTTGACCTTTGGTGCCAGGTCTTTTCCCCGTTCGTATTTCAAGGCAATGGCCTTTTTTATACTTTTGTTTTCGTCCTTCATACCACCACATCCACCCCTGATCGTTGATCTTCCTGCGGTTTCTTCTGTACGATCTCTATGCCCGTCACCCCGTAGGGTTCAAGGTTCTGGGCGAGCTCTTTCAAATGTGTCTTCAATAAGTCCACAACATCCTTTAAACCGGAAGAGATCTCAACTGCTATACCGCTGTTGGTCCTGAGGACTGTACTTTCTATGAGGCCCAAGGCATCGGTCTCTACATCGAAATGGAGCCGGTAATCCTGGCCATTCCTTTCTATTGTCACCTGAGCCTTGCCTCGAGAGTTCTCGTCGACAAAAGGGATCAGGAGGTAAGCAATAGTGTTGGGCGGAAGCTGAGAGAAAGTTTCAACAAATTTCAGAGCAGCCTGCAGAGTCGTCATATCTTTGGGCGATTCGGATAAGAACTTCTTGAGGATCTCTTTTGCATCGAAGTTCTGGACCTCCGAATCTCCGAATTTTTCGGCAATCTGCGCTACAAGGCTATCCATCAGCTTGAGGGCGGTCTTGGTCTCAGGTAATGACTCGATCGGCTTCATGACCACCTTGGGATTTGTAGCCTGTACCCTCAGGTTCAGAATCTGACCCTCCATGAGATCAAGGTTTGTCTCCACCAAGAGACGCTGGCCGAACATGGAGACCAGGACAAGGCCGTCCTTCGGGCTGGAAAGCACGGTTGCCACGACCAGCCGTCCAATGGCGAGAGAAGGAACCTGGATCTTACCCTGGATAGTGATGTCGCCGACAGTGACTTGGGCAGGAATTATTTGCATGATCCCTTACATTCAGCCCTGTGGGTTGCCGACCTTGATCATGAGCTGAATCTCACCAACCGGAACCCCTGTGATCTGGGAGATCTCAAGGGCTTCAAAGCCGCCCCTGTGAAGCTTTTGGACATCCGATGCATTGAATTGCCTTGCCTTTTTTACCTTGACAGCAGTCTCTTCCAAGGCCTTTATGAGGATCTCGGCATTCTTAATCTTACTGTCGAACTCACTCATGACCCTGGTGAGGAGGTCAACCCGCTGCTGCACATTGCCATGGAAGGTATCCGAAAGATCCTTGGTCTGTCTCACAACCGCCTTAAGCTCATCAAGTGCCTCAGGCCTCACCCTTCTGCGTTTTTCGAGAACAAGGAGGAATACCACGAACGCGATCAGGATTACCTGGATAACGAGTTGGGCTATGAGGAGGAGCCGTATGGGATCAGCAACAGGAAGCAGCAATGCTACACCACCACATCGATGATATGTTTCTCGTCTTTGGAGTTTTCGTCCTCTTCAGAGGTTGTCTGTGCTTCGGCTGTTTTTTCCTTCGGATTTTCTCTTCCACGGTCCCCTTTTGTCTTGTCACGCACGGATATCTCCTGGGCCTTCTTTGACTCAGCCACCTCTTTGTTCTTGCGCAGCCTTGCCTTTGCTTCTTCTTCAGTGAGGATCTGCCGCGCGACCTCAGACTGGACAAAGGGATTCTGATTGATCTTCTCAATCCTCCCGGTCTGGGAAAGTATGGTAGAAATATCAGTCGGCCCTGCCATAGTGTTCCCTCTTCTCTACCCTATCGACTTATACCAACTTAAACTTGAATTTGTAAAGAGCAACATATAAACCAAACGAAAAGATATGAGGGTAACAAGAAGAAAACAGTATGGATAAACATGGTGGGAGAGGCGCTAATCCTGCGACTCTCCCACCTTCTGGACTGATCCGCGCATGCCCGCCTCGAAGAGCCTCCCGCATGATTCGAACAGGATGTATCGGGTGGCGAGCAGGGGAATATTCTTTTCTTGGGCCAGTTTGATCGCATCGGGAGCCGGGCGTTTCCCCCGCACGAAGATGATCACCTTGAGGTCCAGCGTATCGGCGGTACGCACCACCAAGGGGTTTGTGAGGCCGGTGAGGAGCATTGATCCCTCTTTTGCAAAGGCGAGCACATCGCTCATGAGGTCTGCGGCAAAACCCCGTTCAACCTCCATATCAAGCTTGTCCTCACCTACGATCACATCAGCATTGAGGATCTTTTTTACCTCCGCAAGGGTCATTCCCCTCTCCTCTCTCGCTCCATTTATTTCTTTGACATCAAATACTGGTGAATTGCTTTGGCAGCCTTCCTCCCGGCACCCATAGCCAGGATGACGGTGGCCGCACCGGTCACGATGTCGCCGCCTGCAAATACACCTTCTCGGGACGTCTGTCCAGTCTCTTCATCGGCAACGATATAGTTCCACTTGTTCGTCTTAAGGCCCGGTGTGGTACTCTGGACCAGGGGGTTCGCACCTGCACCGATGGCGATTACCGCAGTGTCGATATCGATAACGAATTCGCTGCCCTTCATGGGTACAGGCCTGCGCCTCCCTGATTCATCGGGCTCGCCCAATTCCATCTTCAGGCATTCTACACCAACAACCCAACCCTTGTCATTGCCGATATAGCGGATGGGGTTGGTCAGGAGATGCAGCTCGATACCCTCTTCCTCTGCATGGTGGATCTCCTCGATCCTGGCAGGCATTTCCGCCCTGGAACGGCGGTAGATGAGGTAGACGTGGTCCGCACCGAGTCTCATGGCGGTGCGCGCAGAGTCCATGGCAACATTCCCGCCGCCGACGACTGCGACGTTCTTGCCCTTGACGATCGGGGTATCGTATTCCGGGAATTTATATGCCTTCATAAGGTTCGAGCGTGTGAGATACTCATTGGCGGAGTAGACACCGTTTAGATTCTCTCCCGGAATGTTCATGAATGTAGGAAGGCCTGCGCCGGTGCCGAGATATACTGCGTCATATCCTTCTTCGAAAAGCTCATCTACGGTTGAGACCTTGCCTATGACACTCGAGGTTTCGATCTTGACCCCCAGCTTCCGGAGGTAATCCACCTCAGCGGCGACGATGGCCTTGGGGAGCCTGAACTCGGGGATGCCGTAGACAAGAACTCCTCCTGCCTTGTGCAAGGCCTCGAAAATGGTGACCTCATGGCCGAGCTGAACCAGATCGCCGGCAACAGTGAGACCTGAAGGTCCGGAACCGACAACAGCCACCTTCTTGCCGGTCGGGGTCGCCTTTGCGGGGATGGATACCTCTCCGGCAGCCCGCTCGTAGTCCGCTACGAACCGTTCGAGCCTGCCGATGGCAACCGGCTCGCCCTTCTTGCCGCGTACGCACTTGCTTTCACACTGGGCTTCCTGGGGACATACCCTGCCGCATACAGCGGGCAATGCATTTGTACCTTTGATCTTTTTCGCCGCACCTATGAAATCCCCATCCATGACGAGCGAGATGAAACCGGGGATATCGACTTCTACGGGACAGCCCTCAACACATGAGGGATTCTTGCACTGGATGCACCTAAGCGACTCTGTCTTGGCTAAATCGGGGGTATAACCCAGCGGGACCTCATCAAAGTTGCGCGCACGAACCTTTGGGTCCTGCTCCGGCATCGGCTGACGGAGGATCTTGAGTCTGTCTTTCATTTCCACGTTACCTGCCTCCCTTCCCTAGTCTGCATGAGCAGTAGTGATCGTAGCATTCCTTCTCTTCGGTCAGGTAAATCCTCTGCCTGTCTATGAGCTGCCGGAAATCCACCTGATGGCCGTTGAACTCGGGGCCGTCGACACATACGAACTGTGTCTTGCCGCCTACACTTACCCGGCACGCACCGCACATCCCCGTAGCATCGACCATGATGGAATTCAGTGATACCACAGTAGGTACATTATATTTCTTGGTGGTATCGCAGACCGACCTCATCATGGGGACGGGACCAATGGCTACCACCATGTCGATCTTCTTGCCGGGCATGAGGTATTTATCCTCCAGGGCCTGACTGACGAAGCCCTTGTACCCGTAAGAACCGTCGTCGGTGGCTACGATGAATTCATCGGACACCGCCTTCATCTCGTCTTCCATGATGATCAGGTCCTTGGTGCGGGCTCCGATGATGGATATGATGTGGTTGCCTGCATTTCTCATGGCCTGGGTGATGGGGTAGACAGGTGCGATCCCCACACCTCCGCCGATACAGGCAACAGTCCCTATCTTCTCGATGTGGGTGGGTTTGCCCAGAGGTCCTACGAGATCCATGAGCACATCGCCCTCATTGAGGTCTGCAAGGAGGCCTGTTGACTTGCCGACTACCTGGAAGATGATCGTCACCGTCCCCTTCGTCGGGTCTGCATCGGCTATGGTCAGAGGAACCCGCTCTCCCTCTTCGTGTATCCTTAAGACCACGAACTGTCCGGCCTTCCGTTTCTTAGCGATCTTCGGGCCTTCGAGAACCATTTTGAACACGCTTTCGGATAACTGTTGTTTCTCCAGTATCTTGGCTGACATAATCCCTCCATTATCCCTAACTCAAAAGAGCTAGCCTTTATTCCTTACCCGAAAAAAAAGTTGCAGGAGACTGATGATGACACCCAAGCATCGCCTCCTGCAACTGCTCTCTTACTCATGTTAATTGCTATATGCGCCTAATCCTCATCATCTCCAAGGGGCGCCGCGCCATCGCGTTTCTGTATTGACCGGTACAGACCACGTGCAAGGATCAATGCAATGATGAACAACAGAATGAGCGATACGAACACCACAACGATGCTCGATTTCTGCCACCGCTCAACCTTCTGTTGAATATCCTTAACCTTATCCTCGCTCAGCTTGTGGTACTTGTCGATATCGATCATCATGCCTACCCAGCCGAATCCCTCGGGTTTGCTGTAAACAGAACCATAATAAGGGATGTGTGAGTATGCTATGAAGATTCTCTTGTTGTCGACCGTATAGGTAAATGATCCGGACTTTCCGGAAACGGCCAGTGCATGAATCTTGGGGAGGTTTTCATCCATGAAGCCCATATTGAGGACATTCATGCCGCCGCCCCCGGTCTTTATCAATTCATTGTAATTCTTATCATCAATCGTGGGTACGGGTTTCTTGTCCGGCCCAAGCCCACTGATAAGGTACTGTTCCGGATGAGCAAGAATCGAGCCGTCACGTCCTACGAGGAATGTATAGTTCGTATCATCCGCGTTTACCTTGGTGAAGACCATACCCGGTTCAGTGGGCACGATATGATCCGTGAACTCCATGATATGCCTGAAATCCAAGGCAAGCTCCACCACACCTGCAAACCCGGTGGAATCAAAGACAGGGGCTGCCATCCTGATGATTCCATTGAACTGTTTGCCAGAGTCATACTCCTGCTTGGTGACATGGGATCCAACGACCGGCCCCAGGTAGATTTCTCCCGGTGCGAGCTGTTTAGCCTTCTGGAAATAATCCTCGGCACCAAATTCACCAGTAACAGGACTGGACATATCCTTAAGCTTGTCCTTGGGTACCACGCCGTCGACCGTGACCTTTATGGTCTCTTTACCGCTTTTGTCAAGGAATGCAATCTCCCGATAGACCGGTACGGGGATCTTCACGATCCCGACATTGGAAGACTCTATCACACCCCTGGTATTGGATTTTAAAAATGTGGTGTACGACTGATCGTCCCTTGGAAGGATGGTAGCTATTCTGATATCCTTTTCCCGATCCGTGAGAAACTGGGCTACAGCATCAGCAACATTCTGGGCCCTGCCCGCAATGGATAGCTTCTGATTGTCGTCGAGAATTCGCAAGTTTGCCTGCGTTGCCTCCTCACCCACCTTAATAACACCCTTGCTGATGATTACGCCGGTAATGGTAAGGGGAAGCACAATGAGAATAAAGAAACTTATGGCAATACTGGCAAAGCTGAAATTCTTTTTTGCTTCCTGCTCCATATCAATCTCCTGACCGTGTTATACGAACCATTCACGTTTCGATAACACTTAAAACCTCACGGTTCACACAATGAACGCCGTCCGACCCCCCGGCATAGACGACCCGTAAAATACCATAAAGATAACGGGTCAAGTCGTATTTGCCTGTATTCATGTAAAGGGATCATCAATCCTAACACAGGCTATCCGAGAATAACGGCCTTGAACGGATTGGCGTACAGGATGATGAGCGAAATAACCAGTGCGTAGATGGCGATGGACTCGATCATAGCAAGACCGACCATGAGGGTGAGCATGATCTTGCCCTGGGCATCAGGATTGCGGCCGACTGCCTCGGTTGCACCCGCCAATGCAGCACCCATTCCTGAACCGGCTCCGGTTGCACCGATACCCATGCAGAGACCTGCTGCAATGATTGATGCAGCAACAAAGATCACTTTCGCCCAATCGACAAACATCGGTTGTGCCTGTGCTGCATCAGCGGCAAATGCGATACCGGATACAGCTAAAGTCATCATAGCAACAAATACCAAGGTCATTAATCTGCTCATCGCACACTCCTTAGAGTTTTTTATTCATGAATTCAGATAATTATTCTGAATCATGATTCATTTAATACACTATCGGGAGTGTCTATGCAAGCAAAAAGTTGTACTGAATGACTCCTCGTTCATGAAAAAACGAGAGGCAACATTGTTTGTATCACGGCTCCAGAAGGACCTTCAAGGTATCTTGGTGGACCCATGGTTCATCCTGCACCGATTCATAATCGATCCGTTTGTTTTTGATGGCTTCAGCTATGCTTTCTTCGACCGGGAAATACTCTCCCCGCAAGGAAGGTGCCTGGCCTTTGATGTAATAGACCTTATCGTCTCTGATGTATTTTTGTATCCTGTGCGTGGCCAGAAGTCCTTCCCAGGCAAGAATCATCTTCCTGGACAATTTCGAGAACATAAGTCTCTGGGAGAATGCAGCCAGGATGGAGCGCGAAAAAAGTCCCCTCATGTAATCACTTGAAAGCGAAGAGAGAAACTGCTCTATGGCGCTGAAGACATCCAGCTCATTCATGCCTGCAATTACAAGGATGCCCTTGTGCGCTGCAAGCACCGCGGTATCCATCATGAATGCGTCTTTAAGGTTTGTGATTACAAGCACATCAGGGTCGAGCTTGATAACCTTCTCAAAGACCTCTTGCAAGTCCTTATGGGTGTCATGGCCGATCTCCCGCTGATTCACGTTCGAGAGTTTGTGATGATGAATATATTCGATGGGATCCTCAAGGGTGATGATGTTGCAGCTCTGTGTGCTGTTTATATAATGTATCAAGGCGGCTATGGTCGTATCCTTGCCCTGCCCCCTGGCGCTGCTTACGAGTAGAAGCCCGCGTCTGTCAAGTAAAGAGGTGAGCATCGAGGGAATGCCCAGCGATGCCGCAGAAGGGATCACCTCCACAAGCTTCTTCGCTGCGATGGTGACCTCCCCGCCTTTCTGGAGATAGATGTTCAGGCGATATCTTCCATGCCCGGGTTTAATATACGTGCATTCGACCTCTTTCTTATCCTTGAGAATCTCCAAATCATGTTCTGATAAGATCTCCTTCAGGATCTTCTCCATAACCATCTGTGTGATAATGGGGAGATTCCACCGTTTAAAATGACCTCCCATCCGTATGGCAGGCGTTGCGCCTATTGAGAGATGGAGACCCGTACAACCTGGTTCATCCAGGAGCTTGAGTACCGCCGAGGCGTTCACATCCAGAGAGGTCATACTCATTACACTGCGCCTGACTTCGTTAAGCTGAAGATTTTTTATGCCGTATCCGACATTATCGAGGTGGTTCAGGATGTCATTTATCTGTGCTGATGAGGCAAGCACCGGGGTAACATCTCTCTTGATGAGTAATTTGATGCTCTCGACTGCGACGTAGTTCAAAGGATCGGCTAAGGCCACGGTAGCCCTCTTGTTATTTGCATCCAAAGGGATAACTTTCATTTCCTTCATGCGCTCAGGGGCAAGCATTACCTGTACATGCTTTTTTATAGTCCATTCCCTCATGTTCAGGGTTACGATACCGGTTAAGTTTTTCAGAATATCAAGGACCTGGTCTTCACTGAGATATCCAAGGCGGATAAGTGTCTCCCCCAGCTTCACCCTTTCCTTTATAGAGACATCGAGGGCATGCCTGAGCCTGTGCTCATCGATGAGGCCCAACTCCACCAGAACCTCGCCCATCCTCTGTTTATCTGCCATCTAGTCTCCTGATTGTGTACGCAAAAGATCTCATCATCCGAATCATACTATCGGCGTAAACCCTCATTATTCTTAAATCCCCGATCATACATGGGAACCGCTGTGTTGAGGGGTAGCATTCTCGTGCTATTTTCGGTTATCATGCCTGCATGGATATTATTCACGTGGCATATATTGTAATTGCGTTGGGTTTGTTCTTCAACTTCAGCAACGGATTTCACGACGCATCGAATATCGTAACAACCATTGTATCATCCAGGTCAATGAACATACGAAACGCCCTGATCATGACTGCGCTGCTCGTATTTTTCGGATCGCTTATTTTGGGTACGGCCGTAGCAAAAACAATCGGACAGGGAATCGTCAGCATCGACGCCATGACCATCGGGGGTATCATTGCAGCCATCGCCGCCGCTACCGCCTGGAACATTCTCACCTGGGTCATCGGGCTGCCATCGTCCTCATCCCATGCCGTTATCGGGGGGCTTATGGGTGCTGCACTCCAGACCTCAGGGCTTAATTCCATTGAGTGGAAAAGTGTGCTTGTTATATTCGGTGTGATTCTGATTTCGCCACTGCTTGGCTTTATAAGCGCCTTTAATCTCACCAGGTTGAACTTCCGCCTATTACGGCATATGCATCCGGTGGTGGCCTCAAGCATTCTCAAGAGGCTCCAGATCTTCTCCGCAGCCATGCTTGCCATCTCTCATGGGACCAATGATGCCCAGAAGGCCATGGGGCTCATAACCTTGAGCCTGCTCGTCCTCTACCGTCACGATCCTACAGCCATGGCAATGCTCTATACCCCGGGGCCCGGTGGACTCTTTGTAGTCCCGACATGGGTTATCCTTGCCTGCTCGTTCGCCTTGTCACTGGGCATGCTGTCCGGCGGCAAGCGTATCATAAGAACTATGGGTATGAAGCTCTTCAAGATCAAACCTATCCATGGATTCGGCGCCATGTTCTCGACAGCTCTGGTCGTATTCCTCTGCTCGGTCTTCGGTTTTCCGGTAAGCACCACGCACGTTGCATCATCGGGCATTGTTGGAGGCGGGGCAGCCCAGCGTATGGGTATAATCCGGTGGGGTCTTGCCAAAGACATCCTGCTCACATGGCTTATCACCATACCTGCATCGGCAGGACTGTCATATCTGCTATCGTTTATCCTCAATCGCGTCTTGATTTTGGTATCTTAATTTATCCCATAAAGATAATGGGGAGTTTTTAAGAATAACAATGTTGCTTAATATCAAAGTCTTGAAAATTATATTTCTATCCAAGTAAACTATTTCTTTTCTCAATCGTCTCTACAAAAAATTGAGGAGAAAACTAAAATCGAAATATTTGACGTTTGTATTGAGAGGATAACTTAATGGCAAAAAGAGGAAGAAAGCCGATTAATTTTATAAATGGTGATAAGAATTTCAAAATCATTAAGAGAAATTACTATATCGATGAACGGTATACGAAAGCCCTTACGGTTCTTTCAGCTTTAACAGGGAAAGAGCTTTCTCTTCTCGTAAATGAGGCGCTCGGTGATATGATTAATAAGTACCAGCCGATGACCGATATTGATCTACTCAGGTTGAAGGCTATTCAAAAAGAAAAATAATTTACTATCTACCACTATCTGCCACAGCGTAGAAGTATGAGCGTATAGATGTTGTGCTGGATGCATTCAATGATGGAGTGTAAAAAGAGAGCTAAATATGAGCAGAAGCGGAAATCTCGACATGAGAATGCTCTTAATTACCGGTTGAAACCTTGAGAGAAGGCTATTGCCGTGCGGTTGCGACTTTCTGCCCATACTGATATGTTAAGAGCACCTCAAATAATCTGCTAAAGGCGGTAACATCTTGAAAGTATTCTTATTGTTTTGCAGTCTCCTGGTCGGTACTATTTCATATGCTGCAGACCCCGGGTATCACGTAATTAAAAAGCTGCAACTGGGCGGCGAAGGCGGTTGGGACGACCTGACGGTAGATAGCGCAGCCAGGCGGCTGTACATTTCCCGCTCCACTCACGTTATGGTGGTAGATATCGATACAGATAAGGTAGTGGGCGATATTGCCGACACTCCGGGCGTGCATGGAATCGCTATAGCATCGGAGTTGAACCGAGGCTTTACCAGTAATGGAAGGGCAAATACGGCAACCATTTTCGACTTGAAAACACTGAAGGTCCTCGGTCGAGTGAAAACCGGAGAAAATCCCGATGCCATCCTTTACGACCCTGCCTCTCAACGAGTATTCACTTTCAATGGCCGCAGCAAGGACGCCACTGTGTTCGGAGCCGCTTCCGGGGAGGTTGCCGGCACGATTGCCCTTGGCGGTAAACCGGAATTTGCGGCGGCAGACGGCAAAGGAAAGGTCTATGTAAATATGGAAGACACCAATGAGGTAGTGGAAATAGACAGCCGGAAACTCGCGCCTACAAAAAGGTATTCACTCAAGCCTGGTGAGGAACCCACCGGAATGGGTCTTGATGCGGAGCATCACCGCGTCTATTCGGGATGCCACAACAAGGTCATGGCCATTCTGGACACGGAGACCGGCAAAGTAATTGCCACCGTACCGATTGGCGAAGGTGTTGACGGAAACGGTTTTGATCCGAAAACAGGACTGGCGTTCAGCTCTAATGGAGATGGTACCCTTACCGTGGTATGGGAGTCTTCTCCGGGCAGGTTCGAGGTAGGAGAGACTGTTACTACGCAACCTGGATCTCGTACAATGGCGATTGATCTCAAGACCCACAATATCTATCTGCCCGCCGCACAGTTTTCTCCTCAAAAGGCGTCAACGGCGGAAGGATCGAGGCAGCGCCCGACAATGATCAAGGACAGCTTCGCAGTTCTGGTAGTCGGGAAATGACGCATCAGTTGGCAGCTGCTTGCGCTTTCTTCGAGCCTTGGACTCAGCAGCCTGCGGCGCAGTAGCTTGAACGTTGGCTGCACATAAAAGTCCTTTCGTATTGAAGGCCCCGGCCTTTGGATATTCGTTTATTCCTCGAAATACTCGTTCTTTATCTCCACGGTCAGGCCGTCGCTGTTCATGAGGCGTCTTGCCAGCCCCTCGATCTTGGGAAGCTCATAGCCATAGAAATAGCGGCATGCATAGATCTTGCCGGTGTAGAAATTCATATCACCGCTCAGAAGACTCCCCTTTTTGAGTGCTTTGTTCGCAGTCAAGGCCTGTAGGAGCCACTGCCAGGCTATGGCGATGATGCCGAAAAGTTCCAGGTACAGGGTTGCATCGGCCAGGAAGAGTTCCGGGTCACCCTTCATGGCAATGCCGATGAGATGCGCCGTCACCCCCTCGAGTTGCGAGAGGGCCTTTTCCAAATCGTGGGCAAAGGTCTTCAGTCCACCATTTGTCTGCGCCGTCTGGATGGTTTTACGGACCTCGGCCAAGTAGAGCAGGCCGGCCCGGCCCTTCTTCATAGTCATCTTGCGGCCCAGAAGGTCCATACCCTGGATGCCGGTAGTACCCTCGTGGATGGGATGGATCCTTACATCGCGGTAATACTGCTCCAGGGGGAACTCATCGCAGTAGCCGTACCCGCCCAGGATCTGGAGCCCCTGGCTACAGGAAAGGATGCCCATCTCGGAAGGGTAGGTCTTGGCGACAGGCGTCAGCAGCTCTAGGAGCAGGTTGTAGTCCTCCTTCTGCTCGCCCTCGCTGACCTTTTCCATGTCGTGGTAGTAGCTGCACTGCATGAGCAGCGAGAGGGAACCCTCAACCACTGCCTTCTGGAACAGGAGCATGCGTCTGATGTCGGGGTGCTCGATGATGGACACCTGAGGTGAAAGGGGATCTTTGGACGAGAGCCTGCGACCCTGGGGGCGTTCCTTGGCATACTCAAGCGATGCATAGTAGGCGGCAGAAGAGATGCATGCCGCACCCAAGCCCACATCGATCCTCGCCCCGTTCATCATCTGAAACATGTAGGACAGGCCCCTGTTTGCCTCGCCCACGAGCCACCCCCGGCAGTCGCCGCTCTCGCCGAAGGCGAGCTGGGTGATGGGGCCGCCCCTATAGCCGAGCTTATGATAGATGCCGGCGCAGTTGACGTCGTTGAACACGAGTTCGCCGCCGGATCCGATCCGCATCTTTGGGATGAGGAAGAGCGAGATGCCCTTGATGCCCGCTGGTGCGCCCTTTACCCTCGCCAGGGCCAGGTGGATGATATTATCAGCGGAGTCGTGGTCCCCTGCTGAGATGAATATCTTCTGCCCTCTGATCAGATAGTAGCCTTCCTCGGTAGGCTCTGCGGCGCATGTGATGTCGGTGAGCGAGCTGCCGGCCTGAGGCTCGGTCAGGGCCATGGTCCCCTGCCACTGTCCTGCCATCATTTTTGGCAGATACAGGTCCTGGATCTTCTTGGGGCAGAACGATGCGATCAGAAAGGCAGCCCCGGTGGTCAGCCCGTGGTAGATGGATGCGGAATAATTGGCAGCTGCAAATATGGCCGTGGGGATCATCATGCCTACCATCTCGGGCAGCTGCTGGCCTCCATGTTCATAGTCGAAGGTGGCGCCGATCCACCCGCCGCTCCCGCATTCCTGCATGATGGTTCTCACTGCCGGATGAACCTTCACCTTTCCGTCCACATACTCAGGAGGGTTCTTATCCATTTCGGAAAGGACCGGTTTGAACAGGTCCTTTCCCATCTTCATGGCTGTATCCATGACCATGTCGAAGACCTCGCGGCTGTGGTCGGCATAACGGGGATAGCTAAGGAGCGACTCCGCATCGAACATCTCATACAGCAGGAACTTCAGATTTCTTCCAGAGATGAATTTTTCAGCCATGGTATATCCCCTTTCATGAAGTAAATGTGCCCTGAACGGATACGGCAGTGCAGAGCACAGTATACATAATTTCAAGTCTCCCATCCATCCATAGTTGAATCATTCCGTTCGTCTCTTGTGCTCGTGGGCAATTGATATTTATCAAAAGAAATATTCAATAACATTTAAAAAGCCTTCAAGAAATAAAAAAGCAGGGCCTGAAATTGACCCTGCTTTTGCAATCATGAAAACCGCAACGTTACTTTTTCATCTTCTTTCTAAACCCTGCTAAACCTAACAGACCAGAGCCGAGGAGCATCAATGTGGCAGGTTCGGGAACCGGCGTAGCCGCAGGACCGCCGTAGAGATTGAAGTCCAAGTTGATATTTTGACCGGTGTAACCGCCTTTGGCGTTGGCAAGAAATGTTGTGGTGTTAGTGCCGCTGTTATATGTAAAATTATCGTCAATAGTCCAGTAAGCGCTGTTGAAACCCAACAATTCGTGATCTCCTAAAGAAGTACCTATTGTAGACCAGTTACCTGGGATGACCATTTGCCACAAATAGGTTCCCCCATAGTTGACGCCACCGCCGGATGTATAATTTGCCTCAAGAATATATTGACCATTGGACACGGACACCCCGGTACCACCCCCGGGGAAAACGCCTAGAGGATGATCAAAGGATATGTTCGTAGTACCATTTAAACCCGTAAGAGCAGTGATTCTTGCTGACACTTGACCGGAGGTAACTACTACATTGGACACACCCATATTGCTGTCGCCAGTCCAGCTGGTGCTGGTGCAATTAGCGGCATAAAATGTAGTCTCATTAACAGAATCGCCACTATTACCAGCCCACGTCTGGAGGATGCTACAGGGCGACGTTGCATTCGCAAAGTTGGAAAAATTATCGAATGAAAGTGAATATTGGTTGTATCGTTCAATGCTGATCAGAGCTGCATGTGTCGGGCTAGAAAACAATCCCAGGGCAATGGTTACAATCATAAAAGCTACCAATTTATTAACCTGTTTCACGAACATAAACACCCCATACGTTGTTTATCCATGATGAAATTTACATAAATACAGCAAATATCATTCCAAACATACATAAGCAAGTAATAACAATAGATTATACTATACAGCATGGATAGATTAGGTTGAAGCTCGGGGTGACTTTTAGAAAATAATGGAACTATATTTCCATAAAGCAGTATTTATTTACAGTCTATGATCTAGGGTGAGCCCATATTAAGTGTTTATCCGCAAATAATTAGTGTCGTTTGATATGAGAAGACACTGGATAGCTATCTGGCCCTAACCCACCTTGCTGCGGCCATAATCCGCTTCAGAAAAGTAAACGTTATTTATGGATAAGCTCTTAATCTTCAACTTCATCATTTGGTAAGATACCAGCTGATGCATTTCAGGTTATTATTCACAACGCCATGCTTTTTATTCAGGTGGGGTTGGCTTCGCTCTTTTCAACCTACATCCTTGACGAGCAGCCCCTCTTCCATTAGAGATGAAGGGACATTTTCATAAGGAGAAACCATGGCCCGGACCCTGACCGCCAAGATCATCGAGAGCCACCTCGTGGCGGCAACTGATGAAGAGTATGCCCTTCATATCGATCAGACACTGACCCAGGATGCCACCGGAACCATGGCCTATCTGGAGTTCGAGGCCATGGGGCTGGACCGTGTTAAAGCCGAGCTCTCCGTGAGCTACGTGGACCATAACACCCTCCAGACCGGGTTTGAAAATGCCGACGACCACCGCTTCCTAAAGGACATTGCAAACAAATACGGAATATACTTCTCCAGGCCGGGAAACGGCATCTGCCATCAGGTCCACCTTGAACGATTCGGAATCCCCGGCAAGACCCTGCTCGGCTCCGACAGCCATACACCCACAGGAGGAGGCATCGGGATGCTGGCTATCGGAGCCGGCGGCTTGGACGTTGCAGCCGCGATGGCAGGCATGCCCTTCAATATCCCGGGGCCCAAGGTTGTAGGCGTGCTCCTGAAGTCCGGCCTCCGGCCCTGGGTGAGCGCCAAGGACATCATCCTGGAGATCCTGCGCAGGCTCACCGTTAAGGGAGGTGTCGGCAGGATCTTTGAGTACTATGGCCCTGGCGTGAAAGGCTTGAGCGTCCCGGAGCGTGCCACCATCACCAACATGGGGGCGGAGCTGGGCGCAACCACATCCATCTTTCCCAGCGATGAGATTACCCGTGCATTCCTGAAGGCACAGGGCCGCGAAGCGGCATGGATACCACTCTCTGCAGATGAAGGGGCAGCTTACGACGAAACAATCGAGATCGACCTTTCAACACTCGAACCCCTTGCTGCCTGCCCGCATAGCCCCGACAATATAAAGACAATAAGGGAGCTTTCCGGCAGGAAGGTCGATCAGGTGCTCATCGGCTCGTGCACGAACTCATCGCTGAAAGACCTCATGGCTGTTGCTGCTGTGCTCAAAGGCAAAAAGATACACCCGGATGTGAGCCTTTCAATTGCGCCCGGATCACGGCAGGTCCTAGAGATGCTCGCTGCAAACGGTTGTCTTACCGACATCATCGCGGCCGGTGCAAGGGTCTTGGAGACGGCCTGCGGCCCATGCATCGGCATGGGCCAGGCCCCCTCCACGGGGGCTGTATCGGTACGGACGTTCAACCGCAACTTCAAAGGCCGCTCCGGTACGGCTGATGCCGAAGTCTACCTCGCATCGCCTGAAGCGGCCACGGCCTGTGCGCTGAAGGGGAGCTTCACTGATCCGCGGGAGTTGGGTGCATACCCCGAGATAAAACTGCCGGATTCATTCCTTATCGATGACTCTATGATCATAAAACCTGCAGAAAATCCCGCCGGCGTGCAGATACGCAGGGGGCCCAACATCCGACCCCTGCCGAAGAGGGGTCCCATGGAGGATGCGCTCACGCTTTCGGTCCTCCTGAAGCTCAAAGACAACATCACCACCGACGATATCATGCCGGCAGGCTCCAAGATCCTGCCCTTGCGCTCAAATATCGAGGCAATCTCGCGGTATGTATTCTTAAGCATCGACAAGGAGTTCTTCGACCATGCAAAGACTGCCGGGAGCGGCTGTATACTCTCAGGCGAGAACTACGGCCAGGGCTCTTCTCGGGAGCATGCAGCGCTTGCCCCCATGTACCTGGGCGTGAAGGCCGTATTCGCCAAGTCATTTGCCAGGATCCACAGATCAAACCTTATCAACTTCGGGATTCTGCCTATCCGGATAGACGAACAGGGATATTCAGAGCTCGACCAGGGTGGCAAGGTCTCGGTGAATAACATCCATGCCGCCCTTAACAATATTTCACCGATAGAAGTATCCACACTCAATTCCGGCAAACGATTGAACTGCACCCTGAATCTTTCCGTGCGCGAAAGCGAGATCCTGAAAGAAGGCGGGCTGCTCAATTATATCTATAAAAAGGTACGAGGCTGAAATGTCCCACAAGATAAGAACGCGGTTCGCTCCATCACCTACGGGTCAACTCCATATCGGCGGCGTCAGGACAGCCCTGTTCTCATGGCTCCATGCAAGGCATTCCGGCGGGAAGTTCATACTCAGGATAGAAGACACCGATGCCGAACGCTCGACCGATGAAAATACCCGGCAGATCCTGGAATCCATGAAATGGCTCGGCCTCGACTGGGATGAGGGTCCCTTCTACCAGTCGCAGCGACTCGATATCTACAAATCCTCCTTACAAAAGCTCTTAGATGAAGGCAAGGCCTACTGGTGCGAGTGCACCCCGGATGAACTGGAAAGGAAACGCAGCCGGGCCCTGGCAGAAGGGAAAAAACCGAAATATGACGGCACGTGCAGGGGCAAAGGCCTTGGTCCCGGTCCGGGCAGGGTTGTCCGCTTCCTCATGCCCGATATGGGAGTCACCTCTTTCGATGACCTCATCAAGGGCAGGATCAGCGTCGACAATGCGGAGATGGACGATCTCATCCTGCTTCGGTCGGACAACATGCCCACCTACAACCTCACCGTCGTCATCGATGATGCCACCATGAACATGACCCATGTGATCAGGGGCGATGACCATGTGAACAACACCCCCCGGCAGGTGAAGATCTATGAAGCACTGGGATTTGCGCTGCCTTTCTTCGCCCATGTCCCCATGATCCTCGGGCCTGACAAGACCAAGCTTTCCAAGAGGCACGGCGCCACCTCCGTCATGGCATACCAGGAAATGGGATACCTCCCGGAGGCCCTGGTGAATTACCTTGTCAGACTCTCATGGTCGCATGGAGACCAGGAGATCTTCACCCTTCATGAGCTCATCGAGTATTTCGATGTCCACGATGTGGGACGGGCGGCCGCCGTATTCAACCCGGAGAAGCTCCTCTGGCTCAACCACCACTACATCAAGACCGGAGACCCGGATAGACTCGCCGTTCTCCTCGAAGAATTCACCACCAAGAGCGGATATGCGCCTCCCGGCAGGGATTATCTCAAAAACGTGGTCATTGATATCCGGGAGCGCACCAAGACTCTTAGAGATATGCTGGATTTCGGCAACTTCTATTTCCATGAAGTGGAGCCTGCCGAAGATCTCAAAAAACAGTTCTATACCCATGAGCTTGCCCCTGTATTTAAGGCACTCGTCGAACAGTTCGAGCAGACGGACCTTGCAGACAAAGCCAAGACCGAAGAGGTGGTAAAAACCATACTTGACACATACAAACTCAAATTTAAGACCATCGCTCAGCCTATGCGGGTAGCACTCACCGGTAAGACCGTATCCCCGGGCATCTTTGAGATTATTGTCACCCTGGGGAAATCCGTGGTTCTGTCCCGGCTGAAAAGGGCACTCGTGTATATGCAATCATGATGATCAATTATTATAGAAATTAAGGAGGCGATCCATGAACGTAAAAGAACTCGCCCTGCTGGCGCTCTTCATGGCCCTTGTGGCTGTGGCCACCATGATCGTCCGCGTCCCTATTCCCCAGACCAATGGATATATGAACCTGGGTGACAGCATGGTCCTTCTCTCCGGCATCTTTTTCGGTCCGGCTCTCGGATTTATGGCCGGGGGCATCGGTTCGGCACTGGCAGACATCTTCGGAGGGTACTACCAGTGGGCCCCCTGGACACTGTTTATCAAGGGCCTTGAGGCAACGCTCATGGGGTTCAGCATAAAGTATCTGAAGATCAACACAACCAAGATAACCCTTTTTATCATCCTGTGCTTCATCGTCTCAACCGCTTGGATGGTGCTTGGTTACTATGTTACCGAGGTTTTCATGTATGACCAGAAGGCTGCATTGGCAGAGGTACCTGCGAACCTCCTCCAGGCCGGAGGCAGTGTGATACTGGCGACACTCCTGCTCCCAATCTTCTCAAGGATTATAAAAACAGCAATACACACATGATGGAAAACCATTGACAGGATCAATGCCTCGAGGATACCTTTAGATCGCGTAAAGGCCGTCAGGGCGTGAAATGGTGCTTCTTACAAGAGGGGGCTCTATGAAAAAATTCGCACATGTCCTGTTCACACTCCTTCTTTTATTCTTTCTTACCAACTGCACTTCCACCCAGGAGTCGATATATGAGTTGGCGATCTCTCTAGAGCGTATTATCTCCGGGCTTCAAGAAGCCTCTATAACAACAGCGGGTCAAAAGATCGCATACCTTGAGAGACAGGGCAGCGGCGATACCATTGTCCTCCTCCACGGATTCGGGGCAAACAAAGACGGTTGGGATCGCTTTGTACGATATATACCGAAAGAATACCGTATCATAGCCTTCGATCTGCCGGGGCATGGAGAGAGTTTCAAGGACAATGAGAAGACCTACTCCATAGACTTCATTGCAAAAGGGTTCGCCGATGCCGTAGATGCCCTCAAGCTGAACCGTTTCCATCTTGCGGGCAACTCTATGGGTGGATGGGTAGGCATGCTTTATACCGCAAAGAATCCCGACCGGGTGATTACCCTCGGCCTCTTCGATACCGCAGGCATCGCCTCACCGGTGCCCAGTGACCTCACGATGGCCATCGAGAAGGGGCAGAACATTCTCATTCCCACTACGTCTGATGCATTTGCCGAACTCATGAAATACGGCTTTTACAAGGAACCCTTCCTTCCCTGGCCGATGCGCTCGGTGCTTGCAAGAAGGGCCGTAGCAGATGGTCCTTTCAAACAGAAGATGTGGAGCGATATCCATGCAAGTTACAAGGACGCGATTACCCTGCTGCCTGACCTGAGATTGCCTGTGCTGATACTCTGGGGTGCCGATGACAGGATCACCCACGTCTCCACGGTACAGGTCCTGGAGCGTTACCTGCCGAACGCAAAGACCGTTATCATGCCCGACTGCGGCCATATGCCCATGTTGGAGAGGCCTAAAGAGGCTACGAAGGATTATGTCGCCTTTATCAAGGAGCACATGAGGCCAGTTTCCCCTGAGTAGAGTCGATGGCTTTTGCGATCCATATGTTCTTTCATTGTTGACATCAATCGGGTTTGCTATATAATGAATATATGAATTTATTGTTCATTTATTCATCACTTATCATCGGTTTTTCACTTCTAACCTTTACCCGAACATACAAGAAAGGAGGATAGCCATGGAGAATAAAGTAACTTATCTGAGCAGTCAGTGGCGGGATGAGGTTGAAAAAAGACTCAATACGGAAATTACCCCCGAGAAGATGAAACATCTCACCTCATCGGTGGCATATGTGTACCTTGACTGCCCCGGAGGGAAAGACAAGTTCCTCTACTTCAAGATGGATAACGGGAAATTCACAAAGGTCCTTGTGGGTGACAGCGAGCCGCCGGAGGCCGATTTCAGGGTCACAGGGCCGTACGATCTGTTTGCCAATCTCACACAGGGAAAAATCTCGTCACAGCGGGCTCTCATGAGCGGCAAGCTGAAACTCAAAGGGAGTATGGTCAAGGCCCTCAAGCTTGCATCCCTCGCAGACAGGATAAACAAGGTCCTGGGGTCTATTCCCACCCAGTACTGAAAAGGAGGCGCCCCAATGCCCTATGTACTCGACCCTACTGATCTTTATTATATCGACTTCCCTGGAAGGGTATCCCGCATACAAAAGCAAATGGCCGAAGAGAAGATCGACATCTATCTGGGCTCGCGGCTGAGAACGCTTTCCTGGGTGTCGGATGCATTCTGCCCATGGAGAAGCTATGTAGTGATACCTGCCGAGGGTCTGCCTACCGTCTTCTCATTTGTCATCGATGCCGCAAGGATCGCTGATGAATCCTGGTTGGATGAGGACCATGTGCTGGGCTACGCACCCATGGGAGGTATGGACCAGATCACCATCATCTCGGATTTCATCAAGGATCTCCTGAAGGGCAAGAAGGGCAGGATCGGCTATGAATCGGGCATGTCCAACTACCTTGCGGAAGGGAACCTGACGCATTACGAATATGAATCCTTCCGTGACGCCCTGTCGGGCTCTGAACTTATAAATGCCCATCACATCGTGGACAGGCTCTCGCTCATCAAGGACCAGGGGACCATCAATCGGTTCAGAAAGGCTTCCCGTATAGTGGACGAAGGACACAAGGCAGTCAAGGAAGCCATTTCCGGTGGTGGTTGGAAAGGCATGACCGAGACGGAAATCGCCGGGATCGCAGCCCTTGCCATGCGCAAAGCGGGCAGTGTCTGGGAGTGGTCATTCACCGGGGGAAACGAGATCGCAAGCGGATATCGCAGCGGCTTGGCCGGATGCGCCTGTACCCCGGCAACCACCCGAAAACTGAAAAGGGGCGATCCTCTCATGGTGGACATCCATGCCATGTACAAGCTGGCCCTGGGGGACCATGCCCATAATTACATCATCGGGCATGAAACCAAACGCCAGAGGTGGCATGCAGATAACTTTATCAGCATCGTTTCACTCGTCTTGAAGACCTACAAGGCCGGTGTCTCTCCTCTCAGTATTGCAGAAGAGGCCATGGCCTTTGCCGAAGACAAGGGTTTTGCCGAGTATATGCTTCCCGGCTTTGAGCACGGGATTGGGATGATGGGCGACGAATGGCGTATCGGCATGAATGAAGGACCCCTCCCGTACTGGACAAATCCGGATCACGCCTACCAGGAGAACGAGGTGCTCATCTGTGCGATGCAGTACTCATGCCCTGATGAGAAAATCGGGCTCCGATATGAAAACCCCATCCTCATCCTCAAAGACAAGTGTGAGGCCATGTCCAAGTTCGGGCTAAGGGTTGAAGTGATAGAATAAGAGTCACGTCCTTATGTCTATGGGCATTTTGAGGGAGCAGGTCGCATCCGGCAAGCCGGATGCGACCTGAGGAGGAATAGGATATGAGTATCCTAAGGGTTCTTTACCTTAATAAGCTCTATTGCTCTGACCACCCGAGGAATGCCTTCCTCTTTCATGCCGCATCCAAGTGCATATCCCTCTAGAGCTATTCAAGAGATATGCCAAAGTACAGTATTGTTAATTCCAATAATAATGTTAGGGAATTATAAATGTATTTGTGCAACCAAGCATTCCGGTCTCATTCATTAGTATGTAAATATTTTCATTTTTTTCCCAAAAAGTGGGAACACCCGGTAATATGGGGCATATCCTCTTGCTCCTCTATCCTGTAATTTTTTCCCTGTACCCCTGGCATTGACCTATACTTCCGTGAAACGGAAATGTTTGGGTTGCCTCTTTGCTTCAAAAAGTAATACTCTTTAGAAAACTCAAGATAGGAGGCCTTTCATGTCTGAGTATGCTCCCACTCGCAATGAGGCCCTTACACTGCTCCATTCCTACAACAGGAGTGACAATTTACGCACCCACGCCTATGCCGTAGAGGCAGTGATGCGCCACATCGCTCGAAAGAGAGGGCAAGACGAGGAGAAATGGGGTGTCATCGGCCTGATCCATGACCTCGACTATGAGCAGTTCCCTGAGCAGCACTGCACCAAAACCCGTATGATCCTCGAGGAAAAGGGCTGGCCTGTAGAGTATGTCCGGGCAGTAATATCTCACGGGTGGGGGATGTGCTCGGATGTGGAGCCTTTAAGCGATCTGGAGAAGACACTCTATGCCATCGATGAGCTCACGGGGCTCGTGGCTGCAAGTACCCTTGTGAGGCCTTCCAAGAGTGTTCTTGACCTTACGGTTAGCTCGGTTAAAAAGAAGTGGAAGTCGAGCGCATTCGCCGCAGGGGTGAACCGTTCCATAATCACCAAAGGGGCCGAGATGCTCGGTGTGACCGTGGATCAACTCATTGAAGACACCATCATGGGCATGCGCGAGGTGGCGGAGACGATCGGGCTGAAGGGAGAGCCCGGAGGGCCTGCAGCTTGAGATAGTCCAGTGAAGGGGTTTCTTCTACGCAGAACCCGTTATCTTTTAAAAATTGCGAAGAGAGGCTTAAGAATATGGTCAAGAAGGTATTCGAAGGTTTATATGCATTCATCTGGGAGGATTACCGGCAAAACAACTGCAACAGCTATCTTATCGATGATGGGAAACGCATTCTCATCGACCCGGGGCACAGCCATCTGTTCAGTCATGTGGAACAGGGGCTCACCAACCTCAAGATCGATCCGGGCTCCATCGACCTCATTCTCATCACCCATGCGCATCCCGATCATATGGAGGCAGCCCTGCTCTTTAAGAAGCCCACCCAGCTCACCATGGGCAAGTCGGAGTTCGAGTATCTCAAGGAGCTGGCAGGGGATTATTACAAGATACCGGAGCCGGATTTTTTCTTAACACAGGGGGATCTTTCCCTAGGCAGCCTCCAGTTTGAGGTCTTTGATACACCGGGGCATACACCCGGGTCCATATGTTTGTATTGGCCCAAACACGGGGCGCTCTTCACCGGCGATCTGGTGTTCGAACAGGGCATCGGCCGCACCGACCTGCCCGGAGGCAGTGGAAAGCAGCTCAAGGAAAGCATCCTCAAGGTGGAGCCTTTGCCGGCTCAATATCTATTCCCCGGCCACGGCGGTGTCATCAGCGGTGTCAAGGCAGTAAAAGACAACTTCAAGCAGATAAAGGACTACTGGTTCAGATACCTCTAGAGCGCCTGGATCTTCTGCTTGAACTGATCCTTGAGACCCTTGGCGTGAGCTATCCATGACTCATTCTTATCTGCATTCGGAACAACCGCCCTCCCCGATATCCCGTCGGCCTTAAGCTTGGAAAGGACACGTTCCTGGTGCTCTTGCCTGTGCAATTCATAACGGTCACGGTAGTCTTTGATGGAATCTTCGAACGGCTTCACATCGAGTTCAAGCACTTCTGCAAGTGCCTCCAGGATACTGCTGTTTTCCGCATCAGGGTCAATATGGTCCAGCAGTTCCGTCCGCATGATATCCTTCAACTCACGGTGTCGGGACGATTCCGATGTGAATTCTCTCTTGAGCTCATGGATCGTAATTCTCCGGTCCATAAGCATCCCTACCCAGCCCCTGGCCTTGTCGGACATTTCTTTCTTTTGCAGGGCCTCTTTATCTTCCTCTGTTATGGTGATGTTCCTGGTCCGTTCCATGACCAGGTCCAGCGTGCTCTTTATCCTTGCCATAGTGCAATCCTCTTTGACGTGAACATCTTATCTGTTCAATAGGTCACATTTTCACGGCATTCAAGCATGCTTTACGATAGCAGCCTAAAGATATCCATCATGAGCGGGGTCCACTGGTATGTCCGACAATCGTATTGATGATCTCCGGCCATAATTGGGGCGGGAGCCAATGGCCCATGCCATCCATAATCTTAAGTCGTGCCCCGGGAATCGATCGGGCCGTATCTACTCCGCATTCCACCGGCACCAATGGGTCATCAGTGCCGTGAATAACGAGCGTGGGCGCCTTCACAAAGGCAAGGCCGTCTTTTCTGCTGCCCGAAGCAAGGATAGCTGCCAGTTGCCGTGCGTTTCCTGCCGGGTCCATCCCTCTCCGATAGGTCTCCTCGCCGAGTCTGGCCGCCCTGGGCTCATCAATGGGGAAGCGTGGCCCGCTGAGAATCCTCCAAACATCCTTAAAGTACTCAACGAAGGCCTCCCGGCTCGTGGGTATAGGCCTGAAGAGCATCTCGAGCACCTCCTGCATCGGCGGCGGAAGCAAAGGGTTACCTGTGGTGGACATGATGGATGTAAACGTCTTGATTCGCTTCGGATAATGCATTGCAATTTCCTGGCCGATCATACCACCCATGGACACACCGACTATGTGGGCATTCTCGATCTGTAAGACATCAAGTAGACCAATGGTGTCCTTTGCCATATCCAAGAGTATATAAGGTACAGAACCCACACCTTTGAGTCTCCCCGACAGGAGTGCATGAATATGGGGCATGCCCGCTGAGGATATTTTCGTTGACATACCCACATCCCGGTTGTCAAACCGGATTACGTAAAAACCTCTTTCAGCGAGGCCTTCGCAGAATTTATCCTCCCAGAGGATCATCTGGGCGCTCAGTCCCATGATGAGAAGGAGCGGGTCATCACCCTTTACTCCGAAGGTATCATAGGCGATCTCGATGCCGTTTGCGCGGGCAAAACAAAGCTCTGAATGCGGTATGCTCATATTCATGATCCTGTCCTTACCTCCCTTGCGCGGTTTTCCCCCTTTGCATATCATCAGGCCTTTTGTTCATAAAGATAAAACATGCACACACCCTTGCAATGATCCGGTCATTGAAGGATACTTGGACCCAAAGACATTGCAAAAGATTAATCAAAGCACGAGGGAATGCAAAGGTGAGCGTGAAAGATCTTGAGGCCATATACTGGGCGGCAATCAAAGAGGTAGATCCAGAGGGCCTCATGAAACGACGGGTAAGAAAAGAAGGCAGCACACTGATCATTGATGCCGATGGAAAGGTTATCTCGGAAGACCTTTCACACTACAGGCACGTGATGGTCCTGGGCATAGGCAAGGCATCCGCCAGGATGGCGGCGGCCATGGAAGACATCCTGGGTGAAGCGCTGAGCCAGGGTTTTGTTATAACAAAATACGGGCATGGCGAGAGCCTTCACAAGATCCGCATCAGGGAGGCCGGCCACCCCATACCGGACACAAACAGTATGGAGGGGGCCCACATACTTACACGGCTTGTAAATGATGCCGATGAGGGAACACTCATTATCAACCTCATCTCAGGCGGGGGATCATCGCTGTTCAGCCTGCCTGCGGACGGGTTAACCCTTAAGGACAAGATTGAAACGACCAAGGTTCTGCTTGCATCAGGTGCAACCATCGATGAGATGAACTGCATCAGGAAGCACATCTCTTTAGTAAAAGGCGGCAACTTTGCAAAGTTGTCCTACCCGGCCAGACTCATCAACCTCATCCTCTCGGATGTTGTAGGGGATAGGGTCGATACCATTGCCTCCGGCATCACGGCCCCTGACCCCACGACATTTGACGAAGCCCTTTCTATTCTGAAGAAGTACCATATCGAATCCAAGATACCCAAAGCAGTAAAAGATCGGCTCATTGCAGGCGCTGATGGGCTAATCCACGAGACTCCCAAAACAGGAGATAGGGCATTTCAAAACACAGAAAATATCATTATCGGGAACAACTCGCTTGCATGCAGGGCTTCACTTGAATGCGGCAAAAGGCTGGGGTACGATGCCCACATCCTCACCACGACCGTGTCAGGCGAGGCACGCCGGGTGGGAGGCTGTTTATCATTGGTTGCCAGAGACATAGCTTTTGGTAAATCCGGCTTGAATAAACCCGCATTGCTCATCACCGGCGGGGAGACCACAGTGACCATTCGGGGAAGAGGGATGGGCGGCAGGAACCAGGAGATAGCCCTCGCCTTTGCCTTAGATCTGTACAAATCCTGTCCTGACCCGAAGAACATCTTCTTTCTCTCAGCCGGCACAGACGGGATCGATGGCCCCACAGATGCTGCAGGCGCTTTTGTGACCCCGGATCTGATGGAGATCATGAGGGGGCATGAGCTTGAAGCCATGGATCATCTTGACGAAAATGACGCTTATCATTTTTTCGAGGCCCGGGGCCTCCTCTTCAAGACAGGCCCGACAAAAACGAATGTCTGCGACATCCAGCTGCTTATTGTGGGATGAAGGCAGTGGCGAGAGGTATTCACTATTCACTAGTCACGCAATCCTGATTGCCGGCATTCTACAATTTTTCTATTGTTTGAAAATCCCTTGTCCGTTACAATGTATCATTGGCCGCGTCGCGGGGAATCTTAAGGGGATGCAGACCTGACGCCAACATGATACCTCATCCTTAAGAGTCTCCTCGATTTACGGCCTTCATGTGCGGATTATAACCAGAGGGAGGAGGATCGTATCCATGCCTGAAGAAAGCAAGAAGAAACACCCTAAGGAAGAAAAGCCCATTGATAAGATGACCGTCAAGGAACTCAGGGAGGTCGCACTGGAGATCCCCCATGAGCATACCGAGGTCGCTGTGCGGGATATGACCAAGGATCAGCTCACGGCGTTCATCAAACAGGCACGGGGAATCAAGGACGAAGGGCCTGTACATCATGAAAAGAAAAAGAAGGTTAAGGTAAAGGTTGTCCTCACCAGGCAGGATATAAAGGCCAAGATCAGGGAGCTCAAAGGGGCGAAGGCATCCGCGCTTGAAAATAAGGAGAAAACCAGGGTCGCCATCCTCCGCCGGCGCATCAGCAGGTTGAAGAAACGGAGCAGAAAGATCGCTTAATAAACTACCCCCCGCAAGCAGCGGGGTAGTTTATTAGATATTTATTGCTCTTTGATTGGCATGGGAAATTGTCGATTATGCGCTATTACATGGAATCTCTCTACAGGGATTATATCATCCTAAAATCATAACGAACCATTACCGAGAAGAATGTCCACATAACTATATGAAATGGAGGTTTCGCACCATAACTTCCTTTCACATCCCAATTATTTGCTTTCATTCCAGACATCGGGGTTCAACAGCCCGAGTCCCCATGCTTCTCTGGCCCTGTCGCAACGCTCGTTAGGCGCGCCCTTCTCCCATGAGGGATCGAATGCGCGGCACACCGAGGCCCGCCTTTCATAGATGGAACAGAACACTGCCTTGCCGATCTCTCCTTCAAGGGCGATACACCTGGGTTTGGTACCGTCCATGCCGATCATGGACCTGCGGAACTTGCCCAGCTTCCTGGTCATGTTCGCAGGCACCCCGCCGGGGGTTGTATCATCGGCCTCGGCCCAGTAGAACGATGCCCTGAAGTAGGCGCAGCACGCCCCACAGGTAAGGCATGGATGAGTTTTATCTCTTGTGTCGTCCTGCATGATTTTTACCTAAAATCTTTTTTTCAGGGATTATATGAATGAGCATGGCAAGGAAATCAACTGCAATTATGGCATAAAATCCTCACTCAGGATACGGGAGAGGTATTCGGCTCTCTTACCCTTTCGTATTCCTTCTGATAAAGAACCGCGTCGATGCAATAACAACTCAGAGAAGGTCTCTGCTCAGATCCTTTCCGATCGTAGTGCTCTTCAATTCTAAACCAAAGAGAGAAGCGGCCGTAACGGCCAGATCGGCAATAAGGATGGGCCTGTCTTGTATGCCTGTCTTGCCGCCGGGCACTGATATTGCGGCAACGATGGGAAGCGTATCCACCGAGCCGTGGCCTCCGTTGTACACCCGCCACGGAGGTGACCATGTCGGCGCCTTGATGCCCACATTGGGGATCTGGCCGTTATACACCGGTATCTGCCAGCCGTTTTTCGCAAAGATGATGAGGTCGGGCCATATAACGGTCTTTTCCCTGTCAACGTCAACATAATAGGTATGATAGAGCTCTCCCGGAAGGCATACGCCTTCGATGCCGTTCTTCATGTCGGTACGGTCCAGTACCCACCACGGGCACTCCTTGACCCCGGTCTGGGGGTTCAATACCCTGTGAGCCCGGAGAAAGGCCTTTGCTTTGGGTACACGATCCTTGTTGACGCGCCAGTACAGAACCCCGTAGCTGCTCACGCTGAAGGCATAGACTGTCTTCTTCTCCAGGATCCCTCTCTTCTCCACTATCCCTGCATTCTCTAATAGGCCCATGCAATCGGTAGATGAGAAGTCTTCGGTATAAAGGTGGTTCACTGCAGAATGGTCGCTCAAAAGAATGATCCTTGCATGACCGAGCACACCCTGTTTCTCCAGGCCATCGATAAGACGGCCGAACTGGATGTCTACATCGCGGATGACATTTAAGGCCGCCTCTCGGTACAAGAGCTTGTTCCTCATGCTTACCAGCTGATATTCGGGCTTGTTCTCGCACCCTTCGGGCGGTTCATACGCCTCCGATGCGTTTATGAATTCCGACGGATCTGATGCACATCCGATGCAGTGCCCTGCATCATCGCACTGGGCAAGAAGAATGTAGGCCATGTCAGGATTCTCACGCCTGAATATCTCAAGGGTCGAATCCACAATCCACCTGTCATGGGGAAAATGGTTGGAGAAATGCTCCATCTGCCATGTCAGGAGGCTCCCTTGGCCTGTATAAAGCCGGGTCATGACATCGCTCGTCCTCATAGACCCCCCGAAGTACCCGAGGTGTGTTGATGCAGGATCACAGGCCGCATTCTTGTCTGTGGCCGGATGGGCGAAGCTTTCGGGGTGTGGTTGCTTAAGATAGTCGGGATGGTTCACCCCGGTCACCAGGATATCGATGCCCGAACCGGCCGGATTATCGCGGAACATCTCGCCCACCCATTCCTTGCCTGTGATGAGAAGTGTCCTGGAGCCTGGCCGGCGCCTCTTCCAGGCATGGAAGAGGGTATCAACGGGCCTGCCTTTATCATCCCTTGCAAATGACATGCTTGTACGTTGTATGACAGCCTCACCGCTCTCGTCCCATCCGGTTGGCTGGGCCCATACACTGATGATCCCGGTCTGTGCCGAAGACGTCCCTGCCAGGGCATTGAGGTGGTTCATATCCGTGGCGGCAGGGAGAAAGGATTTTGCATTCCTGTACCACAATGATTTTTTTATGAATGCACGGATATTGGGCATGAGCCAATTTCCTTCGCTACCTCCCGGGAATCCCTTGGCATCGAGCTCTAAATATTTCGGGTTAAGGGCATCGATGGCAATGAAGATAAGTTTCTCTCGATTGTTTGCCGAGTCCCCGGCGGGTAAAGTAGTGCCCATGATTCTCAGGGGAAACAACCCCCAGCTCATGAAGGTTATCCCTCCAAGGAGTGCTGTCATCTTTTTTATAAACGACCTTCGCCCGACCTGTTTCTCCATCGAGAGATGCTTGCCTGCCATACTGCTTTTTCGAGCCATATTCCCCCCATGTTTTTACCTGATGAGAATAACTTAACCTATTATAATCAGAAAGCAGGAGTAGCGGCATAAAGGCATAAGATGCCACCCTGCCGGTTCAGCTCCGCCTTTGATTTCCTGCCGTTTATCACATCGATGGACAGGTCGATGATCTCCTCTGCAATCCGCTCCAGGGTCACACCTTCGAGCACGGCGCCCGCATTCACGTCGATATCATCCTCCATGGCGAGGAAGAGCCTGGTCGTACTCGATACCTTGATGACCGGTATGATGGGAAAACCAGCGGGTGTCCCTCTTCCCGTAGTGAAGATAATGAGCTGGCAGCCTGCCGCACCGAGGCCTGCCATGGATTCCATATCATAACCCGGGCCGTCCAGGATGACGAGTCCTTTGTCATTTGGATTCCGACCGTACTCCACTACCCCATTGATGGGGCGGCTTCCTGCCTTGCAGATACACCCCAGTGATTTCTCCTGGATGGAGCTCATGCCGCCGTCCATGTTGCCGGGCGCTATAACATAGGAGGCCAGCGGTCCTAAGATATCCTTGGTGCGCTTTTCCGCAGTCTCGATGATCTGCACGATCCTCTGGCCCACCTCCGGGGTCTTTGCCCTCTTCGAGAGGATGTGGGAGGTTCCGATCATCTCGGTGTTCTCCGTCAGTATCACCGTACCACCGGCATCCACCAGCCAGTCGGATACGAGCCCCACAGCAGGGTTTGCCGTGACGCCCGAGAAGGCATCCGACCCCCCGCACTCGAGCCCCATGGTGATGGACTCCAGAGGGCATTCGACCCGCTTCATGCCGGATGCATCATCCACCATCTTCTTTGCGGACCGGATGCCCTTGACCGCTGTCTTGCGCGATCCGCCCTCGTTCTGGATAAGGAAAAACTCAACAGGCTTGAGAGTCTTTGCGATCTCGGACGCAACGGCCTCGGCGCTGATGGTCTCGCACCCGAGGCCGATGACAATGGCGCCCGAGACATTGGGGTTCTTACCCAGGCCTGCAAGGGTATTTGTCTGCATGCCTATCTCGAGAGCACGACCGCATCCGTGGCCGTGCAGGAGGGGGACCGTTCCCTTAACCTCCCGTCCGATCATGTCCGCCACGCCATTCGCACACGCCACCGTAGGGATAACAGCAACGTAGTTCCTGATGCCGATCGAGCCATCGGGCCGGACATAGCCTTGAACGGTATCACGCTTCATACCATTACCCCATCGATGGTGAGATTGTGTGTGTGGACCCATGCGCCTTTTTTGATATCTCCCAAGGCATACCCGATCGTCTCACCGTATTTATGTACTGCCATGCCTGGCTTAATATCCGTTAACGCCACCTTGTGGCTGTAAGGGATCCTTTCGAGCGCCGTGAACTCACCCCCTCCGGGCAGGGTCACAATTCCTCCTTCAGGGATGTCTTCCAGGGCCACTGCAACATTATCCTGTGTGTTGATGATGATGACATTGGGCTTCATGATATACCTCCCTTGTTCCTAAATATACGGATAAGACCAGGCCTGGTATTCCGGATCGAAGCCTTTTTGTCACACTACAATACTCGATTATGCGAAGAAAGGTAAGTGGGATACAGGGGCAGGGAGTTTTTTGAAGGTGTCTTATCTGCCATGGGAAACAATCAGACATGACCGGTGTTGATCTGTATGGGCCTGGGGCCTGCTGCTTTCATTACCTCCTTAAGCATCTGCTCTGAGTTCATACTTTATCCGGCTTCACCGCGGGAACAACCGCAAGAGTCGGTCTGTAATCCTGTGCCTGGCCAAGAGGATCGCTGCAATACGGGCTGCCTCCCTGGCAGGCAAGGCAGACAGTACCGTCCTTGGCCGGGTATGCCTCACCGCACGAAGGGCACGTCCCAATGGCCCCCTTACCCTTCTTGCCAAGAAAAGCGTTGTCCACCGTGACATGTTGAACAGTAAGGATGTCCGGGCCTGCATCGATGATCCGGTCCCTGAGGATGATCGGGTCCTGCTCCTTTTTGGGCTTGAGTTTGAAGAACCAGGTATTGATCTCCGGCCAGCCCTTGAGCTTTTCCGTATCGAGAAACACCCGTACCCCTTTCCCCTGGTTTTTGTCATACAGGCACAGGGCATAACGGCCGAAGTCCATGACCTTGAGCCAGCCGTTTCCAATAGTACAGGGTGTCAGCAGCTGGATGGCATCCGGCAGGCAGGTCTGGGTCTCGCTGATGGCATCGAACAGGACCCCGTCCGGGATATTTTTCATGGCCAGGTCCGCCATAAACCCGCCGATGATGAGCCCGGGCGCAATGTTGCCGTGAAATGATTTGACCAAGTGCATGTAGTCTTCAATGGAATAGGGTCCGATATTCATCGCATGGACTCCTTCGTAGCATTCGTGGCAATAGATAGCTCGATTTCCTCTTCTTCATTATTTCCGGCACCGATGCCGTGGCCAAGACACCGGCCGACCTCCCTGGACATGAGCATGAACTGCAGCATCCACTTGCTCTCTACCCTGCCCCGTACTACCGGCAGGATGTCATCGGCCAGGAAAAGGGCCTCCCGGATGTCATGGGTCACATGAATGATGGGGATATGGAGTTCATTTTTCAGGGTCTTTACCATCTCGCGGAGCTTCCTTCGGGTCAGCGCATCAAGGGCTGAAAACGGCTCGTCCAAGAGCAAGACTTTTGGTGATCGGGCTAAGGCCTGGCATATGGCGCACCGCTGGCGTTCCCCGCCTGAAATCTTATGTGGTTTGCTGTCCCTGATGTGCCAGATATCGAACAGCCTTAAGAGATCATCCACTCTCTGCCCGTCCTTTGCGGCAAAGGCCACGTTTTTATAGACACTCAGATGAGGGAACAGGGTGAATTCCTGAAATACATATCCGATTCCCCTCTTCCTGGCAGGCACATGGATCTTATCTTTCGTGCTGGCCCATATCTCTTCTTTACAGATAATGAGGCCCTGGTCCGGTTTCTGGAGGCCGGCCAGTATGCGTATGATGGTGGTTTTCCCTGCGCCCGAGGGGCCTACGATGGCGAGCAGCCTCCCGTCCTCGCAGGAGAACATTACATTGAGCTCAAGGTCCTTGAGCCTCTTCTTTATCCGGACATCAAGCCCCATGGCGCACCTCGGGTGTGAGCCGGTTCACCATGAGCAGAAACACAAAGCACACAGGGACAAGTGTGATGGACATCAGCCAGGCATCCTGATACCGCAATGCCTCTACGGCTTCATAGATGGCGATGGATGCCACCTTGGTCTTGCCCGGGATACTGCCGCCCACCATGAGGATCACCCCGAACTCGCCGATGGTATGCAAAAAGACAAGGATGGCTGAAGCCGCAATCCCGGCTAAAGAGTTTGGGAGAATCACCCTGAAGAAGATCGCAACAGGGGAAAGCCCAAGCACCTGTGCATTTTCCACAAGGCGTGGTTCCATCCTGGCAAAGGAAGCTTTCATGGGGGCAACGGCAAAGGGCAGGCTGTAGATGATAGAAGCGATAACGATTCCGGTGAAGGTAAACAAGAGGGGAGATCCGAATACCCCCTCCCACGCAGAGCCGATGCCTCCCTTCGGGCCCATGGCCACGAGGAGGTAAAAACCCAGCACTGTCGGCGGGAGTACGATGGGGAGGTTGATGAGCGCCTCCACGAAGGATCTTCCCGGGATACGATGAAACACAAGCGAATAGGAAAGCGGGGCCGCGATGATGATCAATACGATCGTGCTCACCACGGCAAGCTTGATGGAGAGAGATAACGCGACGAGGTCCATCCCTACTTGTACCCGTATTTCTTCTTCACCGTTTCCGCCTCTGGAGAGAGGAGGAATGCGGCAAACTTCCCGGCAGCCGCTCTCTGTCCTGTCCTACCCAGCACGCATGCGGCCTGGACAACACCAGGCGCTTCCTTCACCACAAGGTAACACCCGGCCTTGCCCTGCTGTGAAAGAGCGGAAGAAAGGGCGCAGAACCCTGCATCCACACTTCCGGTAGAGGCATACTGAAAGGCCTGGGCAATGTCCTGGGGAAAGACGAATTTTCCCTGCAGGCTGTCCCATAGACCGGCATCCTTCAAGGCCATCATGGATGCAGTGCCATAGGGCGCTGTCTCAATGTTGGCAATGGCGATCTTTTTCACATCGGATCTCACGAGTATCGCCTTCCACTCACCTGCATCACAAAGGTCTTTCCGTGCGGTCCACAGCACGACCTCACCCTTTGCATAAACAAAGGGTTTCCCTGAAAGCCCCTTCTGATAAAGCTCCTCCGGCCTCTTCTCATCCGCAGAGAGGAACACATCGTAAGGTGCACCTTCATTGATCTGTGCAAAGAGCTTTCCGGTTGAAGAGAATGTCGGCTCTGGGCGGATGTGGGTATTCGTCTCGAACAGCACGGCTATCTCCTTGAACGGCTCGATGAAATTCGCCGCAACCGCCACCGTGATCTTGTCCTGGGCAGAAGCACTAAATGCAAAACCAAAAATAATACAAAATACAAAGATGATTGCCCGGATCTTCATAATGGATGTCCCTTTATTTGTTTTATGTTAACTTTAACATATTCTCTGCCGCAAGCAACCATGGTCAGTTCACGGAATAAAAACAGCGGTAGTTTCCTTATACCAATATTTCTGGAAGATTTAACACAAGCGAAGGGCGTTGGGGGAAATCGTCTCCCCCAACAGACTTCAGATCTTCTCGACGGCCACTGCACAAGCCTTGTATTCTGCAGTCTGGGTGAACGGGTCGAATACCGGGTTGGTGAGCCAGTCGGCATTGCATTCCTGACTCTCTCTTTTAGAGTTTGCTGTAATATAATCTGCTACAAAACCATACCATCTGTCCTGACACCATTTTCGATTCACTCTCTATTGATAAGGATCGGTTTTCGTATTAATATGCTTTTTAATACATATTAAACGTGTTAATTTCCTCGATCTGCCTAATCCGTATGATGAGGGGGGTTGTATGGAGAAATACCGGATGTTCATTGACGGCAAGTTTGTTGATGCAGAGACGGGTGAGACCAGGCCTACCTATAACCCGGCCACCGAGGACGCAATCGCCCTTGTCCCGGTGGGTACCAGGAACGATGCGAAAAAGGCCATTGATGCGGCCCGCAGATCGTTCGATTCCGGGGTCTGGAGCAGGATGAAGGTAAAAGAGCGCGCCCAGATTCTCATGAAGGTGGCGGAGAAGCTGGCCGAGCGCACCACCGAGATCGCCACCATTGAGTCCATGGACTCGGGCGCTACATTCCGGAAGGCATCACTCATGGACCTGCCCTTCAGCATCGAGCATTTCCGCACCCTTGTGGAGCTTGGAGAGCGAATATCATGCTACGAACCGCTGCCGTGGATTGACCTTCCGTACACCTCCTGGAACTTTGTCCACAGGGAGCCCATCGGCGTCTGTGCCGGCATCATCCCCTGGAACTTTCCACTCCTTATGGCAGTCTGGAAAACCGCACCGTCACTTATCATGGGCAACAGCCTTGTGCTGAAACCGGCTTCCGACACGCCTCTGTCCGCCCTTGAGCTGGCAAAAATTATCGCTGAGTGTGATATTCCCCCGGGTGTTTTCAACCTTGTTACCGGCCCCGGCTCGGTCATTGGTGAGGAGCTCTGCACCAACCCAAAAGTGGACAAGGTCGCCCTTACCGGCTCCACGGAGACAGGCCGTCAGGTGATGAAGCTGGCCGCAGACACCATCAAGAAGGTGACCCTGGAGCTGGGCGGCAAGAGCCCCACTATCATCCTGGAGGATGCGGACCTCAATCTCGCTGTTGACGGAGCCCTGTTCGGAACCTTCTTCCATGTGGGCCAGGTCTGCGAGTCAGGCACCCGGTGCTTTGTCCAGGAGTCGATCTATGACGAGTTCATGGAGCGGGTAAAGGAGCGGGTCACTCACATCAAGGTCGGCGACCCCATGGACCCCGAGACCACCATGGGCCCGGTCATCTCCAAGGCTCAGCACAAAACGGTTCTGCGCTATATTGAGACAGGCAAGAAAGAGGGTGCAAAATGCTCCATTGGCGAGAAACAGCCCGGACACCTCTCCAAGGGATACTACGTTGAGCCCACCATATTCGAAGGAGTGCGCAATGATATGGCCATTGCCCGCGAAGAGATCTTCGGACCGGTCCTGTCCGTGATCAAATACCGCAGCACCGAGGAGGCCATAACCATGGCCAACGATTCCATCTACGGGCTCGGGGGTGCGGTCTTCTCACGTGACATCCCCTGGGCCATCGAGGTGGCCAAGCAGATCCGCACCGGCACGGTGTGGATAAACGACTACCACCTGCTCAACCCCCTGGCACCATTCGGCGGCTATAAGCAGTCGGGCGTCGGCAGGGAGCTGGGGCCCCAGGGCCTGCTGGAATTCACCCAGATCAAGCACATACACGTGGACCTGAACATCGACCGCTCAAAGAAGTTCTGGTACGACTACCTGTTCAATGACTGAGGGATTCTGTCTCAAAGATAGCAAGCTGGGTTAACGAGAAAGGAAAGGAAAAAGATCATGCTTGATTATACCATGGACAAAGGAAGCCCCTCGACCTCCCGGAAGGTTACCGCCGTATTCGGCCCGGCAGATGGAAAGAAGATCGGAGAAGTACCCGTATGCAGTGTAGAAGATGCCCTGAAGGCCCTCCACGAGGTTCATGCCGCTCAGAAAAAGTGGGCCCTTGTACCCATTGAGGAACGTTGCCGTGTTATAAAGGACTTCGCCAGGATACTTCTTGACCGCTCCGATGAGGTGGCGCGCCTTCTGAGCGCCGAGAACGGGAAGCCCCTCTACGAATCTTATACCCATGAGGTGTTCACCGTCATCCACCTGGCCGCTTACTTTGCCCGTCGGGCGAAGAAGATCCTCAAAACCGAACCTCTTCCCCTGTGGATCTTCAAGAATCGTACGAGCTACATCCATTATCGTCCCCGGGGCGTTACCTTCATCATCTCACCGTGGAACTTCCCGTTCACCATACCTGCCGGGGCCGTTGTCATGAACCTCCTGGCAGGCAACGGGGTACTTCTCAAACCCGCATCGCTCACCCCGCTCATCGCCTACAAGATGCGCGCGCTCTTCGATGAGGCAGGCCTCGATCCCAAACTCTTTCAGGTCGTCTCCGGCCCGGGAAGGATGGCTCAGGAGGTCATCGAAAAGGGCTCCGGCCTCATCGGCTTCGTCAACTTCACCGGCTCCACCGAGATCGGCAGGGTGGTTGCCTCGGTGTGCGGGCAACACCTCATACCCTGCTCCATGGAACTCGGAGGCAAGGACCCGGCGATCATCTGTACGGACGCCGATATCGCCCTTGCCGCCAGGTCGGTGGTTATGGGCGCCTTCGGCAATTCGGGGCAGATTTGCGCATCGGTGGAGCGGGTTTATGCTCACACGGACATCTACGATGCTTTTGTGAAAGAGGTGGTTCGCCTGACAAAAAGGCTCAGACAGGGCCACCCGCTGGAGAATTGCTCCACGGACCTCGGGGCCATGACAAGTGAAGAGCAGGTTCTCATCGTTCAAAGGCAGATTCAAGACGCCGTCTCCAAGGGGGCGAAGATCCTGACCGGCGGCCGGTGTCTGCCTATCGAAGGCCGGTTCTTCGAGCCCACCGTGTTGTTGGATGTGACCCCGGACATGGAGGTAATCGCCGAGGAGACCTTCGGCCCCCTGCTCCCTGTTATGAGGGTCCACAGCGATGAGGAGGCTATCAGGGCTGCAAACGAAAGCATCTATGGCCTTTGTGCCTATGTGTTCACGAGAAACACACGCAAGGGGAGGCGCATCGCGGAACAGCTCGAGGCAGGTACGGTCATGGTGAACGAGACCATCATCACCCACGGATTCCCCGAGACGCCGTGGCAAGGATTCAAGGCAAGCGGCCTGGGCAGGGTACATTCCGACGAGGGACTCAAAGACCTTTGCCTTGCCTGTCATGTGAACTACAACACCATGCCCATTCCCAGGATCCTCTGGGACAGGTTCTGGGTATGGCACCCCTACAACGGGGCAAAGATATCACGCTTCCGATCCCTGTATGGCCTGTGCTTTGTGCCTGCCGACATGAAAACCATGCTCGGCCGCGTTATGAACATGTTGTGGTCGAAACCCGTGGAGGCAGGGCCCTGCAGTCCACCTCGATGTGACCGGTAACCACCGTGCCGGGAAAGACCGGGCCCTGTGGCCGGTCATGCAGAGAGTCCCGGCCCTCATGAGACCCCGCACAGCAAGCTTAAGGGGACTCATTTGATTGAAAGGTCCGGGCCCGCACAATCCTCTGCCCTTAGAATGCCTGTCGGATAACCCCGTCTATAAGCTCAACCGTGCACTTGCGCGGGTTTGCGAGTGTGGGTATCTCTGTCATGGCGTCCAATGCTATCAAGACGATATCGGCCTCGGCTATGCCCAGCTCACTCAAACGTGTGGGCAGCCCTATCTTTTTGACAAGGTCAGCCACGGCATCGGCGGCTGCAGATGCAGCATCCTGTTTTGACATTCCCTCAACCTTGACACCCATGGCTTCAGCGATTTCAGCAAGCTCATCCGTGCAGTGGTCCCGGTTGAACCGCATGACATGCGGCAGGAAGAGGCCGCACAGGGTGCCATGGTGGATCTTGTACTTAGCGCCGATGGCATGGGCAAGCGAATGCGTGAGTATGGTCGAGGGGATGGAAAATGCCCAGCCGGCTGTTGATGCTGCAAGCAGCATCTGCATCCTTGCGTGAACATCGTGGCCGTTTTCCACAACGATGGGAAGGTACTTCGCGATCAGCCGGATGGCATTCAGACCATGGCCTGTGCAGATGGTGTTTCTCATGATGGAGCACATCCCATCTATGGCATGGGAGAGGGCGTCCATGCCCGTGGCTGCGGTGAGTATCTTCGGAAGGCTAACGGTCAGATGTGGATCGAGTATGGCTACGTTCGGATAGATGACGTTCTCTGCGATATTGAATTTCCTGCCGATCTCCTCGTTTTTTATGACCGCGATATTGGTCACCTCGCTCCCGGTGCCTGCGGTGGTGGGGATTGCAATGTGCGGCATCAAAGGGTCTACAAGCTTATAGATCGTGACGTTATCGATGGCCTTGCCGCCGTTCGTCAGTGTCACGGCCACACCCTTTGCCGTATCGATGGAGCTTCCGCCGCCAAGACTCACCAGGATGTCGGCATTCACTCTCCTGCAGAACTCCACGGCCTTGTCCACAACCGTGTATCCCGAATCTTCCACGACCTCGTCGAATACTCCGACACACAGGTTGCCGATGGCCTTCTCAACTTTGTCCAAGAGACCTGCTTCGCGTATGCCCTTATCCGTTATGATGACGGCGCTCCGGCAATTAAGCCGGGATATCTCGTACTGCAGCGCAATGATACTGTCAGGGCCTCCCACAACCTTTGTCGGTCCTTCGAACATAAACGACTGTGCCGGCTGCTGATAATCGAACATGATGGGGAAGGTATATTTCTGTATGCCGTCGGATAACGGACAGATATGGACCCTCTTTATCTGCGTATATTCACCAAGACCGTATTCCCCGAATTCCCTGCCTATGCCGGACTGCTTATACCCGCCGAAGGGCATGATGTCGGCAAAGGCATGGTAGTCATTGATCCACATGGTCCCGGTCTTTACCTGTGCTGCTATCCTTTCTGCACGGCCGATATCGTTTGAGAATACCCCTCCGCCGAGCCCGTAAATGGAGTCATTCGCTTTTGCCACGGCCTCATCGTCATCGGCAAACGGCATGATGCACACCACAGGTCCGAAGATCTCTTCCTGTGCGATGCGCATCTTGTTATCCACACCGACAAAGACGGTCGGCATATAGTAGAAACCCGATGCATACTGATCGCCTTCCGGCCTTTTCCCGCCGTATACAATCTGGGCACCTTCATCGAGCCCGATCTTGACATACTTCTCAGTGGTGGCCCGCTGTATCTCATTTACCAGGGGCCCCATCTGGGTTGCAGGGTCGAGCTGATACCCGATCCTGACCTGTGAGAGCCTCTTCAAGAAACGATCGAGGTACTCATCATATATTTTTCTATGAACAAGGAGCCTTGTGCCTGATTCGCAGATCTGGCCCGTGTGGAAGAAAGCACCGAACAGACCGCCGTCAACGGCAAGGTCCATCTTGGCATCTTCGCAGATGATGTTTGCGGATTTTCCGCCCAGCTCCAGGGTCACCTTCTTGATGGTGTCCGCCCCCATCTTCATGATCTGCCGGCCCACCTCGGTGCTCCCGGTAAATGCGATCTTGTCCACCTTCGGGCTCAGGCACAGTGCCTGGCCGACCTCGCTTCCCGGGCCTGTTATGATATTCACAACACCCTTGGGGATCCTGCTCTCCGCAATCACTTCTGCAAGGATGAGTGCGGAAAGCGTCGTGTCGGTTGCCGGTTTTAATACAATCGTGTTGCCCATGATTATCGCATGAAGGATTTTCCACATGGCCATATTGAACGGGAAGTTCCACGGGATGATGCCTGCACACACCCCGACGGGTTCCCTGCGGATGTAATTTCTTCCGGGACTTGCCAGGGAACACGGCACGCGGACTTCTTCATGCCACTTGAATTCATGGGCGGCATACCATGCGAGATTCCGCGCCGTCATTGCATTGCCGATCACCTCCGCACCGGTCCTGTTTATGAGCCCCCCTGAGTCCATGGACTCGTATGATGCAATCCGGACAATGTATTTGGTAAGCCGGTCGGAAAAATCCATGATGATCCGGGAGCGCTCTTCCTGGGCCAGATTGCTCCACACACCCGAATCGAAGGTCTTTCGCGCAACGTCGATTGCAGCCTGGGCATCCGCAGCATTGCCGTAGGCGAACGTGGCAAAGGGCAGGCCGATACCCGGGTCTATAGCCTCTCTTGTCCGCCCGCCCACGGATTCAACAAAGTCCCCACCGATATACATTTTAAAATGTTCCATTATACCCCCTTATGCATGGTCACGTCTGTCCTAACCGGAGAACTTGATTACATCAGAAATCTTCCTGCAAGCTCGCTCGCTGCTTCATAACCTTTTTGCGAGAGGCGCTTGCCGATCCACTGGATCCATGACTCGGGGCCCACCGGCACTACGGAACGGTTATGACGCACTGCGCTCAGAACGGCCCTGGCAACGCGCTCCGGCGGCCAGCCGAACTTCTTGTAGAATTCCACTACAGCCTGTCTGTTGGCCCGGGACTCCTCCCTGAGGTTCATGCACCCGTCTGCCACGACACGGGTGTTAATGACACCAGGGCATATGGTGCTCACCCCTATGCCGTACCTCCTCACCTCTGCCCTGAGTGCCTCGCCCAGACCGGCCACGGCGAACTTGGTGGAGCAGTAGGCCGACATCCCCGGGATGGCGCACAGCCCTGCAAGGCTCGATGTGTTGACGATGTGGCCGTACCTGCGCTCGATCATATGGGGCAGAAACGCCCTTATGCCGTAAAGCACACCCCAGAAGTTGATGGAAAAGATCCTCTCCCACTCCTGAAGGCTTGTGCATTCAAAGCTCCCCCCGACACCTATGCCGGCATTGTTGTAGAGTATATCCACCCTGCCCCGCTCGGCTATCACAAACCTGGCAAGATCATCCACCTGGGTGCAATCGGACACGTCCACCTTCCGCGCCAGGACACGCGCCCCCCTGGCCTCGATCTCCCCGGCCGCTTCCGCAATGCGGTCTTCCTCTTTGTCCACGATGACCAGGTCAGCCCCTTGGGCTGCAAAGGCCAGTGCAGTCGCCCTGCCGATGCCCGACCCCGCGCCCGTGATGAGAGTTACCTTTCCCCTGAAATCCTTGATTCCCGGCATAATCCCTCCTATCAATATATTGTAAGAGCGGCTTCAGCCGCGATTCCCATTTCGCACCTGAAGGCGCTCCTACAGCGGGCACCTGCTTGATTATAGATGTCTTGCCAGAAACTCCGCCTGCCTCTGCACCACCTGTTTGAAAAGCTCACCCGTGTAGACCTCGAAGTGGCTTGCCTCCAGGCCGATGACCTCGGCATTCGGTATCCTTGAGCCCATCTTCTCAACGGCCCTGGCAGGGATGAGCGAGTCGTTCTTCGCATACATGAGAAGCACAGGGCTCTTGATCCTGCGCGCGTACATGATGGGCCTATAGGCCGATATCATGAGCAAGATCCTGGCCGGCACCTCGTTCTTCATATCAGAATCCGGGGGCACGAGGGTGTAATAGCCCTGCATGGCATCAGGGGTGTTCATGCAGGCAAAGGTCCCGGGCTCCGCAACTGCAGGTACCATGTGCGGGGCACCCCCCTTGACCATGCTGAAAAGGTCCTTGAGGCCGTGATAGAGGCCCTCGATCTGATAGGGAACAGAAAACTGCATGGTGGTTGCAATGCCATCCACAAACGGCACCTGGGCCACCACAGCCTTGATGCCATTTTGCCTTGCAGCCGTCACCATCACATGCCCGCCTGAAAAGGAGGTGCCCCACAGGGCGATCCTCTTCCCATCGACGCTGTCAAGATACCGTACATGGGTGATCGCCGCCTTCCAGTCATTCAGGTGCCTCCAGGGATTCACCAGGTTCCTCGGTTCTCCCTCTGACGTGCCGAAGTTGCGGTAGTCGAACACGAAGCAGGCCATGCCTTTGCCGGCGAAATACTCGGCATAGGGCTGGAGCATGAAGTCCTTCTGGCCTGCAAACCCATGTGCCATGACAACCACGGGGGGCTTCTCAATTCCATCCGGCAGGTAGAGCCAAGCCGAGCACTTAAGCCCCATGCTGTAAAATTCCACATCGCTCCTTTTCATATTCACTCCTTGCCTCATTGTACTATGAATGTGCCTGGCGCGAAACAAGAGGTGTCCACCTTGATGCCGAATATATTCGTAGTGGAAACAAAATGCCCCACTGTAGGTTAAAAATAAGGATATGGGGCCTGCATGTCGCCCAAGATTATAATCTTGGACCAAAATACATGGTAAAAATGACCGGCAATACGTTGTTGTACATCTTAAAATGATGACCTTTACCCGTCATTGCGAGGGGCCGAAAGCGACATGGCGACCTTTAGGTTTACCTCACCATGCTCCCTGGACCTTTGTCCCCTCCCTTGAGAGGAGGCACAGTGTTCCAGAGTTCCCTCTCCTTCCAAGGGATATCAAGACATTAAAGTTCCCTCCCCTTCAAGGGGAGGGCCAGGGTGGGGATGGGTCTATTCTTGAATCAGCGAGTAAATAAGTATAGATCTGTCATTCCTACGTAAGCGGGAATCCGGTTATTCCCGGAAAGAAGAAAGCCCTTAACTTCCTAATGATATTCATGGACTTCCATGGAACATTAGGCTATAATTCAAGCATTGAATGATCTGCACCTGTGATTTCACAGCACCTAAGCATATATGAGGAGGTCCATAGATCACTACCTTTCATGACAAACGAGCGGAGTACATGGATCATCAATGTGAGTCAGTATGTATTTTGCTATACCGAAAAAATTGGGATAGCAATTGTTAGAGCACAAAGAGTAAATAATGAACGATATTAAAAAACATATCAGTCGTCTTTTCTCAGCTGAACTACAGTTTAGGCTAGCTTCTGCTGTCCGTCTTGCTGTGACTATGGAAAAACAACCGCTTGATCTGCCAATTGAGTGGAGCCATGGAAATCACAAAGTCAGCTATGAGGAAATTGCTTTACGCAAAGACCAAGCCGATTTCGCCGCCATGAATATGCATAGATCTGCCACCTTCTTGATGGCTGTTGCAATGAAAGACGCTATAAAGGCGGCAGTGGAAGATCCTAAAAATTCAAATGACTCCAGTGTCCAAGCTGCCTACCAGATATCACGCCTCATCCGCAACGCTTTTGCGCATAGTCCTTTTGATCCGAAATGGTCGATCGACCCAGATTGCCGTGATCGTACTTTTGAAGTGCATGGCATTGTTACTCTTAATACTACCGATTTGCATGGTACATCTTTTGATTGGCGCCAATATGGCGGCCCATTGGCATTACTCAGGCTGTGTAGGTATGTGCGTTTTGAAATTCTGAAAGACGAAAAAAAGCCAAGAAAGGATATCCCAAAGCCAACAGATGTTTACTATCAACAGGGCGACCTAATTCTTAAGCGATTGGGGAAAGAACATGAAGCAGAATAGGCCTAGCCCTGCAATGGCATTCAGACCGTCGGGTGGCATTGATAAGAAACAATATTTATGGGTGGCACGGGCGAAGCCCGAAGGGCTTGCCCGTGGTACATAAGTATTAAAGAGAAAGAGGGAACAGATTTATTGTCCGTCTGTGCGATGCCGAAATAGATTAATCCCTGTGACCGTGCTCGATTACCCCACCGCGCGCCAATAGAAGGGCCGGGCCCCATCGTGCCTTGAGGCGCTGGGCGCCGGTTAAGCCGCTGCGAGGGGCAGGGCTCATGGTCGCATTGCCGGGGTTGGTGTCACTCTTCTCAATCTACCTCTACTCTGACTTCTGTTTTTTAACAAACAGTTCCCGCACTGCCGAGAACTCACGTGACCTGCCCTCTTTGGCCGACCAGCGCTCTACCTCCTTAAGATCAATGTCGTTTGATTCTGCCACAAGAAGCGCCTGATCGAGGCTCTGTCTGTCATTCCAGTGGTAATACGCAGCAAGTCTGTCCTTCACGCAATCCGTGGGGGAGATGAGCCGGAGCTGACCTGTGGAGAATTCTTTTGTTACGGTTTCCATTACGGGCTCATCGCCGATGGAAAGCGGGCCGGGCGGAAACTCAATGAAGAATTCGGTTTCAGGGTGTTTGAAGTAACGATGCTCCTCAGAGAATCCGATCTCTTGTAGTACTTCTTTTATCTTCTTCCTGCCGGAAGCAATGTTTTCTATGAAGTCGAGGTCAAATGATTGATATCGATTCGTCGTATAAATCGACACGCAGGCGCCGCCGGAAAGAACTACATTAATGCCTTTGCTCTTGAGATGCGTGCATGCGTAGGCTGCAAGCTCGCCAAGAGTCATATCACTGATCGGCTTCACAGTGGTTTACCCTTCCTCCTTGGTCTCTGCCTGACCATGACAAGACCTTCCCTTTCCTCAGCAGAGTAGAAGGATAATGCCTTATCAAGAAGGGCCTTCAGTTCTGCCAGAAATGGGTAACGGGGGCTGAGAGAATATACCCTTGTTTTGCCGGCATTCCTGCTGTAGATGACATTGCCAAATTCCAGCCTTTCAAGTTGTTTCTGGATGGGGTCGAGATCGGTCTTGAAGAACCTGGCGATCTCTCGCGCATATCCTTCGTTTCTGGCATGAAGGAAAAGGAGAACCCGTTCCCTGTTTATGGATCCAAGCAAAGACTCAAGCATCCTACCGACCTCAAATATAGGTCATATGACCTATTATTAAGGTCAATATAATCCCTGAAGATTCAGATTGCAATAAAAAAATCCGGCAGGGGCCAACGAGGATGCATTCATGGTCAAAAGTTTCCCGGAGTATACCCTGCTTCCTCCCTGCCGACCCTGGTATCAATCTCCCTGCAGAAGATCCGGGGATACTTCTTCAATTATTCCGGCTGGCTTCGGCACGCGGACCTGCCATGCAGCCAGGAAGTTTCCGAGTGCGATGAAGGCCCCGAGCAGAAACACATACTGGAAGCCGAAGCGGTTCCAAATGAGCCCGCCCAGCAAGGCAACCGTCATGGAGAAGATATGATCGATGCTCACCGACATGGTGAGCGCAGGCTGGACGTGCGAGGCATGAAGGGCTATCTTCTTCATATACATGGCGCGGGCCATATTCACCGACATCAGCATCTGATCGAGCAGGAAGCACCCGCAGGCGATGAGGAACGCGACGTCCTCTGAAAACAAGGACCTGGCAAATCCATAACCGGAGCAAACGAACACCAGCAGCACGGCCTCGGACATCAGGACAAAGCGCTCGCCCAAACGGTCGGTCGCCCAGCCCAGCAGGGGCTGGAACACAATGCCGATCACCCCGCCCAGGGTCAGGAGCGTGGCGAGGGTCTGTGTCGGCTGATGAAATACGGTAACCAGCACCCAGGGCGCAAACGTAAGGAACAGCTGTTTGCGTGACCCATAGAGCACTGAGAGGACATAATACAGAGAGTATTCCTTATGGAGCTTCAGATGCAGCGCCGGCGGCTGCGTTTTATCCGGCTTCATGATGATCAAGAGGAGGGCTGCCACCACAAAGGCCACAGCGGACATGGCAAAGGTATGATGAAAGGTGAACCCGAGGTACTTGAATCCGATAAAGACCAGGAAGCTCCCGAGAATGGCTGAGAGATTACGTATGGCATTCAATTGCCCCAGGCGCTGTCCTGTCTTGCCTTCCCTGGCAAGCTCCATCCCGATGGCGGAAGACAGGGGCAAAAAGATGTGCTGGCCCAGGCTGTAGACGAACAACCAGAGCACCATGACTACATAGGTGGGTGAAGCAAAACCGATAAGGGCGGTGCCCGCACCCCCCAGCAGCATGGCCACCACTGCCAGGCGGCGGCTGCAGAGAAACCAGAGCAAGGCCGATGCAAAAACCACGAGAACGCCCGGCAGCTCCCGGGGAATCTCGAGAAAAGATCGCTCGAACCCGCTCAGGGCAAACCGATCATTCAGGAAATTATTAAACGTCGCATCCATGATGCTGTATGCCATGCCCATTGCCAGTGAGGCTGCAATAAAAATCCTAAGTTCCCGGGACATACGCCTCAAGTGCGTTGTAAGCATAGTGATCTGACTTACCAACTCAGGGATCTCGCGTCAATGAAAGCCGTGTTTCGAATATTTCCCCCTGGGTTTCAACCCGGTAAATCCTTCAAAGTAATGATTCTTGCAGGAAGGCTTGACGATATCCCCATTCAGCGCTAAACTGGTATGAACAAGGGGTGGTTCCGGTACGGGGCCTGAGATTATACCCATTGAACCTGATCCGGGTAATGCCGGCGTAGGGATCCAAAGAGCATGATCCTTTCTCCCTCCATTCCATCCCTCATAAAAGAATAAAGGAGTATACGGGTATGGATGCGTATTCGTTTCTTGAAGCCGTTCGCAAGAAGGCCCCTGTTGTGCACCATCTCACGAACTGGGTTACCATTTATGACTGCGCCCAGGTGGTCAAATCCTTCGGCGCATCACCCGTCATGGCACACGCCCCGGAAGAAGCGGCGGAGATGTCGGGCCTGGCCTCGGCTTTGGTGTTGAACATCGGCACGCTCACCGTCGATATCATTGAAAGCATGAAGATCGCAGCCCGTGCGGCCAACAGCAGGGGCATCCCAATAGTGCTGGATGTATGCGGCGCAGGGGCCACACCCTTCAGGGATATGAAAAGCTCCGAGCTCCTTGATAGTGCACGAATCGGCATCATCAAGGGAAACAGCTCGGAGATCGCACGCATCTTAGGGTTGGACGTGCGCACCCGGGGTGTTGATGCAGAGCATGTCGGGTTTGACCTTTGCGATATAGCCCTAGACCTTGCCGGGAAAAGGGATTGCACCGTGGTAATCACCGGCAAGGAAGATATCGTGGCGGATAAAAAAGAGACCTATATCATCCGCAACGGCCATGAGATGATGTCTCACGTGGTGGGCACGGGATGCATGGCCGCATCCGTCATCGGCACCTTTGCAGGGGCGTCGCCGCATGATATAACCGCGGCCGCTGCTGCGGGTCTCTGCTGCTACGAGATCGCGGCAGAACTGGCCGTGAAAACCGCCAAAGGCCCGGCATCCTTCAAAGAAAACCTCTTTGATCGCATCTTCTCCCTGACAAAGGATGAAATAGTTTCCTTGCAGAAGGTGGGGCAATGAGGGGATACTACTTCATCACCGATTCAACATACAGCGCAGCCGGCATGGCAAGTGACGTGGAGAATGCCGTTGCGGCAGGGGTGAAGATCATTCAGTACCGCAACAAGGGTGCTCAGACACGCATACTGTATAACGAGGCTGTCTCCATAAGGAATCTGTGTTCAGTCAGCGGCGCCAAGCTTATCATAAATGACCGGATCGATATCGCACTGGCAGTGGATGCCGACGGTGTCCATATCGGGCAGGAGGACATGCCCTATCAAGAGGCCCGCAGACTGCTGGGCAACGATAAGATCATCGGGGTGACCGTGCACACGCTCGAAGAAGCCCTTATTGCTCAAGACTTGGGCGCCGACTATCTGGGTGTGAGCCCCATCTTTGCTACAGCCACCAAGCTGGACGCAGGCACTCCGTGTGGTGTAGAAGGATTGAGAGCGATCCGGAAGGCCAGCCACTTACCAATCGCGGCCATAGGCGGCATCGACCTGGCTAATGCGGGTATGGTTATTGAGGCGGGGGCGGATATGGTCTGCGCCATATCGGCCGTGGTGACAAAACCTGATGTTGCAGCCCAAATACGAAAGTTTCAAAAGGAGTTCGGATTATGACACAGCTTGAATATGCAAAAAACAAGCGCATCTCTGTTGAGATGCAAAAGGTAGCGGAGCAAGAGCCCTTAAGCGCCGATGAAATTCGGAACAATGTCGCTGCCGGCAATACCGTGATCCTCAAGAGCTCGCTCCACGACTGCGTTCCTGTAGGGATCGGCAAAGGCCTGAAGATAAAGATAAATGCCAATATCGGGACATCCAACTTCAACGCCGATCCGGTGCAGGAGATAGAGAAGCTCGCCGCTTCAATCAGGTATGGGGCGGATACGGTGATGGACCTCTCCACCGGAGGAGACATCCGCTCCATGCGAAAGACGATTCTGAGCACATCAAAGGTGCCCGTGGGTACGGTACCCGTATACGAGGCCATTGTGCGCTGCCCGGACGTGGCAGGCCTCACGGAGGATGACTTTCTCGATTCCATACGAAAGCACATCGAAGACGGTGTGGACTTCATCACCGTGCACTGCGGCGTCACACGTAAATGCATCCCCCTTCTGGGGTCGCGTATCATGGGCGTGGTGTCGCGTGGCGGGAGTTTTCTCATCAAATGGATGCTCCATCACGGGCAGGAAAACCCGCTCTTTACGCGCTATGATGAGATCCTTGACATGGCGAAAAAATACGATGTGGTCCTGAGCCTGGGCGACGGCCTGCGGCCGGGCTGCCTCGCCGACGCCACGGACCCGGCCCAGATAGCAGAGCTCAAGACCCTGGGTGAGCTTGCGGCACGTGCCCAGGCGAAAGACGTGCAGGTGATGATCGAAGGCCCGGGGCACGTACCCCTGCACATGATAAAAGAGAACATCGATCTACAGAAGAAATACTGCAACGGCGCACCGTTTTATGTCTTAGGCCCGCTGGTTACCGACTGCTCGCCCGGTTACGACCACCTCACCGGCGCCATCGGAGGCGCCCTGGCTGCCTATTACGGGGCGGATTTCCTCTGCTACCTTACGCCGAAAGAACACCTGGGCCTTCCGGATATAAAGGACGTCATCGACGGGGTGATTGCATCCAAGATCGCTGCGCACGCGGCGGACATCGCCCGGGGCATACCGGGGGCCCGCGACCGCGACGACGCCATGTCCAGGGCACGAAGCAATCTGGACTGGGAGGGTATGTACAACATTGCGCTCAACCCGGAAAAGGCACGCGCCATACGGAAGGAAACAGGAAAGGACGGAGCGGAAGTCTGTACCATGTGCGGTGATTTCTGCTCGGCAAAGATCAACAAGGAATGCAGGGGGCAATACCACATATGAAGATATCGGATATCGGCGGTGAATTTGCCTTGATCAGGCGCCTCACCGGTGTGCAGTATAATGACCCTGCCGTCATCAAGGGGATCGGTGACGACTGCGCGGTGCTGGAATATACTTCTGATAGATATCTGCTCATAACCGTAGACATGATGGTAGAGAATGACCATTTTTCCCTTGCCTGGCACACGCCCTACCAGGTGGGAAAGAAGCTCATGGAATCGAATGTGTCCGATATCATTTCCATGGGGGGCACCCCGCGCTGGGCCTTTATCTCACTGGCACTGAGAGCAGACACTAAGGTGGAGTTCATGGATGATTTCTATCGCGGCCTGTATGATTCCGCTGCCAAGCACCGTGTCGAGCTCATCGGAGGCGACACCACCCACGGCCGCGATCTGGTGCTCAACCTGGCCCTTGTCGGTGACGTGGACAGAAACCTGGTACGCCTGCGCTCCCATGCAATACCGGGGGACTTCGTCTGTGTCACCGGCACCCTGGGCAAGAGCGAGGCGGGTTTAAGGCTTCTCAGGAAAGGAATAAAAGAAGGCTACCTGAAAGGCCACCTGGAGCCTCTATGCCGACTGGAAAGCGAAGGCAAGGCCATAGCCCGGCATGCCCACGCCATGATCGATGTGAGCGACGGGCTGGGGAGCGAAGTGGGGCACATATGCGAGGAGAGCGGCACCGGTGCACGCATAGACTGGGAAAAGATCCCGCTTTCAAAGGAAACCATCGAGGCGGCACGGACCCTTTCCGATGAACCGCAGCAATACGCCCTTTACGGCGGCGAGGACTTTGAACTGGTGTTCACCATCCCGCAAAAAAATATCCCTGCCCTGAAAAAAGAGTTTCTTGACTTCACAGTTGTGGGTGAGGTCCTGCCGAAAGAAGACGGGATCTACATCCTTAAGGAAGGCCGCGCTCTGGAAATGAAAAAGGGATACGACCATTTTGCGGGGTAGCTGCCCGTTATGATGGCCGGGATTCTTATTGCCTCTCAGTCGAACGGGGTGATCTCAAGGTATCTGTTCGCTGCATGAAAGCCGCATAGCCCGTGGACCCCGCCGCCGGGAGGTGTGGAGGCTGAGCATATATACATATGGTCTGCAGGCATGGCATAGGGATTGAGGCTCAAGACGGGCCTGGCAAACAACCCTCGGATCGTGTTGGCCCCACCTGCAATATCGCCGCCGATACAGTTGGCATCAAACCGCTCGATGGCCGAAGGAGGCATGATATTCCTGCAGATGATACTATCCCGGAAACCCGGGGCGAACCTCTCGATCTGGGCCTCGATGCGCTCGGTCATGTCGAAGTCCGACCCATTCGGCACATGGCAATACGCCCATGCAGTGTGTTTGCCATAAGGGCTGCGGGAAGAGTCGAAGAGGCTCGGCTGCACAAGAAAGACAAATGGTCTTTCAGGATGGGAGCCTTTCCATACATCACGTTCGGAACGTGCAACATCCTCCAGGCTGCCGCCAACATGGACCGTTGCGGCCTCCAGACACTCGGGTGCCTTCCAGGGGATGGGGCCGTCAAGGGCCCAATCCACCTTAAAGACACCTGGGCCTGCGCGGTGGCGCGCAAGTCTGTGACGATATGAACTTGGCAGTTTATCCCCTGCGATCTTGAGCACGCCTGCAGGCGCAAGATCGAAGAATAGGGCCCGCGATGGCTCAAGATCATTGAGATCCCTGACTTCTTGCGATAGCAAGATTTTCCCGCCGAGGGAGGTAAGGTGTGAGACCAATGCATGGGAGAGGGCTCCTGCACCGCCCCTGACAATGGGCCAGCCGGGATTGTGACAGCTGACGGCCATAATGATGCCGAACAAGGAACTCAAGGGGTGTGTAAGAGGAAGGATGGAATGTGCACCTAAACCGGCGAGCAGTGCCCGGGCGTTCGGGGTACGAAAAACCGACCTTGCCAGGACAGTCACTGGGGCAATTACCCGGATGCCGAAGTTTGCCAGGTGCAATGGGTGATAAGGGATGTGCAGAGGAGAAAGCAGGTCGGAGGAAAGCTCGTTCCATCCCTGGAGGATCGGCTTAACCAGGATCTCATAACCCCTGCCGTCTGCCCCGAGACCCTCGATGGTCTTGTCAACATCGCGGTAGATAAGGGCTGCGGTACCATCATCAAACGGGTGGGCAAGGGATGCATGGGGAAAAATCAGTTCAAGACCATGCCTTTTTAAGGGAAGACCCCGGAAGAACGGGGTATCAAGAACCATGGGGAAGACCGCTGCCCCGACATCGTGTATAAAACCCGGCAAGGTCAGCTCTGCCGAGCTCACCGCACCGCCAGGGTTTTGCCTCGATTCGTATACAAGTACGGACCTGCCTTGTCCTGCAAGGGTGATGGCGGCAGCAAGGCCGTTGGGTCCGGAGCCAACCACAATTGAATCATAGCGAGCTTGAAGGGCCATCCTCACTAAACCTTAAGTCCCTTTATGGGAATGTCTCTTCAGGGAAGAGAGCATGGTCCTGATTTGTGCATTGTACCAGATGTTCCCCACCCTGTTCCATTGGAGACGGTCTCCGACACAGCTTTTATCCATGCGCACCCAACCGGGCACCCCGAAATGCCCGGCCAGGGACTCGAGCACATGGGTCCAGATACGCTCGTGCTCGCGTGAACCCATGATATTGAATCCGATCTCATAGAGCGGGTCGCTTGCCCTTGCAAAAGCCACGATCCGGGCCACCGTGCAGCCGTGTTCTCCAAAGGCGCTGAAACTCACCCAGCCTGATTCGGGATGACCCTGGGGCGTCATCAGAGTGAAGGCCTCCTTATCGGCATATACGACCCAAACACCGGAACAGATGAATCCGGCAGGGGTATGGGCATTGATGAGCACCACCTCACTGGGTGCAATCCCGGCCTTGGTCGGGAAAAATCGGTTCTGAGGCGGTTGAAAGCTCGGGAAGTGTTCCTTGAAGGCATTGATGACTTCTTGGGGCGATGCATTCACCCCGGTAAGCCGGACACGGAAGATCTTCTCCCAAAGCCGGCCGAACCCCTGGAGAGGGCCTACCACCTTGCGACCGTCGACATTCATATTGATGGCACCTTCCGGGATCTCGGACAGCATAATCCCTTCAATAGGCCTGGCCCATGCCGACATCTTTCCAGGGTCATATGACGACACAACCTGACCTGCAGAGTCGGGCTCGGAGCAAAAGACCTCATCGATCCGGGTGGCCTGAAAGATATCCCTGAGCTCCCGACTCAGGCCCGTTGCCGCAAGTCTTCGGCCTTGAGCCCCGGCCCGCAGCATCAGTTTGATGAGTGCGTTTATCCCTGAGATGTCAATGTGCTCGATCTCTGAAAAATCGAGAACTGGCTCGGAGCTGGTGTCTGTTGCATGATAGGCATCAATGAGCTCACCCGAAGCAGCCTCGGTGAAAACTCCACCCAGGGCGATTTTCCCCTTTTCACGATGCAGGCTATAACGTGGTTTTGTATCATCATGTCCCATCAAGATCACCAATGGATCGTGGCTTCAAGCCGCCCCTGCATGCGGGTTACACTCATTCCGCCCACCAATATATTCTTTCTCTATTGACTGATCACGGATCACTGGTCACTGGAGGGCTTTCATCTGCAATGTCAATTGCTGGGGGCCTGCGACCTTGACCTCTCTGAGATCGAAATCCATTGGTCTCCCTCCTGGTGGAGAGTGCTTTCTTGGATGTAAAGGAGCAGCACTATTCCTTGTAGAGCATAATAAGGGCCCGGCACGCACAGTCAATAAAGTTACAAAATTTTACTCATCTCGATAGTGAGATGAATGACCCTGATATCAGAGATCCTTCAGAACCCGGCCCAGCTCAGCACGAAGGATTGAGAGCTGGTAGGGCTTCTTGATGAAACCGGCAAGCCCCTTGCCGGTAAAACGCTCGGTGGCTTCCCGCTCATCATAACCGCTGGAGAGGATCACCTTGACATCGGCCTTGATATGCCGGAGCTCATCAAAGGCCGCCATGCCGTCTAATCTGGGCATGGTGAGGTCCAGGATGACACAGACTATCTCAGAGGCATTCTCCCGGAAGATCTTGACTGCCTCCTCACCATCACATGCGGTCATCACCTTGTAACCGAGCCGCTCGATCATGGACTTGCAGAGGTCCCGCACCATGTCTTCATCATCTGCAACCAGGACGGTGCCTGATATCGGCCCCATGGCCGCACCTTCACCTTCCATGGCGGATACACCGGGCTTCTTGCCCTTGACGGGTTCCCCCAAGTCCGATGCCGGGAACATTACCCTGATGGTAGCCCCTCTGCCCGGCTCGGATTCCACCATAATGGCCCCTTTGTGTCCGCTCACTATGCCGAGCACTGCAGCCATGCCCAGACCGCGCCCCGTGAACTTGGTGGTAAAGAACGGGTCAAAGAGACGGTCTTTCGTCTCTTCGTCCATACCGCAGCCCGTATCCCTGACTTCGATGAATACATAAGCCCCGGGTGCAGGCTTCTCCTTGAGGCGGCTCCTCTGCAGGTAGCCCTGGTCGCAGTCCAATGAACCGGTGGAAATGGCGACGACCCCGGGGTGATCCCCTATGGCCTCCGATGCATTGACAATGAGGTTCATGATGATCTGCTGGATCTGGCTTGGGTCGGCCACAATGGACGGGAGATCACCGTCCATCTGGAGGTTCAGGGTCACAGTCTTGGAGATGGATGCCTTCAGCAGATGGGCCATCTCCTGTACAAGCTCGGAGAGGTCAAAGGGTTTGAGATCGAACCTGCCTTTGCCCGAATAGGCAAGCATCTGGTTCGTAAGGTCGGCCGCCCTCCGGGCAGCCACTAGTGCCTGGTCGATGAAGGGCCTCGAACGGGAAACCGGTGAAAGGTCAAGCCGGGCGAGATCGAGGTTGCCCAGGATCGCCATAAGGAGGTTGTTGAAGTCATGGGCGATTCCCCCTGCCATCACGCCCAGGCTTTCGAGCTTCTGGGCATGGAGCAGCCGGCGCTCCATATCGAGCTTCAGCTCCTCTGCTTTTTTGCGTTCCGTGATGTCGCGTGCCGTAATGACAACACCGTTGATGCCGGCGTAGTCGATGAGATTGTTTCCGATGGCCTCCAGGTATACCCAGGTGCCATCAGCCCTTTTGAAGCGGAATTCCGTAGGAATACCGGGGTTGACGTCTTCAAAGACCTCGGACAATGCCTTTACCACCCCTCCGATATCCCCGGGATGCATATAATCCAGGGGGTTCTTGCCGATCATTTCCCCGGCCGGATATCTCAGGATCTGTTCCATGGACGGGGACTCATAGGTAATCAATCCATTCTGATCCAGGATCACGATAATGTCGGAAGAGCTCTGGATCAGAGAACGGAAGCGCTCCTCACTTTCACGCAAGGCCTCTTCCACCCGTTTACGTTCGGTGATATCCCTTACCATGGCTTGGATGTATGACTGATCTCCCAGCTCAATGCGGTTCAGGGAGACCTCGGCATCAAAAGGTGTACCGTCCTTCCGGATGTGCTTCCAGTAAAAGCGCTGAGGTGTTCCTTCAAATGCAGCATTTATGTATTTCTTTGCCTTTTCTCGAGAATCTCTTCCGTCAGGCTGTCGGGATGGGCTGAATTCCCATGGCCTGCGACCAAAGATGTCATCTTTGGTGTCACACCCGAACATCTTCAGTGTCATCTGGTTGCACTCGATGAACCTGTCCCCGCTCATGATGAAGATCGCGTCATTGGCACTCTCAAAAAGGGTGCGATACCGCTTTTCTGCTTCCCGTATGACTTCTTCCGCCTGCTTGCGCACCGAGATGTCGCCCAGGCCACCCAGCATGCGGACTGCCCGGCCTTTTTCATCAGGGAGGAAAACGCCATGGTCCTCCACAAAGATATACGAACCATCTTTTCTCCGCAGGCGGTACTCGGCACTGTACGGCCCGCATTCATTCAGGGCAGCCTCGAGAATGGAGATGGTCTCGGCACGGTCCTCAGGGTGGATCATCTCATTGAATGCCTTGACATCGATGGCATCCACCTCTTGGGGCATGAGTCCGGTGAACTGTGAGATGGCCCCGTGCCAGGTGATCTGCCCTGTAGGGACATCATAGTCATACACGAGCTTTCCGGTCAGCTCGGCCATGAGCCGGTAGCGTTCCTCGCTCTCTTTCAACGCCTCCTCGGACCGTTTCCGCTCGGTGATGTCGCTCAATACCCCGTCATAAGAGACAATGACCCCTGCCTCGTTACGGTGAACCACCGGCATGTTGACAACCCAGCGAATTGAGCCGTTCTTGTGGTAGATCCGGTGCTCGATGGGCACTTCATGCTCACCGGTGAGGACCTTGTTGAAATACTCCCGAACGCTCTGTCGGTCTTCATCCACCACCATGCTGAACCAGAGAAACGGGTTGGCATTGAATTCTTCGACCGTGTACCCGGTTACAAACTCACATGCAGGGCTGTGCTCGGTGCGGACCGCCCTGCCTTCTTGAACATAGACCGTGTAAATATAATCCGTGACGGCACCTGCAATCTTCTTGTAGCGTTCCTCGCTCTCACGGAAGGCATCTTCCACCCTTTTTCGTGCAGTGATGTCTCTAAACTCGGTTACCCTGACCGATTTGCCATGGTAGTGGATATTCTTGCCCTGTATTTCCAGGTTATAGATTGTTTTATCTTTCCGGATACCCTCCACATCATAGGGCTGCTCATACCCGCTCAATATCCTCTGCATCACGTGGTCACGCCACCGGGGTGCGATGAGCTCAAGGCCATTCATGCCGATGAGCTCATCCCTTGAGAATCCGGTCATGTCGGCAAGCCCCTGGTTGCAATCCAGGATAATCCCTTTGTCATGAATACCGATGCCGCCGAATGACGCATCATGCAGGGCGCGGAACCTTTCCTCGCTCTCTTTGAGGGCCAGCTCGGCCTTCCTCAGGTCGGTAATATCCCGTGCAATGGAAATGGTATAGACCTCATTATCAATATCGATCAGATTGGCTGATATCAGCACATCCCGGATCTCACCATTTCTCTTTTTGAGCTTTGTTGCAAATCTGCTGACTGGCTTCCCGTCAGACAGATTATTGAATAGATGCTCCCTATCCTGAAGATCAGGCCATATACCCAGGTCAAGGGTTGTCTTCCCGACAAGATCCTTACGCTCAAAGCCGGACCATGCTTCAAAGGCCCTGTTGGCATCAATGATCCTGCCTGTTGTTGGTTGCGAGATCACGATTGAATCCGGGCTTGCATGGAAGGCCGAGCAGAATTTCTTTTCAGATAGCTTGAGCTGCTCATCGAAACGTTTATGAGCAGTTATATCCCTGAATGTGGCCAGGATCGCATCATTGCCTTTAAATGGGATGCGCCCTCCGGTGGCCTCGATGCACCTGTGCTCCCCCTTTGGGGTGATGATCCGGTAATCGGCAATAAAACCTCCTTTCCCGGCCTTGGTGAGCATGTTGTTCTTCATTGCCCGCTCAAGGTCATCCGGATGGAGGAATTGTGCCATGCTGAGTCCTTGGGGGGTTTTACGCGGTCGGATACCTATAATCCGGTAGGCAGCCTTGTTGATGAACAGGAAATTACCGTCCCAATCCATCACAACCAGACCGTCAAGAATGTTGCTGGTTACTGTGGAGAACAGTTCCTGAACTTCATGAAGATTCGTGTTTATCTTTTCATGACTGGCGAGGGTCTTTTTTATTGTATTCAGCTCTGAGCGCAAAGACTTGAGCTCATCTTGAAGCTCTTTGGCGCTCCTGTTTGGGCTTCTTCTCTTTTCTCGCTGTCTGCTCACCCGGGACAGCCTCCAAGTCCTTGTATCCAAGACAAAGACATTGTATCTTATGTTATAAGTACAAAGAAATAGAGAGTCAATGGAGGAAAATCTCGGCTTTTTAATTTATCAATCCGCTTTACGATACCTCAATTCGCCTGCGGCTCGGGGGATACCTCACGCACATTGCCAAGGCGCATAAGCAGCGACCCTTTCTTCGTGCCTTCACCGATGGCAAGGCTTGATACCACTACCCGATTGATGGGAACGAGCCTTTCATTTGGAGGGGCCGGTTCGGTGAAGGCATAGAGATCATGGATAGCATAGGGCACACCGTCGATCGATCCAAGAAAAAGCATGATATGTCCGGGAAACTGGAGCGTGGTGATACCACCCATGGCACTCATACTAAGCTTTCTTTGCCGGTCGTCCGGGGGGTCTGATTTCGTAAAGGATGCGATGAGCCTGCCCACCTTGCCCTGTTGGGCGGAGTTCCTTGGCAGCGTGATGCCCATAGTGGCGAAGACCTCCTGGATGAAACGGGAGCAGTCCTGCTCTCCATACATGCCGCCCCAGCCGTAGGGGGCGTTCAGCAGCTTGAAGGCCTGGACAATAGCATTACGCGGCGTGTAAGAAAGATTGCCCCGGTGGACCTGGGAAGCGGATACAAACGCGGCATCAAACGTACACCAGCCGCCGTCCGAGCGCACAGGGACAAGTACCTGGATGACGCCGTTATCCCATTCCTTAAGGACAGCGAGCCTGACGCCCATCTGAATATAGGTCTGGTGCTGTCTGAGCCAGGGGTCGGCGTAGATATCCGCCTTGGCATCGGTAGCCACCACGAATGTTGTCCAGGCCTCATATCGAGCCATTTCATCCTTGGGGCATAGGGCGACATTATCCGCAAGTACCCAGCCTTCGGAATTGGCGGATATTGCATAGACCCACATATGATCCGCACTCTCAATGAGAACAAGTAGTGGTGTTGCAGCATCCAGGGCGCTGTTCTGGAGTCTGTCGATAGCGGTATCGCTCTCGCTCTTGTAAAAAGGCTTTGCAGTGGGCAGAAGCCGCTGATCAGAGGGCCTAACTACATATGCCCAGTGCGCAGTGATGGTGGATGGGATCCGATCCAGACCCATCAGGGCCTCCATATCGCGGATGAATTCCTTGGTCATCATCTTTCCGTCACCGCCGATATAGCCCTGGTTCTGTGCAAGCATCTTCCGGAGAGAACTCTCCAGTGCCCGGCCGTCACGCGAGTCGGAAAGCGTAAGGACATCATGCACTGACTTGGTCTTTTTCTTGATGTACCCATTGAAGTCGACAATGTCCTGATCCGTCATAATAACAGCGTCCGGATCAGGGTTGCGGCCGATCCAGAACCCGGCGGTATTCATCTCCGGCCGTGTTCCCGGGGCGAGTGAGGGCACTGCGTAGTAATTGATTATGACCTTCGGCTGGCACGCGCTCAAGAACGCGAGTATGAGGAGCAAACCGAAACCGATCTTATATCTCATGCAATCCTCCGGGGGCATGCACATGTGTCATGTTCCTTTAATACCTTGCCCTATACGGCATCGGGCCTGTCAAGTAAAGATCCCCGTGCCAAGGCTTAAGGGATTCTGCGACAAAGGGGGAATGGTCGGAACCGTTCCCTACTCCGTAAACCCCGGCGGCACCGAACCTTCAGGCCCGTAAGACTTCTCCGACGATTCAGGCATGTCCTGCAGCCTAGGCTCGATTGCGAGCCCGAGCTGTCTTGTCTTTTCACGGTATGAACCATCATCCAGCCGCAGTGCGCCCATGGGCTCCACTACGATAGCAGCCCTCGCCTGCACAGGGCAGTAGTATTCACAGAACCCGCATCCGCTGCACCTGTTCTCCTGTACAACGGGTACTGCGACCGGCACCCCGCTTACACGCTCAAGGCTGATGGCACCATAGGGGCAGACCTCGGCACACACCAGGCAGGGCTTGCCGAATTCCCAAGCAATGCACTTCTGGTGGGTAATGGAGGCGTTTCCTACCTTGGCTTGCCTCTTCTCCTCCAGGATAAGGGGCCGGATGGCCTCTGTCGGGCATACATGGCCGCAGGCATTGCAGGTGGGATCGCACGGACCCTTGCGGGGGACCATAACCGGGCTGAAGAATCCGGCAAGCCCCGCTGCAAGGCCTGCCGGTTGCAGGGTGTTGGTAGGGCAAGTCTTCATACACTCGCCACATCCCACACATCGATCCAGGAATGAACACTCGGATACTGCACCGGGCGGTCTGATCAAGGCCGGATCCATTATCCGCCCCGGGCCGCCTTCGCAAGACCCGCCCTTCAACCCTATTCGCGAGATCAAGGCAGTGCCGAGGCCGGCCAGAGCCGACAGGATGATCATACGTCTCAGGGCGGAGAACCTGATTGCCTGTTGTGCAAAGGCCCCTTTCCCAACAGCAAAGCGTACGGCCTTTTCAGGACAGACACGGGAACATCTCCGACAGATAATACACTCCGAAGAGTCCGTGGCATGGGGGTCCTCGGCGATGGCATCCATGGGGCATTCTCTCCTGCAGAGTCCGCATGAGGTACACTGATCGGATACCCGGCGCCTGATGAGCAGCGGACGCAAAGACAATAGAGCCAGAATCGCCCCGGCAGGGCACAGATAGCGGCACCAGAAGCGAGGTGTCTTCAATGATAATGCGAATATGCCCACAGGCAGGGCCAAGATAAGCCACTGGAGGGTATACCCGGGGTTAGGCAGGCCTGCATAGGCGAGCGAGGTGATGCCGAACTTATCAGCAATCGGTCTGAATATTGTGAACCCCGCATCAGCTATGAGAGTGAGAATGGGATAGATCAGCAACCCATAAAACCGTGTGACTATGGGTATCGGTGCCCCAAATGCCGTGAGCGACACCCCGATCAGGGCGGCGGCAAGGATGAAACAGAGCCCCAGGTACTTGATGAGCTTCAATTTCTTGCCGGGAGCTGCATTGGCCTTAACAGACACCTTGGACACCCTGAAGAGATTATCCGATACATCTATGGATGTCCCTAAGGGGCAGACCATGGAACAGAAAAACCTGCCGAAAATGATTGTGAGGCCGATAATCACTGCACCAGGCAGAAGTGTCGCTATGAAGCCCCTGGTCATAAAGATGGTGGTTACCACCATAAGCGGGTCCATCTTGAGGAAGAGGTCCACCGGAATCGGCAGCAGAAACGGAAAGGCCGCATACCACAGCAGCACCAGGAAAAAGATGAGGCTTGCAGTCTGTATGACCCTGTTCAGGATCATCAAAGAACGACTTTCTTGGTTACGAGATTCTGGATGTCCATACGGCCAAGCCCGCGCTCATGGGCGAGTTTGATATGGCGTACCTGGCGGGGCTCCATCTTCTTGCCGTACCACTCGAACATCTGGACTGCCGTTGCATCCGCCGCAACCATGTCGCGGGAAACTATCACGGTCCTTGGTGTGATCACGGTACCCGGTCCTCCGGGACCATTTGTCGTAAGGACCCTGGTGGCATCGATGAGAACAAGTTTGGGCTTAAGTATGGTGCTCAGATCCACGATAGACTCATGAAGGTTATAGCGCCAGTGCATGACGGACCTGTTCAAGACAAGCCCCATCATGCCCTTCATGGACAGGCTCACACCGGTACTGCCGTGGGATTTGGCCACCGGTGCGGAGATGAGGACGTCGGACTCCAGGACATCCCTCATGACATCGGTTTCTTTTAATGATACCCCCTTGCTGATCTCCACCTCTTTGTAGAAATCCTTCTTGTCCAGTGCATGCACGATGTCGTCGCCGAATATGCTGCACGCCTCCCTTGCCCCCTGGATGCACTGCTCGGAGGGTCTTAATGGATGGTCGAGTACCCGGATCTTGGAGGCACCGGCCTCTCTGCACATGGCAACGAGTTCACGGATGATCTCCGGATGGGTGTTTGTGGCATCCTGTATTGAGCCGTTAAAGCTCATGTTGGGCTTGATCACCACCCTCTCTCCTGTCTTCACAAAGGCCTTCATGCCGCCTAAGAGGTTCACCGCCGTCCGCGCGGCCGCAGCAGGGTCGCCTACAGCGATTGCGATATCCGGGGCTGTTGCGGCAAGGAGTATCCGGGGTGTAACGAGACCGGAGGAGGCTGCAGTGGCCAGGAGCGCCCCTTTTGCATGAGACTTTATGAATTCCCGCCTGCTGATGGGGATATGATATGCCTGTCCCATCTGCGCCAAGAGCTTCTCTATCAGACTGATGCTCATGTGAGGACCTCCACGGCAATTGTTTGATGATATCTATATTTTAATAATACCTTTTGAAATGAAAAGATAGATCCACCAAGAATTGATACGAAACCTTAAAGTATTTTGAAATCATGATTTTTTTTGAGATCGGTTAAAAAGGGAATTGTCTTGCACTGCTTCGCTTGATACTATACTGTTTACAAGGAGAACTCTTCATGGGCATGAAACGGTGGATTACTTATATATTGGCGGGTATCTTGCTATGCGTATTCCCGGGTATCCCGGCATTCGCCGTTCAAACGCTCGTTGTTGCGGTCAACCCCTGCTGGCCGCCTATGGAGATGAAAGATAACAAGGGAAAAATATCAGGATATGAAATCGACCTGATAAAGGCCATGGGAAATGAAGCCGGTTTCAAGGTCAAATTTGTTGAAGTGCCTTGGAAAAATATCTTCAATGGTCTCGATGCCGGGAAATACGATGCCGTTCTGGCCTCTATAAGCATCACGGATGGCAGGAAGGAAAAATTCGATTTCTCCGAGCCCTATTTCACGACAGAACAACTCTTCGTGGTCCCCAAGGCTAAAGTAGAAGAACCCCTCAGGGAAAAAACCATAGCAGCCTTCAAACTGACAACCGGCGCGGAGGCCATCAGGTTGTACCAAAAGGTAAACATCACCTTTTATACGGTCGAAGAAACCGATAAGGCCTTCAAGGATCTGTCAAAGGGCTACATCGATGGCGTGCTCTGCGACTCACCTGTAGCAGTGGATTATGCCACCTGTAACAAGTACAAAGACAAGTTCGCTCTCACATACGGGGTATTGCCCGAGGGTGTGCAAATACCCAAAGAGGATTATGGGATAGCAATAAAGAAGGGCAATGCTTCGGTCCTCGACCTGATTAACCAAGGCCTCCAGGCGGTGAAAGACAAGGGCCTAGAAGACCAGATACGGACAAAATGGATTAAATCTTCTGAGCCAAGCAGCGGTCCTCAATCGCCAAGTAAGGACGGGGTATCCTTGAATGAGGGTCAAACGCCTTGAGGCCGTGCCTGTCCACTGATAAAGACCGCTCCTACAACATTACTATCGAAATGTAGGAGCGCCTTCAGGCGCGATCCGTTTTTGAATGTCGCGGCTAAAGCCGCTCCTACAGAATAAAGGACTAAGGACCAGCCCCGCCCTATTCATTCTTTTTCTCTGTTCACCGTTCACTTATGACTGATCACCGGTCGCTTTTTTTCTCATGTCCTCATGGCTGTCAGGAATTCCTTGATCTCCTCATCCGTGAGGCCCGCCTCTTCGATCCCGAGCTCCTGTTTGAGGGCTGCCGGGTCAAAAGGGGCTGCATCGACAGCAATCTGGGTGCCGCCAAGTTCCTCCACATAAAGGTCAGGATCGTCTTCGGAACCAAGGATGAGATATCTGAACAGCCTCACATCCGCCTTCAGTCCATGCCGGAGGATGGAAGTAATCTCAGGCGGAAACGATGCGGAGAGGATCATAAGAACCGGCGGGAGCGAGAAGTCGATCTCGCTTGGCTGGTAGATCCTTGTGAGGAAACCCAGGTTCTCAATATACCATCCGTAGCCCCTCAGAGCACCGAGCAGGGCATCACTGAGCCTATCGGTATTAATGGTGACCAGATAGATCTTGCTTGAGTCTGTGGCCAGGATATCAATGCTCCCGGTAAAGGTGTTCCCGATTCGGTACTCTACGATTTTCAAGCCCAGTCCTTCCTTGATCCACTGAGCGCATAACCTGATGACCCGGGCCGGGTCGGTTATATCAACAGGTTTCAGCAGACGCATCATGGCTCTGTTAACCTGCCTTCTTTGTAGCCTTCCAATAAGAGGGAACAGATCCTGATGAGTGCATCTTTTGTAATGGAGATGCCGTCAAAGAGCACGAGCGGCCTTTCTTCGGAGATAGAGCGCTCAAGGTGCTCATCATGAAGAAGGCTGCCGAAATAATCTACTTCGAACCCGAGGCGCTCATTGATAAATCCTGCAAACTTCCTGAAAACGGTATCAGAGTTTATTCCATTGACCGCATCGTCAAAGACCACGTGAACCCTGCTTGATTCACCGTGCGCATGAATGACCTTGATATAGGCATAACACTTAAGCAGAGACTTCTCATCGGTCATGGTGAGGATGATGTATTCATCGGATGGAGCCCTTCCCTGGATGAAGTCAAGTAAAACGGGTGCATTCACCAGGGTCAAACTGCCTGTATCATCCCTATAAGGCTCAGCCTCATGAGGAGATTCCTTTTCTTTCCCAAGGTCTCCCGAAAAGCCGTCTTCTATCATGATCTCCGGCAGCCCGTAAAGCCTCACAAAGGCCTTGCCCGGGTCTCTATCATCACGGAAAAGTATTGAACCCATCAGGGTCGACAGGCGAGTCTCATTGGATGTGGAAAAATCTTGTATACGTACACGGTGGCCGTGCCTTGCAAGCTCCAGGGCGAGATTCGCCGTGACTATGGATTGGATCAGCGGCGATCCGGGGGAACAGATATAGAGGGATTCCGGTGCAAAAGTCGAGCATGTAACTTCCCCTGCATTCTGTTCTTGGTGTGAGGCATCACTCAGAAAAAACTTTGATACATCCGGTAGCCCTCTCCCCAGCTTGGGCCGCTCCTTCATGGTCAGTCGATCTCAATAAGGGAGTTCTCACCGAACTCGTTTTTCAACTTGTCCGGATTATTGGGATCGCTCACCCAGTGGCCGTCGACATAGAATTTATATTCATATGTGCCCTTCTTGAGGGGAACAATCCTCTGCCACATGCCGGTACCTTCAATATTGACCATGGGGAGCCCATCCATATTCCAGTCGTTGAAATCAGCCACTACATATACCCGGGAGGCCTTCGGAGAATAGTATGTGAACAACACGCCGTCTTTCGTGACCATTGGTTTGAGGATTTTCTCATCCTCTTCTATCCTCACCTTCTTGAGCTTCTTGATGGACATAATCTCTTTTGCAAGGCTCTGGTAGTCTTTGGCGCCGGGGGAGTTCCTGGCGTACATGATAATGGACTCTCCGTATCCCGCAGCCTCCTTCAGTTTCACATTAACATTGATGACCGTCTTGTACACGTGCCCATGCATATGCTTCCTGAGCTCTTCCAAGGACTCATAGGCGATTTTCGTCCTGCGGTCGTACATGGTGGCAAGGGCATATGCAGAGATACTGATAGCCCTCTTCATATTTACCAGATGGATGGTCTCCAGGAGCTTTGCCAGACCATGGAGGGCAAACAGGCCGCTTTCCATGGGGATGATCGCCTCGGTGCATGCATACAAGGCATTGAACGTGAGGATTCCGATATTCGGGGGACAATCGATTATGATGAAATCATACTTTTCGGACAAGGGTTTAAGGATATCAGCCAGAGAATATTCGCGGTGATCTCTCTGAAGCAGGATGGGCTCGGCGGCACTGAGCATGACATCCGAAGGGATCAGGTCGAGGTTCTGGGCCAGGTTCATGATGACATCACTCGTGAAGACCGTTCCCTTCTCTTTCCCAATTAGAAGATCATAGATGCTCTTCTGATATTCACCTGGGTTGATTCCGAAACCCAATGTGGCATGGGCCTGAGGGTCAAGATCCACCACAAGAACCCTTTTCTTCAACTTAGCCAGGCATGCCCCGAGGTTTATGCTGGTAGTAGTCTTGCCACACCCACCCTTCTGATTTATAACGGCAATGATTCTCATCAGCGTCCCCCCTCTAAAGAAATTTGTACACCAACACCGCTGCTTCCCGGATCAAAGCGCTCTCTCTCGCCGACCAGGACGCGTCAAAACAAAAAACTTGCGATTCATGGTGTTTTTCCAAATCGGGGCCCAGAACTAAAAGCAATTTTCGTGAAACAAAGGCCCTGCAAAATACAAGAACGTCTTGGACGTGCTCATAGCATTGCATCTCACCCATGTCAACAAAATGATTGATATTTTTTGGTATTTATGTGAAATATTAGGGGTAAGTTACTACTTAATGCAGCCTTTGCGTGGGCAAGATTGTTCAGCGTCTCTCTTGGGGTCGCTTTTTAGGATTTATTCCCTGTTGCCGAACCTTCGCGTTATGATCTTCACGATCTCATCGGCGCTGGTCTCCAAAGGCTTGTTCGTAATATCGATCACGGAATATCCTTTTTGTCTGAAAATTTTCCGTGCCTGTTCCAGCTCATCAAAGATCATCTTAAGATCCGAATAACCACCATGCCTGTCGAGTTTGAGCTTCTCTTTACGGTCCTTGCGATGGGATACAAGGCGCGTCTCATCAATAGTCAACCCGATAACACGCCCGGGTTCGACCTGATCGAGTTCCGGCAGGGGAGACTGTCCTGGTATGAACGGCACATTCGCTGTTTTGAACCCCTGCATGGCAAGGTACATGGCAAGAGGTGTCTTGCCCACCCGAGATACCCCGGCCAACACAATCTCGGCTTTGTCAAGGTCCTGGGGGTTCAGCCCGTCATCATGGGCAATGGAGAATTCAATGGCTTCCACACGATCGAAATAGCGCTTGTTCAGGTTATGATAGAGGCCGGGGCGACAGACAGGATTACTATCAAGCATCTCTGAGAGATGTTCCATCAATACCCCCATAAGATCGATAACAGGCACACCATGCTTGTTGCCAAGAGAGTTCATGGTATTTCTCAGGAAGGTATCCACGAGGGTATACACAATAATACCGCCGGTCTGTTCTGACTGATCGAGGACATCTTGCAGTTGGGTGATACTGTTTACATGTGCTTTGGCGACAACAGGAACTTCAAAACCAGGAAACTGGGCAAGCACGGTATTCACGAGCTGCAGGCCGCTTGCACCCGTACCACCGGAAATAATGTATATCGGGGCAAAGCATGGCTTGTCGGGTTTATGCTTTCTCTTTCCCATGGATATTCATATTCCGTCACCCTTTAAGATTTATGAGATACTTGCCTCATCGACGCCGTCACAAACCTTAAAGAAACATCCTTAAGAATCCCTATGCGCCATCCAACCCATGGTGCTCCCTTTTGGTAAACCACGAAGAAGGGTCCTTCATATATTCCTCAAAATCTTTCAGGGAGAGGTAGTGCTCCCGCTCCATTGATGCAAGCAGCTCGAAGAAGGCCTTTTCTTTTCCATCCGTGACACTTCTGCTCAGCTCGATATAGGCCTCGGCTCCCTTTGCCTCGAATGCCGCTGCTATGTCGACGGCCTCCAGATCATCGGTGTCAGCCAGAGGAGACTCTTCAACTTTCCTGATCAAATCCCGAAGGACGGATTGGATATTCGTATTCTTCACGCTCAGTGGGAGAGTCTCGGGCCATTTATCTTTCTTTTGCCACTTTTCGTGGAGGGCCTTAAGCCTCTGGTAATGCTCCAGCTCATCATCAGCTATCTTTTGAAACATGGCCTTCCCTATAGGGTTACGGGTACGCCCTGCATGTTTGAGATAAAACTCTCTCTCATTCTTTTCGTTTTGAAGTGCCGCATCAAGTGCTTCAATGCGTTGTCTCTCATCCATGTTACCTCCCTTATGTCCGTGCGGGATTTTCACCCCAAAGAAAATCAACAGTCCTTATAGAGAATATGCCTTGCCTTCGTCTAATAATAGGGGGCCGGTTCATAGAGTCAATAAATACGGTGTCGGAACAGAAAAAGGGAAGGACGGGTCAACACCCGGCCTTCCCTTTCATTGCGATATCGTAAAAACAGCAGCTACTGGATGGGTTTGAATACGACCCTTCTGTTCAATGCCCTGCCCTCGTCGGTGGCATTGGAGGCTACAGGATTATCGAAGCTGTAACCCTTGGCAGTGAGTCTATCGCCCGGAATGCCTTTATCCACCAAGTATTTCCTTACGGCTTTGGCACGCTCGTCAGAGAGCTTCACGTTGTATTTATATGTGCCCCTGTTGTCGCAATAGCCCTGGACTTCCATCTTCACATTCGGATTGGCCTTGAGATAATCCGTCACCTCATCGAGAATGGGGTAGGATTCGGGCTTTATCGTGTATTTGTCGAAATCAAAAAGGATGTTTCTGAAGGTGATCGACCCCTGCTCTTTCGGTGCCGGTGCTGGTGGAGGAGTTACCACAGCAGGAGCGGGAGCGGGTGCTGGTGCAGGCTCAGAGGCGGCAACCGGCTCAGGCTCAACCTCTTTCGTTTTCCCGCCGATCTCATAGGTCAGGCCGACGGTGTAGAGAAGACTATTATGATCATGTTCACTATCGAAGTCCAACATATAACGTACATCCCCTCTAAGGGCCAAATCTCTGGTGAGGAAGATTTTTAAGCCTCCACCAGCATCCACCAGAAAATTATTTTCCGAAAAACCATTTGGGCGATTAGTTGAATATTTGATATCCCCTATGCCCCCTGCAATATAGGGCAGAACTAAATCACCCGGAAGAAGACCTATTAAATGATAGAGCAGATCAAGCTTGTAGACATAGATTTTCCCATCATAATTAGGTGGGGTTATGCCGGTATTAAGATTCATCTGAGAGTCTTTATCTCGGGGTTCAGCATAATGGAAAGTTAATTCTACTCCGAGCTTCTCAGATATATTATATCCCAGCCCAAGTCCATAGGCCCAACTTGTAGCATCCCAGGGTATATGTCTGTCGATGTCTAACCCGCCTATAAATGGCGTCACCGTGATCGCCCCTTCCCGGTTCTCGGCATAAGCTCCGGTTACGCAAAAACATAGAATAAGAAACGCCATGACTGCTGCTGAAAGCATACTACGGTTCTTCATAGGTACCTCCTCCTCGTTCTTCATCTCCGAATATCCTCATAGAGGGAATTATTTTCTTAACTTCAAGTAATAATTGCTTTCCTCTGCATTGTCAATCCTTTCCTGTGAATTTTTTACCGGCTAGGAGGTGAACGGTTACTAAAACCATGAGACGATTGAAAGCATATGCGCTTATCCGGGGAAAAAACCTAAGGATAATTTAAAAACGATGCGTCATTGACGCGCAAAACTTGGTTCTTTGGCCCGCATTGCATAATAATGCTGTTTGTCAAGGTACATGCGATCATCGGCCATCTTCATGACGTTATCAGGATCTGATTCATCTGAGCTTGCAAGCCCGATGCTGATACGGATGGGGATATTGATATGTTTGCCTTCAGAAGGTGTAAGAAGCACCCTTAGGCCCGTTTCCCCATCCCTGATCCTGGTATGGAGGATCTCAGCCTGAGGCAGGTTTGTCGAGGGCATCAGTACGGCGAACTCATCTCCTCCGATGCGCGAGACGATGTCCGTGTCCCTACATGCCGACTTGAGCATGCCCGCTACCTTGATGATGGCCTCATCTCCCACCCCGTGTCCGTAGGTATCATTGATCTGCTTGAGCCCGTTCACATCAATAATCATAAGCGAGAACCACATATTCTTGATACGCTTGGCATGCTTGACGGCCTTTCCCAGCTCACGGTCCAGGAAAGACCGGTTGTAGACGCCGGTGAGACTATCCGTGCTTGCCATCTTCTCCAAGTGGGTGAGCAGGAGCCTGTTCTGCACAACCGCAGAGATCTGGGCAATGAAAAGGATGACCGTCTCTCCTGTTGGCCCGTCAAGGTCTTTTCCTTTAAGGATCATATACCCAACGGCCTTCTCACTCCTTCCCTGCAAAGGAAATACCTTCCAGAACGGTGTGTCCGGACTATTTCCCACAATCTCTTCCTTTTCCATCTCCGCGCGTAAAATAGTATCGATTCCAGGTTCGGTGATCCTAAGCCTGTGTTCCAGGATGACCTTCTGCTCCGCATCACTCAGGCCCACAAATGCACTGGCTTCAAGGATGTTCCGCTTGGCTCCTTCAATGATAATACCTCCGCATAGATCAGGGAACAGGATCTTCAGCTGATTCAGGGTAAAGCTGAAGAGATCATCCAACCCTTCAATATGGTGTATCCTTGTACTCGTTTCGAGCAGGACCGCCATGATCTGATTCTGCGTCTCGATCACCTGATTCCGGGCTATGATCTCCTTTTCCTTGAGCATGGCCTCGATAAGGGCTTTATTGAGATCACTCGTTCGTTTGTTGACCTGGCCTTCAAGAGATTCCAGGAGCAATGCATTTTCAATATAGGGTCCCAGCACGAGGACCATTGACTGGATCAGATCGATCTCGGAGGCCCTGTAGCCTGATCCGTTGTTTTTCCTTCCAAGCAAGAGCACAGCAAGGCTATGATCACCCAGACTGACAGGGAGAAGGATCTCCGCATATTCGAACAGCTCGGATTCACGCTTTGTCTTAGACGGTAACTCGGATATCATCTTCGCAAGCATATCGCCTGATGCAATGCCATTGCTCATGCCTGCGATCCTTGAAATTGCATGATCAGGTTCTATGTCAAGGAGGTGTTCACCGCAGGGTATGTCATCATCCTTGCTGAAGAGCCCTGATGAAAAATTTGTGTTCCATGTATTCCAGCCCTTGAGGGATTCATTATCTCCCCTGCGGACAAGAAGTGCGCAGAATGTAGTTGAGAACACACGGAACGACCACTCATTGAGGGCCTGATGGATGTCCTTGAGATGATGAATATGGGAGAGGTTTTCTGTAAAGCGCGCATATTCGTCATTCAGTTCGTCCCTCTCATTCATGATAAACAGATTCACCACCGCATTCCACCCCTTGCGCGCCGGACGAAAGAGGATGACCACCCCGAGTACGCTCACAAGCATCAGGGTGGTATAATTCTCGACGTGCAGTATTTTCTGAGGAAAGAGCCCGATCGCTCCAAGGAGGATAACGATGCCGATCCAGAAAACGGCGGCCCTCACCTGCTGGAGGGCATGTCTTAGATTGAAGACGAAAAGGCCATAGGCAAGGTAGATGAGTCCTATGAATGCAAAGGTCCCGAGTGGATAGAACTCGACCCCGTTGATGGCCGGGATATTGGACATGCTCAATGCGGCCAGGATTTGAAAGGCTCTAAGGACGCGACTGACCTTGGTCTTCTGCAAGGCCTTTGTCGTCTTGCGTTCCTTATTGAGCAGATAGATTCCATAGAGAAGACCGGCAAGCCATAGTCCGCTCATAATATCGAAAAGTATGGCCTTGTGAGCAAAGTATCCCCAGTAATAGGTATACATGCCCTGGAAGTAGTAGCGGGTCTGGGAAAGTGGCGCCATGATGATCCCGATAATGTATGCCGCATAGACTACCCACCACTTGGTCTTCTTTCCGATCACGAGATAGCTGAGATGGAGATTGACCCCGAACATGATAAGACAAAGAAAGAAGTGATCGAGACGGGAAATCTTCAATGCAAGGTTGATGTCGGGTACAATGGCCACCAGGGTGATATCAAGATTTAAAAGGGCATAACAGAAGCTGATAAGGCTGAAGAGAATCGCCTCGAGACGATTCTGTTCAAGACCTAAAACAAATAATGAGAGAACCGCTGCACAGAGAAAGGATAAAAGAGGGGGTATGCCATAGGGTATGATCCTGTTGATGACATAGAGTGCACCATATTCGTGTAATATCCATAAAAAGACCGGGCTGATGGCTATATAAGCAATAGCAAGGACGGCCTTGAGGCCTGTTGTGAGCATCTGCCTCTTTGAGGACATACTCATGTTCAGGAGATCTTTATAGGTGAGTCCATAGACGATCAAAGCGGCAGGGATGACAAGGAGGGTATCGACCTGTACGGGGTCGATGCCCAAGCTGGAGAGGAAGTTAAAGGCCTGTATGAGAATGGCAAGCCCGGAGCCGATGAAGAAAATCCTCAATCCTTCTTTTCTCTGAGGATCAGCCTCTTTCCTTGATGCCTTGAACAGGACAATACTGCAATAACAGAATATGGCAAGCAGCACCCACACAAGCGGCGCATGCATGATGCCTTCCCCCTGGATACCGGTAAGACCAGCCTTGAAGATCAGCAACGATATGAGTATACCACTGATGCCATACCCCAAAGGAATAGCGATACTACGTGGTTTCTGCGCAATACGGTATACGAGGTGGACATATGAGCCTATTGATGCTGCGATAAAGATATCATGCAGAAGGAAGATCTGCAGGGTTTGGAACTCAGGGAGAAGGGCGATTACCACATCTCTGAGATTGAGTATGGCCAGGAGCATGCAGTTCAGTGCAATCAGGGTGTTGTTGGTCTGGTCCGTCTTCCTGGTGAAGAGAAACAAGGCGAGGCTTGCACAGATCGTTATGGAGATAATCTTCGCCAAACCGAAGGATAAGAGGTTCGACAGATACATTCCGAGATTTATGCTCCCCAGGTTCAGGACAAGAACAATAATGTCATAGGAAATCGGCAACAAGATGAATGCCGCCATGATACATTTGATAAGCTCTCCCCTTTTGATGACTGGTTCTTCCTGGGCTTCCTCATTTATAACTACTCCAAGCGCAAGGAACACCAGGGGGATGAACGCAAACGAAACAGACGCACTGCTCAGAAAGGAGTACGTTTGCATGGATGCCAGGATCAATAATCCTGTAATGCCTGAGAAAACAAACCATACATCGAGAGCCTGGCTGGTCATCCTCTTCTCACCCATTGCACTATACAGGATAAGGGCGCAATAAATGACCCCTGCACCGGCTAACAGGGGGAAAATCAATTCCGGCAGTGCCTGCACCCACCAGGAAGTAGCAACAAGGAGTGTAGTTATGCCATAAAAAGTCCCCAAAAGGTATTTTCTGGATCGGGCACGTGATATCTTTCGGCAAAGATGAACGCAAAGCGGGAGGAAGAAAAAGTAAAGGGGAAAGAGAAACCTGCGCACTGCAGAGAGGACTATGGCGGATCCGCTGAAGAGTGTACCGATATACCCAAGGCTGTAAAGCCATCCAAGGCAACAAATGATCCCCAGCAGTCTGAATTTCCAGACATTCCTGCCTTGCTTTCCTATGGGGAAAAGGATCAAGGTGCACAACAACAACGTGGTAAGTGCAGGAAGTATTGCCGGAAAGATTTGGTTGGTTTGTCCTGGTGATAGCATTCTTTCTTTAACCCGTTATCCTTTTGGCACTCCTCTCCTAACTTCTTCTCTGCCCGTTCTTATCGGAAAACAGGAGGTAAGATTAAAGGAATAATAATGAGCTTTACAGTTCAGCACACGATCTTTTAAGGTGAAGTAATCGGGCAAAATGACCCTCTTGGGAGTGAAAAGGTGAACAATAACTCTCCGATATACCGGCGGAGGTTTGTTGCAGTGTCTGCAATCCTCATGCAGCTCTGCCTGGGAACAGTTTACGCCTGGTCGATCTTTAAGAAGCCCATGATGGCTTCTAACGGCTGGGGCGAGACCCAGACCCAGGCCGCATTCATGATCAACTCTTCGATGTTTGCCTTCGCCGTTGCCTTCGGCGGCACACTGGTGGACAGGGTAGCACCCCGGGTTATCGGGGCCTTGGGCGGCATTATGTTCGGTATTGGAATTCTTTTGGCTGGTGTGGCAAACAGCATAAAGAGCATAGGCCTGCTTTTGGTTGCCTATGGCCTCATCACCGGGCTCGGGGGTGGTTTCGGGTATGTGACCCCCATCGCCACGCTCATCCGGTGGTTTCCTGACAAGCGGGGACTGCTTACCGGCCTAGCGGTCATGGGGTACGGCCTTGGTGCGTTCACGCTGGGCAACATCGGACCCCATCTTATAATAACGTATGGCATTGCCAATACCTTTTATGTGTGGGGGGGTGTCAGCCTCGTGATCATCTTCACGGCAGCCCTTACGCTCATGAATCCCCCGGAAGGCTGGAGCCCTCAGAATAAATCATTATCGATGCAAACTGCAGTCCTGCCTGTCTCATCAACCTTTCCCGATGCCATACGTACACCCAGGTTCTGGATTCTGTGGATGATGCTTTTTGTAAGCCTCACTGCCGGTCTCGGACTGATATCCCAACTCTCTCCCATAGCCCAGGATATCATGATCAGGGTTCATCGAGGCGCCGTATCCGATGAGAATATGAAATCCATTGTTATCGCTTCCGGTACTATTGTGGCTATTGCAGGCATCTTCAACGGACTCGGCAGGCTCGTATGGGCCTGGATCTCCGACTTTATCGGGAGAAGGGCTGTCTTTGCACTGATATTCATCTCCCTGTCGCTGGGTTTCACTGCACTGGCCCATGTGAATACCATATTCATCTTTGCTGGTCTCTGTTTCTACCTCCTGGCCTGCTACGGCGGGACTATGGCCTCCATGCCTGCGTTGGCAGCAGACGAGTTCGGAGCAGCACATATCGGCAAGATCTACGGGGTGATATTCACTGCCTGCGGATTCGCCGGCTTCTGCGGTCCGCTTGTATTCGCCCGGGTGAAAGAGCTCACCGGAGGTTTTACCTATGCACTCTATGCGGAATCCGCACTGGCGGCTTTGGGCTTGATGCTTGTCATCGTTCTTAAAAAGATCAGTCGGTAATAGTTTTAAGTTTTAGGTTTTAAGTTCTAAAGATATTTTCCGGTAGGGTAAAAACTGATTACGAGATCTCAACACCAGGAGTTGAGACTTAAAACTTCAAACTTAACACTTAAAACTCTCTATAATTAATACCTGCCGATTGACACCCCAGGCATTTTACCGTTAAGTGAATTAAAATTAGGATACGGAGTCGCATTCAAGATGATACCAAGAAGCCGACACAGGTAGCGCTTGAATGCGACTCCGTATCAAGAAAGGATATTCACATGGCACGAGTAGCTTTCATCGGTTGGCGCGGCATGGTCGGCTCGGTCCTCATGGACAGGATGACGGCGGAAGATAACTTCCACGGATTCGAGCCTGTCTTCTTCACAACCTCTCAGGTTGGACAGAAGGGCCCGAAGATAGGTCTGAGTATCCCGCCACTCAAGGATGCATACGACATCAAGGAGCTGAAGACTGCCGACATCATCGTCACCTGCCAGGGGAGCGATCATACAAAGGAAGTCTACCCCAAGCTCCGCAAGACCGGATGGAAGGGCTACTGGATCGATGCATCATCGGCGCTTCGGATGAAGGACAATAGCATCATCATCCTAGATCCCGTAAACAGGGACGTTATCGATAAGGGCCTGAAAAAGGGCATTAAGGACTATATCGGCGGCAACTGCACCGTGAGCCTCATGCTCATGGCTATCGGCGGCCTGTTCAGAGAAGGCCTGGTGGAATGGGTGACGTCCATAACCTACCAGGCGGCATCCGGCGCAGGCGCCAACAACATGCGCGAGCTCGTGGAGCAGATGGCCTATGTGGGCAAGGCATCAAAGAAACTGCTCGACAAGCCGGCAACCGCGGCCCTGGAGCTCGATAAGCAGGTGATCTCCGCCCTCCACGACAAGACCTTTCCCAAGAAGGTATTCGGCTATCCGCTGGCCGCCAGCCTCCTGCCCTGGATCGATATCGCCATGGAAAACGGCCAGAGCCGTGAGGAATGGAAAGGCATCGTGGAGACCAACAAGATTATTGGCACGAAGAAGACCATCCCCGTGGACGGCATCTGCGTGCGCATAAGCTCCATGCGCTGCCACTCTCAGGGGCTTGTGATCAAGCTCAAGAAGGACATAAGCCTCAAGGAAATAACAAAGATCATTGCAGGAGCAAACGACTGGGTCAAGGTAGTCCCCAACATCAAGGAGGAGACCCTTACACACCTGACACCGGCTGCCGTAACCGGAACGCTCACGGTCCCGGTGGGCCGCATCCGCAAGATGAACCTTGGTGATAGGTACCTCACCTGCTTCACCGTTGGCGACCAGCTCCTCTGGGGTGCAGCAGAGCCCATCAGAAGGATGCTCAAGATCGCGCTGGAGTTCATCAAGGATTAACCTTTTAAAGAATTGCCCCCACGGAGGTCCTTATCTCCGTGGGGGATAACTTATTGGGCATTCTTTCCTCATATATCCACCGTTGTTCATGATAATCCCGTTGCACCCTTTTCCTTCTCCCTGCTAGGGTGAGTATAAATCATAGATATGGGGGAATCCCTGTGAAAGTGCAGCGAGTACGGGCAGTGAATGAATACGAAGGTAAAATTATTCTGAAGCAGTGGGGCATTCCTGTTATTGACGAAGCCATTGCAGGTAATGAGGCAGAGGCCGCCTGTAATGCCGACGGTTTCGGTTATCCGGTAGCCCTGAAGGTATGCTCGGAGGAAATCCTCCACAAGACCGATCAGGGGGGCGTAATCCTGAATATCCCCGATGCCGAGGCCCTCAAACGATCAGCCCGCGAGTTGCGTTCCCGCTTTACAGGCGTCCCCCATGTGCTGCTCGTCCAGAAGATGGCCTCCCCGGGGATAGAGCTCATCCTCGGCGCCCGGCGCGACCCTGTCTTCGGCCCGGTTGTCCTTGCCGGTATAGGCGGGGTTTTCACCGAGGTCTTCCGCGACACGGCCATTGAGCTGGCACCCGTATCCTCGGCATCAGCCCGTTCTATGCTCGGACGTCTGCGGGGGTCCGCCATCCTGGAGGGTATCCGCGGGCAGGCACCCATCGATGTAAAGACCGTGACCGATGCAATCGTGGCACTGTCACGGCTGATGGTGAAGCGGTCCGACATCATCGAGATCGATATCAACCCTTTCATTGCATATGCCCATGGCGGGGTCGCTGTCGACGCCCTCGTCAGGCTTGCTGAAAGATATACGTCCCTATCCGTGAAACACCGCGGCCCCGGCACGATCGACCCGTTCTTCAGCCCCAAGTCCATGGCGCTGATCGGGGCATCCCGCAGTTACGGCAAGGGGGGCAATATCATCCTGAGAAACCTCATGAAGGCAGGCTTCAAAGGGACAATCCTCCCCATCAACCCGTCGGGGCACGATATCCTCGGGATGAAGACTTATAAGAATGTCCGCGACATCGAAGGTCCCGTGGACCTCGCCATGATCGTCATCCCCAAGGCCGCCGTGCCTGCAGCCATCGATGACTGCGCGGCCAAAGGGGTGAAGGCCGTCATCCTCAGCACCGGGGGATACTCGGACATGGGCGAGGACGGCGCCCACGAGCAGAAAGAGATCGTCCTGAAAGCCCGAAGGGCGGGAATCAGGCTCATGGGACCCAACAGCATCGGCACCATCCACCCGGGCGCAGGGCTCGCCACATCCATTGTCGGACTCGAGCCCATCATGCAAGGAGGTGTCTCACTCATCGGCCAGTCAGGGGTCTTCTCCTCAGGGTGGGGCCGCTGGATTGCCGACTTCAGGCCCTTCGGGCTGTCCAAGGTGGCGTGCATCGGAAACAAGGGCGATGTGAACGAGTCGGATCTGCTGGAGTATCTGGCCGATGATGACGAGACAACCACCATCGGCATGTACCTCGAGGGGATCGTGGACGGAGAGCGCTTTACAAAAGCCGCAGCCGGGGCCTGCCGGAAGAAGCCCGTCGTGGTCGTAAAGTCCGGCCGAACCGAGGCAGGCGCACAGGCTATCGCCTCGCACACAGGCTCGCTTGCGGGCTCGGATGTCATATTCGATGCTGTCTGCAGTCGGACAGGCTTGGTGAGGGTCCACGATTCGGAATCCTTCTTCGATTGCCTGGCCGCCTTTGAGTCGCTCAGCCTGCCCCGCAGCAACCGCCTTGGGATCCTCTCCATCACCGGCATGGGGTGTGTGGTCACCACGGATGCCTGCGACGAATACTCCGTGGCACTGCCCACGCTGAAACGATCCACCATAAAACGGCTCCGGGAGGTCGTGCCTGCCTGGGCTCCCGTGCGCAACCCCATCGACATATGGTCGGCAGTCGAGCAGCACGGCTCGCAGAAGACCATGGCCCACATCGCACGCTGCCTCCTTGATCAGGCCGACATCGATGCACTCCTCATCATCTTTGTCCTCATGCCGGAGAGCATCTTCGACATCGAGGAGGCATTCGGAGGAGTCATACAAGAACACCGGCATAAACCCATCCTGGTGAGTTCCTATGGCGGTACGGAAAAGGAAATCAGGCACACGCACGAAGGATTTATGAAACTCGGCATACCGAGCTACCCCACACCGGAGCGTGCCATCTATGCCTTCAGCCGCATGGTTGACTATGCTCGCTTCCGTGGCTTCATCAAAGTCGGAAAGAGGTAATCTAAGGAGATTTTCCTTTCAGGCCGCTTCGGGCAGTGCAGGTTCTTGTCGCCCTTCAGTCCCTTCTATGAGCACCTCTATGGCAAGGGGAAGGTGGTCGGACAAGGTGAAATTGACTACATGGGCCTTTCTGATCATGATGCCTTCGGAGACAAGGACATGGTCTATGTCCCGCATCGGTCTCCAACTCGGATATGTCGGCATATCCTTGATGGCCAACCGCAGGCCCGACTTATTGGCAATGACCTTAAGCTCCTTGCTGTCTGAGGTGCAGTTGAAGTCGCCCACAAGGATGGTATTGCAGTCAAGCTCCCGAATGATGTCGCCTATATAGCCGGCCTGTCTGATCCTGTCTCTTGGGCCCAACGACAGGTGTGAAACCGCAAAGGCCATGGGCTGTCCCATGAGATCCAGATGGACGACCATGAGCCCCCGGCCGGGTATCTTGCCCGGGAGCTGATGCCTTGTCACGGAGAGGATGGGGTGCCGGGAGAGAAAGCCGATGCTGTGCCGCGCAAAGACCATTTCTCGGTTGACCTGCTCGGCCCAATAGTCGAACCCGCCGAGGTGCGCAAGGAACGTAGTCTGGTTCCTAAAGCCCGATCTTATGCTGCCTGCGTCCGACTCCTGGATGCCCACCATGTCGAACGATTTCATGATGGTGGATATCTTCTTGAGGTTATCCATCTTGCACCTGGACGGCAGGACATGCTTCCAGAGGTTCTTCATGCGTTCAGAGCGCTTTGATGCCTTGATGCATACATGCGTATTGTAGCTGAGGATGCGAAGCGGCTTCTTCTGTGTGGACATCTGTGCGTGGTTCTCCTTGCATACCTTCATTGTGTGCATGACATATCGGCGCGAACCCTTCATGGCATAAGCGCACCCGTATGACAAGAAAAAGTTGCAGACAATGTCTGGAAGCACGGATATCCTCAAGAAATTCGGGTGCGTAGAAAACTTCCGATCTATACTTATTTGAGAAATCGTTTTTCATACAAATTGTCCCAGGTCCACCCTGTTCATCAGTACTGTCCCTATGGCACCTTCATGAGGCCAATCTAATCAATCTCTTGGGGACACTTCTCTCGAGTTCACCAGGAAACATTATCAAAGAGTCGGGACAAATGACTAACCTATCCTTGACATAATCAGACCAAAACTTAACCTATAAGTAAATGTTCAATCTGATAATCTATTCCCGGATAGCCCTTAGCGAAAGGAGAAAATTATGACAGACATCGATCGTCTTAAATATCTTCGGGTTGCATTGGTTCTCTTTGGATTAATAATGCTCGTTGCACTCTACCCGCTTACAATTATCTGGCCATCAGGCTGGGTATGGCATTCAGGAGGCCAATCGGACTACCTTCAGATGATTGTCGGAATATATGCGACTCTGGGTGTATTCCTGATCATTGCATCCCGGAACCCGCTTGCTCATCTCAGCCTCATCTGGTTCACCGTCTGGTCAAGTATTGTGCATGGCGGGATTATGACCGTTCAGTCACTCGTTAATCCTCAGAATCATGGTCATCTCATGGGTGATGTACCCGCACTTTTTGTAACAGCTATTGTGCTTGCAGCTTTAACACCCCGAGGAGAAAAAGCTAAAGACCTCCAAAAGGAGTCTGGTACATAGAATTTTACCTGAAATCAATCTGCGAAACGTATTGATATCGTGCCAGAGGACACGCTCTGGTATGAAGGGATAGTTTCGTATGTTTAATCCCAAGATCTTCAATTTTCTGTCATCCTAAAACCGAGAAGAAATCGCAGAAAATAATCTCTGATCCTACTATACAGAGCGACATATTAGTTCGCGCATACAGCGCGGCAGAACAAAGCAGACCAAGGAGCGATGAAATCGAGGCGTGAGGCGTACTTAAGCGTACGCCGCAACGCTCTCGATGAAGAGCGACGCGGGTATGCAAAGTTCTGTCGTGCTGTATATTTGTCCCCAGGGGCTTGGAATATGGTGCAAAAGTCTTTTCGTGTGGTTATTTACATAAAGTCCATGGCCTTTATGGACAGGGCTTCGTTGACACCGTCTTCTATCATGCTTGCCCTTGCATCCCGGTACATCTTCTCGATGGGATATTCCTTGGCCAGGCCGTAACCACCGAATATCTGCATGGCATCGCTCGCAACACATGTAGCTGTTTCAGTGGAAAGGCACTTGGCAGCGACTGCATGGGCAACTGCCGGGGCAAACGGATTCAGCTGGTTGTACAGGGCCATCCTGCGGGCGTTTGCCCTGGCAGCCTCCACCATGGTAAACATCTTCATGAGTTTGAGCTTGATGGTGGGGTGCTCGCAGATGGGCCTGCCGCCTTGAATCCTCTGCTTCGAATACCTGAACGCCTCGTCGAACGCTGCCTTGGCAAGCCCAGCAAAGACTATGGCCATACCGCCATTGACATTGGCCAGCCCTTGCCCGCCCGAGGCATTGATGAAGTCCGGATAAGGGATGACCATATAGTGCTTCGGGATCCTGGCATCCTCAAATCTTATCGACCCCTGATTCAACGGCCTCTGGCCCATCTTGTCCAGGGGCTTACCACGGGAAATCCCAGGCAGGTCCAGGGGGATGATAGCCAGGCCCTGGCCCTGCATGCCTCTTGATGGGTCAAGTGCCACATGGAGAAGTGCATGGGTGGCAATGGTTCCATTGGAAACCCATGCGGATTTTTCACCGTTCACGATATATTCATCTCCCTTCAATACTGCTTTTACCGAAGGGCCGGACTTCGGGTTATTACCCCCGAGACTCCAGTCAGTGCCGTGATCTGGTTCTGTAATGGCCCAGCATCCGATCATCCTGCCTTCCTTGTCATTACAGAAATCCTGGGCAAGCTGCTGCATTTCGGGCATAGGAAACATGCCAGCATAGTTAAACGGCATGCATGCTACTCCCATGCTGATGGCCAGACCGGCATCTCCATAGCCGAGTTGCTCTGCGATCAGGATGCCCGCCATAGGGTCCCTGTCTTCCGCCATGCCGCCGCAGGCCCTGGGTATCTGCATCGTGTGAAGGCCCAACTCTCTGAAGCCCTTCATGACATCCCACAGCACCGAGCCTTTCGCGATCACATCCTCAGGATTCGGGAGCTTGTCCAGGGCAATACCTGCCGGCCGCATGACCTCCATGCTGAACTTCTCCACCTGGTTCAACATAGTCTTCAGCTCGCGGCTCACATTGATATCGATTTCACGGTATGTCATTGAACACCCTCCTATCCGCTCACATGCCCGCCGCGTCCCATGAAAAATGAAATCCAGGACAGGATACTATGTGCTGCGACCGGTCTCTCATCCATTCATGCCAAAAGTCTCTTCCCTCTCCTCGGGGATCGGGAGATAGAGAGGGCGGAGGCATGATGATCATCTGTGGGACATGATGCAGCACCTCTACGTATGTTATTTCATGTCCCATTTCAGGAAGGCATAGGGGGCGAACTGCATGAAGTCAGCCTCGGCTACCACCTTCCCTCCGAGCATGGAATTGTCACCCACAGTATACAGCGCGCCGAGCATCTTCACGACCTCGACCTCAGCCCAGGGGTCGTAATCTGACGGCTTCAGGATGATCTCTGCTTCTCCAAACAGCATCTGCTTGGGCCTGAGGACCGTTTCCTGCCTGACGAGGCGCGGATTATAATCGAACGAGCCGCCTTCCGGAGCCGGGAAGTACTTGAAGTTGTACGAAATCCCCTTTATTGATCCGTCATCGCCTGCAGCCATGCTCATGAGTTTCTCCTGAGCCTGGACATCATTAAACTTTCCGGCCAGCCTCGCCCGTACTTCCATGAATCTGACCCCGCGGCGCTCAGTCCAACCGCTTACCGTTTCTCCCTGCCGGGTAATGTCGATATCCGCTATCTTCTTGGGGAATCCGTAGACCTCCCGTCCACCCGCCATGGCAATGTCGTTGGTCACCGGCATGGCCAGGCAGTAATTCCCTTCCTCGCCATTATAAGCGGCATGTATGAACAGGGCGCTCTCCTTGTAGACAACATCGAAATTGGTCCTCGGATAGTTTGCGACGAATGCCATGGCGAGAGGCTCTCCGGTAGGCTTTAATGGAGCCGGCAGCAGCCTAGCGATAATCTCAGGCTTAGTCTCCCAGAAGACGGTGAGCATCTCGGCATCGTAAAAGTCGGCAGTTGCCCTTATATTGGCCATGATTTCCTGAAGTGATTTTACAAAACCCATCAGTTATCCTCTTTAATATCAGTCTTGATATCAGTAATGAATCATCAGAATTAATCGGGAATTAATTGATGATATAAAGACTTTAAATGTTGAGTGTATGTTTAATACAGAGATGAATTTTGAAGTGTCAAGGTCTCAGCACCACTATGCGTTTAACTGTTCTTGGAACTGGTGGGTCTCACCCCTGGAGTAATTCTTCTGCCAGCAGCTCAGTTTCCTGGCTCAAGGGGCATCCGAGATCGCGTATGATATTGTCTTTGCAACGCTCATAGGTCTTGAGCACCATTGGCTTGTTTCCTGTGAGGGCATAGAGTTTCATGAGGTTTTGGTAAATATCCTCAGCATAGGCATCAATAGCCAGATAACTATGGGAGTATTTGATAGCTGTTTCCAGCTCTCTCTTCCGGGCAAAGTAGTCGATGATGCTGGCAAGAACTGAAAGATGCAGCTCCTTGAGGCGCTCACGCTCCTGCAGGCACCATGGCTCATAGAGGTCTTCTTCGAGAAAATCGCCATTATAGAGCCTATCCGCGTCCAAAAGGTATTTTATACACAGCTGGGCATCTGTGGAATCTTTGGCCTTTCTGCATGCCTCTTCAAAGGCGTCGAGGTCTGTAAAACCATCTTTGCCGAGATCGAGCAGGTAGGTGTCTCCGTCACTCTTAAGATAAGTTGAGAGCTGACCCCGCTCGAGGTTCGGCTCCAGGATCCTTCGCAACGTTGTGAGGGCCACGTGGTAGCGTTTTGCTGTCTTCTCCGGGTCTTCTTCAGGCCAGAGGTGCTCCATGAACACCTCTTTGCTCACATAGCCGTGGGAGCGATGATGCAAGAGCAGCTTGAAGAGCATCTTTGCCTTCTTGCTCCTCCAGAGCTCGGGTAGTATTTCTTCTTTGCCTTTGAATACCTGGAATCTCCTCAGGCAATATACCCGTAGGCTAGGCAGGGATGCTTCCGGCAAGTCCTGAAGGATCTGTGAGATTGCCTGCAGCATATGCGGATTGGCGAATTTTTGCATGCCCATGAGGCCACTGCGGGCATGATCGCCGACGATGCTGAAGATCTGTTGGATATAACTCCGCATGAACCCTCTGGCGTACAGTTCCAGGAGCATGGGCATCAGCCAGCCCCAGTCATTGGCAACCCATTTGTCATACCGGTGGGTCCGGGCGATTTTAAGGCCTTTGTGGAGCCAGGAAAGAGCCTCTTCCTTCTGCCCCCGCTGCCAGTGCAGCCGTGTATAGAGGCGATAGATTCCCCATTCAAACTGGGTAGAAAAAGAAAATGTTGACTGTGCCTCTTTGATGAGAGCCTCTGCCTCATCGAGCTTACCCCGAAGGATATGGATATCCGCCAGCAAGCCCTTGGCAGGCCCGGTAATATGCGGCAGGTTCATGCCCTTGGATGCATCAAGGCATGCAATACCCATTTCTTCGGCAAGATCCAGTTTGCCCATAGACAAGTAGGTACTTTCAAGGAAAAGATAAGCATAGGCAACACCAAATGGTGACTTCAACTCTAAAAAATGTTTAAGACCTTCTTCTTTATACCCTATGGCCTCATCAACCTTGCCTAGCCCTAAGGCATTGGAGCCAGCTTGACAAAGTAGCCATCCATAGGTGATGTCACGGAAGCCCTTTTCTCTGCAAATCATCAACCCTTTGCAGGCCTCTTCAAGTCCCTGTACATACGAACCTTGATAAAAACATGCCATGGATGTGAGATTGTAGCCCAGGGTTAAAAGACGGTCGGATTGCATTCTTTGGAGCTTTTCTTTGGCTGTTCCGGCTAGTTCAATGGCCTTACCGGGATTCCCAGAGATAACATGTCTGAAGCCATGGTAGATCATGAGCCAGGCATGGTGTGCTTCCCTGAAGACGGGATCTTCAATGTCCGGCAACAGGGTGAGCGCCTTGGCATAATAAGCATCCGAATCTTTGATCTTCCCGTATTGGCAGGTAATGAATGTGAGATGAATGAGTGCTTCCACGTGCAGGATGGGGTCAAGGGATGGGCTTAAAAGCAGCTCTTCAAATATCTTTTCTGCCTTGTCAAAATCACCGCTTAAGTACAGTCCTGTGGCCATGGTGTCGAGGCAGCGGTCAATCCCTAGCTGATCATGGTGCTGCCTGAAGATGGAGAGTGCTTTGATGAGGCACATCCCTCCCTCAAGAAACCTCCCTGAGAAGATGTGGGCATGGGCGCGCAAGAACTCAAGCCATGGGTGGGTAGTGAAATAGGTCTCAGGGATTTTGTTCAGGTAGGCATTGATAAATTCGGGTCTGCTCATTCCGATGAGGGCAAGGCAAATCTTATCAAGGACATTGCAGGCCTGCTCAAAAGCGCCTGCCATGAGATAGTGATGGACAGCATCTTCTTCGTTGCCGCTCTCTTCTAGAATCCGGGCTGCTTTGCTATGGAGACTGCTTAGCTCAGCCTCGCCCATCTCGCGCTTGAGGACGCCCTGCAGATACTCTTGAAAGAGCTGATGGTAGCAATATTCATTTCCATCTTCATTTAAAGCAAAGGTGAAGAGGTGGCTCTTCCGGAGGTCTCCAAGGATTTGTGCTGAATGAGAAATGCCCACAAGCTTGTTGCAGAATACAGCGTTCAGCTGGGGAAGGATGGATGTTATCATCAGGAAATGCTTCAGCTCGGTTTGCAGCATGGCATACACATTTTCAGCAAGGTAATCAGAGATAAGCCTGCCTGAGCCTTTGAGCTTGCGTACTTCCCGCTCGATATCCACGAGATCTTTTTGTCTGATCGAATGGAAGAAGAGAATCAAGGCGCTCACCCAGCCCGCGGTTTTAGCGTGGAGAAGCTCAAGGGAATCCTCTGAGAGGATGATCTGAAAAAGTTGAGCAAAGAACAGCCTTGTCTCCTCTGATGAAAAGAGGAGGTCCTCCGGATTGATATCAATAACGTCCCGCATGGTCCGCATGCGTGAAAGCTGCAAGGGTATCTCTGAACGGCTGATGATGATGAGGTGGGCGGATGCGCACAGATTTTCTGCCAGGAGCTGTACTGCATCCAGGATCATTGGGGAGTCCTTTACGTTATGATAATCATCCAGGACAATCATGATGTCTTTTTTCAGCACTGAGCCGAGATCATGGACAAAGAGCGTCATTATGCCCTTGTATTCGAGGCTCAAGGTCTGACTTTCCTCTAAACGTTTCATGACCTCGCCGGCGAAGTTCGGGTATATCCTGCGCACTCCTTCAATGAGGTGATACATGAAAGTGGTAAAATCTCGATCAAGGCTATCCAGCCTGTACCACACCGTATCGTACCCTTGCACAGCCTGGGCGATCAATGTCGTTTTCCCGTAACCAGCACCAGCAGTTACAGTGGTAACCCTTTTCCGGGGGATCTCAAGAATGACTTGTTGGAGTTTATCGCGAATGATGGTGTCCGTTGTGCGCGGAGCCATCAACTTTGAGTGCAGAATCGGGATGCCCTGTGCCATATTCATTCATATATCGGGACTTTTCCGCTGCGTCGATGAGAATAATTCGGATTTATTCAGAATGGGCTGAGGCCGATGATGAACCCCCTGGTGGGGTGCCGGTGGAGATGACCAGGAAGCTCAATGAGCACCGCATGAGGTTAATTGCAAAACTCATTGTTTGCAATAATTCTGAAAAGAGCAAGATAACTTTAAAAAAATAAGGAAGCGAAGAATCTCTTTGATAATTGTGATGATCTAAGCATGTAAGCAACTACACGTTCCAATCAATCTTTCAGCGGATGCCGAAGTGCTCGATGAGCGCAAGGCTCATCCAGGGACAGTAGGTTATCACAAGTAGCGCAATGATCATAATAATGATGAACGGCAGGCACGACCGGTAGAGCTTTGTCACGGGCTTATC